>NZ_KE384544.1:34605-119438 GCF_000426585.1 Segatella baroniae DSM 16972 = JCM 13447
CCTCATGGGATTGGCAAAGGTCATGTTCAACCTCCTCATGGGAGATTGAACATGACCTCTTCACATTCGAGAATTTGAGCCCAAACCAGCCTTTGAACAATGATCATGATTGCCGGCGGCAGGCCCTGGATGGCGGGCGGGCAGGCCCGCATGACGGTGCCCGAGGCTTTCCTGCGGGTGTTGAAGCCGGCGGCTTCACCTTTCCGTAACCCCCGGTCATGCCGAAGGATGACCGGGGGAGGGGTGCCCGCCACCCATCCGTCGACCCTGGAGGGGTCGTCCACCATCATCACGGCTGTCTTTGGGCGACCCTTCCAGGGTCGACACATCCCACCACAAACGTAAAAAGACCAAGACCTTCGGCCTAGATATCTCCACCGCCGACCAGGCAGGGTAGCTCGCTGCGCTCGCAACCCTGCTCTCCAAAAAAACCAACCGCCAAGGCGGTAGCAGGCGCAAGACAGGCAGTTGCAGGCAAAATATAGGCGGTAGCAAGCGAAATACAGCGCGGTTACATGCAAAATACAGGCGGTTGCATGAGCAAGACAGCGCAACAGCATGAGCAAGACCGGCGGTTTCCTGCGCAAGCCGCCATGCCCATGTTCCCATGAACCGATTTGGGTTGAAAAATCGGCGTGGAAAAGATTCAGAATATTCTTTACAAACACCCTCGAAAAACTGCCGTTATTTGAAAAAAGAAAAACGTTGGGCGCAAATAACGCCATTTTTCGCGCATTTCACAATGCGCTGATATCCAATAAATTGCGAAGACAAACGCAACATCCGGCCTCTTGCGGACGCCAACCGCCATGCTTTTGCGACACAAGAGCTGGCCTTTTACAACGCAACCCGCCTGCTTTCACAGCCCAATCCATGTGCACTTGAAGGCCCAAAGCCATGCTTCGAGGGGCGGAAAAGGGCGTTGTGGAAGCCCCAAAGGGCTGGAAACGAAGCGAAAGAGCGGATGAACACACCGTTTCAAGAGCTGTTTGCACGGCTGCGCAAGACCGTTTTTGAGTGAAAGAAAATTGACAAAACACACACCTTTGTCGAGCCCGTGAAGACGACAGGGCCACCATGTCCTCAAAAAAGCGGGCAAAGGTAGTAGGCCGGAAGCCCCGTGAACAGGCCGAAGGCCCACCATGCCCCCAAAGAAGCGGGCAAAGGGGAGCGACATCCGCCTTTCGGACCGTCGTTGAAGACAATCCGTTATGATTCGATAGTTATTTTTGTACTTTCAAAAAAATAATTAACAAAACACTTGCAAGTTTCGTTTATTTTAATCATATTTGCAAAGTGAAGACACCGTCAGCCTGCTTCCACCGCATTACGGAGCCCCACAGACCTTGCAAAACATACCATTTGACATCCCATTCAAACATCCTATAACTCATAAAAACACGCTTATGAAAAGACACGTTGCGCTGATAGGAGCGCTATTGCTATCATGCGGAGTATCAGGAAGTTACGCTTCTGTACCCCCCCCCACAGATTGTAACGGACAGCAAGACCACCGTTGCGGTTAAAGGAACGATTGTCGACGAGAACGGCGACCCCATCATGGGCGCCAGCATTGCCGAAATAGGTACAACCCGCGGCACAGTGTCGGACGCAAAAGGCAGTTTTGAACTGAAAACGGCCAACAACGCCAAACTCCGCATCTCTTTCCTGGGCTACAAGACCGTTGAATTGAAAGCCAAAAGCGGCATGCACGTCCAGATGACGCCCGACAACGCCCTGCTCGACGAGGTGGTTGTCGTGGGCTACGGCCAGCAGAAGAAGGTGAATCTCACCGGCGCCGTGGCCAACGTGGACATCGACAAGACGCTCGGGAGCCGACCGGAGCAGGACGTCAGCAAGGCCCTGCAAGGCGCGGTGCCCGGTCTGACGGTGCTCAGCAACAACGGCGACCTCAACGCCACGCCCTCCCTCTCCATCCGCGGCTTGGGCACGTTGTCCAACAAGCAGAAGTCCTCGCCGCTCATCGTCGTCGACGGCGTGCCCACCGACAACCTCACGATGATCAACGGCAACGACATCGCCTCCATCTCCGTGCTGAAAGACGCCGCGTCGTCGGCCGTCTACGGAGCCAGGGCGGCCTTCGGCGTGATTCTCATCACCACGAAGCAGGCCAAGAAGGGTGACCGCGTGACGGTGAAGTACAACGGCCAGCTGGCTTGGGACCAGGCCACGGTGCTGCCCGACTTCCCTACGGTGCCCGAACAGCTTGAGGCCGGACTCATCGGCAAGAAGCGGGCAGGCGAATCCACGCCCGAACTCTTCGGCATGTACTTCGACAAGTTGCTGCCGCTGGCCCAGGATTGGGAAAAACAATACGGCGGAAAGAAGGGCTACAGCCTGATGAGACCGTGGAAAAGCGACCAGGAAGTGGGCGACTACTCCTTCGAAGGCAGCCCCATGTACTATGCCAACTACGACATCCGCAAGATATGGTACGACAACGCCGCACCCTCGCAGACGCACGACGTCAGCATCTCGGGCTCGTCGGGCCGCACCACGTTCTACACGTCGCTCGGCTATGACTACAAGCAGGACATCATGAAGTTCAACCCGGCCAAGCGCAACCGCCACAACGCCACGGTGAACCTGCAGACCGACATCACCGACTGGCTCACGGCAGGCGTTCGGTTCAACTACACGCGCCGCCACTTCAGCAGGGCGGACACCTGGACCGACATCCACCAGTATCTGTGGCGATGGGGTTCCTACTTCATTCCGTCGGGAATCTACAAGGACGCCGACGGCACCGAGTACGACTACCGCATGATCGCCATGCAGAAGCAGGCCAGCCGCTACGTCATCGCGCACGACGTGCTGCGCATGAACGCCTTCGTGAAGGCCAACATCACCAAGGAGCTGACCCTCAACGCCGACTACACGTATCAGATAGACAACTTCAACTCGAAGACGGCCGACCACAGCGTACAAGGCATGAACTGGAGCGGCAAGAAGCCGACCTACTTCGTTACGTCGAGCAACACCAGCACCAACCGTTGGAACCGCAAGAACAACCGCTGGACGGCCAACGCCTACCTGAACTACGCCCACTCGTTCAACGACGAGCACAACCTCAACGTGATGGCCGGCGTCAACGGCGAGAGCTTCACGTCCGATTACTTCGGCGCCACCCGCAAACTGCTCTACGATGAGAATTATCCGGAGCTGAACCTGGCCTATGGCGAAATGAAGGACGCCACCATCGAGTCGGAGACCGCCGACCGCGCCTCGGCCGGCTACTTCGGACGAATCAACTACGACTACAAGGGCATTTACCTGCTCGAACTCAACGGCCGCTACGACGGTTCCAGCCGCTTCCGCAGCGGCGACCGCTGGGCCTTCTTCCCCAGCTTCTCATTGGGCTATCGCTTCAGTGAAGAGGCCTACTGGAAGAACTACCGCCACATCGTCTCCAACGGTAAGCTGCGCTTCTCCTACGGCGAAATCGGCAACGAGGCCATCGGCGACAACATGTTCCTCTCCACAATGACACCCTATCAGGTAGAACCCAACAGCAAGTTCATCTGGCTCAACGGCAGCGGCGCCAAGGTCAACGGCTTCACCATGCCCACATGGGTGAACCCATCACTCACCTGGGAGCGCATCCAGACGAAGAACCTGGGCCTCGACCTCGGCTTCCTCAACGACGAGTTCACGCTGACCGCCGAGGTTTATGAGCGCCTCACCAAGGACATGCTCGCGCCGGGCAACGCCATTCCGTCGGCCGTCGGTGCCGGAGCACCCTACACCAACGGCGGAGAACTCCAGGCACGAGGCTGGGAATTGTCGGTGGCATGGCGCAAACAGTTCAGCAAAGACTTCGGCCTCTACGCCAACTTCAGCATTGGCGACTCGAAAATCAAGGTGAAGAAGTGGAACAACGCCAACAAGATCATCGGCCACACCAACGACGTTTCCTACGCCTACGAAGGCCAGACATGGGGCGACATCTGGGGTTTCGAGACCGACCGCTACTTCACGGAGGACGACTTCGAGAGCCGCAATGCCGACGGAAGCTGGGTATATAAGAAAGGAATAGCCGACCAGACGGGCATTCAGACAGGCAACTTCGTCTACGGCCCCGGCGACATCAAGTTCAAAGACCTCAACCACGACGGAAAGATCGACGGCGGAAAGGGCACCTTGGAAGACCATGGCGACCTGAAAGTCATCGGCAACACGCTGCCCCGCTACGAATACAGCTTCCACATCGGCGGCACTTTCAAGGGCTTCGACCTCGACCTCTTCTTCCAAGGTGTGGGCAAACGCGACGTCTGGACGATATCGGCATTCAACTTCCCGCTCATGAGAAACGCCGACCTGACCCTCTACAAGCACCAGACGAAATACAATGTCTACACGTGGGACGCCGATCCGGATAAGAAAGTGGTGAACATCAAGCAGAGCAACGACTATCCGTGCCTGTGGCCTGGCAACGAGGCAGCCGGCAACGTGTCGGCATTGTCGGCATCCAAGGGCAGCCACAACTACTATCCGCAGAGCAGATACCTCACCCGCATGTCCTATTTGCGCCTGAAAAACATCACGTTGGGTTATACCTTGCCGAAAGAACTGACACGCAAGGCCTATATCCAGAACCTCAGGGTCTACGTCAGTGCCAACAACCTCTTCTTGCTCCACAAGGGCAACGGCGATTTGCCGGTCGATCCGGAAATCAACGAAGGCCAAGGTATCAAGTTTGGCGGTTGGGGACGCACGCAACCCATCACCCGCACCTTTGCCGTAGGCGTACAGGTTACACTATAAGCGACATCTAAACATCAAGCATCATGAAAAAGTCAATTCTATATATCCTTGCGACTGCAGCCCTGACACTAACGGGTTGCAACGATTTGCTGGACAAGAATCCGCGCGACACGTTCGTCAACGCTCCGGCGTTTTGGAGCAATGTCAACGAGGTGGAAAGCTACAGCAACGGTTTCTACTCCTTCTACGGCAGCGCCAGCAGCTTCTATTTCAACACCTTGAACGACGACCAGGCCAATCCTTCGTTCGCCAACTGGACTTACCGCACGATTCCCAACAAGGCCGCCGCGTGGTCGGGACGCTTCACCAAGATACGCCGGGTCAACTACATGCTCGACGGAATCAAGACTTCGAGCCTCTCCGACGCGCAGAAGGCCAGGTACGAAGCCATCGGCCGCCTCAACAGGGCATGGGTCTACTACGAGCTGGTGCAGATGTACGGTGACGTACAGTGGGAGGACAAGGTGATAGGCGACCCCAACGACGAGGCTGTCTATGGCCCGCGCGACGACCGCGACCAAGTGATGGACAAGGTGTTGGCCGACCTGGACTTTGCTATCGCCAATCTGCCCAGCAACACTTCCGACAAGACGACGTGGGGCAAGGAGATGGCGCTGGCCGCCAAAAGCGACATCTGCCTCTACGAAGGCACCTTCTGCAAGTATCGCACGCTGGCCGACAACGGCAAGGCACCCGACGGCGCCCGCGCCAAGAAATACTTGGAAGAATGCGTGAAAGCCTCGGAGGCACTGATGGACGGCAAGTTCGTGCTCAACGAGTGGACGCCCGGAGCAGGCGGCAAGATATACACGGTGTACAATTCGCTGAACCTGTCAAACAACAAAGAGGTCATCTTCTACGACAACTATGAGAAGGATGTCAAGGCACATGGCCTTTGCGACTACACCTCTGGCTCTACAACACAGAGCGGACTCACCAAGGACGCCATCGACGCCTTCCTTTTCAAGGACGGAAAGCCGTTGGCGACGACGACACTCGACAAGAACGACGCGGCGGCGGCCAATGCCAAAGGCGACTACTCCATCAGCCACCTGCTGGCCGTGAAGGACAAACGCCTCAGTTTGCTCGTCGACTCCATCATCTGTTTCAAGAGTCACGGCTGGATCCGCAACGAACCGTCGCCCGACGGACCGCTGCCGGCCGAGATGACAGCGGCAACGGGCTACACAATCTACAAGTATGACAACCCGCAGCTGGCGCTTCACTACCGCACCAATACGAATACCAACTACACCGACATCCCCTTGTTCTGGTATTCTGTCATCCTGCTGAACGAAGCGGAGGCCAAAGCAGAGTTGGGAACGCTGACCCAAGCCGATCTCGATAAGACTGTCAACTTGCTGCAAAAGCGTGCCGAGTTGCCCAATATGACACTCAATCCCGCCGCCGACCCCGCCAACAACATGGGCGTGAGCAACCTGTTGTGGGAGATACGCCGCGTGCGCCGCTGCGAACTGATGTGCGACATGGACTACCGCTACTGGGATCTCGTGCGCTGGCACCAGCTTGACAAGCTCGACAGCAACAAGTACACCGCCATCAACCGTGGAGCCAACATCGCCAACTTGCCCGACAAGAAGGGACAGAACGTCGACGGCAACTATCTCGTTGGAACGACGGCCACCCGTAAGTATGAAGCGAAATACTATCTGTACCCCGTTCCGAGCAACGAAATAGACCTGAACGCCGAAAAGGTGAAGCAGAATCCGGGCTGGTAACGATTCATGCCCATGCAACGAACAGACATAAATCGCTTGCATCATCCACTACCGGGACCTGTACACGCAGGCCCCGGTAGTTTAGTATATTTGTTATGAAAAGACTTTTTGCCTTATCCCTGGGGCTGGGGCTGTCCTTTTGCACGACAGCCCTCGGGCAAGGGACGGACGCCGTCGAACGCGTTCTGAACCAATTCACCGCCGGCGTCAACACCGGTCGTGTAAGCGTGGACTCCATCAAGGCCGACAGCGGCCGAACCCTCGTCTACGCGAGCACCAACTTCTCATACGTTTCCTTCAATCCCGATAAATGTCGGGACATCATCAGCCGCGTCAAGGCCGTTCTACCAGCCAATGACGCCGACAACGAGGTGCATGTCATCACGGGCGGCGTAGACATCCGCGACCTGATTCCCCGCCATCTGCGGCCGAAAGCCGACAAACCGGCCGTCTTCACGCAGGACAAGACGGTGCCGTTGGTGCGCAACCTGAGCCGTCCCTACACCCCGACGCGAGGACTTGAGGGCCGACATATCGCCATGTGGCAGAGCCATGGCCTCTACTTCGAGCCGGGACGGCAACGCTGGCAGTGGCAACGGGGGCGCATGTTCCAGACCGTCGAGGACAAGTACACGCAACAGTATGTGCTGCCCTACCTCATCCCCATGCTCGAAAAGGCGGGTGCCTATGTGCTGACACCCCGCGAACGCGACGCCAATCCTCATGAAGTAATCGTCGACAACGATGGCCAACTGGCCTCATCGCCCTACACGGAGACCGACGGCGACAAGCCCTGGACGACCGGCGACGGCCCCGGCTTCGCCTACATGCGGCAGGAATACAAGGAGTTTGAGAATCCTTTCCACGACGGCACCTACCGCATGGCGGAGACGACGACCAACAGCGGGCGTGCCGGCGAAATCAAGTGGAGTCCCCGGATAGCCGTCAGCCGCCCCTACGCGGTCTACGTGGCCTACCAGTCGCTGCCCAACAGCACCACGCAGGCACTCTACACGGTGCGTCACAAGGGCGGCAGCACCCGCTTCTCGGTCAACCAGCAGATGGGTGGCGGCACGTGGATCTACCTTGGCACCTTCGACTTTGACGCGGGAACGCAGGGCTGTGTCACGCTCACCAACTATTCAAAAGAGAAAGGAACCGTCGTGACGGCCGACGTCGTGCGCTTCGGTGGCGGCATGGGCAACATCGCCCGACGGGCCGACGGCGACAGTATCGCCTTCAACGGAAAGACCGACCGCCAGTCGGGTTACCATCCCCGCAACGCCTGGCAGCCCCGAATGGACTACCCATACGAGGTCAGCGGCTATCCCCGCTACCTGGAAGGAGCACGCTACTACATGCAGTGGGCCGGCATTCCCGACAGCGTTTACTCGCCTTCACACGGCAAGGACGACTACCGCGACGACTACAAGAACCGCGGGCCATGGGTCAACTACCTATTGGGAGGCACCAAAGCCTGGCCCGAAGGCAAGGGGCTCCGCATTCCCATCGACCTCTCCTTCGCCTTCCACAGCGACGCCGGCACGGTCTATGGCGATTCCATCATCGGCACCTTGGGCATTTACATGGTCAACCGCTACGGCGGCAAGTTCGCCGACGGCACCAGCCGGCAGATCAACCACGACCTTTGCGACCTCGTCCAGTCGCAGATCGTGAACGACATCCGCACCCTCTACGAACCCAAATGGACGCGGCGTGGCATGTGGAACCAGTCTTATTTCGAAGCATGGACGCCCCGTGTGCCGGCCATGTTGCTCGAACTGCTCTCGCATGAGAACTTCGCCGACATGCGCTACGGGGCCGACCCGCGCTTCCAGTTCACCGTTTCGCGCGCCATCTACAAGGGCATGCTCCGCTTCCTGTCCGACAACTACGGCACCGACTATGTGGTTCAGCCGCTGCCTGTCAAGGATTTTGCGCTCCAACTGGCCAAGGGCGACAAGGTGCTGCTCACGTGGCAACCGGTCGACGACCCGCTGGAAGCGACGGCCAAGGCCGAGAAATACATCGTCTACACGCGTCAGGGCGACGGCGATTGGGACAATGGCGTGGTGGTGAAGAAGCCGCAACACACAGTCACGATAGCCCCCGACCAGGTGGTGAGCTTCAAGGTGTGCGCCCTGAACAAGGGCGGCGAGAGCTTCCCGTCCGAAATATTGAGCGCGGGCATAGCCTCTGCGGCCACGGCCAAGCCCGTCCTGGTGGTCAACGGCTTCGACCGCATCAGCGCGCCCGACGACTTCCGCAGTGCCGACGACGAGCAGGCGGGCTTCCTGGCCGACGACGACAACGGCGTGCCCTATCGGGAAATGATCTCCTACACGGGCAAGATGAAAGAGTTCAGGCGGGCCATCCCCTGGACGGACGATGACGCTTCGGGCTACGGCGACAGCCAGAGCAACTACGAACGGATTGTGGTGAAGGGCAATACTTTCGACTACCCTGCGCTCCACGGGCGGTCTCTCCTGAAGGCAGGCTACAGCTTTGTGTCGGCCGGTCGTGACGCGGCCCTCGCCCTCCGGCTCTTCGACAGCGAACGTTTCTGTGCCGTCGACCTCATTCTGGGCAAGAACAAACAGACCAAGATGGGGCGAATCGGGGCTGTAAAGGGACTCGACTTCAAGACTTTCCCAAAACCGTTACAACAGGCCATCACGACCTATTGCCAAGCAGGCGGCCGCATCTTTGTCTCCGGTTCCTACGTGGGCACCGACCTTTGGCAGAACCCCATCGCCAAGGCCGACAAGGAAGACATCGCCTTCGCACGTAAAATACTGAAATACCAGTGGCGCAACGACAAGGCGTCGACCGAGGGTGAGATTACGACCGTGGTGTCGCCGCTGACCGACAGGCGGCTGCGGATGGAATATTTCAACCGCCCCAACGAGCAATCTTACGTCGTGGAGTCGCCCGACGCCATCGACCCGGCCGACCCCTGCGCCTACACGGCCTTCCGCTATCCCGAAAACAACAAAAGCGCGGGCGTCGTCTTCGGCGGCAACGAGACCGACCGATGGCGCACGGTGGTGCTCGGCTTCCCCTTCGAAGCGGTGAAGGGAGAGGCGCAACGCGATGAGTTGATGAAGATGGTGATGGAGTATTTGAGGAATAAAGAGTAGAAAATGCGCACGAATCACGTTATTTTAATATCTTTGCATCATGATATAGGAAAGGTAAAACTAAGATGAAGCATTTCATAACGAAACCTAAACAATGGTATCTACAAGCCGCCATCCTGTGGGCGCTTCTCCGCGTCTGCATGCCGGCACAGGCCGGTGAGCCTTTCCGCTTTGCCCTCCTCACCGACATCCACATCGACATCAACGCTCCGGGGCCCACACAAGACCTCCGCAACTCGGTCGACCAAATCAACGCGTCGGACTCCATCGACTTCATCCTCGTCACCGGAGACATCGCCGACAAAGGGGACGGGGCCTCGCTGCGGCTGGCCAAGCAGGAACTCGACCGACTGCAACGCCCCTACTACATTGTCCAAGGCAACCACGACCAGAAGTGGAGCGAGAGCGGATGTATGGATTTCAAGCGGATTTTCGGCTATGAACGTTTCAAGTTCGAGCACCGCGGCTACCTGTTCCTGGGCTTCCCGAGCGGCCCGCTCATGCGCATGGCCCTGGGACACGTGGCTCCCGAAGACATCGAATGGCTGAAAGAGGAGCTGAGGCACAACGGATTCGACAAGCCCGTGTTCCTTGTGAGCCACATGCCCATGCTCCCTGAAGACGTCGACAATTGTTTCGACGTGACCGACGCCGTGCGTCCCTACCCTGTCCAGGCCTTTCTCTGCGGCCATTACCACCACAACCTCTTCACGACATACGATGGCTTGCCGGGGTTCGTCAACATCACCAACCTCAGACAGAAAGGCCACACGGCCGGACAATACAACGAATATGACGTGACGGCCGACTCAATCATCGCCTATACTCATCCCTTCGGCTTGCCCCGCCACCGCTGGGCCGCCGTCGCGCTCGGCCAATCCCACGGCCCGGGTGCAGCGGCCACGTCGCCCTTGCGCCCCGACTTCAGCGTCAACCGGGACTATCCCATGGTGAAAGCTGCGTGGCAGGTAGCCTTGCGGGCCGGAATCTATTCGTCGCCGGCCATCGACAGGCGTCGAATCGTGGTGGCCGACAACCTCGGACGCGTTACCAGCTTCGACCATCAAGGCCGCCGGCAGTGGCAATACGCCACGGGTGCCCGCATCATCGGCACGCCCGCCATCGGCCGTGGCGTGGTGGTGGCCGGCTCGGCCGACGGTTTTATCTACGGCATTGACGCCCATAAGGGCACGTTGCGGTGGAAGGTGCGGACGCAAAGGCCCGTCGTGAGTGCCGTGACCATCCGTGGCGGCATAGCCTACGTGGGCAGCGGCGACCATATCTTCCGTGCCATCCGCGTCAAGGACGGCACCATCCGTTGGAGTCAGCAGGGCATTCGGGGCTACGTGGAGACCCGCCCGCTCGTCAACCGCCGCATGGTGGTATTCGGCGACTGGGCCAACACGCTCTACGCCCTGCGCCGCAAGGACGGCATACCCTTGTGGCAATGGACCACCGGACGTCAGGACATGCACTATTCGCCTTCCGGCGTGTGGCCCGTCACGGCCCACGGCAAGGTGTTCGTGGCCGATCCGCGCCGCGTGCTGACCGCCATCGACGCCCACGACGGCCATGAGGTCTACGCCACCAAGCAGAGTGTGGTGCGCGAATCCATCGGCATTTCCAAAGACCGGCGGCGCGTTTATGCCAAGACCATGCGCGACAGCGTGGTCTGCTACTCGGCTTTGGACAATCATCCACGGCAACTCTGGGCCTGCAACGTGGGCTTCGGCTACGAGCACGCCACCGTCATGCTGCCCGAAAAGGACGGCGTGGTCTTCTCTTCCACCAAGAATGGCCTCATCTTTGCCATCGAAGCGAAGACGGGACGCCTGCTTTGGAAGCACAAGGTGGGCAACACGCTCGTCAACACCGTGGTTCCCTTGAGCCGAGACGCCGTGCTCTACACCGACGAGGACGGCTATTTGGGAAAACTATCCATCGACAAATCATCACTGAAAATATAACAATCATGAAGAAAATGGTAGATTGCTTCCTACCCATGGCAGGGCGGGAAGAATTGAAAAGAACGCTCGAAGGCCTGCAAGGCCAGGACATCGTGAACCGTGTCATCATCCTCCAAGCCGGCGAACCGACGACCGTGGAAGGCGTCGACGGCGTTTTGGCCATCGACACGCTGAAGAGCAGCGACACCATGCGCAAGGTGGCCGAGGCTGCCGAGGCTCCTTACACCTTATTATATATGAAGGAGCAATATATGGAAATAGGCCTCTACGCGCTCGAACGCATGGTCGGCATTGCCCAATGCACCCATGCCGGCATGGTGTATGCCGACCATTACAAGATATCGGCCGAGGGAATACGCTCCGAGGCACCCGTCATCGACTACCAGAAAGGCAGCTTGCGCGACGACTTCGACTTCGGTTCGGTGCTCTTTTTCCGCACCGACGCCCTCAAGACGGCGGCCGGCAAGACGACCGCCCACTATCAGGCAGCAGGCTTCTACGACCTCCGACTGAAACTGTCGCAGTGCGAGGAACTCGTCCACATCAACGAAAACCTCTACAGCGAGGTGGAACTCGACAACCGAAAGACGGGCGAGAAGCTCTTCGACTACGTAGATCCACGCAACCGGGCCTCACAGATTGAGATGGAACAGGCCTGCACCGAGCACCTGAAAGCTATCGGCGGTTACCTTGCTCCGCAGTTCGAGTCGGTCGACTTCAACCAAGAAGCGTTCGAATACGAGGCCACCATCATGATACCTGTGCGCAATCGCATCCGCACCATTCGTGACGCAATCGACAGCGCGTTGAGCCAGAAGACCGATTTCAAGTACAATGTATTCGTTGTCGAGAACGGTCCGGAGTTCCATTCCACCGACGGCACCACCGAAGCCATTGAGGAATACAAGGCCGACGAGCGGCTGGTGCACCTCATCCCGACCCGCCGCGACATCGGCGTAGGTGGCGCCTGGAACATGGCCGCCCACCATCCCAAGTGCGGCCGCTTCATCGTTCAGCTCGACAGCGACGACGTCTATTCCGACGAAAACACGCTCCAGAAGTTTGTAGACGCCTTCCATGAGCAGCAATGCGCCATGGTCATCGGCTCCTACATGCTGACAGACATTGACAAGAACATGCTTCCCCCGGGCAAGATAGACCACCGCGAGTGGACACCCGACAACGGACGCAACAACGCTTTGCGCATCAATGGACTCGGCGCGCCGCGCGGTTTCTTCACGCCCGTGGTGCGGGCCATCAACCTGCCCAACGTAAACTACGGCGAAGACTACGCCTTGGGCCTGGCCATCTCACGTCGTTATCAGATCGGTCGCATCTATGACGTGCTGTATTGCTGCCGCCGTTGGGACGACAACTCCGACGCCGCGCTCAGCATTGAGAAGGAAAATCGCAACAACACGTACAAGGATCGCGTCCGCACATGGGAGCTGCAGGCCCGCATCGCCATGAACAAATAACGACCATCGCTGTCAACAATACGCTAAAAATCAATGAAAAGCAACATAAAATCTCCATGGCTGTGGGTGCCTACGCTGTATTTTGCCGAGGGTGTGCCCTATTTTGTCGTGAATAACATCTCTGTTATGATGTTCACAAAGATGGGTGTACCCAACGGCGATATGGCTTTCTTCACGACACTGCTGTATTTTCCGTGGCTGCTCAAGGGCCTGTGGAGCCCTTTGGTGGACGTCATCAAGACCAAACGCTGGTGGATCGTGGCCATGCAGATAATCATGACCGCGTTTCTGGTGCTGCTGACACTCACGCTGCCCAGTCCTTCGCCGGCCGTCATCGCCGGCGGACAGACCCCCATCAGCATGTTCACGCTGACACTCATCCTGTTCATCATCGCCGCTTTCGCCTCGGCCACGCACGACATCGCCGCCGACGGCTACTATATGCTGGCCCACGGGCCGAGCAGTCAGGCCGCCTTCATCGGCATTCGCAGCACCTTCTACCGCATCGCCTCGGTGTTCGGCCAAGGTGTACTGGTCTTCATTGCCGGCAGTATCGAGAATGAAACGGGCAACATCCCCCATTCCTGGAAGGTAACCCTGGGCGTGAGTGCGGTTGTCTTCTTCCTCATCACGCTCTACCACACCTTCTTCCTGCCCCATTCGGCCGAAGACAAGCCGCGTGTCGACGACAGTGTCGACGACAAGGAGGCCGCCAATTTGAAGCGGAAGGAACTCGTCAACTCGTTCGTCACGTTCCTCAAGAAGCCGCATGTGCTCTGGGCCATCGCCTTCATGCTGCTCTATCGGCTGCCCGAAGGTTTCCTCATCAAGATGTGCCAGCCCTTCCTCGTCCACAGCACGGCCAGCGGCGGCCTGGGACTGAGCACCGACATGGTCGGCCTCATCTATGGAACCTTCGGTGTGATGGCCCTCTTGGGCGGTGGCATCGTGGGCGGAATCTTCGCCTCGCGCATCGGTCTGAAGCGGTCGCTGTGGCTCATGGCCGGCTTCATGACGCTACCCTGCCTCACCTTCGTCTACCTGGCCGTCTACCAACCCACCGACATCACCGTCATCAGCATAGCCCTCTGCATCGAACAGTTCGGCTACGGCTTCGGCTTCACGGCCTACATGCTCTACATGATGTACTTCTCCGAAGGCGAGTTCAAGACCTCTCACTACGCCATCTGCACCGCCTTCATGGCCCTGAGCATGATGCTCCCGGGCTTCGTGGCGGGCTATATCCAGGAAGCCATCGGCTACGTGAACTTCTTCTGGATGGTCATGCTGTGCTGCGTGGCCACCGTCGGCGTGACGTTTGTCATCAGAAAACAGATTGACGAGAACTATGGACGCAAATAAACACGATGCAATGAAAAGATTAGCGATAATCTGCTGCGCCCTGGGACTTGTCTTCGGCAGTGTCGCGGCACAGAAAGTGAAGACGGGCATAGAGGTTTTGAAGAAGCAGAACTTCAAGATGTTGGAAGGCTTGCGGGTCGGTCTGGTCACCAACCCTACGGGCGTGGACAACGACCTGCGGTCGGACGTCGACATTCTGCACGCCGCCAAGAACGTGAATCTCGTGGCCTTGTTCGGTCCGGAGCACGGTGTCAGGGGCAACGCGCATGCCGGCGACGCCGTGACCGACGACTCCGATCCGGCTACGGGATTGCCCGTTTATTCGCTCTATGGCAAATATCGCACGCCTTCTGACGAGATGTTGAAGAATATCGATGTGCTCGTCTACGACATTCAGGACATCGGTTGCCGCTCGTTCACTTACATCAGCACCTTGGCCAACATCATGAAAGCCGCTGCCCGCAACCATATCAAAGTGGTGGTGCTCGATCGTCCCCAATCCGTTGGGCGGCCAAAAGGTGGAAGGCTGCGTCACGGAAGACGACTGCATCTCGTTCGTCAGCCAGTTCAAAGTGCCCTATGTCTACGGCCTGACGCCCGGCGAACTGGCCCGACTGCTCAACGACGAGGGCCTGCTGGGCGCGAAATGCGACCTGGAAGTAGTGAAGATGAAAGGCTGGCGCCGCTCGATGACCTACGCCGACACGGGCCTGAAGTGGGTGCTTTCGTCGCCCCACATCCCCGAAGCCTCGTCGGCGCCGTTCTATGCCGTGTCGGGCATCGTGGGCGAACTCGACAGCATCAACATCGGCGTGGGCTACACGGTGCCTTTCCAGACCTTCGCCGCGCCTTGGATTGAAGCGACCGAACTGGCCGGGCGCATGAACGCGCTGCAACTGCCGGGCTATACGTTCCGCCCCATCTACTATTCGCCCTTCTACAGCAAGTACAAGGGCCGGCAACTGCAAGGCGTCCAGGTGTATTTCACGGACTATCGCAAGGCCCGCCTGTGCGACGTGCAGTTCTATCTCTTGCAAGAACTCCACCAACTCTACCCCGACCACGACATCCTGGCCGAAGCGGGACAGCGCGCCGGCATGTTCGACAAGGTATGCGGAAGCAAGAAAATACGGGAGCTTTTCCTACGACGACACCGCTGGAGCGACGCCAAGGCCTATTGGGACAAGGACGTCGACAAGTTCAAAAGGCTGTCCCGACAATATCATCTCTACAAATAAGTTTTATGACAGAAGTAAAAAGCAGCCGCATCCAGGCCATCGACATCCTGCGCGGCATGACCATCGCCGGCATGATCCTGGTCAACAACCCCGGCGGCGAACCCGTTTATACGCCTTTGGAACATGCCGAATGGCTGGGACTGACGCCCACCGACCTGGTGTTTCCTTTCTTTATGTTCATCATGGGAATCACGACCTACCTCTCATTGCGCAAGTTCAACTTTGAATGGTCATGGCCCTGTGCCCGCAAAATCCTGAAGAGAGCCGTCCTGCTCTATGTCATCGGCCTTGCCATCGGCTGGCTCATGAAGTTCTGCTACGGCATGGTGAGCGCCGACAACGCCTCCCTTCCCTTCCTCGAACGGGTGCTGGCGTCGGCCAACAGCTTTGCCGAACTCCGCCTGGTAGGCGTCTTGCCACGCCTCGGCATTTGCTACGGACTGGCCGCCTGCGTTGCGCTCAGCCTGAAACACAAGTACATTCCCTGGCTCATCGCCCTCATCTTCATCGGCTATTTCATCCTTTTGGAGACCGGCAACGGCTGGGCCCACGACGCCACCAACATCCTGGCGGTGTTCGACAACGGCGTTCTCGGCCCGAACCACCTCTACAAATGGGACACGCCCGACCCCGAAGGACTCCTCAGCACGCTGCCCTCGCTGGCCCACGTGCTCATCGGCTTCTGCGTGGGACGCGTCCTGACCAACCTGAAAGACCTCAACGACAAGATTGAAAGGCTCTTCATCATCGGCGCCCTGCTCACGTTCGCGGGCTTTCTGCTCAGCTACGGCTGTCCCATCAGCAAGAAACTGTGGACGCCGACCTTCGCCATGGTGACGTGCGGACTGGGCGCCACGCTCCTGGCCCTGCTCTCCTGGGTTGTCGACAAACGCCGATGCGGCGGCGGCTTCAACCGTTTCTTCATGGTCTTCGGCGTCAATCCGCTGGCCCTCTACGTCCTGGCCGACCTCATCCTCATCCCGTTGTCCATCATTCCGATAGGCGGACAAACCGTGCAAAGCCTCTTCTTCAAGGACATCATGCAGCCCCTTGTCGGCACGCAGGCCGCGTCGCTGGCGTGGGCCTTGCTCTTCGTCCTCATCGTATGGGGCTTCGGCTGTTATCTTTATAAGAAAAAAATCTTTATCAAACTATGATATTATTAGCAGATAGTGGGTCTACCAAAACCGATTGGTGTGTGGTAGACAACGGTCAGGCCGTTCTGACCATCAAGACAAAAGGCACAAATCCCTTCTTCCAGACCGAAGAAGAAATCGCGCAGGAAATCAATAGCGCGCTCGTTCCCGAACTTCCATCGACCGACATCGAAGACGTATTCTTCTATGGTGCCGGTTGCACGCCCGAAAAGCTGCCTATTCTGGAGGCCGCACTCCGAAAGCACCTCCACATCACGGGTCGGTGCGAGGTTGCCACCGATATGTTGGCGGCAGCCCGCAGCCTTTGTGGCCACCGACCGGGCATTGCCTGCATCCTCGGTACGGGCAGTAACTCTTGTGCTTACGACGGAGAGAAGATTATCAAGAACGTTTCTCCGCTCGGATTTATTCTTGGAGATGAAGGCAGTGGTGCCGTTTTGGGCAAGACATTGGTGGGCGACGTGCTCAAGAACCAGTTGCCGCAAGACATCGTAAAGGCTTTCCACGACGAGTATCAGCTGACCAATGCCGACATCATCGACCGTGTTTACCGCCAGAAACTGCCCAACCGCTTCCTCGCCGGCTTTGTTCCTTTCCTCGCGAAGCATATCGACAACGCGGCTGTTCGCCAATTGGTGGTCGATGGTTTCCGCCGTTTCCTCGTGCGCAATGTCAAGCAATACGACCATTGGGACCAACTACCCATCGGCTTTAACGGCTCCATTGCCTACTACTTCAGGCAACCGCTCGAAGAAGCGCTCAAGGCTGAAGGCATGACATTGGGCAAAATCATCCAAGCTCCCATGGAAGGGCTCATCGCTTATCACACCAATCAGGAGTAAGCTATGGCATTCGTCAAAATATCGGAGCAGCCGTCGCTCTACGACGACCTCGAAAAGAAAAGCGTTCACGACCTTCTGGTCGACATTAATCGTGAAGACCAGAAGGTGGCCCTGGCCGTAGAGCAGGCCATTCCACAGATAGAGAAACTCGTAACGCTACTCGTGCCGCGCATGAAAAAGGGTGGACGCATCTTCTATATGGGTGCCGGCACGAGCGGAAGACTGGGCGTTCTCGACGCGTCAGAGATTCCGCCGACCTTCGGAGTGCCCCCAACCCACATCATCGGACTCATTGCCGGCGGCGACACCGCGCTGCGCAACGCCGTCGAAAACGCTGAAGACGACGAGCAACGGGGCTGGCAGGAACTGCTGGAGCACCACATCAACGAGCACGACGCCGTTATCGGTATCGCCGCTTCGGGCACAACGCCCTATGTCATCGGCGCACTGCGCGAGGCACGGGCCCACGGCATCCTCACCGGTTGCATCACCAGCAACCCCGATAGTCCCATGGCAGCCGAAGCCGACGTACCCATCGAGATGATTGTAGGCCCCGAATTTGTCACCGGCAGCAGCCGTATGAAATCGGGAACGGGCCAGAAAATGATTCTCAACATGATTTCTACATCAGTCATGATACAACTGGGACGCGTCAAAGGCAATCGCATGGTCAACATGCAACTCACCAACAAGAAACTCATCGACCGAGGCACACGCATGATTGTAGACGAACTGGGACTCGACTATGAACACGCCAAACGCCTGTTGCTGATGCATGGCTCGGTCAAGAAAGCAATAGAAAACAGTAAAGGATAATCCATGACAAAGAAAGAACTGCCTGTCTTGCTGCTCACCGGCTATCTCGGAAGCGGCAAGACCACACTACTCAATCGTATTCTCACCAACGAGCGCGGCATTAAATTTGCCGTCATCGTCAACGACATCGGCGAAGTGAACATCGACGCGAGCCTCATCGAGAAGGGCGGCGTCGTGGGACAGAAGGACGACAGCCTCGTGGCGTTGCAGAACGGCTGCATCTGCTGCACGCTCAAGATGGACCTCGTGGAGCAGATTCACGACATCACGACCATGCAGAAGTTTGACTATATCGTCATCGAAGCCAGCGGAATATGCGAACCCGCGCCCATCGCGCAAACCATTTCCAGCATTCCGACGCTCGGGCCGAAATACATCAAGGACGGCATCGTGCGCCTCGACTGCATCACGACCGTAGTAGACGCGCTCCGCATGCGCGACGAATTTGGCAACGGCGACCGGCTCGTGCGCGACAACATCGACGAGGAAGACATCGAAAACCTCGTCATCCAGCAAATGGAGTTCTGCAACATCATCCTGCTGAACAAGGCTGCGGAAGTGACGCCCGACGAACTGGCCCGCATCCGGCACATCATCCGCGCCATCCAGCCCAAGGCCGAAATCATCGAGTGCAACTACGGCGACGTCGAACTGGGCAAGTTGCTCGACACCCACCTCTTCGACTTCGACGCCACGGCCACTTCGGCCGCCTGGATAGACGAAATCGAGCACCACCACGGCGACGAACACGAGGACGGGCATGACGACGACGAGCACGAGCACCACCACGGCCATCACCACCACCATCACCACGACGAAGGCGAGGCCGAGGAATACGGTATCGGCACGTTCGTTTATTATCGCCGCCGTCCGTTCGACCTGGCGTGGTTCGACGACTTCGTCGCCCGCAAGTTCCCGAAGAACGTCATCCGCTGCAAGGGTATCTGCTGGTTCAAGGACGAGCCCGACACCTGCTACATCTTCGAGCAGGCAGGCAGGCAAGTGGGCCTGCGCAACGCCGGCCGGTGGTACGCCACCATGCCCGAGAAGGAGCTCGAAGCGCTCAAGACCGTGCAGCCCGGGTTGCGCCGCGACTGGGACGAGAAGTACGGCGACCGGATGCAAAAGCTCGTCTTCATCGGCCAGAAGCTCGACAAGGAGGCCATCACGGCCGCCCTCGACAAGTGTCTGCTCGACTGAGCCACCCCCTGCCATCAAGCGAAAGGACCGTGCCCGTGGGCAGGGTCCTTTCTTGTTTTCAGCCCTTGAGCGGCTTGCGGCCAAGAACCTTGCTACGGAAATGACCAACTACAATGTAGAGAACAAAAACCTGCATGGAGAACTACCCATTACGCGCGAACACATACAGAACAACCAAAGTGTGCGTGACATGTTGGGGGCAGCGTGGCATCAAACCTGAAGAGCTTCCACCCGCAGAAGATATCAAGAAACCGGAACGCAAGGTTGCCCGAGACGAAAAGAAGATTGAACAAGCCTCACAAAAACAAAGTTTGCCGAAGCTCAATTGTCAACGCCGCTTTAACATTGACGTTTGCCGAAGCTCAATTGTCAACGCCGCTTTAACATTGACGTTTGCCGAAGCTCAATTGTCAACGCCGCTTTAACATTGACGTTTTCCCCAGTCGCGCTGTTAACTTTTCCTTTGTTTTGACGTTTTCCCCAGCCGCGCCGTTAACTTTTCTTTTGTTTTGACGATTTCTCCAGCCGCGCTGTTAACTTTTCTTTTGTTTTGACGATTTCTCCAGTCGCGCCGTTAACTTTTCTTTTGTTTTGACGATTTCTCCAGCCGCGCAAACCTGCCGTCGTTTGCCGAGACGTTTGCTCAACGTGGGCAGGCTTGCCAATGATTCGGGGCGAACATCCGTCTTGCTTGTTCCGGTTCTCCGTCGCTTGCTTTCAAGGCCAACGGCGTCGGGCAACAGCCCGATGCGACAAATACCTATTAAAAGGTATTGGGCCGAATCACTTTTTTTAGTATTTTTGCAGCTCAAGACCGCTGCTTCTTGCGGCTCCACAAAAACATCAAACGCAAATACGAATCAACATTTCTTTTATCCAAATGACAAATTTGAAGCAACTTTTCAGACCTTTCCTGTGTCTGTTGTTCATATCGGTAGCCATGAACGGTTATGCCCAGCAGGCGGTAAAAATCAGCGGAGCGGTCTACGAAGCCGGCAAACAACCCCTGATTGGCGCCACTGTTTCGGTGACCGACTTTAAGTTTGGTGCCGTGACCGACATCAACGGTCGCTACCAACTCAACCATGTGCCACAGGGAAAAGTGAGGCTTGTCGTCAGATATCTGGGCAAGCAGGAGATTGACACCGTTGTTACGATCACCGGAAGTCGGCAACTCGACTTCTATATGAAGGACGAAAACTTTCGCCTAAACGATGTTGTGGTCGTGGCACAGACCAAGGCCGGCGGCACTTCTACCGCGTCCTACGTCAACCGCAACGCCATCGACCACTTGCAGGCAACCAGTCTGACCGACATCTTAGCTTTGGCACCGGGCGCCATTTCGTCCAACCAAACGCTGAATAAGGCGGGACTGGTGACCATTCGAGGTGTTGATAACAATAGACTAAACGAGCTTAACTCTTTCGGCGCGACGCTTATACAGGATGGCGCGCCCCTTTCAAACAACGCCAACTTGAGCGCGCTCAACCCATCTGTCAACGGAAGCACGGCTGCCATGGCCGGAGGAGCGTCGGCCAATACGGGTGTCGACGCCCGCGGCATATCGGCCGAGAACATAGAGTCGGTTGAAATCGTGCGTGGTATTCCTTCGGTAGAATACGGCGACCTCACTTCGGGAGCGGTTATTCTGCACACCAAGGCCGGTCGCGAGCCTCTCCGCGTCAGTGCCAAGGCCAATCCCAACATCTATCAGGGTAGCGTCGGCACGGGATTCGAGTTGGGACGCAGAGCCGGCGCGCTCAATCTGAGCGGCGACTATGCTTACAGTAATAACAAGGTAACAGCCTCTTACCTCACCTATCAGCGCGTAAACCTTCGGGCCATTTACTCCAATGCGTTCTTCGGAAATCGTCTGCGCACCAACACTTCGCTCTCGCTTAACTACGCCAAGAATCACGAGGATGACAATCCCGACCTGCCTCGCGACATCAGTCGTGGCGAAGACACGGGGCTGCGCTTCAATACCAACGGACTATGGCAGTTTGATAAAGGCTGGTTGCGCAACATCCGCTACGTCGTTCAGGGCAGTTATACGTCTAAACAGAGCATGACCGAGCGGGATGAAACATCTGCCAATGCCGTGTATTCGGGCACAATGACCGATGGAACCACGTTGAGCAATCGCCCGGGACGCCGTGTTTATGACGCCGATGGCAAGGAACTGACCCACTTCAGCGACGCCGACGTTCGCGCAGGTTACTACGCTCACTACCTGCCCAACGCCTATACAAGTCATAACGAGATTGACAGTCGTGAGGTAAACTTCTTCGCTAAGCTGACGGCTAACTTCTTTCAGTCGTTCGGTAAGTTCAATAACGGATTGCTTTTAGGTAGCGAGGTTAAGCTCGATGGCAACGAAGGCGAGGGCACTAAGTGGAGTATGGCGAATCCTCCTTTCCGTTCGGTCAGAGATTACGACAGTAGTTACCGCCCACGGAGCTATAAAGACATTCCTTATATCAAGATGTTGAGCTTCTTTGCCGAAGATAACGCCGAACTGACGCTGGGCCGTCACACGCTCAATCTGCAGGCCGGTCTGCGCTACGATCGGGTTTCGGTGGTCGGTGGCACGTTCTGTCCGCGCGTCAATGTGGCTTTCGACCTGGTTCCCGATGTCCTGACGCTGCGCGGTGGCTATGGTATTACGGCCAAAATGCCGACCCTTACCTATCTCTATCCGCAGAAAGCGTACTATGAGTACATTCATATCAACGAGTTGCCGCTGGAGAATATTCCCGCCGAAGAGCGAGTGCTGCTCACCACGACACGCGTTGTCGACACGCAGAACAAAGCGTTGAAGGTGGCCAAGAACTACAAGAGCGAGGTGGGTCTTGATTTGAAGTTGGGCAAGACCCGCTTGAGCGTCACCGCTTTCAACGAGCATCTGCGCAATGGTTATAGCTTGGGCAGCACGCTGGGTAGCTTCCTGCCTTTCAACTACACCATTTACGGTCGTAACAGCGACAATAAAATCGTGACCAAAGGCACGTATCCCATCCTCACACCTTATTATACTGCGCTCAACAGTCAGGATATGCGCACCCGCGGACTTGAGTTTGAGTTCTATACGGGTCGTATCGAAGCCATCCGCACGGCCTTCCAGCTTAGCGGCGCTTGGATGGAGTCGAAATACGCGTCGCACAAATACCACTTCTACGATAACTCCAACGGCGCTCCCGCCAGTCGTACCGACATCGCCATCTATGATCCAAAGGATCAGGACGACTACCAAAAGCAGTTCGTTACAACCCTTCGGGCCACCCATAATATTCCTCGCATCGGCTTTGTCGTTACGTTGACGGCTCAAGCGGTATGGAATGAGAGCGACTGGACAACCTTCCACAACGACTCTATCCCCATCGGCTACCTGTCGTTGAAGGACGGTAAGCCCCATTATTTCGAGCCCGGACGATTCAAGACCGTAGACGACGTGAAGGCGGCAGGCTACGACTATCTGCTACAAAACGTCAGTCATGCCAAAGCAATCAAGGAAACGGTAAGCCCGTATTTCCAATTCAACCTCAACCTAACGAAGGAAATCGGCGACGTGGCTCGCATTTCATTCTTCGCCAATAACTTCTTCCGTAGCTATCCCATTAAGAAAAGTCACCGCTATCCCGGCACGTTCGATAGGAAAAACAGCGACTTCTTCTTCGGCATGGAACTCACGCTAAAACTCTAAAAGTACGTATTCAAGATGAAAAATATCATTTATGGGCTATTCGTAGCCATCGCTTTGGGCACCGTTTCCTGCACGGGCTTCGACGAAGCAGCCAAGTCGGAAAAGGTGACACCGCTGCAAGTGAGTGTTAATCTGACCGTTTCTGTGGAAAAATTGGCCTCGGTTAAGAACCTTACACTCAAACTCGACAATTATACCGACGGCTATCATTATAGTAAGAAGCTCAACGATACCCAAGCCAGTATCGACGGCGTGGTGCCCGGTATCTATACGGTCAGCGTGTCAGGCACGGCCTACGATGCCGACGGAGCCGAGTTCTACGTAAACGGCAATGCCGTCAATAAGGCGCTTTATGCAGGGGTAGCCTCTGTTCAAATCACAATGAGAGGACTAAAGGTAAGTCCGCTCGTATTCAAGGAAATCTATTTCGCGGGCAGTAAGCCTCTGAAGGGAACTTCTTATTTCCGCGATCAGTTCTACGAAGTTTACAACAACTCTGCTGAAGTGCAGTATCTGGATGGCGTTTACTTCGCCCAACTCGCGCCCAACGTCGCCACTCGTAAGCTGCCGGTGTGGGATGGTGGCTTGGACGAAAACGTTTGCTATGGCGAACGCGTCTGGCGGTTCCCCGGAACGGGCACGGAATATCCGCTACAACCCGGCGAGAGCGCTGTCATCGCGCAGTTTGCCGCCAACCACAAACAGGAAATATACAATCCTAATTCACCCGTCGATTGTTCGCACGCGGAGTTTGAGTTCTTCCCGTTCAATAATCGCTTGCCCGATATGCCTGCCATCAACATGGAACACGTATTTTACGACGGCAAAAGCGCATTCGGAAAGATACCGCAGTTCCTTACCTCGGTCTTTGGAGGAGCATTCGCAATCTTCAAAGTGCCCGCGGGAGTTGACTGGGATCCTGTTAAAAACACGGCTTTTCAGGCGCATGAGGTGAACAAAAAAGACCTCAAGGCAAAGATACCGCTTCAATATGTGCTCGACGCCGTGGAGTGTATCAACAACGAAACCTACGCCGACGCCAAGCGTATCCCTGCCGCCATCGACGCCGGCATGACATGGGTGGGCTCAACGTACTGCGGATTGGGAGTTGTTCGTAAGCTTATGATCGAAAACGGTGACACGCTGAAGCGCGAGAATGGCGCACTGATCTTCCAAGATACCAACAACAGCACCGATGATTTCGAACGAGGTGTTGTGCCCGTGCTGCATCGCTATCATACCGGGGTGCCTTCATGGAACAAAACCTATTGATATCACTTCGTTCAACAGAGTTTTTCATATTTTAAACAGATTGCAATGAAAAAATCAAACATACGTTTCTATCAATTTATCATGTTGTTTTTAGCCTTCGGCAGCGGTACCGCAACGATGGCACAGACGGTCGACGAGGGACTCTCCGTGGCCGGACAGTCGCTGCTGAAGGGCCAAAGACTGTGGCTTCAGACAGGCAACGCGGCAGGAACGGCTCATGATAATACCCGAAACTACTCACGCCTGCAAGTCAATTACGATGTTCAGTCGGGCGACTTCCACCGCGTTTACACCGGAAAAACGGTGCGCGACGCCAATATTTACACTGAAGGTTTTGTCAATTTGGGCAAAGCTTACGTGTGGGGAGAGTTCAAGTTTACGCACGAGAATGTGGGCAATGCCCGCTTCAATGCCTCTATCAATGACCCATATCGTGGACAACCCTACTTCGTTGTTGACTCAGGAGTTCAAAGTAAATGGCGTAATCAGAACTATCACCTGCGATTCCGGGCAGCGACGCCTGTGCTTTTCCGTAGCTGGACCTTTGGTTTGGAAGGCACTTATAAGGCCCAGTTGGCAGCCAAACAGCGCGACCCACGTGTCGACGCACGCTTTTTTATGCTGCAACTCATGCCCGGTGTCACCTATTCGCCTACATACAACGACGTGATTGGTGTCAACCTGCGCTATGCCAGTGTCAAAGAAGAGTCGAATATGGAGCTTGAAAACTATCAAGTAAAGCCTCATTACTTTGAACTTTACGGCCTTGGAACCGCTCATCGGGGCATTGGCACGGGCCGGGAAACCAACTATTTCGGCAACCGTTGGGGCTTCGGACTGCAATACGAACACCACATGAAGAGCTGGGAGCTATTGGCCGAACTCACCGCCGACAAGTATGTGGAGAATAATGAGATTAGTTTCACTACCCCCAAGAAGGATAGTCAGCTTGAAGAAAAGAACCTCGGAGCCAACATTCAGGCCATGCTGTGGGGACGTTCGCTGACCCATCAGGTTCGCATAGGCTTCAACCGCCGTGCTGTCAATGGCATTATGTATCTCTCGCAGAATGACAATACGCAGGAAAAGGCGGGTTGGAAAGTGCTTCATCAGGACATCCGCTCCACCTATAAGACTACTGATCTGAGCGCGGCTTACACGCTGTTGCGCCCCAGAGATACCGAATACAGCTGGCGAAGCGACCTGAGCGTCGCTTATCAGAAGCTGGATGACAAGTATCTGCTGCCGCTTTCGGTTAAGAATAGTGAGAATATCTATCTTCGCCTTAACCTTGAAAGGAACATCATCGTAGGTCGGTCGATGAACCGCCGCTTGCTGCTGGCTGTCGGTGGCATGTGGAAAGATGCCTTGCGAGGCGAATATCGTTATACCGGAGCCAATGCCAACCTCGTCACCGTGCGCGAAATGGAACCGCTGGATCAGGCCTATCTGACGGCCGACGCATGGGGAGCAAATGGCGCAATCACCTATTCGCAATTGCTGAAAAGCCAGTCTAAGGTCAATGGTTTTGCCCAACTGGCTTTCGACTACGCCCATACCAACGCCGCGATGTTCAACCATCGCAGTCGCGTCAACGTGACTTTGGGCGTGAATTTCTAACTTCACTTTGGGCGCAAGCCCTATTTTCCAACATACAAAGACTATGAGAAAAGGAGTATTACTTATCCTCGGACTGATATTGTACGTAGCCGCAATGGCCCAAACCATCATCCGTCCGAGCGTGAAGACGCCTACCAACTTTGCCATCATCATCGATCGGCAGAGCTACAATAAAGCAAAGACGGCCGTTGAGGCCTATCGCAATAGCATAGAAGCTGACCATCTGGGTACCTATATCGCCATCGACGACTGGCAAAAGCCCGAAGATATCCGACAACTGCTACAAAAATGGCACGCCGACAAGCAGCAACCCTTGGAGGGAGTGGTCTTTGTGGGCGATATTCCCATACCAATGATACGTGACGCGCAGTACCTTACCTCCGCGTTTAAGATGAATCAGGGGAACGATTGGAAAGTTTCAAGCGTACCCAGTGACCGCTTTTACGATGACTTCGGGCTGCGTTTCAGTTTCTTAAAGCAAGATAAGGAGAAGCCTCTTTACTTCTATTACAGTCTGACGGCTGACAGTAAACCTTATCTTTCGCCCGATATCTACAGCGGACGCATCAAACCGCTTGAACTGAAAGGCCACGATAAGTACAAAATGCTGGCCGATTACCTCAACAAGGTCGCCCGACTGAAACGGCAGGAAGCCCACAACGTACTCGACAACCTGACCATGGCCCGTGGTCATTCTTACAATTCAGAGGATCCATTGGCCTGGGCCGGCGAGCAGATAGCCTTGCGGGAACAAATGCCCCAGCTCTTCCGACGTGGTCATACCGTGAAGTTTTATGACTTCAACATGATGTATCCGGTCAAGAATCTGTATCTCAACGAGGTGATGAATCCAGATCTTGACGTGCTCTTGTTTCACCATCATGGTGCCACAGATACGCAATATCTCAATGGTTATCCCGAAGTGTCGGGGGTGGAGGCCAGCATTGCCAACATCAAACGCTATCTGCACGGCAAGGTTTTAGACCGTTCGAAGAAGACGGGGCGTGACAGTGCCGTCACTTACTACGCTCAAAGGCTCGACGTTCCTGAACATTGGTGCCGCGAAGCCTTTGATCCGGCGGTGCAAAAGGCTGATTCTCTGGCCGACGCGGCTCAAGATATCTACACCGTCGACCTGCGACGACTCAAGACCAATGCCCGTTTTGTACTTTTCGACGCATGCTTCAACGGCTCATTCCATGTAGATGACAATGTTGCCGGAGCCTATATCTTCAACGATGGCATGACGTTGGCTACCATTGGCGGCACCGTCAACGCCTTGCAAGACAAGTGGCCCGACGAGTTTATCGGTCTTTTGTCGGCCGGAATGCGTGTGGGGCAGTTCAATCGCTTCGGCGGTTACTTGGAAAGTCATGTCATTGGCGACCCCACGCTGCGCTTTCAAGACAATAGCAATTTAGGTTTCGATATCAATCAGGGGCTTACTCGCCACTACCGCGACGCCAAATTCTGGCGCAAAATACTCCGTTCTCCTGTTCCGGATGCCCAAGCCATGGCCCTGCGCCAGCTGCATTTAGCCGGTGAAAAGGATATGTCCGCGTTGCTGAAACATACTTATGAAACGTCAGATAACTTCGTTGTGCGCATGGAAGCCGTGAAACTGCTCAGTCTTTATTATCCTGACGCCGGCGTCGAGGTGCTGAAAGAATCGCTCAATGATAGTTACGAGCTCGTTCGGCGCTTGTCCGCGATTTACGCCGAGCGCAACGGTTCGCCCCAACTGATACCCGCCATCGTCGCTACCTTCTTGAAACGAGGGCACGAACCCCGTTTAAGTTTCCAGCTGTTAAACAACATTGAGGCTTTCGACAGCCCAACTATGCTGCACGAACTCGACCAACAACAGAGTCGTTACACGCTTTATAGCGACGCCATCGTGAATAAGTTGCGCACGGCTTTGCGCCAAGAACCTTTGCGTTACAAGGAAATCATGGACGAAATCAATGACTTGGGCAGTAAGCCTACACGTCGAAAGAACACCATTTTGCGCTTCCGCAACATGCCACGGGGCAAGATGATTGAGACGATTCTACAATCAGCGGCCAACGAAAAGGAAGATATGGACGTCAGAATCGCGGCCATTCACACGCTCGGGTGGTATGATACCCACTACCAGCGTGACATGATTGCACGCCGGTTGCGGCAAATCGAAAGCGATAATCCTGCCTTGAAAGCGGAGATTGAACGCTCGGTGAATCGACTGACGTGCCACGCACGATAACCCATACGCCCCATGGAAAAGCGATTCCACGGGCTTATTTAATATGATCTATATGGAAAAGAACGAACAACTCCGCCAAGCCTGGGACTTCGTGGAGCATACCGGAAAGAGCATTTTCCTGACGGGAAAGGCCGGAACAGGTAAGACTACCTTCCTCAAAGCCGTCTGCCGCCACAGCACCAAACGCATGGTGATTGTGGCACCGACAGGCGTTGCTGCCATCAACGCGGGCGGAGTCACCATTCATAGCTTCTTTCAACTGCCACTTTCGCCCTTCGTTCCGGGCGTGAAGATGGAGAGTCGATACGACTTCAGCGAAGAGAAGCGCAAGATTATCCGCACGCTCGACCTGCTGATTATCGACGAAATCAGTATGGTACGTAGCGACTTGCTCGACGCTGTCGACTCGGTGCTGCGCCGCTATCGCGACCATAACCGGCCGTTTGGTGGCGTGCAGTTGCTCATGATTGGCGACTTGCAACAGCTGACGCCCGTGGTGACGGCCGAAGACGAACGTCTGCTGGCCGATTATTACGCTACTCCCTACTTCTTTGGCTCCAAAGCACTGGCCATGACCGACTATGTGACCATTGAACTGCGCCACGTCTACCGCCAGCAAGATGAGACTTTCATCCGCCTGCTCAACCATATCCGCGACAATCAGGTGAGCGATGAGGATTTGGCGTTGCTCAATCAGCGCCATATTCCCGACTTTCACCCACAGGCAGAGGAAGGTTACATCCGGCTGACGACCCACAATGCCATGGCCAATCGCTACAATACGCAGGAGCTGAAACGCTTGGAGAGCCGGTCGCATACCTATTTGGCCGATGTGGAAGGCGACTTTCCCGAATCTACTTATCCCACCGACGACCGGCTGGAGCTGAAAGTGGGCGCGCAGGTGATGTTCGTTCGCAACGATCCTTCGCCCGAACACCTTTATTATAATGGCCGTATTGGCCACGTAGTCTACCTCGACGATGAGCGGGTGCAGGTGCTTTGTCCGGGTGACGACAAAGAAATCGACGTTGAACCGGCCCAATGGGAGAACACGAAATATAAAATCAACACCAAGACAAAGTCTATCGACGCCGTCGTAGAAGGTACTTTCCGTCAGCTGCCACTGCGACTGGCGTGGGCCATTACCATCCATAAGAGCCAGGGATTGACCTTCGAGCACGCCATTATCGACGCCCAGTTGTCGTTTGCCGCAGGGCAGGTGTATGTGGCGTTGAGCCGTTGCAAGACGCTCGAAGGGCTGGTTCTCTCGTCTCCCATCGGTCAACATGCCATCATCGGCGACCATCGGGTGGACGATTACATCAACCATCAGGCCGAGGCCGCACGCCAAAGCATAGCCCAACTGCCATCGCTGAAGGATGAATACTACCGAGAACTGCTCCTCGATGCCTTTAATTTCAACGACTTAGCTACGCTTGAGAGTCAGCTTTTCCGTGTGTTGCAGGAGTATTGCTACAAGTTTCCAAAGGTACAGCAGCTCCATCGTGTGCTCATGAAGAAGCTCGACACCGAGATCGTGTTGGTAAGCCGCAAGTGGATGGGCCTTATCGCGAGCATGACCATCGACGAACTGCACGGCGAAACGTTTCTCGACCGCGTCAACAATAGCGCTTCGTACTTTGCCAAACAGCTCTCCGCCATCTTCGATCCGCTCATTACGGCCACCGAAGGCGTGTCGAGCGACAACAAGACGGGTGCCAAACGACTGGAACAGCTCTTCTCCGACCTCCAAATGGCTTATAAAGCACGCCGCTATCTGCTGGAAGACTTGAGCGACGAAGCCTTTACGACCACCACGTATCTCACCCATAAGCAGGAAGCTTACTTGGCTGCGATGGATCGGAAGCCCCGTCGCCGGAAGTCGAAGGAAAAGAAAGAGAAGAAAGAACCGAAGCCCGACACGCGCCGGGTGACGCTGGCCATGTACCGCCAGGGCCTGAAACCCGACCTCATCGCGCGCGAACGCAAGCTCACCGAGACCACCGTGATAAACCATCTCATCCATTTCGTCGCCCGCGGCGTGCTGAAGCCCGACGGACTGATGGACCTCGACAAGCTGCCGGCCATCTACGACGTGATGCACCGCATGCCTCCCATGTCGCCGAAGTCGGACATTAAGGCCGCCTGTCCCCCCGAAATCACCTACAACGACATCGCCGTCGCCCTCGCGCTGCTGGCCGCCAAGAAGCTGGCCGGACAGCGATAGTTCGGCTGCCGTCGGCCCCTTCATTCTCCACCCTTCACCCTTTGCTTTCCCAAAGCAGCCCTTTCAGCCTGCAACCGCTGTGCCCTTGCGTTGCAACCGCTGCCCTTTCGCACGGCAACCGCTGTGCTTTCAGCAGCTGAAAGGGCTGCTTTTGGAAAGCGGTTGCCGTGCGCGTGTTTTTTTGCGGCGTTCTTTCGACAGATTCATATTATTTTGTTTACCTTTGCAGCGACCGGCCGCTTCGGCGTGTCCGCGGCCCATTTTCCAAACAAAAACATAACTGAAATATTCAAATCTATCATTTTCACAACCTTATGAACATCTTATTGACTCTCCTTTCCGTGCTCCAAATCGTTCCGTTTTGGCAGGACGTGAACGTCACCAGCGTCAATGCGGTGAGTCCCCGCACCGACTTCATGACCTATGAGTCGAGGGACAACGCGCTCACCCTGCGCTACGAAAACAGCCGACGCTACCAGTCGCTCAACGGAACGTGGAAGTTTCTCTACGTCGACAGCTACAAGCAGCAGCCCGAAGGCGTGACCGACGCCGGCTACAACACCGCGGGATGGAAGAACATCACCGTTCCCGGCAACTGGGAAGTGCAGGGATTCGGCACCGCCATCTATACGAACCAGCCCTACGACTTCGCCCCGTCCAACCCGCAGCCGCCGCAGTTGCCCGAGAAAAACCCCGTGGGCGTCTACAGCCGCACCTTCACCGTGCCCCAGGCGTGGGCCGACAAGGAGGTCTATCTGGCCCTCGACGGCGCCAAGTCGGGCGTCTACGTCTACGTGAACGGCCGCGAGGTGGGCTACAGCGAGGACTCGAAGTCGAAGGTGGAGTACCTCATCAACCCCTATCTGCGCCAGGGCGACAACACGCTGACGCTGAAAATATTCCGCTACAGCACCGGTTCCTACCTCGAATGCCAGGACTTCTGGCGCATGAGCGGCATTGAACGCGACGTCTATCTGTGGGCGCAGGACAAGGTGTCGCTGCGCGACTTCCACGTGAAGTCGACCCTCGACGACAGCTATCGCAACGGCATTTTCCGCCTGCAGACGCAGTTGCAGAACCTCACGGGCAAGAAACAGAAGGCCCAAGTGAGCTACACCTTGTTGAACAAAGAGGGCCGCGAGGTGGCCGGCGGCCGCCAAGAGATTCTCATGAAGGACGCTTCGGCCACGGTGGACTTCGACGCCACGCTGCCCGACGTGCTGACCTGGACGTCGGAAAAGCCCAACCTCTACACGCTGCTGATGACCGTCACGAGCGGCAAGAGCAGCGAGACGGTGCCCTACCACGTGGGATTCCGCCGCATCGAGATGAAGGAGGTGACCAACCTGTCGCCCGACGGACGCCCCGACGTGTGCCTCTTCGTCAACGGCCAGCCCATCAAGTTCAAGGGCGTGAACATCCACGAGCACAATCCGCTGACCGGCCATTACGTGACCGAGGAGCTGATGCGCCGCGACTTCGAGCTGATGAAGCAGAACAACCTCAACGCCGTGCGCCTCTGCCACTATCCGCAGGGCCACCGCTTCTATGAACTTTGCGACGAATACGGCCTCTACGTCTACGACGAAGCCAACATCGAGAGCCACGGCATGCACTACAACCTGCGCAAGGGAGGCACTTTGGGCAACAATCCGGAGTGGCTTCGGAAGCATCTCTCTCGAACGGAGAACATGTACGAGCAGGACAAGAACCACCCGTGCGTGACCTTCTGGTCGCTCGGAAACGAAGCCGGCAACGGCTACAACTTCTACCAGACCTACCTGTGGCTCAAGGACAAGGATAAGGAATGGATGAACCGACCCGTCAACTACGAGCGGGCGCAGTGGGAATGGAACACCGACATGTTCGTACCGCAGTATCCGGGAGCCGACTGGCTCGAATCGATTGGCAAGCAAGGCAGCGATCGCCCCGTCATGCCGTCGGAATACGCCCACGCCATGGGCAACTCCACGGGCAACCTCCTGGGTCAGTGGGACGCCATCTACAAGTATCCCAACCTGCAGGGCGGCTTCATCTGGGACTGGGTGGACCAGGGATTGCTCGTCGACGGCAAGACAACAGGACTCGTCGCCAACCATACGGCACCCAACAACAGCACCCAATCTCCCTTCTATGCCTACGGCGGCGACTTCGGAACCGACGAACCGAGCGACGGAAACTTCCTTTGCAACGGACTGGTGAACCCCGACCGCACGCCCCATCCAGCCATGGCCGAGGTGAAATACGTGCATCAGGACATGAAGTTCGAGGCCAAAGACCTCAAGAAAGGGGACTTCCGCGTGTTCAACCGCTTCTATTTCACCAACCTGAAGGACTACGACTTCTATTATGAAGTGAAGCGGCTGAGCGACGAGCCGGCCGTTCTGGCACAGGGAAAACTCGACATCGAGGCCGCGCCGCAGCAGTGGGCATCGTTCCACATCGGCTATCCCGACATGCTGGACCGTGAAGAGACTGTCGTCGTCAACTTCTTTGCCAAGACTCGCGAGGACGTCTTGGGCCTGCCCAAGGGACACGAGATTGCACGGGAGCAGTTTGCCTACGAGACCGAACCTTATCTCCCACTCGACAATACCATGCCGACCATCGTAAAAACGGTGGCGAAGGACGGCAAGATCACTGTCAGCGATGAGCGTTTCCACTTCGTCTTCAACAAGCAGAAAGGCATTGTCGAGAGCTATCGGGTGGATGGTCAGGAGTATGCCTACGATGGTTTCGGCCTGCAACCCAACTTCTGGCGTGCTCCGACAGACAACGACTACGGCAACGGACTGCCCGCCCGCGGACACGTTTGGAAAGAGGCCAGCCACCAATTCAAGGTTTCTTCGGCCCAAGTGATTAAGACAAATGGCGGTAGCGTGCTGCGCGTGGTGTATGACCTGCCCGCCGGCAATCGCTATTTAGTGGACTACGTCTTCATGGGCGACGGCGTTATCAAGGTCAATGTCACCTTCACACCGACCAAGGAAGGTCTGGCCGAAGTACCAAGAGTGGGCATGCGCATGCGCCTTCCAGGCTCGTTCAACAACGTTTCCTACGAAGGTCGCGGCCCGCAGGAGAACTACATCGACCGCAACCACGGCACTTTCCGTGACGTTTACAAAGCCAAGGTCGACCAACTCTACTTCCCCTACGTGCGTCCACAGGAAAACGGACACCACACCGACACGCGATGGATTGAGCTGACCGACGCTTCGGGCCGAGGACTGAGTTTCTACACCGATAGTCTGATGGAGTTCAACGCCCTGCGCAACAGCATAGAGGACTTCGACAGCGAAGAGGCGACGTCCCATCCGTACCAGTGGAACAACTTCAGCGCGGAGGACATAGCCAACCGCAACGAGGCGAATGCCAAGAACCGCCTGCGTCGCCAGCACCACATCGACGATATCTGGTCCCGCAATTACGTAGAGCTGTGCCTCGACTGGCGCATGCAGGGCGTGGGAGGTTACGACAGTTGGGGGTCACGGCCTGAGAAACGCTTCCAGATCGCGCCCAACCGGCAGTATCGCTGGGCGTTCACGATCATGCCGACCCAGTTCGACAAGTAAGCAGAAGCCGAACTTTCATCATCACAGCGCATGCCGGCAACTGGGCCGGCATGCTGCTTTTCTTTAACTGAAACCAACTTTCATCACGCCGAAAGGGGACTTTCCCTTTTCCCAAAACCAACTATTCAACTCATCCGAATGAAGAAATTTACATGTTTTCTCGCCGTGCTCTGCCTCACGTTGTCGGCCGACGCCGCGAAGAAGAAAACGTTCCCGTACCAAGACAAGAGCCTTCCCGTGGAGCAACGCGTCGGCGACCTGCTCGCCCGCATGACCCTCGAAGAGAAGGTCGGACAACTGCGCTGCACGCTGGCGTGGAACTACTACGACATACAGGGCCGCAACGTGGTGCCCAGCGACCAGTTCAAACAGGACATCAAGCAGGGCAACATCGGCATGCTGTGGGCCACTTATCGCGCCGACCCATGGACCCGGAAGTCGCTCGACAATGGGCTGAACCCCGAACTGGCGGCCAAATGCGGCAACGCCTTGCAAAAGTACGTGAAGGAAAACACACGTCTGGGCATTCCACTCTTCCTCGCCGAGGAGGCACCGCACGGGCACATGGCCATCGGAACAACCGTTTTCCCCACAGGGTTGGGTATGGCGGCCACGTGGAATCCCACTCTGATAGAGCAGGCAGGACGCGTCATTGCCAAGGAAATACGCCTTCAAGGAGGGCATATCAGCTACGGGCCCGTGTTGGATGTCAGTCGTGACCCACGATGGAGCCGCGTGGAGGAATCGTATGGCGAAGACCCCACGCTCACGAGCTACATGGGCGAGGCCATGGTGCGTGGACTGGGTGCGGGCAAGCTAAGCGATCCTTACGCCACACTGGCCACGTTGAAGCATTTCATCGGCTACGGCACCACCGAAGGCGGGCAAAACGGCAACCCGACATTCCTCGGCATGCGCGAGATACACGAGAACTTTCTGCCTCCTTTCAAACGAGCCATCGATGCCGGTGCCCTTTCGGTCATGACATCGTACAACTCACTCGACGGCATTCCCAGCACGGCCAACGGCTATTTCCTGACCGACGTGCTGCGCAAGGACTGGAACTTCGGCGGATTCGTGGTCTCCGACCTCTATAGTATCGACGGAATCTGGCAGACCCACCACATCGCCGCCACCCGCCCGCAGGCCGGTGTGATGGCACTCCATGCCGGTGTGGACGCCGACCTGGGCGCGCTGGCCTACGAAGGGTTGGCCGATGCCGTGAGGAAAGGGGAGGTTAGTGAGGCCAAAATCGACACGGCCTGTGCACGCATCCTGCGCATGAAGTTCGAAATGGGCCTGTTCGAGAACCCATACGTCGACCCGAAGGCGGCGCGCGATGTGCGCAACGGCGACGACATCATGGTGGCACGGCGCGCGGCGCAGGAGCTGGTTACGCTGCTGGAGAACAGGAACCACACGCTGCCGCTGCGCAAGGACATGCGGGTGGCGGTCGTCGGACCCAACGCCGACAACGTCTACAACCTGTTGGGCGACTACACCGCGCCGCAACCGAGGGGCAACGTGAAGACGATTCTGGACGGTGTGAAGACCAAACTGCCGGCCGCCAATATAGAATATGTGAAAGGTTGTGCCGTGAGAGACACCAACGACTGCAACATCGGTGAAGCGGTGGCTGCGGCCCGACGGGCCGACGTGGTCATCGTGGCGGTGGGAGGGTCGAGTGCCCGCGACTTCAAGACGAGCTACAAGGAGACCGGTGCCGCCGTGAGCGACAACAAGAGCCTGGCCGACATGGACTGCGGGGAAGGCTTCGACCGTGCCACGCTCACGCTCTTGGGTCGCCAGCAGGAACTGCTCGAAGCCCTAAAGCGGACGGGCAAGCCCCTGGTGGTGGTCTATATTGAAGGCCGCCCGCTCGAAAAGACCTGGGCCGCCGAGCATGCCGACGCCCTCCTGACGGCCTACTACCCCGGAGAACAGGGCGGACAGGCCATCGCCGACGTGGTCTTCGGCGACTACAATCCTGCCGGACGCCTGCCCGTGAGCGTGGCCCGCCACATCGGACAGTTGCCGGTGTACTACAACAAGAAGGCTCCGGCCGCCCACAACTACGTTGAAATGAGCGCCAAACCGCTCTATAGCTTCGGTTACGGACTGAGTTATACGACCTTCACATACACCAATCTACAGATAACGAAGAAAGATAAATACACGTTCGATGTCAGTTTCGACGTAACCAACACAGGTGACCGTGACGGCGATGAGGTGGCCCAGCTCTACCTGCACGACGAACTGGCCTCAACGGTGCAGCCGCTCTTGCAGTTGAAGCACTTCGAAAGGGCTCCAATCAAACGTGGCGAGACCCACCGCTTCTCCTTCACGCTGACAGCCGACGACCTGTCCATCGTCAATGGCGAGCTAAAACGTGTGGTGGAACCCGGCGATTTCACCGTCATGGTGGGACCGAGTTCGGACAACATCAAACTCAACGGCAAGCTGACGGTGGGGGAATGACCGCCGTATCAGCGCTCAAAACAGAGTCGGCACAAGACTCTTCAATATGAAATATTTCTTAAACAGCCCTCTTTTGGTAACCAAAACGGCCACCATCTCCTTTTTTTGCTTATCTTTGCAATGAAGATAAAAGCATAATGATATGATGATTGTCAGCACAAGGGATTTTCGTTCCAATCAAACGAAATACCTGAACATGGTTAAAGCAGGGGTAAACGTCGTTCTCCGGTCAAGGGAAGGCAGCTTCAAAATCACCCCGGTGACCGAAGTGGACACGCTTGTCAACAAAGACGAGTTTGCTTCGAGGTTGCGCAATGCGCTTCAAGAAGTGATTGACGCGAAAGCCGGTAAATCGGAATTGAAGTCAGCAGAGGCCTTGCTCCGTGAGCTTTAAGATTAGTACAACCTCCGATTTCGAGAGAGAAGCCAAACGACTTGCAAAGAAATACGCCAGCTTCAAGGCCGACTTTGCGAAGTTTTGCGAAGCCATACAGAAGAATCCGCTCCAGGGTGACGAACTGTATCCGGGCATTCGCAAGATACGTATGGCCATCAAGTCGAAGGGAAAGGGGAAATCCGGCGGCACAAGGGTCATCACCTACAACATTCTGTTGAGCAATGATGATGGCGAAGTCATCTTCCTACTGATGTATGACAAGGAAGAATACGCCACGGTAGACCTTCAAGTAATCAAGAAAATCGTTCAAGAAATGGGAATTATTTAGCTGTTGCAACTTTTTCATCGATAAATAAGACCCATTTCCTGCTTTTTCAATATTCTTCACCTGCTTTTTTTTGACCCACTCGCTCAATCCTTAGGCGGGTTTGTCAGCTTCATCGGAGCCTTTCACCTGCTGCCACAACCGAACGGCCAGGTTGCGGGCATACTCGTTGTCGTAACCTACGGGCAGACGGAGCGTCTCCTCCTCGGTGAAAACGAGCAGTTGGTATTCACCTATATAATAAGGTGTCGCGCTGTTGACAACACTGATGTCGCGGATGGACGCAAAAGGATAGACCCGTCCCTGCACGACCAGCCGGCGGGCGTCGGCATAGACGAGGATGACGCCGTTGAGTTCGTTGCCCAACGTGGCGTTGAGCGTGATCGTATCGGTGGGTTCTCCCAAGGCCTGCACGGCCTCGTCCAACGACCGATAGACCGTCTGCACCGGCATTTCCTTCGCCTTCCGCCTCTCTTTCCTGCGCAAGACGACGTAAGCCAGTGGGAAAACCAGTATCAAAAGGGCTACAAAACCGAGAAACTCCACCAACAGCAAGGCGGCAACGGCTGCCAAGATCCAACTTCGTTTGTTCATCATAACCTGTCTATTTAGTACTCAATAAAACCTTACCTCTCCACAAATATACATCATTTATCGCAAGGGCTGCGTTAAAAAGGCGAATATTCGCACCGCATATCGGTATTTTCACTATATTTGCGATAATCAACAGCATGTCGAACGGTCTGTCACCACCCTCCATTACCTATACACCTATGCGAAAAAACAGCTTTTTCTTCCTTTTGTTCCTTGGCACCATGCTCCCGGTGAAAGCCCAAACAACCGCCAAGAAAGATTCCACGGCCCTGAAAATAGGCTACATCAAAGGCATAGCCGGCCTCGTCACAGGCTCTGTAGACCAAGTGACGGAACGCCAAATCAACAAAGGCCTGACCATCAACGCGCTGAGTGCGCTGAACGGTCAGGCCGCGGGTGTGAGCGTATCGACAGGCCCCAATCAGGAAGCCATGCTCAATGCGGTGCGCGTGCGTGGTACAACGTCGCTCACGGGAGGCAACGATCCGCTTGTCATTATCGACGGCGTGTCGTCCGATTTGGCCACCTTGAGCACCATCTATCCCGCTGATATCGAGCGTTTCACCATCTTGAAAGACGCTTCTGAAACGGCGCAATACGGTTCGCGCGGCGCTTCGGGCGTCATTGAGGTGACCACCAAGAAGGGAAAGGGCGAACGATTCCACATCAGTTACGACGGTAACGTAGGGTGGGAGGCCGTCTACAAGCGCATCGGAATGCTTTCGGGCAGCGAGTTTCGCCAAGCGGCGGCCAATCTGGGCATGACGATCGCGGACCATGGTGGCGATACCGACTTCAGGCGATCCATCGAACGCACGGGATGGGTGCAGAATCACCACATCGCCTTTGGCGGAGGAAGCGACCAAAGCAACTATCGGGCGTCTGTCGGCGTGATGGATCACCGCATGGTGGTGAAGGAAAACGAATACCGCAACTACATCGCCAAGCTCGACATCAGCCAGAAAGCCTTCGACGAAAGGCTCTCCGTAGACCTCGGAATCTTTGGAAGCGTGCAGAAGAGTAAGCCGATTCCGTTTCCATGGAGACTCTTCTACTCGGCTGCCACGTTCAATCCGACGTTCAGCAATGGGCTCAACGCCGCCGGCGGATGGGATCAGGTGCCTGAAGCGTCGTGGATTACCAACCCCAACTCGCTGCTCAAGATGGAGAACGACAAGGATGACGGCCACTTCAATGCCCATCTGCGTATGAGCATGGACTTAGGACGAGGGCTCAGCGTGACCGCTTTCGGTTCTTATTCCTACAACACGGGCAACCTCTCACACTACTATCCCACCTTTGTATGGTCGCACGGCGAGGCTTATCGGGGTGATGACAAGAGCGAAGATATGCTTGCCAACCTGTCGATAAACTACCGAACCGGCCGAGGAGCGCACCAATTGGAGCTGCTGGGACTGGCGGAAGTGCAGCATAGCGTAGCAAAGGGTTTCCATACGCAGGTGAGCAACTTCACGACCGACGCCTTCGGCTATCACAATCTGGCCGCGGGAGCCGTCCGTCTGTGGGAAGGCACGGGGTCGTATTACCAAGATTCTCACATGGAATCGTTTCTGGCACACGCCCAGTACGTGTTGGCCAACCGTTATATCCTGTCGCTCAACGCGCGTGCCGATGGTTCTTCCAAGGTGGGACGCAACAATCGGTGGGGCTTCTTCCCTTCGGTGTCGGGCGCATGGGTCATCGATAAGGAACCATGGATGCAGCCGCTGCGACAGATCAGCAAGCTGAAGCTGCGCGCGGGCTATGGTGTGTCGGGCAATCTGGGCGGTATCGACGCCTACATCTCGCAACAGTCGGTCATGCCCAACGGCGTAGTGTCGGTGGGCGGCACACCGACGACGACGTTGGGAATCATTCGCAACGCCAATCCCGACCTGAAGTGGGAAATCAAACGCACGTTTAACGTCGGACTCGACCTGGGCTTCTGGAACAACCGCGTGGTGCTGACGGCCGACTACTACACGTCGCGCACGTCGGACATGCTCTATCTCTACGACGCCAGCGTGCCGCCCTTCATCTATGACAAGGTGCTGGCCAACCTCGGTTCGATGCGCAACAGCGGTCTGGAAATAGGCTTCGGAATCACCCCGCTGCGTACGAAGGACATGGAATTGAGCCTCAACATGAACATGGCCTTCGCACGCGACAAACTCGTTTCGCTCAACGGCTACTTCAACGGAGAGTACCTCACAACGCCCGACATCAAGGGAATAGCCTCGCTCGGCGGCGCGGGCTTCCACGGAGCGAGCGACGCCGTGTTCCAGATGGTGGGCCAGCCGCTGGGCGTCTTCTACCTGCCCCACTGCAAAGGACTCGTCAGCAACGGCGACGGAAGCTACCGCTACGACGTGACGAAGGAGAAATACATCTGCGGACAGGCCACGCCCAAGGCCACACTGGGCTCGAACATCGCCTTCAGATACAAGGACTTCGACGTGACCATGCAGACCAACGGCGCCTTCGGGCACAAGATCTACAACGGAACGGCCCTCTCCTACATGAACATGCTGTCGCTCCCGAACTACAATGTCATGAAGGGCGCGCCCCAAAAGAACATCCACGACCAGACCATCAGCGACTACTGGCTGGAACGCGGCGACTATCTCAACATCGACTACCTGACCTTCGGCTGGACGGTTCCCGTGAAATCAGCCTATATCCGCAACCTCCGGCTCTCGCTGTCGGTCAACAACCTGGCCACCATCACGGGCTACAGCGGACTCACACCCATGATCAACTCCTCCGTCGTCGACGGCACGCTAGGCCTGGACGACAAGCGCAACTACCCCGTCTACCGCTCTTATGCCTTCGGATTAAGCATTCAATTCTAAACCACCGGCTGCCTATGAAACGTTTTCTCCTCCCTTTCCTGCTGGCGACAGTGCTGGTTTCGTGCTCGCTCAACGAGCATCCGAAAGACCAGATACCCGAAGAACAGGCCTACGCCTCGGCCCGACAACTGTATCGGAACACCGTGGCGACACTCTATAATTATATAGGTGGCGACGCCGACGGTCAGGGACTGCAGGGTACTTGTCGTGGAGTCTACGACCTGAACACCTTCGGTAGCGACGAGGCCATGTTGCCCACGCGCGGCGGCGACTGGTATGACGGCGGCCTCTGGCAGGCCATGTACAAGCATTCGTGGGCTCCCGGCCACGACCTTTGCAAGAACGCGTGGCTCTATCTCTACAAGGTCATCACGCTCTGCAACCGTTCGCTCGAAACATTGCAGGCCCACGGCAACCTTGTCGACGCGGCTACGCTACGCGGTTATCAAGCCGAGGTGCGTGCCTGTCGTGCGATGTACTACTGGTATCTGATGGATCTCTTCGGCAACGTGCCGCTCATCACGTCGTCAGACGTGTCGATGAGTCAGGTGACGCAGGAAAAGCGCAGTGTCACCTTTGCCTTTATCGTCAAGGAATTGCAGACCGTGCTGCCCGATTTGGCCGACGAGAACAGCGTGAAATCGGGCGATTACTATGGTCGGGTGACGCGTCCTGTGGCCTATTTTATACTGGCCAAGCTCATGCTTAATGCCGAAGTGTACGGCGATGATGACTGGACCGACGGGCAACGACCCGACGGCAGCCGGATGAAGTTCAGCGTCGACGGACAAACGATGAACGCCTGGCAGGCAACCGTGTACTATTGCGACAAGCTCGATGCCTCCTTCGCGCTCATGCCGAACTATCGTGACAATTTCTTGGTGCACAACGAGACGTCAACGGAAAACATCTTCGTCATTCCCATGGACAAAAACCTCTATCGTCAGCAACAACAGAACCTCTTCCGGTCGTACCATTACCGCCACGCGGCGGCCTATGGCTTTACCGGTGAGAACGGATCGTGCGCCACGCGTAAGGTTTTAGAGGTGTTTGGCTATGCTACAAAGGCAGAGGATCCACGCTTCGGGGAAAACTATTTTGCCGGTCCGGTGGTCGATCTCAACGGCAATGCCGTGGCGGATCGCGGCGGAAAGCAGCTCGTCTATTATCCCACAGCCGTCGAAATGAATCTGAGCGGCAGCCCGTATGTAGAAACGGCAGGGGCTAGAATGCGCAAGTATGAGATAGACAAGAAAGCTCTGAAAGACGGAAAGCTGATGGACAACGACATCGTTTTGTTCCGTCTGGCCGACATTTTGCTCATGCGGGCCGAGGCAAAGGTGAGGATGGGGCTGTCGGGACAGCAGGACTTCGACCTCGTGCGCGGCCGTTCCACCACCGTCCATCGAGAGGCGACGCTACCGAACATCCTCGACGAGCGGCTCCTGGAGCTGGCTTGGGAGGGCTGGCGCCGTCAGGATCTTATCCGGTTTGGTCTCTTCTGTTCGTTGTATGATGGCAGCGACCGCGTGAAAGAGGACGACGGCCACACCACCGTCTATCCCATTCCGGCCGATATCAAAGCCATGAACGGCAAACTGGTGCAGAACAAGGGCTATTGAGCATTCCTAAGTTTTTTACATAACGCTGCGTCCGTTTCCAAATATATTGCGTATCTTTGCAGCACTACTGCAATATCGAAACACATACGATAAACAATGAAAATGAACAAAGCCTTCTACGGGGCCGTCATTCTCGTGACGCTGCTCTGCGCAACCTCTTGCAACAACAAGCAATTCCACGTAAACGGAACGATTTCCGAAGCCAAGGACTCCATCCTTTACCTTGAGAACATGTCGCTGAACGGCCCCCAGGTGGTCGACTCCGTGAAGCTGGGTGAAGACGGAACCTTCGCTTTCGGCGAGCAAAGCATTGCCGACAACCCCGAATTTTACCGACTGAGAATCGCCAACCAGATTATCAACGTGAGCATAGACTCGACCGAGACCGTCACATTCAAGGCCTCCTATCCCACCATGGCTTCCGCTTACGAGGTGTCGGGGTCGGACAACTGCGCCAAGATCAAGGAGCTGGCACTCCTGCAACAGGGGCTCCAGGCACGGGTGAACGCCATCGCCGGCAGTCCCAGCCTGGGCGTCGACGCCGTGGAAGACAGCATAGACAAGGTGCTGACGGCCTACAAGGACAACGTGAAACGCAACTACATCTTCAAGGAACCCATGAAGGCCTACAGCTATTTCGCCCTCTTCCAGACGGTAGCCCTGGGCAACCGGCAGGCTCTTATCTTCAATCCACGCAGCAACGAAGCCGACATCAAGGTCTACGCCGCTGTGGCAACGAGCTGGGATACCTACTATCCGAACGCCGAACGGGGCAAGAACCTCCACAACATCGCCATCGAAGGAATGAAGGACATGCGCATCGTGAGGGCGCGACAGCAGCAGCAATACATCGACGCCGACAAGGTTCAGTCGGCCGGAATCATCGACATCGCCCTGCCGGACAACAGAGGCAACGTGCGCAAACTGTCTTCGCTGCGGGGCAAGGTGGTGCTGCTCGACTTCCATCTCTTCGCCGCCGACCACAGCACCGAGCGAATCATGATGTTGCGCGGCCTCTACAACAAGTACCACGCGCAGGGATTGGAAATCTACCAGGTGTCGGTCGACCCCAACGAGCACTTCTGGAAGACGCAGACGGCGGCCCTGCCATGGGTGAGCGTGCGCGACGCAAACGGCCCCGACAGCCCGCTGATGGGCACATACAACATCCAGCGGATTCCCACCTACTTCCTCATAGACCGCAACAACACGCTCGTGAAGCGCGACGCGCAGGTGAAGGACATCGACCAAGACATCAAGGCGCTGCTCGCCCGATAAGCGATGCCGACGCCAAAGCACGACCATGTATCGCCCACGGACGCACGATACATGGTCTTTCACACGCAAATTCAACATCCTTGCGCCACGCAAGGGCAATCATCATCAATTACCAACCACTACAATCCTAACTTAATCATGAAGAAATTCATCGTTTACATGGCCTTGTTCTGCAGCTCCGCCTTGTCCTCCATGGGACAGGAGGTGGCGTTCAACTGGCCTTATCAAGTGAAAGACGGCACCATCGTGACCGAAGTTCCCCAACGGCCGGCCGGCCAACAGTCGGCCCTCGGCCTCACGGCACCCAAGATGAAGACCGTAAGGGTGGGCTTCGTGGGCCTCGGCATGCGCGGACCGGGCGCCGTCTTCCGTTGGACCCACATCAACGGCACCGAGATCAAGGCGCTCTGCGACTACGAAGCCAAGCGCGCCGAAGCTTGCAACAAATACCTACACGACGCCAGCATGCCGCCGGCCGACATCTACAGCGGCGAAGAAGGCTACAAGAAGCTCTGCGAACGCAAGGACATCGACCTCGTCTACATAGCCACCGACTGGCTCCACCACTTCGTCGTGGCCAAATATGCCCTCGAACACGGCAAGCACGTGGCCATCGAAGTACCATCGGCCATGAGCATGAGCGAGATATGGTCGCTCATCAACCTCTCCGAAAGCAAGCGGCTGCACTGCATGATGCTTGAGAACTGCTGCTACGACTTCTTCGAACTCAACTCACTCAACATGGCACAGCACGGCGTTTTCGGTGAAGTGCTCTACGCGGCAGGGGCCTATCGCCACGACCTCTCCGACTTCTGGGACGCCTATTGGAAGAAAGACGCCGACGACAAGCTGGGCTGGCGCCTCGACTACAACAAGAAATTCCGCGGCGACGTCTATGCCACACACGGCCTCGGGCCCATCGCCCAGGCGCTGGACATCCACCGCGGCGACCGCATGACCACGCTCGTGGCCATGGACACCAAGTCGGTGAACGGCAAGATGTGGGCCGAAAAGCTGTCGGGCAAGGCCTGCACGGACTTCGCCAACGGCGACCACACCGTCACACTCATCCGCACCGAGGAGGGAAAAATGCTGGAAATACACCACAACACGATGACGCCGCAGCCCTACAGCCGCATGTATCAGCTGGTGGGAACGACCGGCTTCGCCAACAAATACCCCATGGAGGGCTACGCTCTGTCGGGCGCGGAGATGAAGAAAGCGGGCGTCACGCCGTCGGCCGACGACCTTTCGGGCCACAGCTACATGAGCGCCGCCGACCGCAAGGCCCTCGAGAAGAAGTACGAAAGCCCCATCATCGCCCGCTATGAGGCCAAGGCCAAGGAAGTGGGAGGCCACGGCGGCATGGACTTCATCATGGACAGCCGTCTGGTCTACTGTCTCCAGCACGGCCTTCCCCTCGACATGGACGTCTACGACCTGGCCGAATGGTGCTGTCTGGCCGAGCTCGGCAGCGTCTCCATGAACCACGGCTGCATGCCCGTGGCCGTTCCCGACTTTACACGTGGCCACTGGAACACCGTGAAAGGCTACCGTCACGCATTCGCCACACCCGAAGAGGAGGCCGAAGTGGACAAGGCCAGTGCCGAATTTACGGCCAAGCTGAAGGAGAAAGGCGCCAAGTACTGGAAGAAAGCGAAGAAGTAGACGCGCCGTCTATTGACGACTCGGCGGCTTCGCCATCCCTTTCATTTCCAAGCACTTAGCCGACACATTACAAAAGTGGCCCTTTGAGCGTGTGAAAGCAGTGCTTTCACACGCCAAAAGCGGCCCTTTCGCACACCCGAAGCAGCCCTTTCGCAAGCCGAAAGGGCTGCTTTTCCTTTCCAACCGCACTTCTCCGGCCTTCCCCCCGCACGCCGTCCGTCACGCCGCCGTCAGACGGCACAGGCGGCACGACTGCTTAATAAAAGTTAAAGAAGGTGCTTTTTCCACGGCGGCATGTCCATAAAACGGCTGTTGCGTTGTCCTTTGACAAACGACAGACCCAATGGAAACAGCACATCATCCTTCCTTCAAAACCTATCTGGACTTCCTTCTGCTTGAGGACGGCCGGTTCGTGATGTGGCGACTGACCCGCAGCCCAGAACTTGAAGACTATTGGCGGCGGTTCATCACCACGCATCCGGAACTGAAAGACGAGTTCGAGAAAGCCATCCGCGTATGCGACAGCGTGCGCCTCAACGACAGCCCATACGCCGGACAGCAGGCCTTGCTCGACAGAATCAAAGCCAGCGTGGCCCGACGGAAAGCCCGTCGCAGGCTGCACGTCCGCCGCATGGTGGCTGCCGCGGCCGTCCTGCTGCTGCTGGCAAGCCCCCTGACCTATCTCGCCATGCGCGAGTGGGGCGGCCGCGACGAGCCGAACAGGGTGCTGGTTGGTGAGATTTTCCGGTCGAAGGACATCGTGCTGACGGTCGACGGGCGCAACGTGCCGCTTCCGCAGTCGGTCGGCATGATGGTCAAAGACGGCCGTGTCTACTACGGAAGCGAAGGGGTGGCCGCGCTGAAAGGCCGCAAATGCCGCATCACGGTGCCGCCCGGCAAGCACGCTTCGCTGACGCTGGCCGACCGCTCGCAGCTCTGGATCAACGCCGGAACTACGGTGGAACTGCCCACAAGCTTCGACAAAGGCACGCGCGACATCAGCGTCGACGGCGAAATCTTCATCGATGTGGCCCGTCGTCCGGCGCAACCTTTCATCGTACATACCGACCGGATGGACGTCACCGTTCATGGAACGAGCTTCGACGTGTCGGCCTACAAGGACGACGCCGAGCCGTCCGTGGTGCTCGTCCGTGGCAAGGTTGCAGTGACGACGCCCCACCATGGCAGCATTATGATGCGACCCGACGAGCGCGTGGCCTTGACCGACAGCAGGCTGGAGAGGCGGAAAGTGAACGTGGCCGACTATGTGAGTTGGAAAGACAACTACCTTTCCTTCAACAACACGCCCATTGAGAAGGTGCTCAAACAGGTGGGCAAATACTACAACATCCGATTCGCCACGACCGACACGCTGCTCTCCGGCAAGCTGGTTTCGGGCAAACTCTACCTCTCCGGACGGATGGACGACGTGCTGAACTCCATCGCACTCATGACATCGACCGACTACAAACGAGACAAGAACATCGTCAAATTCATGGAAAAAGAAAGGAGATGAAGCCTATGACCCAAACGCACTGACACCCATCTTGCAGCCGTCGCCCGGCCGCGCGCCGCAGAGGACTGCCGATATCACAGAAAACCATCGTTTCCTACTACCTAAACAGAACACAAATGCAACCATTGAAAACAAAACACCATGAGCGCTCGCCACGCCGCCGCATGACGATGGTCAAGGCCGTGGCCCTCTCTATGCTGCTCTCGATGACGACACAGAGCGCCGGGGCCACCGCGATGAGCGCGCAAAACCTGAAAGTGACCCTGAATGTCACCAACACGACGGTGAAGGGAGCCATCGACAGGATTGAAAAGACCGAGGGCTACGTCTTCGTCTACACCAGCGACCTCCTGCCCGAACTCAACGCGCAGGTTTCGTTGCAGGCCTCCAACCGCAACATCGACGAGGTGTTGGAACGGTTGTTCGCCAAGACGAACATCGCCTACAAGCGTTCGGGCAAGCAAATCACTTTGTTCAAGAAAAACGACAAGCCCGCGCACGGCGGCCGAAACACCGCCCCCGCACCCACAAAAACACAGCAGACGGACAAGCATATCGTCAAGGGGAAGGTCGTGGACGGCCGCGGCGAGCCTGTCATCGGGGCCACCGTGCGTGTGAACGGCAGGGCCGTAGCCACCGTGACCGACGTTGACGGCAACTTCTCGATCGACATGGAGGACGGCAAAGACCTGGAAATATCCTATATCGGCTATCGAACACAGGTCATCAAGTCGCCCGGCCGACAGGTCACCGTCAACCTGCGCGAAGACAGCGAGGCGCTCGAAGAAGTCGTCGTGGTGGGCTACGGCACCAAGAAAAAGGCCAACCTGCTCGGTGCCGTGAGCACCGTGACGGCCGCCGAACTCAAGGACCGCCCCGTCGGCAGCGTGGGCCAGATGTTGCAGGGACAAGTTCCGAACCTCAACATCACGTTCTCTTCAGGCACGCCGGGCGAAAGAACCCGGATGAACATTCGTGGAGCGACGTCCATTGTGAACTCGGGCGCGCCGCTGGTGTTGATCGATGGCGTCGAAGGCGACCTGGACTTGATCAATCCGAACGACATAGAGTCGATCTCGGTGTTGAAAGACGCGGCCTCGGCCGCCATCTATGGAGCGCGTGCCGGCTTTGGCGTGATTCTCATCACGACGAAGTCCAACAACGACGGAGAGGTTCACATCACCTACAACGGTCGATACAGCTTTTCGGCTCCAACGCGCAAGACCAGCTTCATGACCAGCGGTTACGACGTGGCCAAGCTGGTGGACGAGTTCAACATGGCCACCCACAACAGCAGTTACACCAACTTCACCCAAGCCGACTACGACGAATTGAAGGCCCGCCGCGACGACACGACCGAGAATCCGGCACGTCCCTGGGTCGTGACCGGCGCGGACGGCAGGTATCATTACTATGGAAACTTCGACTGGTATGACTACTTGTTCGACTACAGCCAGCCCACTTGGAACAACAATCTGAACATCACGGGCGGCAACAAGAAGTTCAACTACGTGGTCAGCGGCAGCGCCAACGACCGCAAAGGCATTTACGCCGTCAGCACCGACAAGTACCACACCCGCACGCTGATGGCCAAATTCAACGCCGAAGCAAACCCGTGGCTGGACATTTCGGCCAGCGCCTCGCTCTTCAAGTCGAAATACAAACAGCCGGGATACGACTATGAGGACGGCGGAAACATCGGCAACCTCACGTTCCATGCCATGCCCTGGATCAGTCCGACCAACCCCGACGGCACGAATGTCTACACCTTGCCCAACTCCGGCAACCGCCCGGCCGACGGATTCACGGCCATGCTCCGCACGGGCAACGGCTTTACGGGCGTGCACAAGACGCAACAGACCTACGCCCTGGGGGCCACCATCCACATTCTGCCGGGCTTGGACCTGATCGGAAAGTACACGTATCGCTCCTATATCAAAGACAAGCAGTTCAGATCGGCCGGCTTCGAATACTCGGAGCGGCCCGGACAGGTTCTGACCGCCAACTCGGGATTCTTCGCCAACCGCCTGAAAGAAATCCGAACGACCGACGACGTCTCCGACTACGACCTGTTCGCGACCTACACCAAGACCTTCGACAACGCCCACAACCTGAACGTTGTCGTGGGAACAAACTACGAAACGGAGCATTACAAGAACGTGGAGGCTTCGTCCTACAACATCCAGTCGGAGGTGTTGAACGACCTGGCGCTGGGCACCGGCAACAAAGGCGCGAAGGGAGGACAGCACGAATACGCGCTGTTGGGCTACTTCGGCCGCCTCAGCTATGACTACTTGGGCAAGTATCTGGCCGAGGTGAACATGCGCTACGACGGTTCTTCACGCTTCCGCGAGGGCGACCGATGGGGCTTCTTCCCCTCCGTATCGCTCGGCTGGCGCATGAGCGACGAGAAGTTCTTCGAGCCGCTGAGGGCCGTTGTCAGCAACTTCAAGGTCAGAGGCTCCGTAGGGTCGCTGGGAAACCAGGTGACCGACGGCTATGCCAACGCCTACTATCCCTACATCCGCCGTGCCTCCATCGTCAACACGACGACCATCGGCTACATCTTCGACAACGCGCAGGCTTCCTACATCAGGCTCGACGCGCCCGTGTCGGGCAGCCTCACCTGGGAGACGATCGTCACCAAGAACCTCGGAATCGACCTTGGATTCTTCAACAACCGCCTTTCGGCCACCTTCGACATCTATCGGCGTGACACGAAAGACATGCTGGCCGCCTCTCTGACGCTGCCCAACGTGTACGGCTACAATGCCCCGTTGGAGAACAACGGACAATTGCGCACCAATGGTTATGAAATCGTGTTGAGCTGGAATAATCGCTTCAACCTGGCCGGACACCCGTTCTCATACGGCATTTCCGCATCGCTGGCCGACAGCAAGTCGAAACTCGTGAAGTTTGCCGGCAATGAGACCAAGACTTTGGGTAGCAACTACGAAGGCATGGAATGGGGAGAAATCTGGGGTTACCATATCGAAGGAATCTATAAGACTGACGAAGAGGCCGCAAACCGTCACATTGACCAAACATTCTTGGGCGGTAACCGCTTCACTTCCAATGCGGGGGACTTGATATTCGCCGACCTCGACGACTCGAAGAAGATCGACAACGGCAAGGGAACGCTGGAAGACCACGGCGATCTGAAGAAGATTGGCAACCGCCAGCCGCGCTATCACTACAGCTTCTCCGCCAACCTGGCGTGGAACGGCTTCGACTTCTCGATGTTCTGGCAAGGAATCGGCAAGCAGAATCTGTACCCGGGCGACAACAACATGCTGTTCTGGGGGCCTTACGCTCGCACCTACAGCTCGTTCATCCCGTCAGACTTCGCGGACAAAGTGTGGAAACCGACCAACACGGACGCCTATTTCCCAAGGGCGGGAGCCGACCAGGCCCGCTTCTTCGCCATGCGACGACCGAACGACCGCTATCTTCAGAACCTGGCCTACTGCCGCTTGAAGAACCTTACCGTCGGCTATACGCTGCCTTCTTCCTTGACCCGGAAAATCAGTCTGAGCAGAGTCCGCTTCTATTTCAGTGGCGAAAACCTCTTCATCACGACCAAGTTGAAGAATGATTATCTGGATCCCGAGCAGATGACGACCGACGCCAACGGCCGCGTTTACCCATTCTCGAAGACTTATTCCTTTGGTATTGACATTTCATTTTAGCAAAAGCAGAATCCTATGAAAAAGCTATATTACCTACCGATGGCCTTGGCGGCGCTCGCCTTGTCGAGCTGTTCGTTGGACAAAGAGCCTCTGGACACGCTGGCGGCTGAGAACTATTTCAACAACCGGGCCGAACTGCAGACCTTCACGAATGGCTTCTACGCTGATTTTCCTACAGCGGAAGGAATCTATGGCGAAACGGCCGACGCCATCATCCCTACCGGTTTGACCACAGAAGTGATGGGAACACGCACCGTTCCCGAATCAGGTGGAGGATGGTCGTGGAGCAGTCTGGCCAACATCAACACCTACTTGCAGCGCTCCTCTCGCTGTTCCGACGAGGCCGCACGCAAGGAATACGACGGAGTGGCCCGCTTCTTCCGCGCCTACTTCTACTATAATAAGGTGAAACGCTTCGGCGAAGTGCCTTGGTTCGACGCCCCGCTCGGCTCCACCGACGACAAGTTGTACGAGCCGCGGACCGACCGCAACACGCTCATGGCCAACATTTTGGCCGATGTCGACTACGCCATCGAGAACCTGCCGACGGCCTCCAGCCTCTACCGCGTGACCAAATGGACGGCCCTGGCCTTGAAATCGAGAATCTTCCTGTACGAGGGTACCTACAGGAAATACCACGGAATGGACGGCAGCGAGGCCTATCTGAAGGCGGCCGCGGGGGCTGCCGAGGACTTCATCGCCAACAGTCCGTACAAGATTTACACGGCCACCGCCGAGCCTTACCGCAGACTTTTCGTCGCCGACAACGCGCTGAAAGACGAAGTTGTCTTGGCGCGCAACTACAATTTGGGCCTCAACATCGTCCACAGCGTCAATCAACACTTCCTCACGGGAGGCTCCAAGCCCGGCATGAACAAGAAGATTGTCGACAGTTATCTCATGAAAGACGGCTCACGTTTCACCGACCTGGCAGGCTGGCAGACGATGACTTACTACGCCGAAATGCAAAACCGTGACCCTCGTCTGGCCCAAACTATCGTAGCACCGGGCCACAAGCGCATCGGCTCAAACAACGTTGTCTCGCCCAATTTCTCATCGACGACCACCGGTTATCAGATCGCCAAGTGGGTGACCGACGCGGGACAGGACAGCTACAACAAGTCGCACAACGACATGATACTCTTCCGTGCGGCCGAGGTCTACCTGAATTTGGCCGAAGCCAAGGCCGAGTTGGGCACGCTGTCGCAGGCCGATCTCGACAAGACGGTTGCGAAGATACGGGCCAGAGTGGGCATGCCGCCGCTCAACATGGCTGCGGCCAACGCCAATCCCGACCCTTATCTGTCCGCTGCCGAGACGGGATATCCCAATGTCAGCGGCGCCAACAAAGGCGTCATCTTGGAGATTCGCCGCGAACGGACAATCGAATTGTTCGACGAAGGCTTCCGCTACGACGACCTGATGCGATGGAAAGAGGGCAAAGCCTTCGAGAAACAGTTCAAGGGAATGTATGTCCCCGCCCTCGATTCCACGAAGAAGTTCGCCATCTTGGACCTCAACGGCAACGGAACCGGTGACGCGCAAGACGTCTGCATCTATGATGGAGCGACCGCACCGACCGTCGCCGGCCATCCCGAACTGGGCAAAATAGCCATCTTCCTCAAGCTGGGCGACAACCTTTCGTTGGAAAACGGCGTGAATGGGGGCCACATCATCGTGCACGACATCAAGGCAAAGCAACGCTCGTGGAACGAAAGCAGAGACTATCTCTACCCGATTCCGCAGGACCAGATCACGCTCTATGGCGGCAAAATCAGCCAGAATCCGAATTGGTAAGCAACATTGAATCGGTCAACGTCCATTGCGCCATCCGTCAGAGGGGCGCAATGGACTTCAAAAACCTGTCACATGAAGAATCAGACAATACGCGCTTATATGTTGATTGAAATGCTTTTGCCGCTGGCAATCGTGGGTTGCGGCGGCGGTGGCGGCCATCCCAACAACGGGGGTAACGGTGACGACACGCCGCCGATTGTCGTCGAGGACTACAAATACACGAAAGCCGAGGGCGACATCCGCCTGATGACCTACAATTCCTTTTACTGCAAGGGCAACGGCGCGACGCAATCGTTTTCCGACGAACACACCAAGGACTTCGCCGACGTCATCAAGGCGCTGTCACCCGACGTCATTGCTATCCAGGAACTGGACAGTTTCTGCACCCACCGCAGCCAAAGATACCTGCTGGAGGACATCAGGAAGGCCACGGGAATCGACTATCGGATCTTCTTCGGGTCGGCAGCCGACTACGACGGCGGCCGTATCGGCTGCGGACTGATGGTGAAGAAGACGCTGGAGGTGAAGAAGGCGGAAATCATTCCCTTGCCGGGCAACGAGCGTCGGGCCCTGATCAAGGTGCAACTGCCCCGGTTCTCCTTCCTCGCCACCCATCTCGACCTGAACACCTTGGCCCGCAAGAGCAGCGCGGACATCATCAACAAGGAGGCCAAAGCGGCGTCACAACCCGTGTTTCTGGCCGGCGACCTGAACGATTCGCCTGCTTGGGCGGCCGACCAGTCGGCCTTCCCCACGCTCCAACAGGCCTTCACCATCGTCAGCGAGACGGCGGGCAGTCTGCCCGGACAGCCCAATACCACCATCGACTACATCCTCTTGGATACGCCCCATGCCTCAAATGTAACCATCAAGAAGGCCAAAGTGGTCAAGAGACTTTCGATTGCGGGCGACCAGAAAGACATTTCCACCGTGTCAGACCACTACCCCGTTTTCGTAGACATCCAAGTAAAGTAACGCCATCCATGCCTTCTTCCGTCTCCAGAACCATCTTTCTGTCGGCCGCGCTCGCCCTGACACTGTCCTGTCAGGCCCAGGATTTCAGCGGCGTAAGCGAACTCGTGAAGCGCAGAATACCCTCGCTTCATCGGCACATCGTGTTCAAACCGCTGCCGAAAGCCGCAGAAGAAACTTTCATTTTGTCCACTCGGAATGGGAATCTGGTTATCCAAGCCAACACGGTGTCTGCGGCTTCGACGGCCGTGAACCATTACTTGAACCACGTCTGCCACGCCAGCATATCGCATTCTGCCGACAACCTGCCCTCCACCGTCAAGGTGGTTCCCCTCAAGCGGCCCATCCGCGTGTCGACACCGTTCCGCTATCGCTACGCGCTCAACTACTGCACGTACAGCTACAGTTACGCTTTCTACCAGTGGGAAGACTTCGAACGCGAACTCGACTGGCTTTCGCTCAACGGCATCAACCTCATGCTGGCACCCTTGGGAACCGAGATTGTCTGGCAGCAGACGCTGCGGTCTCTGGGCTTCAGCGACGCTTCCATCGCCCGTTTCATCCCCGGTCCGGCCTACACGGCATGGTGGCTGATGGGCAATCTCGAAGGATGGGGCGGCCCGATGAGCCAACCGATGATCGAGAAACGCCACCGGCTGCAAGTCAGAATCCTGGAAAGGATGCGCCAACTGGGTATAGAGCCGGTGCTACAGGGCTTCCCCGGTATCGTGCCGTCGTTCTTCAAGGACAGGTTCCCCGACGCGCCGGTCGTTCCGCAAGGCCTTTGGGGCGCGTTCCAACGCCCTTATATCCTGCTGCCGGGCAACGAAACGTTCAATCGGGTGGCCGACCTCTACTACCGGAACATCAAGAAATACTACGGTTCCGACATCCGATTCCTCGGCGGCGACTTGTTTCATGAGGGTGGAAACGCCCAAGGTGTAGACCTCGCCGCTACGGCTTCGCTCGTGCAACGGCGCATGCTGGCCCACTTCCCGCAGGCCCGATGGGTGCTGCAAGGATGGAACGACAATCCTCCACCCTCACTGTTGGCTGGCTTGGACAAGCGCCACGTGCTGCTCATCAACCTGTCCGGAGAGATTGCCACGTCGTGGGAGAAGTCGCAGGAGTTCGGCCGGACGCCCTGGATTTGGGGCAGTGTGAACCATTTCGGCGGCAAGACCGACATGGGCGGGCAGCTTCCCGTGCTGGTGAACGAACCGCATCGGGCCTTCCGCAACTCCAAGAACCACGTGATGAAGGGTATCGGCATTCTGCCCGAAGGCATTCTCACCAACCCCATTGTCTACGATTTCGCGCTGAAGACGGCGTGGAACGACCACGCGCCCGACCTCGACCCAATGCTCCGCCAATATGTCCTCTACCGCTACGGGCGGTGGGACGACCGGCTCTACAAGGCGTGGCTGCTGCTCAGCCGGTCGGTGTTCGGCGAATTTGAGTTCAAGGGCGAAGGCACGTTCGAGTCCATCTTCTGCGCCCGCCCCTCGACGAATGTCACGAGTGTCTCCACCTGGGGGCCGAAGCGGATGCAATACGACCCGGCCCTGCTCGAACAGGCGCTGACGCTCTTCAGGCAAGCGGCCGACCATCTGGCGGCTTCGGCCACCTATCGGTACGACCTCGTCGACCTGACCCGCCAGGTGATGGCCAACCATGGACGCACGGTCTACCGCCAAGCCATGGATGCCTACCGGACCAAAGACACGCTACGGCTGGCCGAGGCGTCACGGCGGTTCGTCAGCCTCGTGCTCCTACAGGACAGCCTCCTCGCCACCGACCGCCACTTCCTGCTGGGCAACTGGCTGAAGGCCGCCCAAGCCTACGGCGACAACGAAGCCGATCGGCGGCTGTCGCTCGAAAACGCACGCACGCAAATCACCTACTGGGGGCCCGACGACCCGACGACGCGCGTCCACGACTACGCCAACAAGGAATGGTCAGGGCTGTTGCGCGACTTCTACGCGCCGCGATGGACGGCCTTCTTCGACGGCCTGAACCGCCAGCTGCGCGGCCGGGAGACGCCCGAAACCGACTTCTTCGCCATGGAACGGGCATGGGCCAAGGCTGACAACGCCTATCCCACCGAACCTCAGGGCGACTGTCTCAAGATGGTCGACCGCGCCATGGCGGCCGTCGGCTTGCCGCGCGTTTTCTGAAAGCACAGCTTCCGCCCCGCAACCGCTGCCCTTTCACAAGCTGAAAGCAGTGCTTTTGGCGGCCAACCGCTGCCCTTTCACAAAATGAAAGCAGTGCTTCCGGCCCGCAAAAGGACTGCTTTGGAAATGAAAACGACAGGCTTTCTTCTTTTCACGAACACAAAACATGAACATATACACAATGAGATTCCTACACAAGACGGCGGCCATCGCCTGCCTGCTCGCAAGTTTCGGCGCGCCCTCCAACGCGCAGGACTTTCCTTTCAGAGACGCAAACCTCTCGCCCGAAGCGCGCGTCAACGACCTGATCGGCCGCATGACGCTGCCCGAAAAGATAGACATGCTCCAGAGCGACTTCTTCTTTCGGGGCTGCGAAAGGCTGGGGGTGCCGCGCTTCGAGACGGCCGACGGCCCGCTGGGCATAGCGTCATGGGGGCTGAAGGGGCGCGCCACAGCCTTCCCCAGCCAACTGTCGCTGGCCGCTTCGTGGAACAGGAGCCTGGCCCGGCGCCTCGGCGCCATCTACGCGCAGGAGTGGCGGTCGCGCGGCATTCATGTCTTCTACGGCCCGGGGGTCAACATCTACCGCTCGTCGAAGGACTCGCGCAACTTCGAATACATGGGAGAAGACCCTTGCTTGGCCGCCGAGATGGCCGTGCCGTTCATCCAAAGCCTACAGGCGGGCGGCGTCATGGCCACCGTCAAGCACTTCGTGGCCAACGACCAGGAGTTCGACCGCTACAAAGTGAGCAGCGAAGTGTCGGAAAGGACGCTGCATGAAATCTACTATCCGCCCTTCAAGGCGGCCATACAGCGGGGCGGTGTCCACGCCGTGATGATGGGCTACAACTTGGTGAACGGCGTCTACTGCGCCCAGAACAGACTTCTGATGACCGACATGCTGCGCAACGCCTGGAGCTTCAGGGGCAACATCATGTCGGACTGGGGGGCCACGCACAGCACATGGGCGTCGGTCGAGGCCGGACTCGACATGGAACTGGGCACCTTCGACCATCTCAACCGCCAGCAACTGCTGCCGCTGGTCGAGTCGGGGAAGCTGAAAGAAAGCCGAATCGACGACATGGTGCGCCACATTCTCCAACCTTGCTTCGCCTTGGGATTCTTCGACCGCCCCACGGCGAAGGACCTTTCCATCCCCACTTACAATGAAGCGGCCAACCGAATGGCCTACGACGAGGCCTGCGAAGGAATCATCCTGCTGAAGAACGAACGGCAAATCCTGCCGCTGCGGTCGCCCAGGACGATTGCGGTCATCGGCCCGAATGCCAACCCAAACGTCGTCGACGACAACACGTTCGACGTCAAAGGCTGTTCATTCGGTGGCGGAGGAAGTTCCAAAGTCAACCCCTGGTACGTGGTGAACGACATGGAGGGCATTCGCAAAGCATTCCCCGACGCCCGCATTCTCTACGCAGAAGGGGTGTCGAACGCCTACAAGCGCAGACTGTTCAAGCAGAGCGCGTTCAGGACAAAGGATGGAAAACGGGGGCTGGAAGCCCGCTGCTACGCGCTCGACGAGCAGGAAAACAGGATGGACGACGAGCCGAAGATGAGCCGCATAGACCCAAACGTGGACTTCAGATGGGCGGAAGGAGCGTCGGCCGTGCAGGCTTTGGGCCACGATTATCTGATGGAATGGGAAGGCACGGTGGCGTCGGAAGAGAACGATTCCATCCTGTTCTTCGTCGACGCGCAGGGCGGTTGCCGGCTGACCGTCGACGGAAGGGTCGTCATCGACGAGCGAATGTCGCAGTCGTTTGCCAACCGTCATGTGAAGATAGCCTCACAAAGGGGGCGCAGGCATGCCGTCCGGCTGGAATATTGGAACCGCCACTGCAGCCCCGCCGAGATACGGATGGGCTGGGACTACGCCACGGGCGTGGACTATTCCGAAGCCGTCCGGCTGGCCCGACAGGCCGACTGCGTGGTGTTCTGCGGCGGACTGGACGCCAGCCTGGAGTTTGAAGGCACCGACCGACCGTTCGAACTGCCCTACGGACAGGACGAACTCATCATCGCCTTGGCACAGGCGAATCCCAATCTCATCGTGGCACTGCACGGCGGTGGCGCCATGCGCATGTCGCCGTGGATCGGGCGCGTGGCCGGCGTGCTCCACCTGCTCTACCCCGGACAGGAGGGCGGCACGGCATTGGGCCACATCCTCTCGGGAAAAGTGAACCCGTCGGCCAAGCTTCCCTTCACCATCGAGCGCGAATGGAAGGACTCGCCGGCCTACGGCAACTACGACGAGACGCGCAAGGAGCGCAAAGTATATTATCGTGAAGGCATTTACGTGGGCTACCGGGGCTACGAGCGCAAGGGCACAACGCCCCTCTTTGCCTTCGGCCACGGCCTTTCCTACACGGCGTTCGCCTACGAAAAACTCACGGCGTCGGTCGTCGACCGGAAGAAAGCCGTGGTGAAGGTGACGCTCGACGTGACGAATACGGGACAAAAAGACGGTGCCGAGGTGGTGGAGCTATACGTCCACGACCCCGTTTCCAAGGTGGACCGGCCCTACAAGGAACTGAAGAACTTTGAAAAGGTGTGGCTCAAGGCCGGCGAAACCAAGCGGGTGGAGATGACATTGGGGGCCGACGCCTTCCAATACTACGACGAACATCGCCATGAATGGGTGTTGGAACGGGGCGTTTTCGACATTTTGGCGGGGGCCTCGTCGGCCGACATCCGACAGAAAGCCACCATCCGCCTGTAAGGGAAAGGCTCCGTTCAGCGCGTGAAGCTCCACCAGGCGGCCAACATCGAAAGCAATGGATTTCGAAGTTGGCCGCTTTTTGCGCGCAAGACGGTGACGGCGCGATACACGAGCTTGCGCACCGAGCCCACCTGGAGGCCCATCAGCTCGGCGATCTCTTCGTAATCCATGTCGTGCATGTAACGAAGATAGACGGCTTCGCGCTGCCGGTCGGTGAGCATGGCCATGAGTCGGGCTATCGTGGCGGCTATGTCGCGGCGCTCTTCGTCGCCGATCATCGTGTCAAGGACGGTCACATCGGTGAAGAAAGGCAGCTGGGCGACCTCCTTGTCGGCCTGTTTGGCGTTCTTCTTGTGCACGTTGAGCATGGCGTTGCGGAACGCCCGGAAGAGATAAGCGGTGATGTTGGTCACGGCTGACAGCTGTCGCCGCTTCATATAGACCTGACAAAACACGTCGTGAACGCCGTCTTCGCAAGTGGGTTGGTCGAAGCCCATGCCCCGACCGTAGGCCATCAATTCATCCACAGACAGAAAATAGAGCGACGAAAAGGCCTCATTGAGACTCGCTTCGTCCTCACTGTTCAGGAACATCGTCCAATGCAGTTCCAGCTGTTGATGTCGTCTGTTGCGGTCCATGGTGGGAGTCAAGACTACGGGATGTCGTTCGCGACCGGCGGGAGCTTTGTTCAGAAGCTGCGCAACCAGCTCTCCAGCTCCATCATGAGCAGGTTGTGGAAGCGGAAACGGGGCAGAATGCCCCAGCCGTGGCCGCCCGACGGGTAGACGTGGAGGGAGGCGGAGACGTCGTGGCGATAGAGTTCCATGTAGTAGTTGACGCCGTTGGCGGGCGCCACCACATGGTCGTCGTCGCTCAGGGCTATCCAGGCGCGCGGCGTCACGCGCGTCACTTGCAGGTCGTTGCTGTAGAGGCGTTCGTCCTTCTTCGACGCGTTCTTGCCCAAGAGGTTGTCGTGGCTACCCTTGTGGGTGAACGCCGGATCCATCGTGATGACGGGATAGAAGAGGATTTGGAAGTCGGGCTTGGCGTCGCCGCGGCTGTGTGTGGCGAGTGTCGAGGCCAGATGGCCGCCCGCCGAGAAGCCCATGACGCCCACGTCGGCGCGGTTGACGTTCCATCCGGCGGCGTTGCGGCGTATCAGTTTCATGGCTTCCTCGGCGTCGCCGATGGCCACTTCCTTCACGCCGTGGGGCATGCGATACTTCAAGACCACGGCCGCAATGCCCATGTTGTTGAGAAAGCCGGCCCAGTCGGTGCCTTCCTTGGCCATCGCCAGGCTGCCATAGCCGCCGCCGGGACAGATGAGCACGGCCCGCCCCGTCGGTTTCTCGGGCAGAAAGACATGCACCTTGGCCGTGTCGGCGGCGTCGGCGCTCTCGACGGGTGCGCCCTGGGGCCACAAGTTCAGTTCGAAGGCGCTCTGTGCCAGGGCCGGAGAGACCGCCAGAAGCAAGGCGCAAATCATCATCAGTTGCTTTAATTTCTTCATGTTGTGTCAGTATTTAGGCTCATTTTCAGTCATATAGTTGCAAAGATAAATAAAAAATCGTAATATTGCAGCGCGAAACAAACGAAACAAACCATGCTAAAACGTTATTTAATGCTTTCTTTCTGCACCTTGGCAGCCCTCACGGCGACGGCCAAAGTGCGACTTTCCCATCTCATCGGCGACCACATGGTGCTGCAACAGCAGGCCGAAGCCCGCCTCTGGGGATGGGCGCGGCCGGGCCAGACCATCAAGGTGACGACGCATTTCTTCGGCAAACCCGCCACGCAATCGGCCAAGGCCGACGCCAAAGGGCAGTGGCTCGTCAGCGTGAAGACGCCCAAGGCCGGCTACAAGCCCTATTCCATCACCTTCGACGACGGCCGCGACGTCACCACCGTCAGCCATGTGCTCGTGGGCGAGGTGTGGGTGTGCGCCGGCCAGAGCAACATGGAAATGCCGATGAAGGGCTTCGGCAACTGCCCGACCGAGGGTTACAACCAAGCCGTGGTCGAAGCGCGCGACCACAGGGCCATCCACTACGTGAAGATACCGGCCACCATGCGCATGACACCGCAGGCCGACGCCGACTGCCGCTGGCTGGAAATCGGGCCGCAGACCGTCGGCGACTGCTCGGCCGCGGGCTATCACTTCGCGCTGACGCTGAACCGGGCGCTCGACGTGCCCGTGGGACTGGTGCTGGCGAACAAGGGCGGCACGCGCGTGGAGAGCTGGCTCGACCGCGACTACCTGCAGACACACACGCAGGAGCCGCTCGACTCCATGGCCATCGTCAAGCGATTCGGCTACGACTACCACCGTCCGCTGCTCTGGGGCAACGGAACCTTCGCCCCCATCCTCAACTACACCGTCAAGGGAATACTCTACTATCAGGGTTGTTCCAACGTGGGCGCCCCCGCGGGGCAGTACACCCGCCGGCTCAAAGACCTCGTTGCGCAGTGGCGCCGCGACTTCGGGCTGGGACAGCTTCCGTTCTATTTCGTGCAGATAGCACCCTACTGGTACGACAACCGCGACGGCGACTGGGGGCCGAAGCTGCGCGAACAGCAATACGAGGCGTCGCTCGTCATCCCCAACAGCGGCCTGGTCTGCACCGACGACCTGGTCTATCCGCACGAGGTCGAGCAGATTCATCCCTCCCAGAAGCGGCAGGTGGGCGAGCGGCTGGCCTTCCAGGCCCTCAACAAGACCTACGGCATGCGGGAGATATGGTGCGAAAGTCCCTCCTTCAAGGACATGAAGATACAGGCAGACACGTGCTACGTGCGGCTGAAAGACCTCTACGGAGCCATCAACCGCTTCCATGACATCGAGGGATTCGAGGTCGCCGGTGCCGACAAAGTGTACCACAAGGCCAAGGCTTGGCACTATTGGGTGCCGCGTGAAGACTGGCGCAACGAGTCGATCGCCGTCTGGTCACCCGACGTCCGGCAGCCGCTCTACGTGCGCTACGCCTTCCGCAACTGGAATCCGGGCAACCTGAAGAACGGCGCCCTGCTGCCACTCTTCCCCTTTGCGACAGAGTAGACGGGGCACCGGTTGACGGGCGGACGAGTCGCAGCTTGACAAGCACAACTCGTCCGCCCGTCAACCGTTTTTCATTCACCACTCCTTTCCTTTTCAACAGTCCCTTTTGGGCTGTCAAAAGCCATGCTTTCACGCGCCAACCACAGTGCTTTCACATTCCAACCGCCATGCTTTCTGTGGCCGACAGCAGTGCCTTTGGCCATCAATCGCCAAACCTTCAGCCGTCAACAGCAGTGCCTTTGGCCATCTATCGCCAAGCGGTTGCATGCACAGCGCAGGCGGTTGCATGCGCAATACACCATGAGCATGTCCCATTGATTGATTTTGGGGTAAAAAGACCAAGACCTTCGGCCTAGATATCTCTGTAACTGGCCAGGCAGGGTAGCTCGCTGCGCTCGCAACCCTTCCCTACAAAAAGACCAACCGCTACGCGGTAGCGGGCGCAATGCACCATAAGCATGTCCCCATGAACCGATTGGGCATAAAGAAATGCCTGTCGCAGGCTACGCAGGAAGTGAAGCCGGAGGCTTCATCACTCGATAACCCCTGGTCAGCTCTGCGAAGCGGAGTGACCAGGGGATAGAAGACCAAGCGGAAACCGACCCTGGAAGGGTCGCCCAAAGACAGCCGTGATGACCGTGGGCGACCCCTCCAGGGTCGACGGATGGGCGGCGGGCACACCTCCCCCGGTCATCCTGCGGCATGACCGGGGGTTACGAAGAGGTGAAGCCGCCGGCTTCAACACCCGCAGAAAGGCCTCGGGGAGCAGCGGCCGGGCCTGCCATCCCGCCACCAAGGGGCAGCCGGCGGCAACCATGCCCATTATATTCGCCTTTGTTGCTCGTTCCTTTGCATGCTTCAAAAGCCATTGACAATCCCGACGGCTCACCCTTCATCCCGACAACAGCCACCACAAACGTAAAAAAGACCAAGACCTTCGGCCTAGTTTCTTGTTGTCACGTGCCAGGCAGGGTAGCTCGCTTCGCTCGCAACCCTGCTCTCTAAAAAGACCAACCGCTACGCGGTAGCCACACAACACCTCATTCAGCCAGCAACCAAAACCTTGCGTGGTCGAACGATTGCTTCGCGGTAGTCTGCGCGGTACACCATAGCCATCTTCTTATAACTCATTTGGGGTAAATGGCAACTCTTTTACATCTACTTTTTTAGCCTTTTACCTTTCCAAAAGGCTTTTTCATCCCTTTCCTTTTCTTCCTTTTTACCTTTCCAACCGCCTTTTTACCCTTTTACCTTTTTACTTTTTTACTTTTCCAACCGCCTTTTTACCCTTTTACCTTTTTACTTTTTTACCTTTTTTTACCATTCCCTTGTGCTTTTGGAAATTGATAAGCCCGCTCTCTCACGATTGAGAAAGCGGGCCATCTACGTTAGTATGTTATGAAAATTTGAGAGAATAGAAACTTCACAGTTTCGTTTTTGTTTTACTAAACATGATTTATAGAGAAAGCATAGAAATAATCTTTATTTGAGAATGTTGGACTCCGGCATTTCCGCCGCGCCGACACTGGTGTGCTGGACGGAGTCGATGACGGCCGAATCGCCGAACGCCACGTTGGCACCGCGCTCGTGCGTCTTCGTCATTCCGGCCTCCGGATAGGCGTCGTCGTTGAACGGCACCTGGACGGCGTTGCCCAATGTGAGCAGAATCGCCACGACGGCGGCGGCCTTGAAGAGCGGCTTCAGGCGCTCGGTCATGGTGATGGTGCGGGCCTTGACGGTGGTCGGGGCGGCGATGGCGTCCATCACCTTCCGGTCGAAAGCGTCGCCCAGCACATCTTCCTGCACCTCCTCTCGTTGCAGACGGAAGAGTTCCTTGTAGGCCGAAAGCTCTCCGGGGATGTCCTCCTGACTGAAGAAAGCTCTCAGAATGGCCTCCTCTTCCAGTGAAGTCTCGCAACGCCAATAGCGTTCTATGAGTTGATTGATGTACTTATAGTCCATAATTGTCCAATTCTTGATACCTTTGTCTGACCGTCTGGCGCGCCCTGAAGATGTTGACCTTGACCTGTTCTTCGCTGATTTCCAGTATCTGTGCGATTTCCTTGTAGGGTTTCCCCTCGAAATCGCGCAGCTGCATGCAGCTTCTTTGCTTTTCGGGCAACCGGTCTATGAGCCTTCTGACGGTGTCCATGCGGTCGTTTCGGCTCGTGGCCTCGTAGGGGTTGAACGCGTTGTCAGGCTGTTCGCTTCCGGATTCGCCCAGCGTGTCGTTCCGATTGTCGTGCTTCTTGACGCTGTCGAGGGCGGTGTTGCGGCATATCGTGAGGCAGAAGGCTTCTATCGAGTCTATCTCCGCCCAGCTGTCGCGCTTGTTCCAGACTTTGATCATCGTCTCCTGAACGATGTCCTCCGCCTCCGCACCGTTCATCGTGATGCGTAAGGCCAGTCGATACAACTGGTTTTTGAGCGGAAGTATGTCGTTTTGAAAACTGATGATCTTCATCCACGTTCTGATTAAATGACGTTTGACAAGGGTGGAAGTTACAGATGGGGTCTGTCTTCCTTTGTTTTTATGACTCGTTAACAAAGGGGACGGATGGTCGTCAGGCCTTGACGACTGTGCCGTGGCGGCCGTCGATGGCGTCGGCCCGGGTGACAATCACCTGTCTGACGCCTGCAGCAACAGCTTGCAGGGCGTTCTCCAACTTGGGAATCATTCCGCCCGAAATCGTTCCGTCGGCCACGAGCTGCTCGAAATCGGCGGCCGTGATGACGGGTATCAGGCTGCTTTCGTCGTCGGGTCGCCGCATGACGCCGGGTTGCTCGAAGCAATAGAGCAGCGTCACGTCGTAGCGTTGGGCCAAGGCTTTGGCCGTTTCGGAGGCGATGGTGTCGGCATTGGTGTTGAGCAGCTGCCCCCGTCCGTCGTGCGTGAGGGGAGCCATGACGGGCGTGACGCCCGCCTCCAGCAGCGTCGAGAGCAGTCGGACATCGACCTGCTCCACGTCGCCCACGAAGCCGAAGTCCGTGCCGTCGGCCGTCACGGGGCGTCGGTGGGCGCGGACGACGTTGCCGTCGGCTCCCGTCAGCCCCATGGCGTTGACGCCTTCGGCCTGCAACCGGGCCACCAAACGCTTGTTCACCAGTCCGCCATAGACCATCGCCGCCACCTGGAGCATGGCTTCGTCGGTGATGCGGCGGCCGTTCACCATCCTGCTTTCCATGCCGAGCCGTTGGGCCAGCCGTGTGGCGCTGCGCCCGCCGCCATGCACCAGCACTTTTCTTCCGGGCAAAGCGGCGAAATCACGCAGCAGCCGGCCGAGCCGTCGTTCGTCTTCGACAATGGCTCCGCCGACCTTCACAATGTAAATGGATTCCATAAAAAGGGGAGATTAAACCAGAAGAAGCAGGCCCCCGCAGCGGGAAGCCTATTCCAGATAGGTGTAGCCGTAGAGTCCCGAGCGGTAGTTGTTGAGGAAGTTCTTGCCCTCCTCCAGGCTGATTTTGCCCTGTCTGACGCTCTTGGTGACCCAGGTTTCGAGCTGTCGCACGAGTTTCTTGGGGTTGTACTGCACGTAGTCGAGCACGTCTTCCACCGTCTCGCCGTCGAAAATCTGGTCGATGTGGTACTTGCCGTCCTTCACCGAGATGTGGACGGCGTTGGTGTCGCCGAAGAGATTGTGCATGTCGCCCAGTATTTCCTGGTAGGCGCCGACGAGAAAGACGCCCAAGTAGTAGGATTCGCCGCGCTTCAGCGGATGCACCGGCAGCACGTGGCCGATGTGGCCGCCCGTCACGAAGTTGGCAATCTTGCCGTCGCTGTCGCACGTGATGTCCTGAAGTGTGGCGTTGCGGGACGGCCGTTCGTCGAGCCTCTGTATCGGCATGATGGGAAAGAGCTGGTCGATGGCCCAGCTGTCGGGCAGGCTCTGGAAGAGACTGAAGTTGCAGAAGTATTTGTCGGCCAGTATCTTGTCGAGTCCGCGCAGCTCTTCGGGCACGTGCTTGATTTGCTTGGCCAGCGTATTGATTTCATGACACACGCTCCAGTACATGCTTTCTATCTCGGCGCGGGTCTTCAAGTCGACGATACCGTGCGAGAACAGTTCCAGCGCCTCGTCGCGAATCTGCTCCGCGTCGTGCCAGTCTTCGAGCATGTTGCGGATGTTCAGGTTGTCCCAAATCTCGTAGAGGTCCTTCACGAGCTGGTGGTCTGTCTCCTTGGCCTCGAACTCCTCGTGCATTTCGGGCAGCGAGGCGGTCTCCAGTACGTCGATGACGAGCACCGAATGGTGGGCCGCCAGCGAGCGTCCGCTCTCCGTGATGATGTTGGGATGCGGTATGTCGTTCTTGTTGGCGGCGTCCACGAAGGTGTAGACGCAGTCGTTCACGTACTCCTGGATGGAGTAGTTGACCGAACTTTCGCTGCTCGAGGAGCGTGTTCCGTCGTAGTCCACGCCCAGTCCGCCGCCGCAATCGACGAAGTCCACGCCGTAACCCATCTTGTGGAGATTGATGTAGAACTGCGCCGCCTCGCGCAAAGCGGTCTGTATGCGTCGTATTTTGGTAATCTGACTGCCGATGTGGAAGTGGATGAGTCGCAGGCAGTCGTGCATGCCGATGGCGTCGAGCTTCTCCAAAGTCTGGAGCAACTCGGCCGACGTCAGGCCGAACTTGCTGGCGTCGCCGCCGCTTTCGGCCCACTTGCCGCTGCCACTCGACGCCAGTTTGATGCGTATGCCGAGGTTCGGTCGCACGTCGAGCTTCTTGGCGGCCTTGGCGATGATCTCCAATTCGTTGAGCTTTTCGATGACGATGAAGATGCGTTTTCCCATCTTCTGGGCCAGCAACGCCAGTTCAATATAGCTCTGGTCCTTGTATCCGTTGCACACGATGAGCGAGTCGCTCTGGCACTGTACGGCGATGACGGCATGCAGTTCGGGCTTCGATCCGGCCTCCAGTCCGAGGTTGAACTTGCGTCCGTGGCTGATGACCTCTTCCACCACAGGCTGCATTTGGTTCACCTTGATGGGGTAGATGATGAAGTTCTCCCCCTTGTAGTCGTATTCCTTCTTGGCTTGCTGAAAGCAACTGGCCGTCTTCTCGATGCGGTTGTCGAGGATGTCGGGGAAGCGCAGCAGCACGGGCGGGGCCACATCGCGCAGCGCCAGTTCGTCCATCACGTCGCGCAGGTCTATCTGCGTGTTGTCCTTGCACGGCGTCACGAAGACGTCACCTTTTTGATTGACACCAAAGTAAGAGGTTCCCCAACCGTTGATGTTGTAGAGTTCCCGTGCGTCTTCTATTGTCCACTTCTTCATTTGCGGTGTTCTATTCGATTGCTAACAGCAGTTTTAAGTTTGCTACAGATATTTTGATCTTCTCGTAATTGTCCATCAGGCTCACGTCGAGCGTATGCTTGGCCTGCGCGTAGTAGGGTTCGCGCTCGCGGAGCTGCTCCCCGATGAAGGCCCTCACCTCTTCGGGCGTCTTTCCGAGCAGCAGGGGCCTGACGGTCTTGCCCATCTTGAGGTGTCGGAAGAGCACGTCGGGCGTCGCTTTCAGGTAGACGGTGTCGCCCTGGCGGTTCAGGTAGTCCATGTTGTCGAAGAAACAGGGCGTGCCGCCGCCGCAACTGACGATGACATTCTCGAACTCGGCCACTTCGTGGAGCATGTTTCGCTCGATCTTCCGGAATCCTTCCTCCCCCATGCTGTCGAAGAGTTGCTTCACGCTTTGGCGCATGCGGCTCTCTATATACCAGTCGAGGTCGTAGAAAGGGAGGCTCAACTCCTTGGAAAGCGCGTGCCCGATGGTGGTCTTGCCCGACCCCATGTAGCCGAGAATGATGATACGGTTCATTGCTTCGGCTTATTTACGGCCCCGCTTCGTCTTGGGTTCCGACGTGCCGTTGACGACCTCCATGCACTCGGCATAGGTCAGTTCGCGGGCCCGTTCGTGCATGGCCTTGGGCATGCGGTAGTTCTTGCCGTCGTAGGCGATGTACGGGCCGTAGCGACCGTTGAGCACTTCGAGCTTGGCGTCTTCCTCAAAGGTCTTCAGATGGCGTTCCTCCTCCTGCCGGCGCTTGTCGGCGATCAGGGCGACGGCCTGTTCCAGCGTCACTGCCATGGGGTCTTCGCCCTTGGGAAGAGACACGTATTTCTTGTTGTGGAGCACGTAGGGGCCGAACCTTCCGGCACCGATCACCACGTCGGAACCCTCATATCGGCCCACCGTGCGGGGCAGTTTGAAGAGTTCGAGGGCCTCTTCGAGCGTGATGGTCTCCATGCTCTTGTCGGCGGGCATTTGCGAGAAGCGGGGCTTCTCCTTGTCGTCGGCCGTGCCTATCTGCACGACGGGGCCGAACCGGCCTATCTTCACGAACACGGGTTTGCCCGTCGCGGGGTCCACGCCCAGTTCGCGCTCGCCGGCCTTGCGCTCCGAGCGAGCGTTCATGACGTTTTCCACCGTGGGCTCGAAGCCCTTGTCGAAGTCCTTCATCATGCGGGTCCACTCCTCCTTGCCCTCGGCGATGCGGTCGAACTGCCGTTCCACCTTGGCCGTGAAGTTGTAGTCCATGATTCCAGGGAAGTTTTTCATCAGGAAGTCGTTCACCACGATACCGATGTCGGTGGGCAGCAGCTTTCCTTTCTCGCTGCCGGCCATCTCCTTCTTGGTCTTGGAGGTGACCTTGGTGCCCTTCAGCGAGTCGATGACGAAACTGCGTTCCACGCCTTTCTTGTCGCCTTTCAGCACGTATTCGCGCTGCTGGATGGTCGATATCGTTGGCGCGTAGGTCGACGGGCGGCCGATTCCCAGCTCCTCCAACTTGTGCACCAGGCTGGCTTCCGTGTAGCGGGCCGGGCACTGGCTGTAGCGTTCGGCCGACACGATCTCGCGCCGTTGCAGGGGTTGGCGCTCGTGCATGGCGGGCAGCGTGTGGCCTTCCTCCGGCGTCTCGTCGTCGTCGGTGGACTCGCGGTACACTTTCAGGAAACCGTCGAAGGCCACCACCTCGCCCGTGGCTACGAAATGCTCGGCCGCTCCGTCCACGTCGATGGTGACGGTGGTCTTCTCCAACTCCGCGTCCTGCATCTGGCTGGCGGCCGTGCGCTTCCAGATGAGTTCGTAGAGGCGGCGTTCCTGCGCCGTCCCCTCGATGGCTGCGCGCCCCATCTCGGTGGGACGGATGGCCTCGTGGGCCTCCTGCGCGCCCTTGGCGTGGGTGGTGAAGTTGCGCGGACGGCTGTATTCCTTGCCGTAAAGGCGGACAATCTCGTCCTTGCTGCCGGCGATGGCCAGGCGCGAAAGGTTGACCGAGTCGGTACGCATGTAGGTAATCAGTCCGTTCTCATACAGCCGTTGCGCCACCATCATGGTCTGGCTCACGGTGAAACCGAGCTTGCGGGCCGCTTCCTGCTGCAACGTGGAGGTGGTGAAGGGGGGCGCCGGCGAACGCTTCAGCGGCTTTTTGGCGATGGAACCGATGGAAAACCGCGCTTCCTTGCACTTCTCCAGGAAGGCCAAAGCCTCTTCGTGGGTCTTGAAGCGGGTGTCGAGTTCGGCCTTCAACTCCGACTGCGAGCCGTCCGCGTTGTCCAGTCCGAAGACGGCGGTGACGCGGTAGTAGGGTTCGCTGTTGAAGTTCTGTATCTCGCGCTCGCGCTCCACGATGAGTCTTACGGCTACGCTCTGCACGCGCCCGGCCGACAATGCCGGCTTGACCTTGCGCCAGAGCACCGGCGAAAGCTTGAAACCCACCAGGCGGTCGAGCACGCGACGGGCCTGCTGGGCGTTTACCAGGTTCATATCCAGGTGTCGGGGGTTCTTGATGGCCTCAAGGATGGCGGGCTTGGTAATCTCATGGAAGACGATGCGGTTGGTCTTTTCCTCGTCCAACCCCAGCACTTCGCAGAGGTGCCAGCTGATGGCTTCCCCCTCACGGTCTTCATCGGAAGCCAGCCATATCTTGCCGGCTTTCTTGGCGGAAGCCTTCAATTCCGACACGAGCTTCTTCTTCTCGTCCGGAATCTCATAGTCGGGCTCCAGCGTTTCCATGTCGATGCTCAGTTCTTTCTTCTTCAAGTCACGGATGTGACCATAGCTCGACATGACCTTGTAGTCTGCTCCCAGAAACTTCTCGATGGTCTTTGCCTTGGCAGGGCTCTCCACTATCACTAAATTTTCCTGCATGTTAGCTGATGTTATTGATTTTTGGGCGCAAATGTAGTCATTCTTTTGTTTATACATTATTATATAGTCATAATTTGACTTTTTTTAAGTAAAGGCCCATTCGCGGTGCTCCAGCAGCCTGATAACCCCCTGGCGGATAGAGCGCAGGCCGAAATCGTCGGGGTCTATCCGGTCGATGGGAAGCCAAAAGGTCTCGGCCACGTCGTCCATCGCGGTGGCATGGTTCGCGTCGGCCACCTTGCAGCGGAAGAACAGGTCGAGCGTGTGGACGTCAACGCCCGAATAGGGGTAGATGTTGGGCAGCGAAAAGAGGAATTCCGACGCCACGACGTCGAGCCCGGTCTCCTCCTTCACCTCCCTGCGGACGCCCTCCTCGGCCGTCTCTTCCATGTCGACGAAGCCGCCGGGCAGGTCGAGTGTGCCGCGTGCCGGCTCTTTCTTGCGCCGTGCCACGAGCATTTCGCCACGGTCGTTGACAATCAGGGCGACGGTGGCCGCCGAGGGGTTGGCGTAGTAGGTGAGGCCGCAATCGTCGCAATGGCGGCTCTTCTCGTTGTGGATCACGAAGCGGCGAGACCCGCACAGCGGGCAGTGGTGGAAACGTTCCAGCGGATGTTGCATGAGCTTAATGTATGAATGGATTTTCAAAAAGGCCGCCCTGGTTTGCAGAAGGGCGGTATGGAGTTTATAGAAGACCAGCTTTCGGCTTGCGAAAGGGCAGCTTTGGCCTTGCGAAAGGGCTGCTTTCGGTTTGCGGAAGGGCAGCTTTGGCCTTGCGAAAGGACAGCTTTTGGCCGGTCGAAGCAGTGCTCTTGCAGTCTGAAAGGGCTGCTTTTGTTGGTCTTCGTCGCTCCTCCGGCTTACGAGCGATTCGTAGCGCCACGCCGCCGCAGCCCTTTTCATGTGCAAAGATACGATAAAATATGGGAGTTCGGGATAAGAACCGATACATTTCAACGCCTTCGTCGTCGGTCTTTTCCGATTCACCGCAGGTTTTGGTTGATGGTTCAAGGATTGGTTGTCAGGGGGTAAGGGTGTGGGGGATGGATGATGGGTACGAAGGCTGAACCGTCGGAATTGCCAATTGACTTTTGAAGCATGCGGGACACATGCGACAAGAGCGATATGATGGCATGTGTATTGATTGAAAATGAGCTTTTCCGCAAAAAGCGATGGTTCAAATGTAAAAAGACCAAGACCTTCGGCCTAGCTTCCTGTCGACACTGGCCAGGCAGGGTAGCTCGCTGCGCTCGCACCCCTGCCCTCTAAAAGGACCAACCGCTACGCGGTTGTTGGTGTTGTGCCCACAACCATCTTGCATTGTGCGTCAAGGCCCATGAAGCCGACCATATAAATAAGACAAACCGCGAAGCGGTTGCAGGCGCACGGCGCATCATGACCATGCTCCAATGAGCCGATTTGGGGTGAAATGGGAAGTGAGAAACGGGAAATGTGAAGTGGGAAGCGTGAAATGAGAAGTGATAAGTGGGAAATGGAAAGTGAGCAGTTTCCGTTCGTTAGTTCTCCCTCCCTTTGGGAGGGTCGGGGTAGGTCGCCTTGGCCGAGCCTTTCTCAGGCCATCACTCTGCACAACCCCTTCACATCCTCATCGATGGTCTCCTTCGAAATCACCTTCGAACGAAACTCAGAGCGGCGATTGTAGACCGACTGCGTGGAGGCGAAGAGCAGATAGGCGATCTCCGTGCTGTCGTTCACGCCCAAGCGGTTGAGGGCCACGATGCGTTGCATGGTGGTGAGGGCGTCTTCCTTCTCCACGGGAATGCGGCTTTCAGGCTGCAACAGCGCGTTGAGTTCCTCGCGAAAGGTGGGATAGAGCGCCAGGAAAGCACGGTCGAAATGCCGCAGGAAGGCGGCGCTCTCCTCGCTGCTGACGCGGACTGATGAGAAATGGCTCAACAAGTCGGTGGCCTGGCCGGCCTTGATCTTGCGCGTGACGAGCGTCTGCTGGCGATTCAGCTTCTCGATGTAGCGGGCGCAGAGGTCTATATAGAGCGTCGTGAGCCCCTCCCGACGGGCGTTGGTGTCGACCAGTTGGGCGTTGGCCTGGCCCAACTGCGCGTTGAGAATGCTGAGTTGGCGGTTGTATTCGGCCAGTTCACCACGGTTCCGGTGCAGCTGCCGCGACTTGCGATAGATGAGCCAGGCCGCCGCGAGCAGGGCCACGAGTAGGATGGAGGTGACCGACAACGCCACCGCCAGGTTGCGCTTGCGGGCGTTGAGCCGATGTTTGTAGGCCTCAAGGATGGGCGGCAACGACTGCGAAACCTCGATCAGACGCAGTCGGTTGTTGTAGTTCTTGGCGTCTTCGAGGGCCACATTGATATATTTCTCCGCCTGTTCGCTGTTACGGTAGTCAATCTTCATCAAGTATTCGGCCAGCTGTTTCATGGCCGAATTTTCACGCGTGCAGGCCAAGAGGTCGCTGCGGGCCGCCTCGGCCATGTAACGAACGGCCTCGTCGGTGCGTCCCCGGCTCCACAGGTTGCGGGCGTAATTGAAACAACTGCGGGCATAATAGCGGTCGGTGGGGCTGAACGCACGGATGCAGCGCAGGTAATAATGGTTGGCCCGGTCGATGTTTCTGCTGACCTCCATGTGGAATTTGGCCTGATAGAAGTCGTAACGGGGCGTGCCGGGACGCAGATAGGAGATGTAGCGGCGCAGCCATTCTTCCGATTTCCGCCGATGGAATGGCGAATATTCGCGGTCGTGGACGAAATTCCCCCACAGCCTGAACAGGTCGGCCATGGCCATGGCATACTCCATTTGGTTGGCATGGCTCATGCTGTCGAAGGGCAATTGCTGCAACAGATGGTAGGCGATGTCGTACAGTCCGCCCGTGGAGAGGATGCGGGCCTTGGCTATCGTGAAATGGTGGAGATGGTCGGTGCGCGCCGACCGCTGCGCCAGCAGCATGCCGCGGGTGGCATAGGCTTTGGCCGAATCATACTGGAAATAAAGGTATTCGTCGACCAGCCGCCGGCAGTCGGCAAGCCGCAGGTCGGCGTTCCGGTGCCGGCGAAAGTCGCCGCGCAGCCGTTCTATGCGTGCGTTCTTGCGCGCCACGACTTCGTTTTCATGTTCCAAAGCCTGGTCGAGACGAATCAGATAGGTTTCGTTATTGGCTCCAAACGAACTCATCAACGAAAGAAGGAAGAGGAAAAGAAGCGTTGTTTTCATCTCAAAAGGTGTTGACAGGACAAAGATAGCGAATCACTGTCACTCTACAACACCTACTATCATCTTTTATCATTATTTATAACTTCATGAATGTCAAAGGATAGAAAAGACATAGAAGCCCCTTGATTTACCAAAAGCTTACCAAGAGAAACACCGAAAGCCATTTTTTCGTATATTTGCAATGACCGACGACGAAACATTTCGTTTGAAACCTAAACCTCAATCATACACAACAACATGGAACTTGACCACCCTTCAAGAACCTAAGAAAATCCATTTATACCTTTATCTATGAGCAAAACAATTCTGACCATGGTCTTTGCCTGCCTGTTCGTTCTGCTGACAGGAGTCTCCTGCACGATTGACGACAAGGCCGACGAAGCCTTGCCACGGCTCCAAGTGAGCCAGGCACGCTACGAGGTGGCACTCCCCGGAACGATGAAGGACGGGAGTGTGCCCGAAATCCGCGTGATAGCCAACAAAGGTTATCAGATAACGAGCAGCCAACCGTGGCTGAAGGTGGACAAGGCCGAGGGCTCCGGACTCACCGACGTGCAGATATTGTGCGACAGCAACCTGACGGGAGCCGTGCGCGAGGGCGACCTCACCGTGACAAGCCACGACCTCAGGGAGACCATCCACGTGACCCAGACCCTCTACGACCCGTCGACCATCGTGGAGCCACGCACCTTCTATCAAGAGAACTTCGACTGGACGCTGCCCATTGCCGAAGCCAACGGACTGAAAGACCCCGTGGGCGGCGAAGACGGCTACACCCGCATGAGCGTGACCAACGCCAAAGTGCTCGACACCTGGAAAGCCAGTGGGCTGGCCGACTGGTATCTGACGGCGGTGAACCCCAGCGGCGCCAACAAAATCAGCATTCAGAAGGGCTATCTCCACTTCAACGCCAACAGCCATTTCAACACGGGTGTCATCCTGCCGGCACTGCAAGGGACGACCGGCGGCAGCGAAACCGTGGACGCCACGCTCAGCTTCCAGATGTGTCCCGACGGCTCGGGACCCGACAACGTGCCCGCCGTGGTGGAGATCGTGGCCGGCCCCGGCTCCTTTGCCGCCGACAAGGACCAGCCGACTTCCGAAGCGTTCGCCCTGATCTATGGCCGCCAGTGGAAGGAATTTTCATTCCATCTCTACGGAATCACCAGTAACACGCGGATCGCCATCCACACGACGGCGCCCGACACGCAGAAGTATTGCCGCTGGTTCCTCGACAATCTATCGCTGAAAGAAATCAAGTAAAGACACGCACATCATGAAACATCGAACCAACATCCACACTTGGCTCATGGGCGCCCTGCTCTTTGCCGGCGCCATTGGGCTCTGCGCATGCCGCGACGAGGCCGATATGGAAACCTTCATCACGGCCAGTGAGGCCGACATCGTGCTACAGGCCAACGGCCTGACGGACAAAGGACAACCCGGCGAGTTTGAGTTGGGCAGCAACCGGAGCTGGAAACTGGCGAGCAAACCCGAGTGGGTGACGCTCAACTACGAGAGCGGCAAGCGCGGACGACAGAAGATTTATGTGTCGGCGGGCCGAAACACGACCGGTGAAGACCGTGAGGGATTCCTCGAATTTGAGCTTGACAACGGGCAACCGGAGCAGGTGGCCGTGTATCAATATCGATTGGCTGAAAAGGTGAAGGTGGCCGAAAGCAAGTTTGCCGTCAACCTTTTGGGCTTCGACGAGAGCGGCAAGTCGCCCGTCGTAGCCATCAGCAGCAACTACGCCTGGACGCTGACGCCCGACGAAAGCTCCGCATGGATAGAGCCGTCGGCCAAGAGCGGCGAGCCCGGAGAGGCCAACGTGACGCTGAAGGTGAACGCCAACGACACGAAGAAGGACCGCGAAGGCAGGCTCGTCTTCAAGGCGGGGAAAACCACCATCGCCATCACCGTGAGCCAGGACGCCATCGCCTTCGACATCTCCATCGGCACATTGACGCTCAGCAAGAGCGGAAAGGAGACCATCAACGGCGACGCCGCCACCATCGACATCAGCGCGTTGGAAGGCTGGAGTGTGACGGACAAGCCCGACTGGCTGACCTGCAGTCCCACGACGGGCAAGGCCGGCGACACGAAGATGACCGTCACGGCCACCAACAACACGGGAGAGCCGCGCGAAGGCACGATAACGCTGCGCTCGGAGCACGGCGTGGAGGCCTCGCTGCTCATCAAGCAGGACAACAAGGTGACGCTCCGGCCCGACGACAAGCCGGTCGGCCACGTCTACTTCAGCGAGCCTTTCGACTGGGCGCACCAGATAGCGTTGCTCTATCCCGCCAACTGTCAGGACCAGGTGGGCAGCGTTGGAGGCAGCGCCGGCAACACGATTCCCATCTATTCGAATGCCGACGCCAAGAACATCTTCGACAAAACGCTCGTCGACCTCGTACCCGCCGGCAAGTGTGTCTACATCGCCGACGGCTACATCAAGCTGGGACGTGGCAACCATCAGACGGGCGTGGTCATCAAGGAGGCCCTCGACATTCCCGAAGGACGCATGGCCGACGTGGAAGTGAGCTTCGACATCGCCGACAACAAGCAGGACGCGACGGTCGTCGTGGTGGAAATCAGCGGCGACGGACAGATTGTCGACGGGGCCTCGGCCACCAAGAGCCACGACATCCACCCCATCAAGAACACCGATTCCAGCAAGCCGTGGCAGTGGTTGCGCGACCAGAAGGTACAAATCAAGGGCGCGACGGCCAACACCCGCATTGCCATCCACTCGGGACAGATGGGCCTCAAGGGCTACTACCGCTGGTTCCTGGACAACATCAAGGTAACTCGTATCACGACAAACAAGTAAGACTATGAAAAAACTATGGAATAAAATGGGCAGAAGTCTGCAACGAAGCTTTGGGATGGCCGTGCTGTGTCTGGTCTCCGCAGGCGTTTACGCGGGCAATCCCGTCAAGATAAAGGGCACCGTGACCGACGGCAAGGGCGAACCGATCGTGGGGGCGACCATCCAAGTGCCCGGAACGACGATAGGAACGACGGCCGACATCGACGGCCGCTTCACGCTCGACGTGGAGGACGACAACACTTTGCAGATCTCATCCATCGGCTTTCAGACCGTGAAGATGAAGGTTGGCAGAAACCGTGAGTTGCGGATTGTGCTGCGGGATGACGCCCAAATGCTCAACGACGTGGTGGTTGTGGGCTACGGAACGATGGAGAAGAAGCGCGTCACCTCGTCCATCACCTCCATCAAGGGCGACAACCTCACTGTGGGACTGGGCGGTTCGACCATCGCCACAGCCCTACAGGGCAAGGTCACGGGCCTCACCATCTCGGGCAGTGCCAGCCCCAACGCCTCCAACGGCTATCAGCTGCGCGGCGTGGCTTCGGTCAGGGCCGGCAAGGGGCCGCTCATCGTCATCGACGGCGTGCCCGGCGGTGACCTCCGCATGATCAACCAGGAAGACGTCGAGTCCATCGACGTGCTGAAAGACGCCTCGGCCGGAGCCATCTATGGCACCCGTGCCGCCGCCGGCGTCATCCTCGTCACCACCAAACAGGCCAAGGAAGGCAAGGTGAAGGCCACCTACACGGCCGAGTTCTCCACCGAATCGGTGCGCAAGAGCCTGGACATGCTCTCCTCACGAGACTATATAGAATATGGTATAGGGCAGGACTACGGCTACGACACCGACTGGTACAAGGCCCTGACGCGCGACAATCCCTTCTCGCAACGCCACGTGCTGAGCCTCTCGGGGGGCAGCAAGGCGCTCCAGGTCTACACGTCGCTGATGTATTCCGACCAGAAAGGCATTGTCATCGGCGACGGACGCACCGACTATTCGGGGCGTATGAACGCCAAGTTCAAGGCTTTTGACGGCAAGGTGGAGGTGATGATGAAGGCCCAGTTCCGCCAAACCGACCGCGACCGGCGCAACGGTTCGTCGTCGTTCCAGCAGGCCTTGACGCTCAATCCCACCATCCCGGTGATGAATCCGACGAATCCCGCCAAGTACAACGTCAACTCCTTGGGCGTGGGCGGTACGTCGTGGAACCCCGTGGCCGACATCGAACTACAGGATTTCAAAGGAACCGACAAGTGGCTGCAGGCCGACGCCACGCTGAAAATAAACCTCACGGACGCCCTGGCCTTGCAGGGGACGATGGGAGTAGACCAGCGTCAGTACCAGCGATACACCTATCTGCACCAGGAACACTTGAGTTGCATCACGGCAAACCGTCGCGGCTACGCCACACACTCGTTCTCCAAGACCGACAACAAGAGCTTCGAGGCCTACCTCTCCTACCTCCGCGACTTCAACAACCTGCACCGTATGGACGCCGTCGCGGGCTGGAGTTTCTACGAAACCAACGGCGAGGCCTTCGACATGGCCAACGGCAACTTCACCGTCGACGGCATTGGCCCGTGGGACATGGGTGCCGGCACCGACCTTTCGGACGGCAAAGCCTCGATGGGTTCGGGCAAGGATCCGCGCCAAAGACTGCTTTCGCTCTTCGCCCGAGGCAGCTATTCCTACAACGACAAGTACATGGCCACCGTCAGTCTGCGGCATGAGGGCAGCTCCAAGTTCGGCAAGAACAACCGCTGGGGCAACTTCTGGTCGGTGTCGGCGGGCTGGCGCCTGAGCAAGGAGGCCTTCATGAAGAACCTCAGATGGCTGAACGACCTGAAACTGCGCGTCGGCTACGGCGTGACGGGCAACAACGACTTCAGCAGCGGCAACACCATCCGCACCTACAAGGCGAACGACATGTGGCCCACCAACGGCATTTGGCAACCCGGCTACGGCAGTACGAAGAACATCAACCCCGACCTGAAGTGGGAAGAGAAGAAGGAGCTGGACCTCGGCGTCGACTTCTCGCTGTTCGACAACCGCCTTTCGGGCAAGTTCGACTACTACGTCCGCAACGTGGACGACATGCTTTTCAACGTTCCCGCGCCCATGCCGCCGATGGTTTACGACAATATCATCAAGAATGTGGGCACCCTCACCAACAAAGGATGGGAGTTCGAGCTGACTGGTCAGCTTGTCCGCAGCCGCGATTTCAACTATAGTTCGACCATCAGGCTGTCCCACAACACCTCGAAAATCAAGAACCTGGGCGACACCAACTCCTATCTCTACGGCGACGCGTTCCCCAATTCCATGGGCTACGCTACCAAAATCGTCAACGGTTCACGCATCGGCGAGTTCTGGATGTTCAAGTATGCCGGCCTCGACGCTGACGGAAAGTGGCTCATCTACGACAAGGACAACAACGTGGTGCATGCCAAGGACGGCGCGACCAACAACCTTGTCGACGCCAACAAGCACTATGTGGGCAACGCCATACCGACGCTCATCGCCTCGTGGGACCACCAGTTCAGCTACCGCAACGTCGACCTGGGCGTCTCGCTCCGCTCTTGGATCGACTTCGACGTGTTCAGTCAGCTCAACCTCTACCACGGATTGAAGAGCAATTCCGAAGAAAACGTCATGCGGATAGCCTACACCGACAACAAGAACATCAACGACACCCGCATTCTCACCGACTACTTCCTGAGCGACGGCAGCTTCCTGAAGATCGACGCGGTGACCCTCGGCTACACGCTCGACACCTCGAAGTGGCAGCGTTACCTGTCGAAGGCCCGCTTCTACCTCACCGTCCGCGACCTGGCGTGCTTCACCAAGTACCAAGGCTACAATCCCGAGGTGAACATCAACGGCCTGGAACCGGGATTCGAATACATCAGAAGCGCCTACACCATGTACCCACAGACCGCGCATTGGACGTTGGGCGTGCAGCTAACATTCTAATCTATAGCAATATGAAGACCAAACATATCCTCCTTGCGCTGGCCGGCGCAGCCGCATTCAGTGCATGCAACCTGGACGAGAAATTCTATTCCAGCGTCACGCCCGACACCTTCATCACGACTTCGGAGAACACCTACGCCATTCTCTGCCGTCCTTTCACCCACTGGAAGTGGTACCTGGGCAACGACAGATGGTATCTACAGGAGCTTACGACCGACGAGATGCTCTGCCCGACACGGGGCTCCGACTGGTACAACAACGGCGAATACATCCGTCTGCACGAGCATACGTGGTCGCCGACAGACCGCTTTGTCGTCAACACCTACGACGGAACGACCGGCGGAATAGCCCGGGCATGGGAGGCATACGACGATTTGTCGAAGGTGAACTACAAGGCGCTGGGCATGACCGACGCCGACAAGGCCGACCATCTGATGCAACTCAAGTCGATCGTGGCCTACTTCTACATGCGGGGACTCGACTATTTCGGCGGCATGCCCATCTACAAGTCGAACAACGACCCCGTGGTGGGCCGCTCGACCGACCGCGAAACCTACGACTACGTCGAGTCGCTGCTCAAGGAAGCCATCCCGCAGCTGAAGAAGAAGGCCCGTCTGGGCGCGAGCGAGGACGGCTACATCAAGCAGGCGGCGGCCGCCACCATGCTGGCCGAGCTTTATTTCAACGCCAAAAGCTACATCGGCGAAGAGCATTTCACCGAGTGTGCCAAGCTCTGCGAGGACATCATCGCCGGCGTCTACGGGCCTTACGCGCTCGACAAGACCTGGTATGGGCCGCACGGTTTCAACAACGACGAGAGTCCGGAGGCCATCTGGAACGTGCCGTCGCAGAACACCAAGCTGGAGTTCAACTGGTTCTACCGCTACTTCTACCATGGCAATTCGCCCAAATACTTCAACACCTCCTTCCCCGCTTCGTGCTGGAACGGCTTCTGTCTGACCCCTTCGCGCGAGAACGAGACGTCCGGTGTCTACACGCAATGGAAGCTCGGAAACACTTACGAGAAGTTCGCTGCGACCGACTTGCGCAAGAAACCCTACGTCTACAACGGCAAAGGACAGTATGAAGGCATGTTCCTCGTGGGCGAACAGGAGAACCCCAAGACCCACGAGAAGGTGCTCGGCATAAAGGACCGGGCCGGAAAACTCATCAACCTGCGCGACTATGTCAACGTCGACGGCAAGGGGTCGAGCATGCTCAACGGCTCGGAGGAGTCCGGCATACGCCTTGTGAAAATGCCGATACCCAACAACGACGACATCAACCTGCTCTGGAACCCCGACTTCCCCGCCATCCGGCTGACCGAAGTCTACTACATGCTGGCCGAATGCAGGTGGCGCGCCGGACAGAAAGCCGAAGCGGCCAAGCTCATCAACACCGTCCGCAAGCGCAACTTCCCAGGAAACGTCGACCCGAAGCCCGTGCCCGACGACTTCGACATCTATCGTCTGGCCGACGAATGGATGACGGAGTTCCTGGGCGAAAGCCGCCGGCGCACCGACTTGATACGCCTCGGTCTCTTCACCACCGAAGACTGGTGGACGCACAAGGCGTCGAACGACGACAACAAGAAGCGCTTCCCCATCCCGACGGTCGACATCGCGGCCAATCCCCTGCTCAAACAAAACCCAGGTTATTAATCCCCAACGCATTGATTTTATGAAAAATACCTTTTATTATATCGCTTCTCTCCTCATGGCCGCCGTGCTGACGGCCTGCGGCGACGAGAAGATTGCCGAGCGAATCGGCGGCAACGAAGACGCGCTCACTATCAAACATCAGGTGGGAATGAACGTCGTCGGACGGGTGACGGTCGACGGCAGCCCCCGCGAAGGCGTGGTCGTGAGCGATGGAATCACCGTTGTGGCCACCGACAAGAACGGCGAATACCAGATGCGGTCGAGCGGACGCCAGCACGTCTTCGTCTCCATTCCGGCCGACTGTGAGCTGCCTGTCGAGGAAGGGCTGCCCAAATTCTACAAGACGCTCGACTTCAGCAAAGGACATATCATCCAACGCAACTTCAACCTCAAGCGCAGGGAGCCGTCGAAGGACTTCACGCTCGTGGCCTTCGCCGACGTCCAGATCGGTGGAAAGAAAGATGTAGCCGAGTTCGTGAACCCTGTCATGCCGGGCATTCTGAGCCACACGAGCACCCTCAAGGGCACGGTGATCGGCATAAGCCTGGGCGACATCTGCTGGAACAACACCGACCTCTACGCCGACTACAAGCGGGAGATTGTCAAGAACAACTTCCCGGTGTTCTCGGTCATCGGCAACCACGACCACAACGCGAAGTACCACAACGATACGGAGTCGGACATCGACTTTCGAAACGCCTTCGGTCCCACCTACTACTCCTACAACATCGGCGACTGGCACATCGTGGTGCTCGACGACATCTTCTACCGCGGCGTGACAAGTCACAACGACTACGACGGCAGCATCACCCAACAGCAACTCGACTGGCTCAAGAAGGACCTGGCGTTTGTGGACAAGAGCAAGTCGCTCATCGTGGGATTGCACATTCCTACATCGCGCCGCGGCAGTTCGGAACCGGGCATTTCGAACAGCAACGAGCTGTACGCGCTCATCAAGGACTACCACCAGGTGAACATCCTTTCGGGCCACGTGCACAACAACTGCACCACGACGCTCGCGCCCAACATGACCGAATACAGCCTGGGGGCCGTCATGGGAGCCTGGTGGAACCACTTCGAGCACCTGGGCGTGTGCAACGACGGCAGCCCGCGGGGCTACGGCGTGTTCACGTTCTCGGGCAACGAACTGAAGGACGAGTATTACATCGGCGACGAAACGGCCCGCGACTACCAGCTCAAGGTCTATCCGCCGAAAGAGGCCTCCATGCGCTTCGGCCGTGCCAGCGGCGCCCTCACGTCGCCCTTCGACGCCGTTCCGCTGATGACCGACGACACCCACGTGCTCATCAACATCTTCAACTGGCACACCACATGGAAGGTGGAGGTGAAGGAGGACGACGGGCAGTGGACCGTGCTCGACCGGAACGCGCTCTGCTACGACCCGCTGGCGGTGCGACTGCTGCAATACGGCAATCCCTGGGAGCAGCGGCCGTCGGCCGGCCCGGGCTATACCGACCACGTATTCCTCTACAGTCCTTCCAACGCCGCTTGGAAAACCATCACGGCAAGGGCCACCGACCCCTTCGGAAACGTCTACACCGCTTCCGCAAATCACGAATAACCGGGCGAACGTCCGCCGTAGGCCGCGGCTCCTTCGTCAACCGACGGCCTACGACGGCTTGCCTTTCCGCTCCCGTTCACTTATGAAAAAACTATTATCGCTCTGCTTTCTGCTGTGGGGCGCCCTGCTTCAGGCGGCGGCCCTGCCCGCGACCAACCCCATCGTGATGGGCAACAACCGGCTGACGCTCATCACCCCGACGCTCATCCGGCTGGAATACTCCACCAACGGCACCTTCGTCGACGCGCCGACATACTTCGCCTACAATCGGAAAAGCCTGCTCCGACCCGATGAAATATCGATCGACGAGCTGGGCGACGACACCTACGAGATCCGCACCAAGGCCTTGCGCATCCGCTACAAACACGACGGCTATCCATTCTCGACGGCCAACCTGCACGTCTTTTATCAGAAAAACGGCAAGGAAGCGAAGTTCACCAACCGCTTCATCCTGCGCAACAACCTGGGCGGTCCGGTGGAAACGCTCGACCGAGTGACCCGCGAGATACCGATGAACGACGGCATTCTGAGCAAGGACGGCTGGTACATGATCGACGACGCGCGCGGCGACCTCATCGTCAACGGTTGGCTCCAGCCGCGCGACACGCGCACGCATTTGCAGGACCAGTACTGCTTCATCTACGGCAACGACTACAAGGCGGCGCTCCGTTCGCTGGGGGCCATCAGCGGCCGTGTGCCCATGACGCGCAAATACATCCACGGCGTGTGGTACTGCCGCTACTGGGACTACACGTCCGACGAGTTTCTCGACATCATCCGGGGCTATGACAAGCACGACTTCCCGCTCGACAACATCGTGTTTGACATGGGATGGCACACCAACGACGCCACGACGGGCGCCGGCCACAACGGCTTGCGCAACTGGACGGGCTACACCTGGAACCGAAAGCTCATCCCCGACCCGCAGGCGCTGCTCGACGCCATCCACCGGCAGCACGTCCACGTGGCCCTCAACGACCACCCGCACGACGGCATACGCAACCACGAGGCCTGCTACGCGCCGTTCATGCGGGCCATGGGGGCCAAGCCGGGTGACAACCTGCTCTTCGATCCGGGCGACAGCACCTACATGCGCCACTTCTTCGCCTACGCCCACCATCCATTGGAGCGCATGGGTGTCGACTTCTGGTGGCTCGACTGGCAGCAGAACTACCTCTATCCCTACGTGCGGGGCACCAACACGACGACGTTGGCATGGATCAACGAACTCTATTACCGCGACTCCGAACGCGACGGACTGCGTGGTTGCGGCTACAGCCGCTGGGCCGGCTGGGGCGACCACCGCCATCCCATCCAGTTCTCGGGCGACGCCCAGGCCAACTGGGACATACTGGCGTTCGAGGTGAAGCTCACCGCGGGCAGCGGAAACGGCGGCTGCTATTACTGGGCGCACGACATCGGAGGTTTCCGGGGAGAGCCAAATCCCGAATTGACGACCCGCTGGACGCAGTTCGGAGCACTCTCGGCAGCCCTGCGCGTCCACTCCACCAAGGACCCGAAGCTCGACCGCAGGCCCTGGCTCGCCGACGAACCCTACACCAACGCCATGCGGCGCATGTACCACTTGCGGTCGCTGCTCATGCCCTACATCTACAGCTGCGTGTGGCAGACGCACAACACCATGCTGCCGCTCAACCGCTCGCTCTTCATCGACTACGGCACGCAGGAGGAATCGTTCGAAAACGCGCAGGAGTTCACCTTCGGCGACCTCATCCTGGCGGCTCCCATCACCTCGCCCGGCAAGGGTGCGGACAAGCGGACGACGCAGAAGGTGTGGTTCCCCAGGGGCGAAACGTGGTACGACTACTTCACGGGCGAACGCTTCGAAGGCGGCCGGACGCGTGAGATAGAGAAGCCGCTGGACGAGTTCCCGATGTATGTGCGCGGCGGTTGGCTGCTGCCCATGCAGCCCTACAGCAGCCGCACGGCCTCGGCACGGCTCGACACGCTCGTCATGCGGCTCTATCCTGCCGCCCACGACGCCGACAACAGCTTCACGCTCTACGAAGACGACGGCCTCACGCTCGACTACACGAAGGGCCGTTACGCCACGACCCAACTGCAATATACATGCAAAAACAACCATTCCATCGTGAACATCCACCCTGTCAAGGGTGAATACAAGGGACAGGTGCCACAACGCGCCTACCGGTTGCAGCTCTTCGGGTTCGACAAGATAAGGCGGTTGAAAGTCAACGGCCGAACCGTGAAGCCTACCTACGACAAGACATTGAACTGTCTGGTCGTGAATGTGGGCAGCCAAAGCATTCGCCAAGGACATATATTTGAGTTTTAAGTTTATAATATGTCATCCTAAATGGATTTTTGAGACGCAGAGCGGCAAGAGCGCTATGCCGCAAAATCTTTCAAAACGGCCGGTTTCATCGTGACTTTGAAGCCGGCCGTTGCTTTTTCGCCCATGAATGCAGGTTGACGTCCATGCATCTGTAGCGATGTAGCCTCCTGTCTTGTTGCTTTTCACCCATGAATGCAGGTTGACGTCCATGCAGATGATGACCCTGGAGGGGTCGCCCACGGTCATAACAGCTATCTTTGGGCGACCCTTCCAGGGTCGATTTCCGCCTGGTCTTCTATCCCCTGGTCACTCCGCTTCGCAGAGATGACCAGGGGTTATCGAGCGATGAAGCCGCTGGCTTCACTTCCTGCGCAGCCTGTGGCAGGCATTTCTTGATTCCCAATGGTTCATGCGGACATGCTCATGGTGCATAGCGCATGCTACCGTCTGTACTGTGCGTGGCTACCGCGCAGCGGTTGGTCCTTTTAGAGCCGGGGTGGGTCTTTGTTACCTTATCAAATGATAGCTGCCGCCGGCCATGGACTTGACGATTCCCTGCATTTCAAGTTGGAAGAGGAGGCTGGAGAG
>NZ_AUFQ01000012.1 GCF_000426585.1 Segatella baroniae DSM 16972 = JCM 13447
GTCACAGCCGAGCGCTACTAATTGCCCGAAACTTTCCTTGCGCTCCATCCTTTTGGCTGTCGTGCGGTCTATGGTCTTTCGTTCTTCCTTCCGTCCTTGCCTGTGTCCCGATGTCAAACCATAAAATCAGGTGGTTCTTGCGGCAGGGCCCCACCTCTTCCCATTCCGAACAGAGAAGTTAAGCCTGCCTGCGCCGATGGTACTGCAATGCAATGCGGGAGAGTAGGTCGCCGCCTTCTTTCAGAGCCGAGCCCCGGTCACTTCACAGTGGCCGGGGCTCTTTGCGTTTTTGGGGGAGGAAGGAGAGGGGGAGAGGGAGGGGCGGAGACGGGGGAGAGAGGGCGGCCCCTTGAGGGAAGGAAAGGGGGTGGAGGCGGGGACAGCCGCAATGCGGCTGTCTACACGGGACGGCATGGGGGATGGGGGTGTTTGGTTGTTTTGGGGGCTTGGGTTATTGGATTGTTGAGGGATGATGGCGGCTGGATTTTGTGATGCCGGATACGTGTATGTTTTATTCATTGTTGAACAGAATCGGCAATGTCATGCCCGTGTTTTCGCGCCGAGGTGCAATATTCCACGATTTCATCGAGATTTTCGCCCTTTTAGAGTTTAGACGCTTTTGGAGGTGCAGGGATGAAATTGTGAATTTGGGAAAACATTTTCCGAATTTGGGAAACACTTTTTCGTTTTATGTTGTAACTTTACAGTCTACGATGTAACAAATGAAGATGTGTTTCACTAATCTTAAGTGTCAAATTGAAAATGAGTCCCATGAAAAGATTCCTAAAAAACAAGGCTACCGCCATGTGGGCAAGACTTCTCTGCCCACTCTTGCTCACGCTCGTTCCTTCCGCGTCGTGCGCTCAGAACGCCGTCGCCATCCAGGAGGTTGACGGAAAGGTCGTCAAATTCGCCTTTTCCGAAAAGCCCGTCGTCACCTATTCGGGCAACACCCTGGTGGTCTCCACCGCCAAGACGATGGTGGAGTATCCACTCTATCGGTTGAAGAAGCTCTATTTCGACACGGGGTCGCAGCTCGTCAACGCCATCGAGGAGGTGAAGGCCGACGCGCGCTTCCGTTTCAGCGACGGCTGCCTCCTCATCTCCGGCGGGCAGCCCGGCTCTCCTGTACAGATTCACACCGTCTTGGGCCTGACGGTCGGCCGTCACCGGTTGGACGCCTCCGGCAACGCCTCCATTCCCCTACAGGGATTGGGCAGCGGCATTTACATTGTGAAGACAAACATGTTCACCTTTAAATTCAGAAAGTCATGAAGAAGACATTCCTCCTTCTGTTCCTCGCCATCTTTACGTCGGCCGGCGTCTTTGCCGACGACGTGAGCGAAGGACAGGCGCTCACCATCGCTTCGGACTTTGCCGTGCGCCATGTTGTGCCAAGTCGGGGAGCCCGTCGCGCCCCTGCCAAGGTCGCCCCCAGACTCGCCCATACGGTGAAGTCTGAGGTCGCCGACAAGTCCAACGTCTATGTGGTTGACCTTGGCGGTGGACAGGGCTTCGTCGTGGTGTCCGGCGAGAGCGGCACCGGGGACGAGATTCTGGGCTATTGTGACCACGGCTCATTCTCCTACTCGGACGCCCCCGTGCAGTTCAAGACTCTTCTCGGCAACTATTCCGCCAGCATCGACCTCATCCGCAACGACCGCTCGCTGGCCTCCAAGGCTTCCAAGGCGCCTTATGGTGTGGGCAGCGTCATCGTGGGCCCGCTGCTCACCACGCGCTGGAACCAGACGGCACCTTACAACAACATGTGTCCCGATGGTGCCTACACAGGTTGCGTGCCCACGGCCGTGGCACAGCTGATGAACTACTGGAAGTGGCCGAAGCAGAGCAAGGGCGAAGTCGACGGCACCGACTTTTCGGGACACGTTTACGATTGGGACAACATGCTCGACATCTACGGTCTCGACAACGAAACCCATGAAAACATACCTTACAACAGTGTTCAAGCCGCTGCCGTGGCAAAGCTCATGGCGGACGTCGGCAAAGCCTTTGGAACAAGGTATCTTCCTGGTGGAAGTCCCACACCCTTCAGTGATTTAGCTCTTTCTGCGAATTTCGGCTATAATCAAGAGACTAAAATTCATACAGGTGCTACAGCCGCCGAACTTCAGAACGTGATGAAGGCGGAACTTGATTTACGACGTCCGATTCTGTATGCCGGGAATCCTGCAAGCGGCCAAGGCGATGGCCACGCGATGGTCTGCGACGGCTACACCTCAAACGGCTATTTCCATTTCAACTACGGCTGGGGAGGAGCTTGCGACGGCTACTATAAGCATGCTCTGATAGCTCTTTTCCCAGCAAACTGTATGATAATTACCGGCGTGCGTCCATACGATGCAGTGTATAAGACCATAGACAATATAGAGTACGGGCTGCACCAAAATGGAACTGCAGAAATATTACGCTACAACAAGCCGGGAGAACACACACACCTTGTCATTCCCGACAGTGTTACCGATGACGGAAACTCATACAAAGTGACGAATGTCAAGGCTACAGCATTTACAGGTTCCAAACATTTTAGCAAAGTGACATTTGGCAAGAATATAGAATCCATAGAACTCTTTTCTTTTGCATCCACTACCATTGACACATTGATACTCAATGATAAGATAAAAGTAATTCCAGAAGCAGCTTTCATTAATGCCAAGATTAAAAGCCTTACTATAGGTGCTTCTGTAACACGCATAGAGAAACAGGCTTTCTGCAGGTGCCTTTTGTTTGATGTGAAATGTAAAAGTCCCGAGATTGAATTTGTAGGAGAAGAGGCTTTCCTCAATTGCAAATTTGAAAATGTGGAATGGCTTGACTGTATCAGGTCTATTGGAAGCAAGGCTTTTTATGCTGCGACATTCAAGAAGGTGCCAACGTTTACCAATCTTGAAAGCGTAGGTTCTAAAGGTTTTTATGGCAGTGCGTTTGCCAAAGCCTCAACAATGTGGCCAGAGTTCGTTGTTTCAAAAAAGCTTAGACACATTGAACCTGACGCATTCGACAGGTCAAACCTCGGTAAATTCACTGTTGACGGGGGCAATCCTTATTTCTCTTCGTCTGAGTGGCCTCTGTTGTTAAACAAGAACCAAACTTGCCTCATCATGACTGCTGCAAAATGGCCTTCACTTATCGATTTTCCATCAACAATGATAAGGATGGGACCTGGAAGTATAATGAATTCAAGTTTCTCAATTACCATTCCAAATACTGTTGTCGAAATGGAGGGAGCATTGGTTAATTACACTTTACACACTCTAAAATGTAATTCTGTGGTTCCACCGATAATCACCGATTCTTCTTTCCATAAAAACATGTTTAACGAAGAGACTTGGCTCTATGTTCCAAAGGGTTGCGAAGAACTCTATCGTAACGCCCCAGGATGGAATAGGTTTACCCATATCATTGGTGATTTAAAATACGTCCCCGCTCCCGATCAAGACCGTGAATACTACATGGTGATGCACGGCAGCGACGAGCAGGGCAGGCGGGTGAGCATGCCGGTGAGCGGCGTCGACAGGCTGGAGATCTCCGGTGGCGACACTCCGTCGGTCGTCGTGAGCCGGAAGGGCGGCGAGTCCATCACCACGGGCGTGGCGCAGGTCGACAGCATTACGTGGATGCGCGGCTTCGTCTACGAGAGCGCCGAAGTGTTCGAACTGAACGACTCCGTGCGCACCGCCGTGGCTCAGAAGTGCTCCGTCAGCCTGTCGCCCACGACGGTGGACGACAATGTGCAGCTGTGCATACGCAACTCGGTGCTCACCCCGGACGCGGCCGAGAACTGCGTGCGCGGCCTGGCCGTGGACGTCAGCCTGTCTAACGACGTGCACGAGCTGAGCGGCACGGCGGAGATTGTCATTCCGATGCAGCGCGGCGAGAAGGAGAAGGTGCAGGCCGCCTACTACAATGCGGAAAGCGGCAGGTGGGAGCCGGTGATGTTCAGGTACGACAACGCCAGGCAGGCCGTGGTCATCACCACCGACCACCTGTCCACCTTCAGCGCGTTTGTCATCCAGGACGACAACACCTCACGGGCGCGCCTGAACCTGCTCTACGACGAGTGCCCGATGTTCTTCGACCTGAACGAGGCCTTGGGCAAGATGTTGGCCATCGTGTCCGACGGGGCCCCCGACGCGGCTGCGGTGGAGGCGTGGAGGGACGACTTCGACTTCTGGCAGAGCGTAGGTCTCGACGGCGGCTACAGCATGCTCAGCGCGCTCGGGTTCTCGAACGAGGCGGTGGGCAACGCCATCGACGCCGTGGGGTATGTGGGCACCGCCGCCACGGTGCTCGACGTGATCGCCTCCGACCTGAAGGGCGACGCCGTCGGCACAGCGTCCAACACGCTGAAGACCATCATGGGCTTCGCCTCCGGCCAGCTGGTGTCGGCCGTGGGCACGAGCATCATGCAGGCCTCGATGGGTGTGGCGGCGTTCATCGGCGTTGCACTTGAGAAGTTCGGCACCAAGGTCCAGGAGGCCAAGCACGACCTCTTCCACCGCGCCTACCGTTTCTACTACAGCAAGGACAGCAAGCGTGTGGTCGGCGGACAGTCGAAGTTCGGCGCCAAGTACTACCGCACGGAGAAGGACTGGTACGAGTATTTCTACCCAGCCTTCACGAAGCCTGGCATGACCGACGACCGCCTGCGCGCCTACATCGAGCAGTCGGTGCGCCGCTACTGCGACCGCTTCTGGGAGGAGAGCGACGAGGTGTTCACCTTCTGCATGGCGGAGAAGGACGTGCACAGCCTCTCCACCTACATGCGCCCCGACGAGTCTATGATGCAGCAGATGTCCGACGAACACTTCGCCGAGCTGATGAACGGCACGCTGACCAGCGTGTTTCAGGCCATCAAGAAGAACCTTGAGGTGCAGGGCATGAAACGCTACCAGAGTGCCGTGCGCAACTACATGGCCGTGATGAACGCCAACGTGGGGCTGCGCATCTTCGACTCTTCGTGGAAGGAAGGCGGGAAGTCCAAGTACGCGGGTTATCGGATACGCCTGTCCGAGATTCCCGAGACGGTGGAGGACCCCCAGCGCTACGAGCGCACCATCAGCGAGCAGGGCAAGGCCAACATTGGCTACTTCACGGTCTACTCCCTCATCAAGAACAAGATGAAGTGTCGGCTCACGCTTTTCAATGCCGACGACGAGGAGAAGGCCTTCTATGAGTTCCACATTCCTGCCGGCACGGGAAAGCTCATTTGCAACATCGACCTTGCAACGGGCGAAAGCACCACGATTGTGCCTAAGCTGAAAGACCTGGAATTGGAATATAAACCGAATGCCTTACTTTCAGAGTATACGTTGTATAGAAAAGGTATTAACGATATAGTATCGGATCCCAATGAAGAAAAAGAGATAGGAGCAATGCTTTACCTTGACAATCTAACCGGTCATATCGAAACTCGCTTCCAGACAGAGATAGCGAAGTTCTTCAAGAAGCATGACTTCATTATCGTTGACTACGCCGGCAACATACGCATCGGCGATGACATCGTAGGAAAATTCGATGCAAACAAATTGCAGGGTCGGGGAAAGTTTACTATAAATGTATCTTATCCATTCGTAGAGAAAACCAAAATGGAATTTCTCAATCAAAACAAAAAGGTCAAGTCCATCCTGGATACATCTTCTTCTGCTTATATCAATCTTTTGAACGGTACTATCCAGCATAAGATAGACTGTGATTTCACTGTCAGCCGCAGCACAGATGGAGAGGAATACTTCGTAAATTATACGGGCATAGGTAGCTACAAGCTCAATGCCGAAGTCGTAAACGGCGTATATCATGTAGGTTGGTATAATACAGATGTTGACTTCTCGGAAACCCAACTTGATGACATTACGACTCGACAAATGGAGACGGAGGGCACGGTGAAGCTGAGCTACAAGACGAAGTTGAGATAGGCTGCCTGCGTGGATGGCGTTCCAGACAATAGTTTGGACAACCACAGAACAATCATCTGATATATATAAAAGGCGGCTACCGCAATGCAATGTGGAGAGCGGGTCGCCATCTCCTTTTCATAACAAGCCCCGGTCACACGAATGGCCGGGGCTTGTTCGTTGGCGGGTGACAGGTGGTGGATGTTGGGCGATGGCGTCTTGCTTTTGTGATGTCGATATGTGTATATTTTTATATCCGTTGTTAAACGAAATCGGCCACATTACGTCAAAAGTTGGAATCAAGATAAAATGTCACCAAACTCAATGAAACGTTTTTCACTACTATTTTTGACGACGATGATCGTGCTGTCAGCCTATGGACAGGCGGCGATTAGGGGTCGTGTGCTCGATCGTGACACCAAGGAGGGGCTGCCGCAGGCCACCGTGCAGTTGCTCAACGCGAAGGACAGCACGTTTGCGGCAGGGGTGCTGACGGATGCGGAAGGCAATTTCAACATGAAGTCGCCCCACAATGGAAGTTTTATCATCAGGATAACCAGTGTGGGATATAAGCAGTATGGTAAGAAAATAACGGTGACGAAAGGTCAAGACCTGGCTTTGGGCGACGTCATCATGGGTTCCGACGCCATCATGTTGAAAGGTGCGATGGTTTCGGGGCAGGCCCGCAAGGTGACATTGAAGGAAGACACCTTCATCTACAACGTCTCGGCCTATCGCACGCCGGAAGGTTCGGTGGCGGAAGAGCTGGTGAAACGCATTCCCGGCGCGCAGGTTTCTGACGACGGTTCCATCACCATCAACGGAAAGACGGTGAAGAAAATCAAGGTGGACGGCAAGGAGTTCATGACCGGCGACACCAAGACGGCCTTGAAGAATATACCCACTTCGATCATCAACAACATCAAGGCATACGACGAGAAGAGCGATTTGGCGCGCATCACGGGCATTGACGACGGCGACGAGTCCACCGTTCTCGACTTTGGCGTGAAGCCCGGCATGAACAAGGGCATGTTTGCGAATCTCGACCTTTCCACGGGTACGAAAGACCGCTATGCAGTCCGGGGCATGGGGGCCTATTTCAATGATGAGAACCAGCTGATGGCGTTTGCCAATGCCAACAACACCAACGACATGGGCTTCGGCCGTGGCGGCGGGCGTTGGGGCGGAGGACAGAATGGTCTGAACGCAACGAAGATGTTGGGAGTGAACTACAACTATGAGAAAAAGAACAAACTGAAGTTCGACGCCAGTGCCCGATGGAACCATTCCGACGGCGACCGCCGTTCCGTCAGCTCCGTACAGAGCTTTGTGAACAAGGCGGGCGCGTTCTCCAACAGCGTCAGTCAGAACTTCAGCCGCAGCAACAGCTTCGACGGCCGGCTGCGGTTGGAGTGGACGCCCGACTCGATGACCAACATCTTGTTCCGTCCGTCATTCTCCTATTCCGCCAATGACAGCCGTGCTTTCGGCACTTCGGCGACGTTCAAAGCCGACCCCTATCTCACCACGGCCGACCCGTTGAGCGTGGAAGGCCTGTCGCAACTCAAGGCCGCCGACCAGTTGGTCAACAGTCGAAGCAGTTCCGACCTGACTTACGGCAACAACAAGAGTTTCAGAGCCGTGGCCCAATTCAACCGCAAGTTCGGAAGTCGTGGCCGCAACGTCACGTTCAGAACGGAGTTCAATGCCGGCAGCAGCGCCGCCAAGAGCCTTTCATTGAGCAACGTGCACCTTTATCAAGTCCTGAACGCCCTCGGAACAGACTCCACCTACCAGACCAACCGCTGGAATCTCGCCCCGACAAAGAACTGGGGCTACAGCCTGAAGCTCACATACAGCGAGCCGGTCTTCCGTGCGGCTTTCCTGCAATTCAGTTATCAGTATCAATACAAGTACAGCAAGAGCGACCGTTCCACCTACGATTTCAGCAATCTGGGCGAAGACTACTTCGCGGGCCTGCCCTTGACGTATGGCGGTTGGCGTCCATTCCTCGACAGACTGGCCGATCCGCTGGACACCTACTTGGACCGGAAGCTGAGCCGTTTCTCCGAATACAGCAACCATATCCACGAACTGGAGGTGATGTTGCGCGTGATTCGTGAGAAATACAATTTCAATGTGGGCGTGATGTTGCAGCCACAGAACAGCAAATATGTCCAAAACTATCAGGGAATCCACGTCGACACGACCCGCTCCGTGGTCAATTTCAGCCCTACACTCGACTTCCGATATCGTTTCAACAAGGTGAGCAACCTGCGCATCAACTATCGCGGCACGACGTCGCAGCCCAGCCTGACCGACCTGCTCGACATCACCGACGACAGCAATCCGCTCAACATCACCAAGGGAAACCCCGGCCTGAAGCCTTCCTTCACCAACAGTTTCAATCTCTTCTACAACACGTACATGGAGAATCGGCAGCGGGCCATCATGACTTTTGCCAACTATAGCAACACCCGCAACAGTATCAGCAACATGGTGACCTACGACGAGCAGACCGGCGGGCGCACCACACGCCCGGAGAACATCAACGGCAACTGGGACGCGAACATGGGATTCATGTTCAACACGGCCGTCGACTCAGCCGGATATTTCAACATCAACACGTTCTCGCACCTGCGATACAACAATTATGTGGGTTATCTGAGCCAGAACGCACAGTCCGGTTCGGTCAAGAACACGACACGTTCTGCGACCATCATGGAACGTCTGTCGGCCAGTTACCGCAACGGTTGGCTGGAGTTTGAACTCGACGGGACGCTCAATTACACCCACAGCCGCAACAAACTGTTGAGCCAAAGCAACCTCGACACCTGGCAATATTCCTATGGCGCGACGCTCGGCGTGACCGCTCCATGGGGCACAAGCCTGTCCACCGACCTGCACGAGAACAGCCGCCGAGGCTACAGCAGCAAGGGCATGAACACCAACGAACTCATCTGGAACGCCCAGCTCTCGCAGGGATTCCTGCGGGGCAACGCGCTCACGGTCATGCTGCAGTTCTACGACCTGCTGCGCAACCAGAGCAACGTGAGCCGCACCATCAACGCGATGCAGAGCAGCGACACCCAATACAACAGCATCAACAGCTATGTCATGCTCCACTTGGTCTATCGGCTCAACATCTTCGGCGGTAAGCAGGCCCGCGAAGGCATGCGCCGCGGCGGCCCGGGGATGCGTCCGCATGTCATCGGCCCGGGCCGTCCGCCCTTTGGTGGCGGCGGTGTCGGCAGAAGACCTTTCTAAGTTGTAAATTCAAGTACACAGACGCACAACACAAAATCAAAACTATCAAAAAGAGAAAGGCGGCTCCTCCAACCACGCGGTTGGCCGAGTCGCTTTTCGATCGTCGCGCGTTTTGTTTCCAATCGGTGGCCCTTCTGTTTACTTTACACGCTCTCGTTTTGCCCGGGTATCGGAAAGTCCGCCGTCGTTTGCTTTGACGTTTGCCCACGTTGGGCATTTGACACCTGTTTTGCTTTGGCGTTTGCCCACGTTGGGCATTTGACATCTGTTTTGCTTTGGCGTTTGCCCAAGTTGGGCATTTAACAAATGTTTTGCTTTGACGTTTGCCCAAGTTGGGCATTTAACAAATGTTTTGCTTTGGCGTTTGCTCAAGTTGAGCATTTAACATCTGTTTTGTTTTGACGTTTGCTCAAGTTGAGCATTTGACACCTGTCTTGCTTTGGCGTTTGCCCAAGTTGAGCATTTAACACCTGTCTTGCTTTGGCGTCTTCCGAGCCACGATTTTCCGTCTCTGCAAATGGCGTGAGCCGCAGGGGCGTGAGGGAAATGGCGTTTCAACAAATCGCCAACCGACTTTACACACTCGCCCTTTCGGCCGTTGAAAGCACAGCGATTCTCTTGCAAAACGACGGGCGTGCTTCAGCGATTCTTCCGATAACTGGCGATGGCCCAACCGTCCATGACGAGGGCGATCAGCGACAGCGCCACGACCTGATGGGACACGCTTCGGAAGTCGCCTCCACGCACGAAGACCGTGCGGATGGCGTCGATGAAATAGTGCATCGGGTTGATGTAGGTCGTCAGATAGGCCCAGTGGGGCATGGAACGCACCGGCGTGAACAGGCCGCTCATGAGCATCATCGTCACCATGCAGAACCATATGACGAACATGGCCTGCTGCATCGTGTCGTTATAGTTGGACACGACCAGTCCCAAACCGCTGAAGACGAAGGCCAGGAGCATGGCCAGCAGGTAGCAGAGGCCCAGGTCGCCCGCCGGCGTAAGGCCGTAGAGCAGCCACGAGAGCACGAAGCATATCGTCATGACGACAAAGGCGATCAGCCAATAGGGGATGAGTTTGGCCAGGATGAAGGTGAGCCGGCTCACGGGTGTCACGTTGATGGCCTCGATGGTGCCCGCCTCCTTCTCGCCCACGATGTTGAGCGTGGGCAGCGTGCAGCACATGAGCATGATGAGAATGCCCATCAGCGAGGGAATCATGAACAGCTTGTAGTCCTGATGCGGGTTGTAGAGATGGCTCACCGAGGCCTGCTGTTGCCGCATGCCGGATGGCATGGGGTCGCCCTCCTGTACATGTTGTTGGATGACTTGGCTCACGTAGGCCATGCCCAGCGTGCCCTTGGTGCTGTTGGTGGCGTTGGCCGACACCCGCAGTTGCGGTGCCTTTGCCTCCACCTGCGAGCGGTGGTAGTGGCGCGGAATCTCCACGATGACGTCGGCCTTCCACTGCTCCACGTCGTGCAGGGCTTCGCCGTAGGAAGCGGGACAGCCGTTCAGCACGAAGTATTTGCCGGACGCAATCCGGTTGGTCAGGCGGTGGGAGTCGGTCGAACGGTCCAGGTCGACCACGTCGACGCGCACGTTTTTCACCTCCATGTTCATCACCCAAGGCATGACGCACATGATGACGATGGGGAAGACGACAATCAGTTTGGGCAGAAAGCTGTTGCGGCGTATCTGCAAGAACTCCTTTTGTATGAGATAACTCAGTGGCATGTCATTCCAGTCTTTTGTTGAATTTGAGCAGCGCTGTCGAGAGAATCAGGGCCAGCATGCCGCCGAGCACCGCCGCTTCGGTCTGCACCTGGCGCAGGCCGACGCCCATGATCATCAGCTTGCGCATGGCTCTGATGTAGTAGGAGGGCGGCAGCAGGGCCGAAATCCATTGCAAGGGAGCCGGCATGCTCTCCACGGGAAACATCATGCCGCTGAGCATGACGCTGGGCAGGAGCAGCATGACGCCCGACGCGATCAGCGCCACCAGCTGCCGTCGGGCCATGGTGCTGATGAGCAAGCCCAGCGCGAGGGCCAGCAGGATGTAGAGGGCGGAGACCAGCAGGATGGCCGGCACGTTGCCCGAGAGCGGCACCGACAGCACAAAACGCGCCATCAGCAGGATGACGACCAGCACCACGACCGACAGCAGCATGTAGGGCACGGCCTTGGCGATGATGACCAGCAGCGGTCTGACGGGCGAGGCGAGCAGCACTTCCATCGTGCCCTGCTCCTTCTCGCGGACAATGCTGACGGAAGTCATCATGGCGCAGATGAGCAGCAGGAGCATGCCCATGATGCCGGGTACGAAGTTGTAGCTGCTCTTCATCTGCGGGTTGTAGAGCAGCGACATGAGAATCTGCGTACTGCCGGCCACCCCGGGCCGTGCGGGTGCCGCCCGGTCGGCAAGCTGCTGTCCGATGATTTGCCGGGCGTAGTTGGCATATTGCTGGGCCATCATCGGGTCGGCGCCGTCGGTCAGCAGTTGTATGTCGCCCCGGCGCGAGGCGAAATGGGGCGCGAAGACCACGGCCAGGTCGGCCTGTTGCCGGCGGATGAGCCGCTCGGCGTCTTGCGGCGTGGCCACGGTGTGGCAGATGTCGAAATACTCCGACTGTCCCAACGCCACGGTCAGCTGCTCCGTCAGCCGGTCTTGCGAAGCCGTGACGATGACGGTGCGCACGTGGCTCACGTCTGTCCGTATCGCGAAGCCGAAGATCAGCATGAGCACGATGGGCATGACGAAGAGGATGAGCATGGTGCGCACGTCGCGCAGGATGTGTCGGCTCTCTTTTTCGACAAAGGCGAAGAACGTTTTCATGCGTCGTTGCGTTGTGCCCGACGGGCCAGGAGCGTGAAGACGTGGTCCATGTCGGGCTGGTTGTACATTTGTTTCAGCTGGTCGGGCGTGCCCATGGCGCTGATTTTCCCGTCCACCATGATGGAGATGCGGTCGCAATATTCGGCCTCGTCCATGTAGTGGGTGGTCACGAAGACGGTGAGCCCACGGCCGGCGGCCTCGTAGATGAGCTGCCAGAACTGCCGTCGGGTGGCCGGGTCGACGCCTCCTGTAGGCTCGTCGAGAAACACCACGTCGGGTTCATGGAAGATACTGACCGCAAAGGCCAGCTTCTGCTTCCATCCCAGGGGCAGCGAAGCCACCAGATCGTTCCGTCGGTCTTCCATGTTCAGGCGTTGCAGCAGTTCCTGCGTCTTCTGTTTGATGCGCTTTTGTGGTATGCCGTAGATTCCGCCGAACAGCCGGATGTTCTCACTGACGGTGAGGTCTTCGTACAAGGCGAACTTCTGACTCATGTAACCGATGTGGCGTTTCACCTGTTCATACTCTGTACTGATGTCGTAACCGGCCACACGTCCATGGCCGCTTGTGGGCTGGCTGAGCCCTGTCAGCATGTGCATGGCCGTGGTCTTGCCGGCTCCGTTGGCCCCGAGAAAGCCGAAGATCTCGCCCCGCCTGACGTGGAACGAGATGTCGTCGACGGCCCGGAACGTGCCGAAGGCCTTGACCAGATGGTCCACTTCGATGGCATTTTCATGCTCCGTCGGCTCCGTCGGCGCATCGTGCCGGGCGGCGAAGCCATCGGGCGTGAAGATGTCATGGAACCTGTCGAGGACGACGGCGGGCGTGTCCACACCCATCACCCGCCCTTGGTGGAGGAAAGCGACGCGGTCGCAGCAGCGAATCTCGTCGAGATAGGGCGTGGCCACGACTATCGTTATCTCGTGGCGGCGCAGCGATTGCAGCATTTGCCAGAACTCCTTGCGGCTCACGGGGTCGACGCCTGTGGTGGGCTCGTCGAGCAGCAACACGCGCGGACGGTGGATCAGCGCGCAGGAGAGGGCCAGCTTCTGCTTCATGCCGCCCGACAGTTGGCCGGCCCGGCGGTGCCTGAACCGCTCCAACTGCGAATAGATGGGGGCCACAAGGTCGTAGCCTTCGGCGACGGTGGTGCCGAAGAGCGTGGCGAAGAACGTCAGGTTTTCCTCGACCGAGAGGTCTTGGTAGAGCGAAAAGCGGCCCGGCATGTAGCCGATGCGGCCGCGAATCGACTTCAACCCCGCCACGACGTCGAAGCCGTCGACCGTGGCCGTGCCCCCGTCGGCCAGCAACAGTGTGGCAAGGATGCGGAACAAGGACGTCTTGCCCGCCCCGTCGGGCCCTATCAGGCCGAAGATTTCGCCCGACTTGACCGACAGCGACACGTCGGCAAGGGCCTCGACGGTGCCATAACGCTTCGAAACATGTTGAACACGGATTGCTTCCATCTTATAATTTCACTTCTCCATACATGCCTATCTTCAGATGGCCGTCGTTCCTGACGGCTATCTTGACCGCATAGACCAGGTTGGCCCGCTCGTCGTCGGTCAGGATGGTCTTGGGCGTGAACTCGCTCTTGCTGCTTATCCAGGTGACGGTGCCGGGATAGGACTTGCGCCGTCCGTCGCCGTAGTCGCTCAACACGTTGACACGTTGCCCCAACTTGACATTGCGGAGCTGGTTGCTCGTCAGATAGGCGCGCAGATACATGCGGTCGATGTCGGCCACCGTGAAGAGCGGCTTGCCCGTGGTGACAAACTCGCCGGAATCCACATAGGTCTCAAGGATGGTTCCGCCGATGGGGGTGTGAATGCGGCATTTGGCCAGTTGGTCGGCCACTTGCAGCTTTTCTACGTCGGCCGTGTTCATCTGGGCCGACAGGCTGTTGGCGGAGTTCTGCAAGGTGGCGATCTGCGCTTCGAGCTGACGCCGCAGGAAGGCCAGCTGGTGGGTGGCGTCGTCGAGCTGTTTGCGGTTGGCCGCGCCGTCGCCGACCAGCTGCGCGAAGCGTTCGACGTCTTGTCGGGCCTTGGCGATTTGTTGTCGGGTGGCCGCTATCTGCTTGTGGATGTCGGGACGTTGGGTCGCATAGACCAGTCGGGTGGCCCCGATCTGGCGCGCCCGCAGGTACAACTGCACCGTGTCGACCAGTCCCAGCAGGCTTCCGGCTTCTACTTTACGGCCTTCCTCGGCCGTGAATCGCAACAGGCGTCCGGTCTGTTCGGCCGAAACGGTAACTTCGGTGGCCTCGAATGTGCCCGTGGCGTCAAACTCTTTGTCGTCGGTGGCGCAGCCCGCCAACAGCAGGCATGCAACCAATAGGAAGTGATATTTCATTGTCCTCGGTTTGTTTTCAGTGAATGGATTTCGCTCAAGAGCTGAATTTGATGGAGCGCCTGTTGAAGGCGGGCCTCGTTGAGCGCATTGACCTGGCGCAGCAGTTCGTTGACACTCTCGGTGCCGAACCTCACCTTCTTTTCGCTCGCCGTGCGAAGTCGTTGCCGCAAGGCGACCAGTTGTTCGTCCAAGGTGAGCTGGCGGCGCAGGCTTGCGATGTTTCCGTTCGTCTGTTCGTCTTTCAGTCGATTGTCGAACAGGAACGTTTCGCGCTGGTTTTCTATCTTTCGACGTTTGAGTTCCAGGTTGCGCAGGTCGTTCTTGCGGGTATAGAGCGCGCCGATGTTCCAGCTGAAGGAGAGTCCGGCGGCCAGCATGCCCGGCCGGGCCATGTCCGTCAGTTGCGTATGATACAGCCCCAGTCCGAAAGCCGACAGCGTGGGGAGGAGCCGTGCGTCGAGCTGTTTGCGCTCGGCCGACAGCCCGTTGAGTTGTGCCTGGTAGTAGGTCAGCCGGGGATGGCGGTTCTCCTGTGCGGGCACAACCATGTCGGGACAGGCCAGCGAGTCTGCGTGCAGGTCTTTGCCGACAAAAAGCCCCAGCATTTGGAGATAGGCTTCACGGGAAGCCTGCACTGCTTCCATCGACTGGCAAGCCTTGACCTGTTCCACCGCCACGGCGTCCAGATCGCTCCGGTTGGCCATGCCGCCCTGCTGGAGCGACGCCACGGTCTTGCGGCTGAGGTCCAGGTCTTCCTGCAAGAGCCGCAGCTGACGGATTTGCGTGTCGTGAACCAGAATGCCGAAGAACAACTGTTCGATGCGATGGTTGAGTTCGTGGAGCGTAACGTCGAGTTGGCGGGTCTGCACCATGGCCTCGGCGGCGATTGACTGTCGCTGCGCCGCCGTCTTGCCACCGTCGTACAGCTGTTGCCGAACCATCACGTTGCCGGCTGCCAGCTGCTGTTTCATGTCGACTCCGAGTTGTTTTGCCGGGATATTGGACTTGAGGATGTCCGTAAAGACAAGGCCCGTGACCTGGACACTCACCTGGGGCAGCCATGCCTTGGCGGCATTGTCCATCGTGAAATCGCGTGTTTGCGCAAGCAACTGATACTGCTTGATGGCGGGATAGTGGGCGTGGGCCAGCTGCTTGCACGCGTCCAGTGTCAGGGGCTGGGCCGCGAGCGCGATGGGACAGGCCCATCCTAAGAATAGAAGGATGAATGATTTCATAATCTACAATACATGAATAGACGTGGGCAAAGGTAGGCCTTTGGCAACATAAGGCCGTTATCCATATAGACGCAATAATGTCCTATTTGTATAAAAGTGTCGTTTTTGGGGTGTAAATGGGTGAAAAACATTATCTTTGTGTGGGATTAAAGCATGTGAATCATGAGAAAACCGGAAAGCCTTACGTTCGATTTGTTTCGGGAAATGCTCTCTTCGGGACGGGAAAAGCACCCGGATGGCGTTTTCATCAGCAAGCATTTGACCGTGGTGGACAACGTTTCAACAATATTGAGACAGACCATCGCCGCTCAAAGGCTGATGCTGCTGAATGACTACAGAATCGGCATGGTGACGTCGGGGACCGGCCGGGCCAACATCAACTTGATGGAGCATGAGCTCAAGGCTGACATGTTCGTCTTTCTGACGCCCGGCACCATCGTGCAACCATTCTTTGCAAGCCCCGACTTTACGCTGAAAGGCATGGTGTTTTCGACCGAGACGCTGCATCTGGCCACGGGAAATCAATTGCCCGGCTTCCTGAATGGAGAGCAGATGGACGGCTTCATGGAGGTGACACGGGGGCAGAAGGCCTTTGTGGACAATCTTTTTTCGTTGCTTTTAAAGGCTTTGTTGCAGGAGAAGGCTTCTATGAAGGTGGTCTATGCGTTGATAAAGACCATCCTGGAGGACTATGACGATTTGTTCGTGAAACAGTGTTCGGTGAGCAATGTCACCAAGACACGGGACAGAATGCTGTTCGAACGTTTCATTCATTTGGTGAATCTGCACGGGAAACACGAGCATCAGCTGGCCTTTTATGCCGACAAACTCTGTCTGACGGAACGCTATCTGGGAACGATTGTCAGGAATGTCAGCGGCTTGACGGCCAAGAAATGGATCGACCGCTCCGTCATTTCGGCGGCTCAGGTCATGCTGAAATACAGCGACTTGTCCATCAATGAAATCGCGATGCAGCTGAGTTTTCCCAATCCCAGCTTCTTCAACAAGTATTTCAAGCGTTTGCAAGGCTGCACGCCGCTGGCATTCAGAAATGGATTTTAGGGCTGTTTTCTTGGTACAACCATGAGAAAGTGCTATCTTTGAGGACTGAATCAATATTATTTCATCCAATATCAAATCTATTTTACGCATGAAACACAAAATTCTTTTGGGTCTATGCCTGTGTTGGTTGGGCCTGGATGGCTTGGCACAAAACGCGAATGTTAATACGCCCACTCAGTATGAAGTCGTGAAAAGCCCAGAAGAGATGGTGGATGGAGAAGACTATTTCATCACTTATGAGCACCAAAAGAAGTATTTCGCATTTGTAGAAAACGGCATGGGAACCGACAGTCCAGTGGAATTTACTTATAGTTGCAAGGTAAATAATGATAAATTGAGCAGCCCTCTGGAAGAAATATACAAGGTGACAAGCTACAGCAACCTTTTCAGATATAGGAGAAATGGAGACATTTCGGCTTTGATCGATAAGAAACATCATGCCTATCTGGCCAACCCGAGGAACGTCAGCGGCCGGTTCTCGCTTTCCGAGGAATATACGGACGCTTGCAAGGTCGCTTTTGGTAAAGGGAAAGGCTTATCGATGACGATAGATGGGAAAACGATTTGGTTCGCAACGGGGGCGAACGATTATCGACTCAACCGTTTAAAAGGGGAAGGGATGGAAGATGTAAGCCTTCTTCATATAAAATATGGTGACAAATATCTTCAAAAAGCGGACGGATGGGGAGGCAACTACTATCATACGGTGGCCAACATTCATTTTACTTGCAAGCTGACCGATGGCATTTACAATACATTTGCGGCTCCATTCCATGTCTATGACTACAAGACGGTGTTCGGAAAGGCGGTGAAAGCCTATGAATTGACGGCGTTGTCGGAGGGACAGATGACTTTCATGGAGGTGGAAAACGACCTGAAGGCCAATACACCTTATATATTAATAGGAACTTTCGAGCCTGACATGCAGGGCATGTATGTGGCGAAAGCCACGCAGGTGGCTTATGAAGCGCGGGATGAAAGCATGAAGCTGGATGGAACGACAGTCCATTTTGTGTATAAAGAGGAGGTTGACGTGAGTGGTAAGAATGTGGAAGGAAAGCCGAAGACGACCAATGTTTACGTGCTTTATCATGACGGTTTCCATGCAACGGGCGGCAGTCGGAACGTGAAAGTGGGCGCCTATCGGTGGTATGTCGCCACGGAAGGGGGACAAGCAGCCAGACAGAACCGCCTTGCCATTCGTTTGCAAACGCCGGATGACGGTCGGAAGCATGAAGGAACGACGGCCATTGCGCCTGTTCGCCCTGCCTTGTCCGACGCCACGGGTGTTCATGACCTGCAAGGCAGGCCCGTGCCGCATCCCACGCCAGGGCACATCTACATCCAAAACGGCCGGAAGTTTGTCCGTCATCCATGAGCCATTGCATGGTATTTTTATGCAGACAGGTGTATTTTCATGCGTGCGTCCGATGGTGTTGGGATATTGAATAATTATTGGTTTTCAATGTGTTATCTGTAGGTTGGCCGCTTGTTGGATGGTCAAAAGACGGAATATTCTTGCTCATTTCATATTTTTTGTGTACCTTTGCGCCGATTTACAAGAGATTGAGTCCTATTGGTTAGGCGTCAAATCTCGTTGATATTAACGGAACTGAGATTGTGCGGATAACTTTTTCTCATACTCTGCGGTCGCGATTATACGGATGTTGTATTTCTGATAGTCAGGTTCCACAAATCAATTGCGAATGAAGAGAATAGCAAGAGTTTTAATTTTAATTTTAACTTTTTTATCCATTGAAGTTGTGTCAGCGTTTGCCGGTGGCGCATCGCGCACAAATTCAGAACATGTAGTGGATTGGGGTCCGGTGATGGATGCGATAATCCAGGTAGAAAGCAATGGAAATCCCAAGGCCGTGAGCGGCAATTCTGTGGGTGCCATGCAGATAACTCCAATATTGGTTGCCGAGTGCAATAAGATATTGAAGGCTCGAAAGGTCAAGAAAAGGTACAGTTTGAAAGACCGTTTTAGTGTTGCGAAGTCCAAGGAAATGTTTCTTTTAATCCAGTCGAAGCACAATCCTCTGAACAATTTGGAGAGAGCTATACGTTCGTGGAATGGCGGAATTCATTTCAGCGGTCGAAAGACGCAGCGTTATTTCGAGAAAGTTTTACGGGCTATGAATTAGCTCCCAGATATGGAGGAAGCCGATTGTAAGTTATGTTTTCATCTTACAATCGGCTTCTTTTCTTTTTAATAATCCTTAATTAAGAGCCGTTCTGGCAAGTTTTGCACTATCTTTGCATAAGATAGGCTGCGTTCAGCAATCCGAAAGCAAGCTTTCATTGCGTTCACTTGCACTATCTTTGCAATAAGATAGGCTGCGTTCAGCAATCTGAAAGCAGTCCTTTGACGCGCCCGTCGGCCCTGTTTTACAATTCAACAATTCAACAAAAGTAAAGGAATATGACACTGATTATCGTACTGGTGGCCGTGGCTTTGATAGCCCTTTGGCTGGTGAGTTTGTATAACCGCTTGGTTAGTTTGCGTAATAATCGTGAAAACGCGTTTGCCAACATCGACGTGCAGCTGAAGCAGCGCTACGACCTGGTGCCGCAACTCGTGGCCACGGTCAAGGGGTATGCCACCCACGAGCGTGAGGTGCTTGAGCGGGTGACGGCTGCCCGCGCCGCCGCCATGGGCGCGCAATCCGTCAACGACAAGATCATGGCCGACAACGCGTTGACCAGCGCACTGGCCGGATTGAAGGTTTCGTTGGAAGCCTATCCCGACTTGAAGGCCAACCAGAACTTCCTGCAACTGCAGACGGAGATAGCCGACATAGAGAACAAGTTGGCGGCGACGCGTCGTTTCTTCAATTCCACGACGCGAGAGCTGAACACCGCCGTGCAGGCGTTCCCCTCCAACCTGATAGCCGGCATGTTCGGATTCCACAAGGAGCCGATGTTCGAGATTGCGCAGGAAGACCGCGCCACGCTCGACAAGGCGCCGGAAGTGAAGTTTTAGGCGGCATGAAGTATGTAGGCATCTATACCCAGATACGCAACAACAACATGAGGAGCATGCTGTTGCTGCTGCTGTTTCCTGTCATCATCCTGGGAATGGTCTGGGTGTTTCTCGCGCTTCTCAATTTCCTGGGCGGCGGTTATTATGATGAGGTGGGCAATGTAGTGCACGAATTGGACGTGGCCACGGTCAATTATTATTTCGTGACGACCATTCCATGGGTGATACTGGGCGTGGGTGTCTGGTTCGCCATCGCCTATTTTGCGAACGCCTCGATGATCAACCATGCCACGGGGGCCGTGTCTTTGAGCCGAAAAGACAATCCCCGGGTCTACAACATCGTGGAGAATCTCTGCATGACTTGCGGCATGGACATGCCGAAAGTCAATGTCGTCGAAGATCCGCAGCTCAACGCCTATGCCAGCGGCATTGGCAAGGGCAGCTATGCGGTGACGGTGACGCGGGGACTGCTCGACCTCTTGGACGACGAAGAGCTGGCCGGCGTCATCGGCCATGAGCTGACGCACATCAGAAACCGTGACACCCGTCTGCTCGTCACCAGCATTGTCTTCGTCGGTATCATATCGACGGTCATGTCGTTGACCGTCCGCATGATGTATCATTCGCTGTGGTATGGCGGCGGCCGGCGCGACCGTGACGGCGAAAAGGGCGGCCTGTCCGTCGTCGTCATCCTGCTGATAGGCGTCGTCTGTTGTGCTATCGCCTATTTGTTCACGCTGCTGACGCGGTTCGCCATCTCACGGAAGCGCGAGTATATGGCCGATGCGGGGGGCGCGGAACTTTGCGGCAATCCGCTGGCGCTGGCCTCGGCGCTGCGCAAAATCTCGGGCAATCCGGGGCTTGACAGCGTGAACCGCGCCGACGTGGCGCAGCTCTTCATCTGCCAGCCCGACGAGATGGATCAGGGACTGATGGGCTTCATGAACTCCCTTTTCAGCACCCATCCCGACATTGAAAAGCGAATCAGGATATTGGAGCAGTTCTGAAATGAAACGATCATATCTTGTTTTAGGGATGATGGCGGCCTTGCTCCCTTCGGAAATGTCGGCCCAGAAGGTCACCTATCGGTCGTTCGACCACTATAACGAGCGGGTGGAGGAGTTTGAAAAGATGCGTCCCGTCGACAGCACCGATGTCGTCATGCTGGGAAACAGCCTCACCGAGCTTGCCGGCGACTGGAACAAACTGCTCGGAGGTAGGCACATCCGCAACCGGGGCATAGCCGGCGACGACGCCACAGGCATTTACCATCGGCTCTCGCAGATACTTCCCGGCCGTCCCAAGGCCATCTTTCTGATGGTGGGCGTCAACGACATCAGCCATGACCTGACGGCCGCGCAGGTGTTCGAGCAGTGCCGCAGCGTGATAGACAGAATCAGAAAGGAGGCTCCCGCCACCAAGTTGTATGTGCAGAGCCTGTTGCCCATCAATGAATCGTTCGGCAGGTGGAAGACATTGGAAGGAAAGACGGAGACGGTGGCAGCCGTCACGCGGCTCATCAGGCAATATTGCCAGGCCCAGCGGGTGGAATATGTCAACCTCTTCCGCTACTTCAACCGGCACGGAACCAACGAGATGCGGACCGAACTGACCACGGACGGCCTGCATCTCACGCCTTTGGGGTATAAGCTGTGGGCCTTCCAACTCAAGAAATACATGCGCTTGCTCAATCCATAGTCGGCAGGCGGGCATGAGGAATGGGAATCCGGGCGTCGGATTCCCATTCCGCGTGTATGGAGTGGCTTTGCTCAGGCTTCGCGAAAGAAGTCGAGTGCTTCCTTCACCTCTTCTTCCGTGACGGTTTGGTCTATGTGTATCTCGCCGATATTGCCCAGCAGCGTGACGTTGATTTCGTGCCCCCGGCTCTTCTTGTCGTGGTACATCAGTTCGATGAGCTCGGCATAATCGGCGCAGGCGACAGGCAGACGGCCATAGTTTTGATGGATGAAACCGACGGTCTGGTGCAGTTGTCGGCTGGGGAATTGCCGCTTGACGGCGCTCAGATACAGTTCGGGTATCAAGCCCCACGCCACGGCGTAGCCGTGCAGCACGGGCTTGCGGCGGAGCGACCAGCTCTCAAAGGCGTGGCCGAAGGTGTGTCCCAGGTTGAGCGCCTTGCGGATTCCGGCCTCGTGGGGGTCTTGTTTGACAATCTGCTCCTTGACCGCCACGGAGTCGGCCACCATCTGTCGCAACGCGGCAATGGCCGTCGTGTCGTGCCGGGTGGCCGCTTCGAGGTCGAAACCGACAAGCTGCGCCCACATCGCTTCGGTGTGGATGAGCCCGTGTTTCAGCATTTCGGCATAGCCCGAGCAAAGGTTGGCCGCGTCGAGCGTGTGGAGGAACTGCGTGTCGAGAATGACGAAACGGCTGTCGGAGAAGACGCCTATCTCGTTCTTCAGCCCGTTGAAGTTGATGCCTGTCTTGCCGCCGACCGACGCATCCACCATCGCCAGCAGCGTGGTGGGGATGTTGATGAAGTCGATTCCCCGCTTGAACGTGGACGCGGCGAAGCCCCCCAGGTCGGTGACCATGCCCCCGCCCAGATTCACCAGGCAGGAATGGCGGGTGGCCCCGTGCGTGGCCAGTTCGTGCCAGACATGCGCCAGCGACTCCAGCGACTTGTGGGTGTCGCTGTCCGGAATCGTGATGACGTGGGCCTCGTGCAGGACTCCGCAATCACGGAGCAGGGGCAGGCACGCCCTTCGGGTCACCTCGTCGGTCAGGAAGAATACGCGGTCGTGCTCGCAGGCCGCAATCGCCTTCGGCAACTCAGCCTGAATGTTTTCTGAAATAATGATTCGCTGTGGCATATTGTCAGTCGTAATGGGGGTTACAAGGGGCTGTCGGCATGGGGAACCTTCTTCCGTTTGCCCGAAAAAGCGGTGAAATCGATGCGGATGACCTCCACCCGGTGGAAACTGCCATGGGCATATTTGTCGCCGACGGCCTTGAAGTCGGGCGACAACTTGTCGATGAGCAGGTGCAGCGCGTGCATCTTCTCTTCGTCCGTCAGGCCTGTTCGGGCCTTGCCGAACAGTACGACACTCTCGTATTCGGTGGTGAACCGGCTCGGCAAGAGGTTGACACGGCCGATGATGCAGAGCGAAACATTGGGGTTGTCGGCTATCGCTTCGAGCTTGCGGCCTTCGGGGGCGCAGTGTATGTAGACGCTGCTGTCGCCGTCCCAGACGAAGTTGACCGGAATGCCGTAGCCGCCGTTGTCCGATACCATGGACATGACACCATGCTCGCCATGGGCCAACAGTTCCAAGGCCCTGGCTTCGTCCATCAGCCGGTCCTGGCGTCTGACGGTGTCATTGATACATTTCATTTTCATCATTTCGCACTTTAGAAAGGATAGCCGATGGCCAGATGCAGGCTTTGGCTGTCCTTGAAATTGGGTACATTGTAGAAACCGTTGCCGTAGGGCACGTGCAGACCTATGCCCCAGTCCACCCGGAGCACGAAGAAGTCAAGGTTGTAGCGCAGGCCTATGCCCGTGCCGACGGCCATCTCCTTCAACAGGTTCTTTGCCCGGAGGCTGCCGTTGGGCCGGTTTTCGTCCTTGTGCATCGTCCATACGTTGCCCGCGTCGAGGAACAAGGCCCCGTAGAGATTGCCGAAAAGGCGGGGGCGATATTCCAGATTGCACAAGAGCTTGATGTCACCGGTCTGGTCCAGATAGGAAGTCGTGTTCTGGTGTGCCTGATAACTGCCCGGGCCGATGCTCCTGACGGTGAACGCGCGAATGCTGTTGGCGCCGCCCACGTAGAACTGTTCGCTCCAGGGAGCCGCGCTGGAGTTGCCATACGACCAGATGGCGCCGCTGCTGACATGGGCCACCAGCTGGTCATATGTGGACAGTTGCCATGTCTTGCGGAACTCCGTTTCAATCTTGAAGAACTGCGCGTAGGGGTTTTTGAACATCTGTTTGTCCTTCGTTCCCCATTTCTTTCCTGCCGCCACGTAGCCCAACGACAGGATGTTGGCGGCCTCGCTCACGGTGGTCTGCCACCAGACGGGGCTGCGGTAGTTCGCCGGACTCGAATAGATGTAGCTGTAACGCATTTTGGGAATGAAGTGGTCGGCCATGGTCACTTGCAGATAAGGGCTGGTCTGCATGATCGAATCGAACTTGGCCGTGCGACTCGACATGTAGTCGTATTGCAGAACGAGGGGCGTGAACTGGTGCATGGAGGTGTTGGAGACCTGGAAAGTGTAGGACAATTCGCCCGACACCACATGCCTCTTGAAATAGCTGGCACGGTTGATTACGCTGGTGGAAGCCTTGAGGAGCGTGGTCGGCGTGGTGGGGAAGCGGTGGCGGCGCAGCAGCGGAAAGACCAGACGGGGCAGCTCCAGGGAGACGTCGCCGCCATATTCGTATGAATTGATCTTGTCGCCCGAGCCCGAGAGATTGTTCCCTGTCTGCCACTCGAAAGACCCTTTGAGGTTGATGTCGAGCTTCTCGCCGCCGTGGAAGGCGTTGCGCTTGGTCAGGCCGACAATCAGTCCCGGCCCCATGCGGCCGCTCGTGCGCCCCGTGTAGTTGGTTTCGACGTAGAAGTCGTAAGGTTTGTCGAAGACACAGCTCAACCGCAGATTCAGTGTGTCGCAAGTAAGTGAGGAGTCCTGTGGCGTGAACTGGAAGTCGACGGAGCTGAACATGCCGCCGCTGACAATCCTGTTGTAGGATTCCAGATAGCTGTCGTAACTGTAGAGACGGCCTGGAAACAGCTTCATGTCGCGAAGGACGACGCGTGGCCGGATGGGGGACTTGCGGCCGTTGAAGTGCACTGTCAGTCTGCGCCTGCGTATCGTGTCGTTCAATGTCTCCATGAACTGTTTGCGAAACTCAAGGTCTACGTTTCCTATATACCATTTGTGCCTGGCCTTTTCGGGCAGGTCTTCCGTCAGTTTCATCTTCATGTCGATTTTGTTGCCGTCTGACAGGGTGTCGGCAAGATAGGAAGCGTAGCCCGGTTGGTAATAGAAGTAGCCGTTGTTGCGGAAGAGTTGGCTGATGCGGGAGCGTTCCGCGTCGAGCGTGGCCACCTCGAAGGGGTCTCCCGGCTTGACTTTCGCCTCCTGTTTGGTGGCACGGATCAGGCTGTCGGCCTCGTGGGGAAAGCCTGCATAGACCAGCGTGTCGATGGTGGAGAGCGGACCCATGCTGACGGTGTAGCCCAGTTTGGCCTTCTTGGGATTCTTGCCCGTGCTTGTCTGGTAGGCCACTTCGCTCTGGAAGTAGCCGTGATTGCGGAGCACCGACCGTGCCACGCCGGCTCTCAAAGCTGGATTGACCCAACTGATCAGCACGGGTGGCTGGCCGAAAGACTTGCTTATCCAGCGCGACAAGTTGTCGTCTCCGTCGTGGAAGGCGTTCCATATCCACAGGCGATAGGGCGGAATGCGGTGGAACGAGCTGCCGAGGAACGAACCGTTGGGCTTGCAGGCCAAGGCGGCTTCCACTTCTTCACGGGTGGCCGTGAAGTGGCTGCCTTTCTCATAGTGCGTGTATTCGATCTTGGACAGTCCCGTGTAGAGTTGGTCTCCATCCGGAACGCCCGACGTCGATGAGCAGGAAGTCATGAATCCATAGGTTCCCAGCAACAATCCGATAAAGTGTTTCAGTTTCATCTTCTGCTAATTTCTCTTGTTTTGACTTTTGATGGAATCTTGTGGGGCGGGCAATATGATCACGTCGTTGTCTTTGAACCTCAACAAGTCTTTCAAGTGACGCAGCTTGCGCCTCCAAATGAAGCCGGCGCCATACTGCCCCACGTCGCCCTCAAGCCAGTCGTAGCTGTCGCGGTCGTAGAAGAGCTTCATGTATTGCGTGGAACTCTCGTTCAGGCGGTATTCAAAAGAAATATTGTCGAAGAACGACTTGTTCTGGTTGGTCACGTCCGGCCCGGTGGACAGCTTGCCCCCGACGATGATTCGCAATCGGTTGTTCCAGAACCGCTTGGCGAACTTGAAGGAATAGTCCGTGTGCGTATTGCCGCTCACGTCGGTTGAATTGTCCATGCCGAAGCTCAGGTCGAGTGTGCGCAGGGCCTTGCCGGCGATACTGTTGATCTGGCTCTGCAAGAAAGCGTTCAATGCGGAGTTCATGGAGAATCCGTTCGTGTTGCCGTCGGCCAGATACATGCCCGTGGTCAGCATGGTGACCGCTATCTTGCCACGCTCTTCCTTGCTCATCGTGTTGAGCTGGTTGCTGATGGTCATGTCTTCGGGCGCGTCGATGACAAACTCCAGTCCCATGTCTTTCAGCGTCTTGGTGATGACGACGCCGGTCTCGAACGTCACCGTTCGTCCCGCGCTGCCCGCCGTGGCCACCGTAGCCTTGTTCTGCTCCAACGCCGTGATGTGGAGACGCGGGTTCATGGGGTCGCCCGTGAAGTCGATGTAGCTGCCGTCCTGGATGTTGAAGGTCTTCAAGGGTATGACGGGCAGCGAATATTTCATCTCTCCGTTGCTCAGCGTATAGCGTCCCGTGAGTCGCAGGTCGTCGACCGTATTGTACTGCATGCGCAGGTCGCCGCCGCCAATCAGGTCTACGTAGTTCGATTTGTCGGCATTCAGCGCGCAGAGGATGTGGGCGCTCTCGTTGATACTCATGGTCAGGTCCATGCCGAAGCCCGATAGGGGAGGACGGTGAACCGTTTGCGAGCTTGAATCGGCAAAGTTGGTGAACTTCACGAGCTCGTCCAGCTGGTTGTCCGTCGTCAGTGGGCTGTCGCGCAGGATGTAGGTCATGTCCGTAGAGCCCAGGACATCCAGCTTGCCACGCATCTGCAGGTTGTCGACGGGGCCGTTCATGCGTGCGAAGAAGTTGACGAAAGCCTTGCCGAAGGCCTCTGACCTGAAGTTCTCTTTCGCGTTGATTAGCTCGAAGTTGCGGGCGCGCATCTTCACGTCCATCGTCATTTGGCTCACGTCCGAGAAGTCGAGATAGCCCGAAACGTTCAACGGACTGTCGTTGTTGGCATACATCTCGAAGTTCTCGAAGAGCAGATGGCTGTTGTGGATGGCCACGGGGTCGTTGTCGAAGCGCAGCTTCACGCCGTAAGGCACGCTCACCATATAGGCCGAATCAAGGTAAGCCTCGCCGTTGATGTTAGGTTTGGTGGGCGTTCCCGTCACGTCCAGGGTTCCTTCCGCATAGCCTTCAAAGCCTATGATCTGGTCGGGAATGAAGCCGTTGATGAGGCTGAGCGGCAACCGCTCCATCTGCAATTGGGCCTGAAGAGCCTCTTCGCCCTCCGAAAGGTAGGTTCCTTTCAGCGTTGCGATTTCCTTCCCGTTCTGCGACAGAATGCCTTCCAGGTGATGGGAGCCGTCCGACTTCGGCATATAGACGAACTCCGTGCCGATGTTGCCCATGGGACTGTTCTCGTAGAACAAGTTGTCGATGGTCATGTCAGACGACACGGACAGCTCGCCCTGTGTCTGTGTGACGTGATAGTCGCCGTTCAACACACCTTTTATATTGGGGGTGTAGGGCAGAACCGACAAAACGTCCGCCAAGTTGAATTTGTTCAGGCTGACCGTGACGTCTTGCAACGCCTCTGTGTTCTCGTCATTGGAATACACATGGACGCCCATGCCGTCGCTCGCGACAAGTTCCATGTTGGCGGCCAGGCGTCGGTCGTCGCCCAGGAAGACATAATTGCCCTCGTTCACCTTGAACTTCTTGTAGCCCAGAACGGGATTGTCGTCCATGATGTTGAAGCGAATGCCGTTGGCTTCCATTGCGGCGGAAATTCCCAGGTCGACACCCAACTTGTTGTTGGCGTCATACAGCTTGGTCTTCAGGAAGGAACCATGTTCGTTGAGCGCGCCGTTGGCCTCGGCTCTGAACGTGTATTGCGGGTTCTTCTTGTTGTTGACGACCTGTGCCCGATAGACGAAGTTGTCGTGGTCGGACTGGATGTTGAACCTGATGGTGTCCAGTCTGATGTCGCTCAGGACGAGCGAGTCGACCTGAAGGTTGCCGTTCAATCCTGATATGGGGGACGAATCCATGTTGATTCGGGCGCGGGCGAACTGATAGCCGTAGCGTGCCAGCAGGTGGCTGAAGAAGTTGTTCCTGCCACTTTGCAAGTAAAACGAAACTGCAGGCAGCCTCTCGCGCAGCGCCGTCTGGTCGATTGTCCGGTTCTTGAACAGGCGGGCCACCTCGTCGCCGAGCCGGTTGCCTTGCGCCATCAGCTTCTTGTAGCCTCCGTGTCCGTTGACGTGGAGTCTGAAGTCGCCGCAGTTCACGATGACATGGGTCGTGTCGGGACGGGTAAGGATGTCGATTGTCACGTCCTCGGGGTGGTATTGCCGGTGATTGTCGTTGATGACGAGGTTGTGCAAGGAGCCTTGCACCCGATACACGTCCTTGAAGTCGCTCTCCAGAGACAGGGATGCGGCGGCCGAAGCGTTGAAAGGCTTTTCCGTAAGGTGCAGTCCGTAGAAGTCGATGTCGGCCACTTGTCCTTGCACCGTAGCCTTCATGCGGCGGTTTCGCGTTTGGGCGGTCAGGTCAAGCTGCCCGGTCAGCAAGGGGTTGCTGCTCTTGATTGCCGCCGTCGCTTTTCCGTTGCGCAGGGAGGCGTGGGCCACGATGTGGTCCAGTCGATAGTTTTCGTAGCCGAAGTCGGCAATGCGGGCGTTCGCTTGCAGTCGGGTGCGCGGCGACATGAAGTCCGTTCCTTCTCCCTCCACTTCTACGACGCCGGTGAGCGGCCGCATTTTCATGGACGGAAAGAAGTTTTGCAGCGGCAGCCGGTTGGCCGACAGCCGTGCCTTGTAGGCCATCCGGTCGGTGTTGAGGGCCATGGTTCCTGCCAGACTGCCCTTGCCTTGTCGGGCAGTGAAGCGTGCGGCGTAGGTGTTGGCCGTGAAGCGCAGGTTGCCGGCCACGCCGATGTCTTGAGGTATGTGGACGGCGGCAGGTTGCCGGCCGTCAAAGAGAGCGGAAACGAAGTCCAGTCGGTAGGTTCTGAGGTTCAAGTCCAAGTCTCCACGCAATGCGCTGGGCCGGTCCAGATGTTCCATGTGACCGTCGATGCGCACTCGCGCCGCCGTCGGAAGTTTCAACAGAAGCCCGACAAGCCTCATCCGCTGCATGTTTCCACGCACGACGCCGTCTATCTGTAAAGGATAGTTGGGCCATTGGGCCCTGAAACGTGCGGGCAAACCACCCATCCATCGGGTCAGGTCGCGCTTGCCCAGGCTGCCGTGTATGGACGCATGGAGTTGTCCGGGGCGTTGGTTGTCGAACGTGTTCAGGTCGAAGTCGACCTTGGCCTCCAGTTTCGACTCGGGCGTGGTCAAGGTCAGGTGAGGCAGTTGAAGCCTTACGGAGTCCAGATGGACGAGGCCTGTGAGCGAACTAACCCTCAAGCCGCTTCTTTCCGAGAGCGAACAGGAGCGGAGCCGCAAAGCCAATTGGGTCTTGGCGTAGTTGAAAGAGTCGACACCTATGTTGATGTTCGTGAACGACAGATGGTTGTAGTCCAGCCCCTTGACGGCGGCTTCGTAGGGGTTGTCGTATTTGAGACGTCCCTGTTGCCAGTCGAAAGAAGACAGGCGGTAGCTGTTGCTGTACAAGTCGAAGTGGCCTTGGCGGGCGATGGCCTTTCCCAGATAGGCTTGTAGCCGAAGAGAATCGCCCGGCATGTGTACCGTTACGGCCGAACGGTCTATATGCAGCAGCCCAACGGCAATCTTCCAGAAGTTGTCCGTGTGCGTGGTGTCCTCGGGTACGGTGTCGCTTAAGGCTACGTCCACGGCCGCGTCTCGCAGCAGGACTTCGTTAATCTTCACCGTCTGCCGGCCCAAGTCGATGTTCCGGGCTTTCAGGTGGAGTAGGTCGGCCTGCCCTTTTACGCGGGCGGAATGAATGAAGTTGGTGGTGTTGAACCGCAACTGCTCGAAATCAAGTCGGTTGATGACGACCCGTTTTCCCAAAAGCGGCAGCAGTTCTATGTCGGCGACAGCCTTGCGGATAGCTGCCACGGTGTCCTTCACTTGTGGAAGCGAGTCGTTGGGACGGATGACTTCCACCCCTTCCATGCCCAAATCAAAGGGAAATTCCAGGCTGACGTGCCTGACATGGATGTGCATTCCCGTTTTTGTGGAAGCATAATCGGCAACTTGCCTTACCGCCCAATTCTGGAATGGAGGAAAGTAAAACAGTAAAAAGCAAATGGAAAAGAGCAGAATAGGAAGCAGAATGCCGATTCCTATGTACTTGACGAGTTTATTCTTCATCGAAAATTATGCTTACTTGTGCAAAGGAAGCAAATTATTTTGACAATAAGGAATAAACGATTAAAGTTTTTCGGTCAACTGCTTATTTTGCAATGCTTTGCCAAAGATTGTCTTTCGGCAGCGGTGAATCGACCGAAATGAGCTCTTGCGAGACAGGATGTACAAACGCCACGTGGCGCGAAAGCAGGCTGATACTGCCGTCGGGATTGCTTCGTCTGGCACCATATTTCAAGTCACCCTTGATGGGGCACCCGATAGCGGCCAGCTGACAACGTATCTGGTGGTGCCGACCTGTGAGCAGCTTGACCTCCAACAAGTTGTAGTTTTCGGTCTGTCCTGCCACCCGATACTCCAGAACCGACTTCTTGGAGCCTGGCACTTCATGGTCGTAGACGTAGCTTTTGTTTTGTTTTTCGTTGCGCACCAGCCAATTGACGAGCGTGGCTTCCGGCTCTGTGGGCCTGTTCTTGGTGATGGCCCAATAAGTTTTGTGGATGTCGCCGTCACGGAACATGTCGTTCAGTCGCGACAAAGCCTTGGATGTTTTGGCAAAGACGACAAGGCCGGCGACAGGTCGGTCAAGACGATGCACCACGCCCAGGAAGACATTTCCTGGCTTGTGGTGCTTCTCCTTGATATACGCTTTCACCGTCTCCGAAAGCGGCGTGTCGCCCGTTTTGTCACCTTGGACGATCTCGCCGCTCTCCTTAAAGACGATGATGACGTGGTTGTCTTCGTAGACGACTTGCATTTCTTGCTGTCGGCATTACATGTTCATGCCGCCGTCCACCTGTATCACCTGGCCCGAAACATAGCTGGAGAGTTCCGAACCCAGGTAAACGGCCGTGTTGGCGATGTCTTCCACCGTACCGCCGCGGCGCAATGGTATCTTGCTCGTCCATTCCTTTCGGATGTCGTCGGGCAGCGCTTGGGTCATGGCCGTGTCGATGAAGCCCGGCGCAATGGCGTTGGCGCGTATGCCTTTGGGGCCCATTTCCTGGGCAACGCTCTTGGCCAGGGCTATCAGTCCTGCCTTTGAAGCGGCGTAGTTGGCCTGGCCGGCATTGCCGTGAACGCCCACTACGGAAGCCATGTTGATGATGGAACCGCCACGCTGGCGCATCATGAGAGGCACGCAGGCATGGATGAAGTTGAACGCGCTCTTCAGATTGACGGCAATCACGGCGTCCCACTGCTGTTCGGTCATGCGGAGCATCAGCCCGTCCTTTGTGATTCCGGCATTGTTCACCAGAATATCAATGGCACCAAACTCTTCCTTTACAGCCTTGACGACCTCTTCTGTCTGTGTGAAGTCGGCGGCGTTGCTGGCATAACCCTTTGCTTTCACACCCTTGGCGGCAATCTCCGCTTCCGTGGCCTTGCCGTTTTCGTCGATTACGAGGTCCGTGAAAGCCACGTTGGCGCCCTCTTCGGCAAACTTCAGGGCGATGGCTTTGCCGATACCGCGTGCAGCCCCTGTGATCAGGGCGGTCTTACCTTCTAACAATTTCATCTTTAATATTTATTTAGTGAATAGTGTTTCTTTTATGATTGATGATTCTCATTTGGCATTCGTCTTGCCCAGGGCGCCATACACCACCTTGGCCACGAGTGGCTTGCTGGCCTCTTCGGTCATGCCGTGCCCCAACCGCCCGTAGATGAAGGGCACTTCCAGCCCCTTGATGCAGTAGTGGGTGATGTCGGCCACGAGTTCCACGTTGTCAATGTCGAACTCGCCGTCGGCCTTTCCGTCAGCATATACTTTTCGGAACAGCTCTATTTCGTCCTCATCGAAATTCTTTCTCACCTTCTCCACCATCCAGATGTTTCTGAAAAATTCAGCTCTCAGGTTGCCGTTCCTGACCACCGTCTCCTTGATCAGGCTCAAGTGGGTGTAGATCAGTTCGATGATCTTGTCCTGGGGACGTATGTTCTTGGCGGCCACCTCGTCCAGTCGGTCGGACAAACGTTCCAGTTCCGACTCGATGACGGCGTAGTAGACGTCTTCCTTTCTATTAAAATAGGTGTAGAGCGTGCGTCTTCCCTTGCCCGAGGCTACTGCAATATCATTCATTGTTGTATTGGCCACGCCTTTCTTGGCAAACAACTGGCGTGCTACATCGACTAATTTCTGTCTTGTTTTCGATATTGACATACAAAAAACCTCCTCAGTAAGAATTGCACATAGTGTATTTGGTTGTGCAAAAGTAAAAGTTTTGTTTTATACTACCAAATTATTAAAGCTAAAAAGGCTATAAAACCATCGGCAAGAACTTTATTTGAAAAAACTTTGGAAATGTTTTGTTTATTCCATAAAAGTGTGTACCTTTGCACTCGCAAATAAGGAAACGCATTGCCGAAAGCCTTGTTTGACTGGTTAATATCGCGGAGTGGAGCAGTTGGTAGCTCGCCAGGCTCATAACCTGGAGGTCGCATGTTCGAGTCCTGCCTCCGCAACAACAGACGCCCGAAAGTGCAGTTGACGCTGACTTCCGGGCGTTTTCGCGTTTTGTCCAGGCTCTATGGTCGGCCGCTATTCGGAGATGACGCTACTTGATGTCGGCTCGTGGAAGGCGAATGATACGCAGAGAGGAGAATTGAAGCGGCAAAGAAAAAGCGGAGAGAGAATCTCCGCTTGAATGTCGTTTGTTGTTTCAGTCATCATCTGTAGGTTGGGAAAGTCCTGTTTTGCTCTCTGCTGTGTCCGTTTTCTTTGCCGGTTCTTTATGCAGCACGAAGATGGTGCCGACTGTAGCAATGATTGCCACCATTGATACAGCTAACCAATCGTGTCCATTCATCCCAAGAAAAACACTTCCGGCAAGACATAGCATGACAATAAGCGCACCGAGGTATTGACCATGCTTGCTTTCTGAAATACCTGCTTCTACGATTTTAGTCTCAGTCTCTATTCTATGATTAAGCTGTCGCTCGGCCATTGAGATGATTCTTTCTGGCGCATTGGGCAAAACTTGCTTGTAAGCCATGAAGTCTTCCGGGGCAGGGAGCGGGCCGCTAAAGGCCTTTTGTTCTTCAATGGCATATATGGCCTTTGATACAATCTCCCGTTTTTCAGGGTCCAAAGACTGGAGTACTTCGTTCAGGTCAACGGTTTTCTACTCATTTTCTACAGAGATGTCTTTCTTGGAGTCCTTATTTTCCATAGCAATTCATGGCTTTCCTAATATCGTTTCCTATCGTTTTCCAGTCATTGCGCATATCTTCGACATTGTCACCGAAGACATAATGGCCAAACCGCATGTGACCTTTGATGTTGGCAAGCGACATGACACCACTCCTTCTGCTTGGCCGATTCTCTGCTATCTGCATGGAAAAGCCACTCAAAATGCTTCTTTTATTGATGTACATGATACCAACTTTATTGTATTTCATTTGTAACCCGATGCAAATATACTCCAAACTTATAAGTTTCGCAAGCATATTGGATATTAATTTTCGTTTTCTCGCCAATCGCTCTCTGAATGTTTGTTTTCCAACCGCTGCCCTTTCAGTCGCTGAAAGCATAGCTTTGACAAGGCGAAAGGGCTGCTTTCAGCGGCTGAAAGGGTAGCTCTTGGAAGGTGAAAGGGCAGCGGTTGTGAAGCACTTGCGCATTGTTCGTTTTGAATTTGGCATGCTCTTGTCGTGTTGGAGAGGCTCAAGTGTTTTGGTGTCGATGGCTGGATTCTTTAAAATAATCGTGCAATATGAATGTGTTTTGTCATGTATTTTCAAATAATAACGTATTTTTAAAATATTTTCCGTTATTCGGTTAGCTTTATAAAAAAGTTTCGTGTATTTGCGGCCGTTACAAGAAACAATCATATCAACCTTTCATTTTATAAATAGAAATCTACTTTTGACACTTACCTTATGTTTAGTGACGTTGGGTGCCATGGGCAGTCCGAGAAACTTGAAGCAAGCGAAGCTGATTGCCGGCAACGCGGCCAAGCAGCAGGGGGCGTCCATTGCCGACAGGCAGGCGGCCCGAACAAGAGCCAACGGCCAGACGCAAACCGACGACCAGCCTTATTATATATTTAATAAGGTGGACAATCGGGGATTCATCATCGTGTCGGGCGACGACCGCATGCCCGACGTGCTGGGCTACACGGACAGCGGCAGCTTCGACGCCGCCAATCTGCCTGACGGTTTCAAGTTTATGCTTGAGGCATACGCCAAGATCGTCGAGGAGCTGCAGGACGGCAACGACGCCGTCATCAAGGCCGTTGCGCAGCTGAAGAACCGCACGCGCGCGGTGACGGAAGCCATCGGTCCGCTGATGAAATCGAAGTAGAGCCAGTACAAGCCTTTCAACTATTACTGCCCAAAGATGGAAGACGGGCAGAACGCGACGGCGGGTTGCGAACCCATCGCGCTCACGCAGATCATGTATTATGGAAAGGATTACTTCGACAGCCATCCCAACGTGCAGTATCCCAACGAAGTCAGCACCGACAGCGGGGGCAAGACCAACGGCTTCTACACCGACAATCCGTTTGTAGGAGGTGACGAGGACGCGGAGGAAGCCGTGCAGAAAGAGCGTTTCCGCGAGTTCCTGTTCGAGGGAAAGCGCTGGTATGACATCCGCCTGTTCGACAAAGCCACCAAGTATTCCACGGCAAGCGCGAGCCGATTGCTGTGGCCCATCGACGAGACGACGCTCTCCACCAACGACAAGCTGGTGCAGACGGACGGATACAAGCAGAATTGATTGTCCGCTTGGCGGGACGGAAGTCCTCGCCCTGCCTGTCGGAGATTCGGAATCGACAGGCTCACGACATAGATCGACACAAAAACTTACTATCGAATTTAATGTTGTTTCCCCGTGGCGGACGTCCTTCCACATTCATTGGCAGGCGTCTTCCGCGGGGAATTTATTGTGAAGTCACTCCCAACTTCCCACTTTCCACTCCTCATTTCTCATTCCCTTCTTTGACATCCCCTACATGATGTTTTTCAAAAGCAGTGCTTTCAGCCGACAAAAGCAGCCTTTTCGCGTTGTAAAAGGCCAGCTCTTGCGTGCAGGAAAGGCAGCTTTTGCAGGCTGAAAGGCCAGCTTTTGAAAGCAGAAGGCATAGCTCCGGTTCCGGAGCCGTCGCGCTTCTGCGGAGCCGGAGCATGGAAAAAAGGCAATGGAAGGCTTGCGTGTCTCGTGCTTTTGCATTACCTTTGTCAGGAAAAGAATAATACCCTAACGAAATGCATATTGCAATAGCGGGGAATATAGGCAGCGGCAAGACGACACTCACCACCATGCTGGCCAAACACTACGGCTGGGAGGCCCGCTTCGAGCCCGTAGACTATAATCCCTATCTCGAAGACTATTACAAGGACATTCCACGGTGGTCGTTCAATCTGGAAGTGTATTTCCTCAAACAGCGCTTTCGCGACTTGCTGGAGATAGCGCATGCCGGGAATACGGTCATCCAGGACCGCACCATCTATGAGGGCGTCTACGTCTTCACGGCCAACAACAAGGCCATGGGCAACCTCTCCGACCGCGACTTCGACACCTACATGGAACTGTTCGAGCAGATGATGACGATCGTGAAGTACCCCGACTTGATGATATATCTCAAGGCCGAGGTGCCCCATCTGGTGCAGAACATCCAGCGGCGAGGTCGCGACTACGAGCAGACCATGCCCATCGACTATCTCGAAAACCTGAACACCCGCTACAATGAGTTCATTTATGACAAGTATGAGGGGCCGAAGCTCGTCATCGACGTCGACGACATGGACTTCCAACACGAGCCGAAGGACTTCGCCTACATCGTGGACCGGATAGACCAGAACCTCTTCAGCCTCTTCAAATGACCATTATTTCAGCTAACGAATTTATTTTTTATAAAGAATCATGCACATCGCAATCGCAGGAAACATAGGCAGCGGCAAGACGACGCTCACGAAAATGCTGGCCAAAAGATACGGATGGACTCCCCGCTTCGAGCCCGTCGACAACAATCCCTACCTCGACGACTTCTATGCCGACATGTCCCGGTGGTCGTTCAATCTGCAAGTGTATTTCCTGAACAAGCGGTTCAAGGAGGTCGTGGAGATATCCAAGCATGAGGACACCATCATCCAGGACCGCACCATCTTTGAGGATGCCTGCATCTTCGCCCCCAACCTGCACGACATGGGCATGATGAGCGACCGGGATTTCGCCAATTACACCGACCTTTTCAACCTGATGATGTCGCTGGTGAAACTCCCCGACCTGATGATTTACATCCGTTCGACGATACCCAACCTGGTTTCGCAGATTCAGAAGCGTGGCCGCGACTTCGAGAAATCCATCCGTATCGACTATCTCAACGGCTTGAACAAACGCTATGAAGACTGGATAGGCGGCTACAAGGGCCATCTGCTGATCGTGGACGGCGACACGACGAAGTTTGAAAGCAATCCGGCCGACTTCAACCGCATAACCGACCAAATCGACGGCGACCTGTATGGTCTCTTCCCGATGGATTAGATCGCGTTGAACGCAGGCGGCATTCCGGCCGGTCGGCATGCCGCCTGACTTTGGAAAAAGCCCGCCTGCCGCTCATACCTTGTCGAGCGGCAGGCGGGTGTTCTGTTTCAGGGCCTTGAAAGCCGATGGAGTCATGCCCGTGACGCTCTTGAACTGCGCCGACAGATGGGCCACGCTGGAATAATCCATTTGCAGCGCAATCTGCGTCAGTGAGCGTTCGTTGTATCGAATCAGCTCTTTGACGCGTTCGATGCGTTGCGCGATGTAGAATCTTTCTATGGTCATGCCGGTCACTTCGCTGAAGAGTTTGCTCAAGGCGGAGTAGTCCTGATGGAGCTCGGAGGCTATGTGGTCGCTCAAGTTGAGCGTGGCGTGGCCGTCGCTGTAGTGCACCAGCCGGATGATGACGCTCTTGATTTGCTCGATGGTGCGCTGTCGGCGGTCGTCGAGCAGCTCGAATCCCAGGGCTTCGAGTTGCCGCCTGATGCGCAGGAGCTGCTCTGGAGTGGGCTTCCGGTCGATGTCCACTTCGCCCAACTCTACGCTCTGTGGGGGCAGTCCGGCCTCGGTCAGCACTTTCTCGACCGCCGTCTTGCAGCGGTCGCATACCATGTTCTTGATGTATAAGGTGTCCATAGGCGTTTATCGTTTGACGGTGTTGAACTCCTTGAACGTGTAGGCCATGATGGGGATGGTCAGCAGGAACGAGCAGGCGTCGCTCAGGGCCTGGCAAGCCTCGACGCCCACGATTCCCACACGTTGGGAAGGATGATGATGAGTGGGATGAAGAACAAGTCCGCAGCGTGCCGACGCGAGGATGTTGGCGCGCCATGGCTTGCGGCAGACCTGCGTCGGCATGCTGCCGGTCATGGAAATGATCGTCGGCACGGCCATCGTGAGAATCACCCTGGTGACGGGTGCGGTCGTAAGGAATGTGTAGTTGTCTCGTCGTTTCATTTCGTGTGCAAAGTTACGCTTATTTGAAACAAGTGCAAAGAAACATGGCGGGAAAGTGGCCGGCCCTCGTGGCGCGACGACGGCTGCCCCCATGAAAACGGGCGCCACTCTTTGGCGCCCTGACGTTCAGGTTTGGTAAACCTGTGGAATCTCCTGAATATCTTCTTTACCTGTCTTAAGAACCCTATTGATTGCTTGAAAGCTAACTTCTAACAAACTTTGAAAGAAAAACTTTTACTTGTTATGAGCAGAAAGGGAGAACGATTGCCGCTTGTCACAAGCCTGTCGACTCCATCTGAAACTAAAAAAAACTATGTTTGCATGTGTCTCTATGATGTATTGTCCATACTTATAACAACATATTGTGATTAAGGGTTTTGAGAGCGATGGGGATGAGGCTGCGGTCACATCTTGGATGAGAAGGCGGTTGCCGTCTTTGACGGGCAAGGCGCTTGGCTTTTGCAGCCTCCCCTTACCATTGCAAACATAATAAAAATAGTGATACGCGGTTCAAAAATAAAGTTTTTTTAAGATTGTTGTCGCACACAATTTCGACAGGTCATGCTTCCAGCAGAATATGGAGCACCCTTTCGCCGCTTCTGCCGTCCCAGCGGTCGGGAATGCTGCCGTCCTTCCATTGTCCTGAAAGCATGTTCTGCAAAGAAAGTTTGAGTGTTTCGGGGGCTTCGCCGACAAGCACGTTGGTGCCGACGGTGACGGTTTCGACGTGTTCTGTATAGCTGTTGAGCGTGATGCAGGGCACCCCGTTGAAGCTGGCCTCTTCGGCGACGTTGCCGCTGTCGGTGATGATGCCCGCGGCTTGGGCCGTCAGTTTGCTGAAAGTCAGGTAGGGTTGTGGCTGTATCGGATGGATGGGGGAGTCGGGCGAGAGCATGGGGAGGATTGTCTGGCGGGCCTCCTTGCGCAGCGGGGCCAAGACCGGAGTGCCAAACCGGCCTGCGACGTCTTCGATGGCATTGACCATCAGCCGGAGATTGTGCACGTTGGCCAGGAGTGCCTTGCGGTTGAGCGTGAAGACCAGATAGGGGGTGGGGCGTGAACCTGCCGTCGGCGGCGCGATGAAGGCGGCCGCTTCTTCGGGCAACGGCATGGCCGCGATGCGCTGATGGTTGAAGCGCAGGTTGTCCATCAGGATGTTTCCGACCATATAGACCTTGGAAAGTTCGGTTCCGGCCTTGTTGGCGATGTTGTTGTTGCTGATACCTGCCGTGAAGAGGATGTCGCTGAGGCCGTCGATGACCAGTCGGTTGATCTCCTTGGGCATGTTGATATCGAAGCTGCGGGTGCCTGCTGCGATGTGTGCCAAGGTGACACCTTGCTTCTTGGTGACGATGGCTGCCGCCATGGTGCTGGCCAAATCGTCGACGACGACGACCGTCTGCGTGGGATGGAGTTGGAGATAACGCTCGAATTTGGTCATGACTTGTCCCGTGAGTTCGTTCAGATTCTCGCAGTCTACGCCCAGAAACGTGCCGGGTTTGGCTATCTGCAAGTCGGCAAAGAGGGTCGGCTCAAGCGTGAGGTCGCCCTCTGGTCCGGCGTAAACGAGCGAGTATGGGACGTCATGTCCTTCGCGGTTGTAGTTCTCGATGGCCCTGATGAGCGGCGCCACTTTCATGAAGTTGGGGCGTGCGCCGCAGAAAATGCAAATTTCCTTCATCTTTTTTCTAATGCTATGCGAAGTGTTCTGATGGGAAAACCTCTGTTGTTGTGGTTTGTTGTGCAATGAACACCGATTCCGGCCGGCCTTCGTGGCGTGCGGGATTCGGTGGATGTGGATGGTGGCGGCTCACTCGGCGTCGTCGAAGTCATCGTCGAAGTCGTCGTCGAAGCCGAACATGGCGGGGTCGACAAACTCGTCTATCGCCCGCCGGTCTTTCTTTGTGGGGCGTCCGGTGCCCCGTGCGCGGTCGATGAAGCCGCTGATGCGGCTCATTTCGAGCAACTCGTATTGCTTGGGGTCGGTCACGTTCTCGTAAATGCCGGCAAGCAGCTTGGCGCCGACGCGCCGTTCGACGCACTCCAGCACCTTGAACGAATAGGTGACAGGGGGCTTTTTCACGCAGACAACCTCGCCGCTTCTTATCATGTGCGACGGTTTTACGTTGCAGCCGTTTATCGTTATCCTGCCGTTCTTGCAGGCGTCGGCGGCAATGGAGCGCGTCTTGAAGATGCGCGCGGCCCATAGCCATTTGTCAATTCTTGCAGATTCCGCCATTGGAGTGGGTTTATGGTTTCTTGCCTAACTTGTTGTATTGGTTCATCGTGATGTCGATTCCGGCCAAAACGAAGCTCTTGATCATCTCGCCGGCCACGTCGATGCTGGGCCGAAGGGCGTTCAGTTCGTCCTCATTGTAGTGTCCCAGCACCCAGTCCACCTGCCTGCCGCGTGGATAGTCGTTGCCGACACCCATGCGGAGGCGGGCGTAGTTCTGTCCGATCATTTGCTGGATGTGGCCCAGGCCGTTGTGTCCTCCGTTGCTGCCGTTGCCTTTCAGGCGGAACGCGCCGAGCGGAAGGGCGACGTCGTCGCTGATGACGAGCAGCCGGCTTTGGTCGATGTTCTCCTTGTTGAGCCAGTATCTGACGGCATTGCCGCTGAGATTCATGAAAGTGGTGGGCTTGAGAAGAAATACTTTCCTTCCTTTGATGGACGTTTCGGCCACGAATCCATAACGCTTGTCCTCAAAATGAATATTGGACGCTTTTGCAAAAGCGTCCAATACCATGAAACCTGTATTGTGTCGGGTGCCGGCGTATTCGTCGCCGGGGTTCCCCAATCCACAAATCAAATATTTGTCCATTAAATGTTATTCCTCGGTTTCGTCGCTGTCGCTGGCTGCTGAAGCGACTGCATTGCGGGTCATCTTGATGGAGCAGACGATAACTTCCTTGCCGGTGGCTATCTCTATGCCTTCGTAAGAGAGCTGACCCACCTTGATACTCTTGCCGATTCTCAACTTGGTGACGTCCACGTCGAGGTGCTCCGGTATCTGTTGGTAAGGAGCTGTCACGTTGATCTTGCGGATGGAGATGTTCATTCGGCCGCCATCGCGCACACCCTGTGCCAAACCTACAAGCTTGACGGGAATGCCAATGGTGATCGGTTTCTGGTCGTTCACTTCATAGAAGTCGACGTGCAGAGGCGCGTCCGTCACAGGATGGAACTGAATTTCCTTCAAAATGGCCGTGCGATGAACACCTTCGATGTCGATGTCGATGACATAGATGTGGGGAGTGTAGATGATTTTGCGCAGTTCCGTGAAAGGAATGGCGAAGGCGTAGGCTTCGGGAAGTCCGTTCTCGCCTTTCTTCTCACCATAGATGTTGCAGGGAATCAGCCCCTGCTTGCGCAATTCTTTTGAAGCTTTCTTGCCAAGGTTCTCACGCTTCTGACCTGTTACGTTAATCTCTTTCATAACTTTGTGTTACTCTAAATTAAATGGTTGTTAATTCGCCATCACACTGAGATTGGGGACGAAACCGTCGGTTCGTCATCGGTTCTCAATTCGAAAAGCGGTGCAAAGATAGCGTTTTTTATCCGAACGGCCCAAGATTGGCCGCTAAAAACAGGCTGATTGGGTGAAAATAGTGGCTGATTGCTTGTGCGTTTGTGGATTTTTGCCTACATTTGCAATGTAATTACATTATTTCATAAAGGAAACCATATAATTGTTGGAGAATGATTAATAGGGAACTTATTCGCATAAAGATAGTTCAGTTAACCTACGCATACTATCAGAACGGAAACAAAAACATGGATGTGGCTGAGAAAGAGCTCTTTTTCAGTTTGTCGAAAGCATACGATTTATACAATTATCTGCTGGGACTTGTCGTCGCCATCACCAAGGAGGAGAGGCTTCGTGTCGAAGTGGCGACGCAGCGGGCGCAGCGCGAAGAGACTGAAATCCCTTCACAGAAATTCGCCTACAACAGGTTCGCCGTGCAGTTGGAGGAGAACAAAATGCTCAATGAATTTGTGGAAACACAAAAGCAGACATGGACCGACGACATCGAAACGGTGAGGAAGTTGTGCAATCAAATAGAACAAAGCGAGACCTACCAGGCCTACATGGCTTCCGAAGAAGACGCTTACGAGGCTGACCGGGAGGTGTGGCGCAAGCTCTACAAGCAGCTGATTCAGGACAACAAGGACCTCGACGCTCTGCTCGAAGAGAAGAGTCTGTACTGGAACGACGACAAGGAAGTGGTCGACACGTTCGTCTTGAAGACCATAAAACGCTTCAATCCGGAAGAGAAAAGCGAGCAGAAACTGCTGCCGGAGTACAAGGACGAGGAGGACAAAGAGTTCGCCCGAAGGCTCTTCCGCAGCACGATTCTGAACGCGGAGCAGTACCAGAAGTATATGAGCGACGCCAGTCGGAACTGGGATTTCTCACGTTTGGCTTACATGGATGTCGTCATCATGCAGATCGCTTTGGCCGAAATGCTGACGTTTCCCAACATTCCGGTGACGGTGACGATCAACGAATACGTCGATTTGGCCAAGCTCTACAGCACCTCGCGCAGCGGCAATTACATCAACGGCATGCTGGACTCGATAGCCCGCTACCTGATTCAGGAGGGAATACTGATGAAGACCATGCCTCCACGCGCGGAACGGCGGCTCAACAACGGGCAACCCGCCCGGAAAAGCCCTGATGTGGCGCCTTTGCAGTCGTAATATTATTTTTTTATCTTCATACAATGAATACAATGTTTTTAGCTGCCCAGGCAGCACAAGGTGGTGGGGGCATGGGCATGCTCATCATGATGGTGGCGATCTTTGCCATCATGTGGCTCTTCATGATTCGTCCCCAGCAGAAGAAGCAGAAAGAGATTCGCAACTTCCAGAACTCTTTGGCAGAGGGATCCAAGGTCGTAACGGGTGGCGGTGTCTATGGAACCGTCAAGCGCATCGACATCGAGAAGAACACGGTGGATGTGGAAATAGCCCGTGGCGTGGTCGTTACCGTTGCGAAAGGGTACGTCTTTGCCGACGCAACCTCGCAGCCAACTAAAGCTTGACAATGCTCCGTGGCTTGGCACACATATATAAGATTGTCAGGAACTTTCTGTTCAGTTGGTTGAACAGAGAGTTTCTGATTTTTTTGTTTTTCCTTGGTTTGAGCGGACTGTTCTGGCTCTTGATGACGCTGAACGAAACGTATGAGACCGAAATTCCCATACCGGTCCGCATCGCCAACGTGCCCAAGAATGTCGTCCTGACGACCGAACCGGCCGATACCTTCCACGTGACGGTCAGAGACAAGGGCTTCACGATAGTCACCTATCTTTACAGCGACAAGATAAGGCCTGCGCTGGTCAATTTCAATCAGTTTGCCAACAAGTCGACGGAGAAGGGCGTCGTGTCGACCGCCGACCTGCTGCGGCTGATTTCGCCACAGCTGTTCACGTCGTCAAAGGTGAGCGCCGTCAAGCCCGACAGGTTTGTCTTCTACTTCAACTACGGCCTTTCGAAGCGCGTGCCGGTCAGGTTGCGCGGGGTTGTGGTGCCGAGCAGGAGCTATTATCTTGCTGACACGCGCATTTCACCGCAGAGCGTCTTGGTCTACGCAAGCAAGCAGACGTTGGACAGCATTCGCTACGTGTACACCGACGAGCTGAACTTGACGAACATCGAAGACACGGTGGTGCGCAACGTGGGGCTGAAGAGGATTCCGGGAGTCAAGTTGATTCCCGCGACCGTCAAGGTTTCGTTCTACCCCGACATCCTTACGGAAGAGGAAGTCGAGGTTCCGATTCAAGCCATCAATATGCCCGAAGGCAAGGTGTTGCGCACGTTCCCGTCGAAAGTCAAGGTGAAATTCACGGTGGGGGCCAGCAAGTTCAGGATGGTCAAGCCCGAAATGTTCACGGTCGTCGTGGATTACAGCGACCTGGAACGCCATTCCTCGGACAAGTGCCAGCTCCATCTGCGTGCATTCCCCAACATCGTGCGGGGCGCAAGGGTGGAAATGGCGACCGTGGACTACTTGATCGAGCAGCAATGAAGGTTGCGATAACAGGTGGAATCGGCGTCGGCAAGTCCTTTGTCTGCCGCTTGCTGCACGACCGCGGCGTCCAAGTGTACGACTGCGACCATGCCGCCAAACGGCTGATGGCCACCGATGCCCCCCTGCGCAGCGAACTTCAGGCTGCCGTCGGCGAGGAGCTGTATATAAATAATGTATTGCAGAAAGGACTGCTGGCCCGCTTCATCCTGTCGTCCGAAGCCAACAAGCGTCAGATAGAGTCGATTGTACACCCCTATGTGGCCCGCGACTTTGAGCGGAGCGGCATGGATTGGATGGAATCCGCCATCCTTTTCGAGGCCCGTTTTGACGAGAGGGTGGCCTTGGACTACGTCGTTTGCGTGACGGCGCCCGACGACGTGCGCGTGGCCCGCATCATGCAGCGCGACCATATAGGGCGGGACAAGGCCATGGAGTGGATTCGCTGTCAGATGTCACAGGACGAAATCCGTCGGCGGAGCGACTTTGAAATCGTCAACGACGGGCGGAACGACCTGGCTCCGCAGGTGGATTTGCTCCTCAGAACCCTGGAGGACGAGCGCAAGAGAAGATTCCGAATCATACGAAACAATAGAAACATCAAGTAATCAAGCGTTAAATTACAAGCAAAAGAAATGGAAACAATTCTATCTATAGCCGGAAAACCAGGGCTTTACAAGCTGGTTTCTCGTGGAAAAATGAACCTTATCGTAGAAACGTTGGATGAAAACCATCGCCGCATGCCTGCTTTCGCTTCCGACCGTGTGACGAGTTTGGGCGACATCGCCATGTACACCGACGAGGAAGACGTTGCCTTGTGGCAGGTCTTGGAGAACGTTTGCAAGAAGGAAGAGGGCAAGATTGCGTCTCTGGACTACAGGAAGTGCTCCAGCAAAGAGCTGCGTGCCTACTTTGCCGAGGTGTTGCCGAACTTCGACCAAGACCGTGTCCACGACAGCGACATCAAGAAACTGCTGCAGTGGTATAACATCCTTGTCGATAACGGAATCACCAATTTCAAGGAAACGCTGGCTCCGACGGAAGGCGACAACGTCGACGACCGGAATGACAAGGCCGAGGAATAAGATGAGACAAAGGGTGGACTGCGCGTCCACCCTTTTCTGCTTCGTTCCGTTTCGCCGTCGACGGCCTTTCCTTTGCGCCCTCTTTCCGGCGGCCTACGCCCCTTTCCGTAGCCTGTCCGAACCTATTTCGCCCTGTCGGCGTGGCTCTTTAGCCTTGTTTCCACAGCCTCTTGGAAGCAATTCCATACCAACCTTTCCAACTTTAAATCTATCAAACCACATGAAAAAGCTGTTCATCTATTTCTCTTTTCTTTTAGTGGCGGGCCTGTCGTGGGCCTGCGAGCATGTCGACATTGACAAATACCTGGAGCGGGGAGGCGCAGAAGAGACCGGCAACAGGGTCGTCTTTTCCATATCGCCTTACCAGATGTCCGATTTCGACGCCGTGTCGGGCGTGCAGGTACGTGCTTCACGCCCGGTGACCGAGCTTTGCAGCCACATCGACTTGGCCGTTTTCGATGGCGGCAGCAAGCTGCGGGCCGTCAGCCAAAGCTCCGGCGACAAGGATTTCGGTGTCGTTTCGACCAAGATTCCCGAAGGAACCTACCGCGTTGTCATCATAGCGCACAACTGCAAAGGCAAAGCTACGATGGCTTCACCACGCGAAATCAAGTTTCCCGACAATAAAGTGACGGACACTTTCTACTATTGTGAGGAACTGAAGATAGGCGGCGAAGCCAAATATGACGTGATGTTGAAGCGGGCTGTCGCCAAGTTCGTGCTGCAGGTGGGCGACCGCGTGCCTGCGGAAGTGAAGCAACTCCAGTTTGCCTACACCGGGGGCAGCAGCACTTTCAATGCGGAAACAGGCTACGGCTCGGTCAATTCGCGGCAGACGGAAGTCCGTGTCGTGGGCGCCGAGGCCCGACAGGCTGCGTCGCGTTATGAGATATTCACCTTTCCTCATGCCGACGGAAAGAAACTCAAGATTACGATAACCGCGCAGGACGGGGACAAGAATGCCATATCGTCGCGCGTGTTGGAAGATGTGCCGGTCGGCGTCAACAAGATAACGACCTATTCCGGCAACCTCTTTCAATCGGTGGAGCCCAGCCGTGGCGCCTCTTTCACGCTGCAGGCCGATGATGCTTGGAGCAGCGAAGGGTTTGCGGGAACCTTCTGACGCTTATCACATAGCAGGGGGCCATACACCTTTTATGTAAAAATCACCCGTTTTTTGAGCAGTCTTTTGCTCGTCAGTATATCTCTATAGAGAGGGAAGCACAACAGAGATAGTGCTTCCCTCTTCAAATGATTCAATATATACTGACATGCAAAAGCGACATTCCGATCGAGTGCAATATTTTAAAGAGTCTGCTGCCACTTCGCAACGGTATTACATGCCCTATATAGCCCGGTTTCATGCCATCCATTGCAACGCCAGAGTGTTGGAAATCGGTTGCGGTGAGGGAGGAAACTTGCTACCATTTGCACGGCAAGGCTGTGAAGTCTGGGGCATAGACTTATGTGAAGAACGTATTCGGCAGGCACAGGATTATTTTCAGAAGCAAGGAGTGGATGGCCATTTTGACTGTGTAGACTTCTTGTGTTGGCCCAAGCCTGCGGGGGCAAAGCCGATTTATTTGATATCATACTTCTGCATGATGTCATTGAGCACGTGCCCGACAAGCAAACTTTTGTTCGTAGCATATCGATGTTTCTAAAAAGTGACGGTGTCCTGTTTGTCGCGTTCCCCGCATGGCACATGCCATTTGGTGGTCATCAACAGATTTGCCATCATCCTTTTTGGTCAAAGGTTCCCTTCTTTCATTTGTTGCCGAAGCCTGCCTATCGTCTTCTATTGCGTCGGGTGGCACGTGAAGATGGGAATACGGTGGACGAACTTTTATTCATCAAGCAATGCGCCACATCAATTGAGTTGTTTGAATCTGCTGCACGGAAGAGTGGTTTCAAGATACTCGACAGGCGGTTGTGGCTTGTCAATCCTCATTATTTACAGAAGTTTGGACTTCGCCCTCGGAAGCTCTGCCGACTATTGTCGGCCATCCCGTATGTCAGGAATCTTTTTTCAACATCTTGCTTTTATCTGCTGAAAAAGGATTGGATTGCGCACGAAGCAGACAACATGGCGCATGCGGGGAAATGATCTCCGTCGGCTTGGGACGAACACCGGTGGATTGTGTTTTCTGTTGAGGTTTCCTGTTTTCTCAAAGGGCAGCTTTTAGCTTGTAAAAGCTATCCTTTTGGCGTGTAAAAGCAGCCCTTTTACCGGCTAAAAGGGCTGCTTTTAGAAAGCGAAAGAGCTGCTTCCGCATTTCCCTTTCCTCATTTCCCTCTTTCCAACTCGTCGTAGTCGGGGATTTCTTTCAGGAAAGTATAGCTGTTGGTGGCGTAGTCGAGCTTGCAGCAATAGTGGTTCAAGCCGTTTGAAACAACCAGATAGTCGACGTGCAGCTGTGTGTTGTAGGCAAAAATCTGGTCGAAAACCTGTTGGGTGATGGGTATCGACGAAGCCTTGTATTCGATGATCATGCGCGGCCGAAGCTCCTTGTCGTATAAAACGCTGTCGGCCCGCAGCTGTTTCCCGTTGATTTTAATTTTCACTTCGTTGCCCATGAGCGCCTTGGGATAGCCCTTGTGGTTGATTAGAAAGTGGACGAAATGCTGCCGCACCCATTCTTCCGGCGTGAGCGCGACAAACCGTTGCCTCAGAATGTCCAGTATCTGAGGTTTGTCTTTCGTACCCGACAGTTTGTAGTCGAAGCCCGGCAGGTTCAGTCGATTCATTTCTTTATTTTCTCTTTCCATTCATTTTTTTACGCTATCTTTGCATAACGTGGCGTCGTGTGCAAAGATACGAAAAAACACGGAGTTTGCGCCACGGACCAAATTGTAATATCATCATCGCATGGCAGAGAAGAAAACGAGTCCTTCGTTCGAACAGATTATGAAGGACTTGACGGCACGCAATTTCTCACCTATTTATATATTGATGGGCGAGGAGGCTTATTTTATCGACAAAATATCGGATTTCATCGAGGAAAACGTCTTGAATCCCGAGGAGCGCGACTTCAACCAGTCGGTCGTTTTCGGCTCGGATGTCACGGCGGCGCAGGTGGCCGACCTGGCCAAAGGCTATCCCATGATGGCCGAATACAGGGTGGTCGTCGTGAAAGAGTTCCAAAATCTGAAATCTACGGAGGCACTGGAGAAATACATGGAGCACCCCGTGAAATCCACAATCCTTGTGCTTTGCCATAAAAACGGCAACATCGACCGCCGGAAGAAGTTGCCGGCCAAGGCCGAACAGGGCGGCGGCGTTGTCTTCGAAAGCAAGAAACTCTACGATAGGGAACTGCCGGGCTTCATCAACACCTACCTGAAGAGACGGCAGTCGACCATCGAACCCAAGGCCGCCCAGATGATGGCAGACCATATCGGTTCGGATTTGAATCGACTGACGTCGGAGTTGGACAAGGTGTTGATTTCGCTTCCTGAAAACGACAGGCGCATCACGCCCGAGGTGGTGGAACGCGAAGTGGGGGTGAGCAAGGACTTCAATGCCTTCGAGTTCAGAAACGCGGTCATCCATCGGGACGTTTTCAAGGCCTATCAAATTATGAAATATTTTGACAAGAACCCCAAAGCTGGTTCCATCTATTCTTTCCTTCCTCTGCTGTTTGCCTATTTCGAAAATCTGATGATAGCCTACTATGCCCCCGAAAGAAATAATGAAAACAGCGTCGCTCAATATCTGGATTTACGATCGGCCTGGTCTGCCAAAGACTACATGGCCGGAATGAGAAATTATTCGGGCGTGAAGACGATGCAGATAATTGCTAAAATCAGGGAGATTGACGCCAGAAGCAAGGGTATTGACAACCCCAATACCGACGCCGGCGAGCTGATGAAGGAGCTTATCTTCTTCATTTTGCACTGAAAAAGCCTTGTTTCAGCCCCTATTTTACCTAGATGAAGTGCTCCGAAAGGGCACTTTTTTTTGGCTAATTACCCATGTTTTCGGGTAGTTAACTGTAAAAAAGCCCCCTCAGAATTTGATTATTTCAAACGATTCGCTCCGTCGTTCAGAATTCTTCAAGCATTTCATTTTTCATGGTTTCATAGCGGTTGAAATTCAGTGTTAAGCTTCTTTTGCATTCAAAGATGTTGATTGTGGCTTTGTTTTACAATAACAAATCAACAAAAGGATAGCAATGAGCGCGCGTTCGTTATTGTTTTGTTGATTAATTTGCCTTTTGTAAAAATGTATTTACGTTTCAATATAATGGATTTAGATACCTATACGAATGTATATCCAAGCTTTATTGATAGCAATAAATAACTAAAAACCATGGATTTACATGGATATAGTAAACTATTGTATACCTTTTTGCGTATAAACGATGGTTTTATGCCCTCTCGTTGGCCCATAGGCGTTTTTTAAACGACAAATAACTGAATAATTATCAAAGGATTGTCAAATCACTTTAAATCTGTAGTTTGCCCGTAAATGATAAACGATTTTTACATTTACAAATCCATATCGCAAAAACGCCGCTTTGCTTTTGTTGTTTTGTTTATTTAAAATTACAATTCAATATTATTCAGATGTAAATATTTTAAAAAGGGTTTGTGTATGTAATTCCTTTTCTTTACTTTTGTAAAATCAATGATAAATGGCTTATAAAGCCCTATTTTACCGCTTTTAGCTTATGAAAGATAGAATTAGACAGATCATGGAAGGCTCTCACATGAACCAACAGACCTTCGCCCAGTTCATCGGAATGTCGTCCGCTTCGCTCAGCAGCATCTTCACAGGAAGGACCAAACCGACGATCAATATCGTTGAGGCGATCAAGAACAAGATACCTTCCATCTCGACAGACTGGCTGATGTTCGGAACCGGTGAGATGTATATCTCCAAAGAAAAGAAAAGCGGCGAGCCTGGAACAGACGCCCCCGCCTCACCCCACCCGGTGCTGTTTGCGTCGGAGGACGCCCACGCAGGTCAGCCATCGCTCAGCTCCCCCTCCCTCTTCGATGCGCCTTCAGCGCAGAACGTCCATCAGACACCTCCGCAAACGCCGAAAATCATTGTCAAAGAAATTGACAAAAAGATGCGAAAAATCACAGAGATAAGGGTCTTCTACGACGACCAGACTTGGGAGACGTTTGTCCCCAAATAGGCAGAAAGGCTTCTTTCTTTTTTGCCATCTCATGCTTTTGAGTTATCTTTGTTACGATTATGGGAACTATCTTTATTACTATTGCAGATCGTATATGAAAAAGTTTAATCTCGATCTTGAGGTGACGGCAGTCGAACGGTTGAGCCCCACGCACGTTGTCCTGAAGCTGACGCATCGTGAAGCTTTGCCGGCGATGGTGCCGGGGCAGTTCGTCGAAGTGCGGGTCGACCACTCGCCATCCACCTTTCTGCGCCGTCCCATCTCTGTCAATTTCGTCGATGTAGCGCGCAATGAACTGTGGTTGCTCGTCGCGGGCATAGGCGATGGCACGCGGACGCTGTGCAATCTGTCGCCCGGTGCTGTCCTCAACTGCGTTTTCCCGTTGGGAAACGGCTTCACAAAGCCCACTTCCGCAGGCGCACGCGTACTGTTGGTAGGTGGCGGTGTCGGCGTGGCTCCCTTGCTTTATTTCGGCAAACAGCTTCAGGAAGCGGGCCACGAAGTGACATTCCTGCTGGGGGCACGCTCCGCAAAGGACTTGTTGCAGCTGGAATTGTTCGGTCGTTATGGGCGCGTTTGCGTAACGACGGAAGACGGAACGATGGGCGAGCAAGGCTTTGTCACGGCCCATTCCATCCTTCAGCGTGAGCGTTTCGACCAGATAAGCACCTGCGGGCCCAAGCCGATGATGGTCAGTGTGGCCCGCTACGCCATGGAGAGAGACATCTTCTGCGAAGCTTCACTTGAGAACTTGATGGCCTGTGGTGTCGGCGCCTGCCTGTGCTGTGTGGAGAAAACGGTTGCGGGCAATCTGTGCGTGTGCAAGGAAGGCCCTGTGTTTAACGTAAAAGACTTATTATGGCAAGCCTGAAAGTAAAGATCAAGGATTTGGAATTGAAGAATCCTGTCATGACAGCTTCCGGCACGTTCGGCTATGGTTTGGAGTTCGCCGACTTCGTTTCGCTCAGCGACCTGGGCGGTATCATCGTCAAGGGGACGACGCTCGAACCGCGAGAAGGCAACGACTATCCCCGCATGGCCGAGACTCCGATGGGAATGCTCAACTGTGTGGGACTCCAGAACAAGGGTGTAGACCACTTCTGCACGCACATTTATCCCCAAATCGAGGACCTTGGGACGCATGTAATCGTGAATGTGAGTGGCCATAGTCCCGAGAACTACGCCGCCTGCGCGGAACGAATAGCCGCCTTGCGCGCCATTCCTGCCATCGAACTCAACATCAGTTGCCCGAACGTGAGCGACGGCGGGATGGCCTTCGGCGTCACTTGCGCGGGAGCTGCCAGTGTGGTGAAGGCCGTGCGGCGGGGCTATCCCAAGACACTCATCGTCAAGCTGTCGCCCAATGTGACGAACATTGCCGACATCGCGAGGGCCTGTGAGGCCGAAGGCGCCGACAGCCTGTCGCTCATCAACACGCTGATGGGCATGGCGGTGGACATCGAACGGCGCAAACCGCTGCTCAGCATACGCACGGGAGGCCTCAGCGGACCTGCCGTGAAGCCCGTGGCGCTGCGCATGGTGTATGATGTCGCGCATGCCGTCAATATACCGGTCGTAGGCCTGGGAGGCATTTCCAATGCGACCGACGCCCTGGAATTCATGATGTGCGGGGCCACCGCCATTGAGATAGGGACGGCTAACTTCATCGATCCGGCCGTCACCACGAAAGTCGTTCGTGGCATGGACGAATGGCTCGACAGGCATGGCGTGGCCGACATACGGGACATCATCGGGGCCATCCGTTAGGCCCGACAGCATGATGGGGAAGAGATTCGAAGCAGACAACTATCTTTTGGGAAAACAAAAGATAGTTTTTTGTTGGCTTGTAGATAAGAATGTGAGGGAGAGCAAATGCCCTCCCTCAACCAACACAAAAACTAAACTAGACTTAACTAAACGTATTCTGTATTTTCACAAACACCGAATCGTCAATTGCAAAGATACGACGATTTTTTAACTATTAAAAGAAAAGGCGACAGAAAATTAAGTTCTTTGTGCTCTTTTTATAGTTTTGTGGCCTTGTTCAACAGGATATTGTCCAAAATCACCATGGCAGCCATGGCTTCGACGATGGGCACCGCCCGCGGCAGCACGCAGGGGTCGTGTCGTCCCTGGGCTTTGAAAGCGACCTCCTTGCCGTCTTTGTCCACGGTGCTCTGGGGCATGAGGATGGTCGCCACGGGCTTGAAGGCCACCCGGAAATAGATGTCCTGCCCGTTGCTGATACCCCCTTGTATGCCTCCGCTGTGGTTGGACGCCGTCGTGATGGCCCGATGGCCGGACGCGTCGCCCTTGCAGACGAACGGATCGTTCTGTTCACTGCCCCGGGCGTCGACGCCGCCGAAGCCTTCGCCGTATTCAAATCCCTTGGCCGCATTGATTCCGAGCATGGCCGCGCCCAGTTGGGCGTGCAGTTTGCCGAACTCCGGTTGGCCCAAACCGATGGGACAACCCTTGATGATGCCCGTAATCACTCCACCGATGGTGTCCCCCGCGTCCTTCACCTCTTTGATGAGCGCCTCCATTTCGCGTGCCTTTTCCGGGTCGGGACACCTCACGGGCGTGGCTTCCGTCTGTCCGAGGTCGTATTGCCGGTAGTCTTTCTCAAGCCTGATGGGGCCCACCTGCGACGTATAGGCCTTGATTTCCACGCCCAATTGGCGCAAGGCCAGTTTGGCCAAGGCCCCTCCCACGCACCTGGCCACGGTGATGCGTGCCGACGAGCGGCCGCCGCCACGGTGGTCGCGGATTCCATATTTGTTGAAATAAGTGAAGTCGGCATGCGATGGTCTGAACAGGTTTCTCATGTTGTCATAGTCCTTGCTGTGCTGATTCGTGTTGCTGACCACGAATCCTATCGGTGCTCCCGTCGACTTGCCGTCGAACACTCCGCTGAGAATCTCCACCTGGTCGGTTTCCTTCCGGCTCGTGGTGAGCTTGCTCTGGCCCGGGCGTCTGCGGGCCAGTTCCTGCTGGATGAAGTCCAGGTCGATGTCGATTCCAGCCGGCATGCCGTCCACCACACCCCCCAAGGCTTTGCCGTGGCTTTCGCCGAAGGAGGTCAGCGTGAATATTTGGCCAAACGTGTTGCTCATGTTGCCGCCCTCCGGTCTTAATGGTTGCCGCAATTGCCGCCGCAGCCACCGCTTCCGCAGCCGTCGCCGTCCTGGCAACCGCCTCCACAGCCGTCGCAACCGCCGCCGCATCCCTTGGAGAACGCGTTCACATAGTCGGCCATCTCTTCGGCCGAAGCCTCATGGATGTTCTTGATTTCGCCCTTGAAATTGAGCGTCTTGCCAGCCAACGGATGGTTGAAGTCCATCTTCACGGCGTTGTCGGTGATAGCCAATACGTGGCCGTTGAAGCGTTGTCCCTCTTCGTTCTGCAAGGGGACGATGGCTCCCACATAGATGTATTCGTCGTCAAACCTGCCGTTGCGCGTGAAGACGGCTTTGTCCAGCTCGGTCACGTGTTCGGGGTTGTAGTCGCCGTAAGCCTCCGCCGGCGCGAGCGTGAAGTCGAACTTGTCGCCTTCATGCAGGTCGACGAGCGCGTTCTCGAATGTCTCCAGGGCGATGCCCATGCCGCTGATGAAGTCGAAGGGCTGGCCTTCGGATGTTTCTTCCAACAGTTCGTTCTTGCCGTCGGTCACGTCATACAACTGGTATGAGGCTGCGACATACATGTTTTTTTTCTTATCCATATCGATGATTTATGATTCTTTGGGTTTCATGTTTGCTGCAAAGGTAGTGCAATTGGGTGGAATATAAAAGTCTGCCTGTCGTTTTTTGCGGCGTAGGAGCGAATCGTTACAAAAACAAAAGGATGGATTCAAATCTGAAAGCAACAGGCGGCATGGGAAGGATAATGATGCGATTGTGCTCTGAAAAACTTACGAATCGTTACGTTTGCTTTGATTTATGTCAATAATTGTGGGTATTTCGGTAAACAAACTGCCGAAATGTTTGGAACAAGCGTGGGATGATTGTAATTTTGCAATGTCTTCAAAGGAAGGCTATAGGATAATGACAATAGACAACCGGGAGGTGTTCGCCGAGAATCCGTCCCTTAAATGAAAGGTAAAAAGATGAAGAAGAAAATGATGATGACACTGGTGGCGTTGATGTCGATGACTATGAGTTTCGCTGCCGACGAGAATGCAAACAACGCCAGCGCAACTGCGGCTTATGATATGACCATCAACTACAACAGCCTTGCATACGCGTTGAGCCTGTCGGCAGACCAGTTGGAAAGCGTGAAGGACATCCACAAGACATTCTGCGTGGAGATGATGAACGCCGCCAACGCTCCAAAGGAAGAGAAGGCACAGCTGGTCGACAAGGCTGTCATCAAGGATTTGAAGTACATGCACTATGTCTTGGACAGCGACCAGTACCGCAAGTATGTCATGTTGCTCAACGCGACGATGAACAACCGCGGCTTGAAATAATGAAGATTTAGATAAGAGAGAGAATGTTTTGAAGGCTGTGAGTCATTGATTTTGGCTCACGGCCTTTTTCGTTGCCCCCTCTCTGCGGCCGCTTCGGCCATCGGGCGACCGCCGCGGTGAAGACATCTGATTTCAACAACAGCCTTTTCTGCGTGTAGAAGCAGTGCTTTGGGCTTGTCGTCGCTGTGCTTTTGGCTTCTGAAAGCAGTGCTTTTGGCTTGTCATCGCTGCGCTTTGGGCTTCTGAAAGCGGTGCTTTGGGGTGGTCATCGCTGCGCGAGGTCGAAGCAGCGTGCCGGGAATCGGTTGTCAGGGCTTCGCGTGTCGGGCGTATATCGGTGCCCGTGCAGGATTGAAATGCCGGGGATGGGAGCGTCGCCGTGCGGTTCCGCAGGCGCAAAACAGGCCTTTATGCCCTAATTTGCTCATAAAAAACAGTCAAAAGGACAAGTTGTTCATATTATTTATTAACTTTGTCTCACGTTCAACTTATGATAATATATAATATAAGTATTCCTATTTAAATATAAGATGAAGAAAGTCAAGTTCATTTCGTTGATGTTTGCCGCCGCCATCATGCTGTCGGCATGCGGCACCACTTCGACCGTTCCCATCACGGGGCGCAAACACACCCTGCTGGTGTCCGACGTCGAGGTGCTGAGCCTGAGCAAACAGGAGTATGCCAAGTACATGAAGAGCGCCCGACTCTCCGCCAATGCGGCCAACACGGCCATGGTGCAGCGGGTGGGGCGGCGTCTGGCCAATGCCGTCGAGGCCTACTTGAAGAGCAACGGCATGGCTTCGGAGGTGCAGAACTTCCAGTGGGAGTTCAATCTTGTGGCCGACAACAACGTCAACGCCTTCTGTATGCCCGGTGGCAAGATTGTCGTTTACGAAGGATTGCTGCCCGTCACGCAGAACGAAGGCTCGCTGGCTGTCGTCCTGGGGCATGAGATTGCGCATGCTGTGGCCAAGCACAGTGCCGAGCAAATGTCGAAGAAGATGCGTCAACAGTATGCCACGCAGCTCGGCGGAGCCGTCTTGGGGCAGATGGCCGGGCGGAACACTGCCGCCATTGCCACAGCCATCGCGCAGCAGGGCTTCAGTTTTGCCAACTTGAAGTATAGCCGTGACGACGAGACCGAAGCCGACCACATGGGACTTGTCTTCGCCGCCATGGCCGGCTACGACCCCGCCGTGGCCGTTCCGTTCTGGAAACGCATGGCCGCCATGAGCGGAGGCAACCAGAACGACTTGTTCAGCGACCACCCGTCGGACGCCAAACGCATCGCCGCCATTCAAGCGCTCATGCCCACGGCGGAGCGGTATTACCGGGCTTCGGGCTACGCTTCGCAGTCCATAACCATCAAGGCAGCGCCCAAACCGACAAGGAAAGCCGTCGGAAAAAGCGGCGGAAGAACTTCCAAGAGATAACCTTTTACAGCAAGCATAAACTATGATAGCGTATTTGATTTCCCATCTTTGGCTCTTGTGGACAGCCGTCGTGTTTGTCTGCCTGATTCTCGAACTTAGTTCGGGCGACTTCTATGTGACCTGTTTTGCCATCGGTGCCGTGGGCGCGGCTGTCTCCGCTGCCTTCGGTTTGCCGTTCTGGGTCCAGGTGCTGGCATGGGCCTTGTGCTCCGTCTTGAGCATTTGGCTGATTCGTCCCAGGCTTCTTGGGCGGCTGCATGCCGGCGGTCACGAGCGGCTCAGCAACGCCGACGCCCTGATAGGCCGTGAAGGAACCGTCGTCGAGCCTGTCGAAGCCGGCGGATTCGGCTATGTGCAGGTGGACGGCGACGTCTGGAAAGCCGTCACCGCCGGCCCCACCATCGGCAAAGGTGAAAAAGTAAGAATTGTTTCCCGCGACAGTATCGTCATGACTGTCGTCCATGTTTAACCCATGTCGGGTCTTCGGCCCCGCAGCGGCTGCCCCGTGTGGCCGTTCCGGTTGAAGACTTGGCTTCTAATCCACCAACCAACCCTTATGGATATCGTAACTTATGTACTTATCGCCCTGGTTCTCTTGGCCCTCATCTTTGTCAAGAAGACCGTCGTTATCATCCCGCAGAGTGAGACGAAGATTATCGAACGTCTTGGAAAGTATTACGCCACGCTCTCACCGGGTATCAACCTGATCATTCCGTTCATCGACCGTGCCAAGGAAATCGTGTCGATGCGCGGCGGCCGCTATGTTTATACGAGCAACATCGACCTGCGTGAGCAAGTGTACGACTTCGATCGGCAGAATGTCATCACCAAGGATAACATCCAAATGCAGATAAACGCGCTGCTCTACTTCCAGATTGTAGACCCATTCAAGGCCGTCTATGAAATCAACAACTTGCCCAATGCCATCGAGAAACTGACGCAGACGACATTGCGAAACATCATCGGCGAGATGGAACTCGACCAGACGCTGACCAGCCGCGACGTGATCAACACGAAACTGCGGGCCGTTCTCGATGACGCCACCAACAAATGGGGAATCAAGGTGAACCGTGTTGAACTGCAGGACATCACTCCTCCGGAGAGTGTGCTCAGCGCCATGGAGAAGCAAATGCAGGCCGAGCGCAACAAGCGGGCCACCATCCTGACGAGCGAAGGCCAGAAGCAGAGTGTCATTCTTCAGTCCGAAGGCGAGAAGACATCCACCATCAACCGTGCCGAAGCTACCAAACAGCAGGCCATTCTCTATGCCGAGGGCGAGGCCACGGCACGCATTCGCAAGGCCGAGGCTGAAGCGATTGCCATCCAAAAGATTACCGATGCGGTGGGCGCAAGCACCAATCCGGCCAACTATCTCTTGGCGCAGAAATACATACAGATGATGCAGGAGGTGGCCGAAGGCGACCGCACGAAGGTCGTCTACCTGCCTTATGAAGCCACCAACCTGCTCGGAAGTATTGGCGGAATCAAGGAACTCTTTCATGATTCCGAAGCCAAACCGAAGGTAAAGTAGGCCGTTGGGCGTTTTTAAACAAAACAAAGAAGGTTCAGTTCGCCATCGGACTGAACCTTCTTCCGTATATTCAAGACTTTTACAAAGCCTCGTTTCATTTGTCTTCGGGTGCTTTGTCGATCAAGTCCATGAACTGGTCGAGCTTCGGCGTGATGATGATTTGCGTGCGGCGGTTGCGCTGTTTGCCCACTTCCGTGTCGTTGCTGGCCACCGGGTTGTATTCTCCACGGCCGCCGGCGGTCAGTCGTTTCGGGTTCACGCCATAGCGGTTTTGCAGATACTGCACCACGCTTGAGGCGCGCAGGGCCGACAAGTCCCAGTTGTTGCGGATGTTCTTCATGCTGGCGGCGGTGCTGTTCACCGGCACGTTGTCCGTATTGCCCTCGATCAGAACGTCGTAATCCTTGTAGTCCATGATGATTTTGGCAATCTTGCTCAGTGTTTCCTCGGCGCGGTCGTTGATTTCGTAGCTGCCACTCTTGTAGAGCATGTTGTCTGCCAGTGAGATGTAGACCACTCCTTTCAGCACTTGTACGTCCACTTCCTTCAACTCTTCCTTGCTCAACGAGCGGGTCAGGTTGTTCGTGAGCACCATGTTGAGCGAGTCGCTCTTGCTCTTCACCTCCACCAGATGGCGGATATACTGGTTGCTCTCATTGATTTGGTCCACCAGTTTCGAGATGTTGATGTTGTTGGAGTTGGCATTGTTCAAGCTCTTGTCCAGCGAATTTTGCAGTTGCGCGTAGTCTTTCTTCTGCTGTGCCAGCTGCTCTTCCAGGCTGGCCACGCGCGCTTTCGATGCTGCCAGTTCCTCTTTCGCGTTCTGGTAGTTGCTTGTCAGTTCTCTGTTTTCCGTCTGGCAATTCAGCAATTCCTTCTTGCTGGCGCAGCTGCTTGCGAGCAATACGCTGGCCAGCGTCATGACAAAGATAACGTTTCTCTTCATATTCTTCTGTTTTTAGTTAATCATATTCGTGCCGGTCTGCGGGCCATGCGTGGCCGTTGGCAGGCCGTCATGTGCTTGCAAATATATAATAGAAGACAGGGTTTGCGCTTCAAAAGTTTAACGGTTTAGCTTATTTTAACCGCAAGGGGCTTAAATTCAAGTTATTTGACGTTTTTCCGCCTGCTCCGGAAGCAGCTCCCGCCCGCGGTTCCGCAGTTCTGCGGAATCATGTAATATTCATCCATAATTATATAATATATAAAATGGGTATAAGGCGTATCTTTGCAACAGTTCAATCAATAATAGGAGACAAACAAATGAAACAGACTTTCACAGTATCGGGTATGAAGTGCACACATTGTAAGGCCAATGTGGAAAACGCAATCAAGGGTGTCGACGGTGTCGTTGCTGCCGAAGCCGACTTGAACGAGGCCAATGTAACGGTCGATTTCGAGGCTCCCGCAACCCCCGAAGCCATCCAAGCGGCCGTCAATGGAGCCGGCCGCTACGAGCTTTCTTTGTGAAGGAGGGCGCATGAAACAGACGATTCCCGTCGTTGGCATGGCGTGTTCGGCATGCTCTGCCAACGTTGAACGCAAACTCAACTCGCTCCATGGCGTCACGGAGGCCTCTGTCAGCCTGCCGGGGCGCAGCGCGTTGGTCGATTTCGATGCAGATGTCATCAGCCTGGAGCAGCTGAAGAAAGCCGTCAACGATATCGGCTACGACCTGATTGTCGACGCGAACGAGTCGGTGGAGGCCATCGAGAAGCGCGAGTTCGGCCTGCTGCGTCGCAAGACTCTCTTGTCTTGGATGTTCTCATTGCTGGTGATGGCCATTTCCATGGGCTGGCTGGGAATCACCAACAAGAGTACGGCCAACCAGCTGGCGCTCATCGTTTCGGTGGCCAACCTGCTTTATTGCGGTCGCGGTTTCTACGTGTCGGCGGCCAAGCAGTTGCGCCATGGCGCGGCCAACATGGACACGTTGGTGGCCCTGTCGACAGCTGTGGCTTTCCTGTTCAGCGCTTTCAACACCTTTTGGGGCGAACAAGTGTGGGGCAGCCGCGGCATGGAATGGCACACCTATTTCGACGCTTCGGTCATGATCATCACCTTTGTGCTGACCGGTCGCTTGCTTGAAGAGAAGGCGAAGGACGGCACCGCGTCGAGCATACGCCAGCTGATGGGGCTTCAACCCAAGACTGCCCGCCTCGTGGACGGCGACAAGTTGGAGGACGTTCCCATCTCGACCATCGAGAAAGGCGACGTGCTGGAAGTGTGGGCAGGCGAGAAGATACCCGTAGACGGTGAGGTGACATGGGCCGAAAGCTTCATGACGGCCGACGCGGCCTACGTAGACGAGAGCATGATCTCGGGCGAACCGTCGCCCGTGGCCAAGCGGAAAGGCAGCCGGGTGTTGGCCGGTACCATTCCGAGCCAGGGCAAACTGCGCATGAAGGCCAGGCAGATAGGGGAGGAAACGGCCCTGGCCCACATCATCCGCATGGTGCAGCAGGCCCAGAGTTCCAAGGCTCCCGTGCAGCGTGTCATCGACAAGGCGGCAATCGTTTTCGTGCCCGTGGTGGCCGGAATATCATTGATGACGTTCCTTGCCTGGTGGATTCTCGGCGGAAACGCCGCGTTGCCCCAGGGCGTTTTGAGCGCGATCGCCGTATTGGTCATCGCCTGTCCATGCGCCATGGGCCTGGCCACGCCCACCGCTTTGATGGTGGGTATCGGCAAGGCGGCCGAGAAACAGGTGCTCATCAAGGACGCATCTGCGCTCGAAAGGCTGCGGAAAGTGAACGCCATCGTCATCGACAAGACCGGAACGCTGACCATTCCCAATCAGAACATCGACTTCACGAAGGCCGACGAGCTGCCGCTGGACGAGCGCGAGACGCTGAAACCGAACGCGCGGGCCGTGATGGAGCGGTTGCAGAAGGCAGGTGTCGAGGTCTACATGATGAGCGGCGACAAGGAAGAAGCTGCACGGTATTGGGCCGAAAAGGCAGGTATCAGGCATTACCGCAGCAAGGCGCTGCCCCAGGACAAGGAGCAACTCGTCAGGCAGTTGCAGGCCGAAGGCAAAGTGGTGGCCATGATCGGCGACGGTATCAACGACACCCAGGCCCTGGCTTTGGCCGATGTGAGCATGGCCATGGGCCGCGGCACCGACGTCGCCATGGACGTAGCGCAAGTCACTTTGATGGGCGACGACCTGCAAAGTGTGGCCGACGCCGTGGCATTGAGCCGCCATACGGTCCGGATGATCTGGCAAAACCTCTTCTGGGCGTTCATCTACAATATCGTATGTATTCCCCTGGCAGCCGGTGTTCTCTACCTTTTCGGCATTGATTTTCAAATCTCTCCCATGTGGGCCTCGGCGCTGATGGCCTTCTCCAGCCTGTCGGTGGTGCTCAATTCCATGCGCCTCAAGTTCATGAAATGACAGCAAAAAGGAGATAAAGACAGCTTGACAGCTTGGCTTTATCTCCTTTTTGTCAGTTCAATCTCCGCCTTCGGCTTCAAAAACGTCCGTCACCTGGCGGGGCGGACGGGCTCAACTGAAACACTTTTCTGCATGTCGGCCTCGGCGCCGGCCTTGTCTCCGACGCGCATGAGCAACTCCCCGCGCAGCCGGTAGAGGTCGGCGGCCTGCGGATAGGCCGTGTCTTGCCCTTCAAGCAGCATGATGGCTTTGGTGCTCATGGCGATGGCGTTGATGACATCGTGCTGGGCTTGGCAGGCCTCCGCGTAGAGATGGTGGGCACGGAGCAGGCTGCTGTCCACGACGACGGCCCGCTCGCAGGCGTCCTGCATGGCCACGTAGTCCTTCAGTTGGCAGGCGATTTCGGCCATGCGGATCAGCAGTGCCGTGTCTTCGGGCGACTCGTCTACCTGTTGTTGCAGCCTGTTGAATGCGTCGAGCAGCGAGGCTGACGGTTCGTCGGGCTGCGCCGGTTCTTCGTCGGCAGGCCCTTGCGCCCCGAAAGTAGGCCTTTCCTCTTCCACGACGGCCGCTTCCGCCCCCGTCTTCTCTTTCTTCTTGAAAAGATTGCTGAACAGTTTCATCCGTCTATTGCTCCAGTTTGCCCAATACGGATGAGGGAATGGCGTCCACCCGCTTCAGTTGCGGATATTCGCGGGCGTTCACATACTCCTGTCCCGGCTCCCTTTCGGCCTCGAACAGGTAGCTGGCGTTCAGGTAGGCGTCGTCTCCATCCTTGGCCAGAATGTAGACGTATGCCCGCCGTTTGTAGCCCGTTATTTTCTTCTTGTGTATGGCATAGTGGTTCCAGTCCTCCTGCGGCACGACCGAAGTGACGATTTCGGCCTTGGGATACTTCTTGAGGAACTCGGTGCGGGCCGCCGTTTCCAGTCGGGCCGCTTCCTCGCGGTCGACCATGAGGTCCTTCTTGTAGACAGGCATGTATTTCACGCCGTCTATGGTGATGAGCGTCTTGTCCACTTCCGATTGTTCCAAGCCGATGGCTTCGCCAATGCGCTGGCCCGTATAGGACACCTGTTTCTTGGTCTTCTTGAAGAAATCGGACACGCGTTTGGCTATGGGACGCTGGGGCGTGGTGGTCTTTTTCTGTGCCGAGAGGGGCAGAACAGCCATGACCAACAGGCTGGCAATCAGTTTCTTTTTCATCATGTTCATTCTTGATAGGGTTTTACTTGCAGCAAGTCGCCAATCGTGTTCGGGACACGGGCCCACGATGGCTTTCTGAAAGCAGCCCTTTTGCACGGCGAAAGCAGTCCTTTTGTTTTCCGAAAGCAGTCCTTTGAGCGTGTCAAAGCAGTGCTTTTAGCGGCTGAAAAGGCTGCTTTTGCAAAACAGCCGTTGGGCCATCGGCCGCCGTCGTCGGCAAAATGCGGGCAACTTGCTAAATATCAGTAATTTAATACAACGCTGGCAAAAATAACATAAAAAGGTTAACGTCCAAAATAAATTCAAGTTATTTAATTAACTTTGCAACACAGTAAAAGTTGAAAGCAACGTATGAAGAAGATCTTGATATTGCTATTGTTGGGGCTTCATGGGCTTTTGGCGTCGGCACAGCACGACACGTTGCGCGCCGACAAGGGCGCGCCTCAACCTCCTTTGTCCTATTATGCCTGGCGTTATGGCTGGAACGGCTACGGCTGGGGTCTGCACGAAGGGCTCAATGCCAGCCTGGACTTGAGTGCTTTTGCCACTTTCGGCAAGCACGCTCCCCACAAGGGCGGCTTCGGCCAACGTCTTTCGGCCACCTGGTTGTCGCCTCTCGACAAGGACCGTAAGCTGTGGTTGGCCGTGGGCGGTTATGTCCAGCATTTCAATTACGGCAGCGACTCCTATCGCGACGGCGCCCTCTATGCCGCCTTGGGCTATCGGTTCAACGACCATTGGGAAGCCTGGGTGTATGGAAAGAAGAACATTGCCGACAATCATGACAGCTATGCCGGCCGACTGGGTTCACCTTATTATAATATATATCCCTATTATACGGCGGGAATGGGCATGATGACGCCCGGCGCCGACGTGCTTGGAGCTGCGGTCAAGTACTCGCCGACGCCCGCTTTCTCGGTCCAGCTGTCCGTGGAGGGCGCCTGGTATAATGGCGACCGCGCCGCCTATCCGCCGCGCTACCGCTACAGTTATCCCGTGCCCAAGGAGTAGAGAAGGGGGAAGGAAAGGCAAACACCTTGTCAAAGAATCTTTTGCAAATAGCATGAACAAAGGTATTGTACCCGATATGGGCAGTGAGCAGAATGGTATGATTATGTATCGTTCAGCAGATGGTAAAATCAATGTCGCACTGATGGCGCGAGATGGCAATGTTTGGCTCAATCAATTGCAAATAGCCACCTTGTTTTCCACCTCCAAGCAAGTTGTTAGTTATCATATAAACAACATCCTGAGAGAGTGTGAGTTAGATGCAAAAGCAGTTGTCAAAGAATATTTGACAACTGCTTTAGATGGCAAACGATACGACACTCTCTACTTTTCATTGCAAATGATCATAGCCGTTGGCTTCAGAGTTCGAGGCATTCGGGGTACACAATTTCGGCAGTGGGCAAACCTGCATCTGGCAGAATATCTGGTTAAAGGGTTTACTATGGATGATGAGCGGCTTAAGAATCCAGATGGGCGTCCTGATTATTTTGATGAATTGCTTGCCCGTATCCGTGACATACGTGCTTCGGAGAAGCGATTCTATCAAAAACTTCGTGACTTATTTAAACTCAGTAGTGATTATGAAGCACGCGAAAAAGCTACACAAATGTTCTTTGCGGAGACGCAGAACAAGTTGCTTTATGCCGTGACAGAGAAGACTGCTGCGGAACTTATCGTAAGTCGTGCTGATTCCGAAGCCCCTGATATGGGGTTAACAACATGGAAAGGAGATGTTGTTCGCAAAGGCGATATCATTATAGCGAAGAATTATTTGCGAGCAGAAGAGATTGAAAAGTTGAATCGTTTGACGACAATATTTCTTGAATCAGCCGAAATGAGAGTAAAAGAACACAAGGATTTGACCTTGGATTTCTGGCGAGAGAACGTGAATAATCTGCTTACTTTTCAAGGACAAAAGATTCTTTTAGGGAATGGTTGCGTTTCTAATTTTGAAATGGAGCAGTATGTTAAGGAGGTCTATAGCCGTTTTGAAGAAAAAAGAAAGCAGTATCAGGCACGTTTGGCAGATGATGAAGATGCGCGTTATCTTGATGATCTCGAGCAAGAAATTAAAGAAAGTAGACCATAAGCTATGCAACAAAGGTAAAGATATATTGCGGCGATGTCAAAATGCAGCAGGATATGGACTTTTTAACATGCCTTTCTGGCTCAAATCCATTGCCATCTTTTTCCGTTTGTTGCTTTTTTGTTGTAACTTTGCACACTCAAAATTATAATCTGAACGCTGTATGAGAAAAGTGGGACTGCTGTTTGCGACGGTCTTTTTTAGTCTGGCACTTCATGCACAGACAGGACTGCCCAAATTGACCCTTAGGAATATCGAAGGCAAAAGCGTACGGTTGGACACGCTTTCCAATCAAGGGAAGCCGATGATAGTATCCTTTTTTGCCACATGGTGCAAGCCCTGCAATCGTGAATTGAAAGCCATCAACGAAGTGTATGCCGACTGGCAGGAGGAAACGGGTGTGAAACTGATTGCCGTTTCCATAGACCAGGCGCAGAATATAAACAAGGTGAAGCCTCTGGTCGACGAACATGGGTGGCCCTATGAGGTGCTGCTCGACCCCAACGGCGACCTGAAGCGCGCGCTCGGCGTGCAGCTGATACCCTACGTGATGGTGCTCGACGGAATGGGAAACATCGTCTTCAAGCACAACGGATATACCGATGGCGCCGAGGAAGAACTGTATGAGAAGGTGAAGGAGGCCTGTGGCAAGTAGCATGAGAAGTTATGTCTTGGCGGGACTGCTGGTCTGCGCCGCCATGGTGTCGCCGGCACAGGAAAACGGCGACAGGATAAGGCTTTCGGGGAGCGTGCAGAGCGACATCCTTCTGCCGCAGAAGGATGACAAGATAGGCGCGACGAAGGCTTCGGGAGACTTCCTTACCAATACCTACGTGGAGCTGAATGCCACCAGCAAGCATGTGGATGCCGGATTGCGGTTGGAATATCTCAAGCATCCGCTGCCCGGTTTCGAGAACGACTTTAAGGGATGGGGCGTGCCCTACTTCTATCTGAAGGGACGTTACAAGGACGCCGAGCTTACGTTGGGCAGCTTTTACGAGCAGTTCGGCTCGGGATTCATCCTCCGCGCCTATGAAGAGCGCAGCCTGGGGATAGACAATTCGCTGCTCGGCGCGCGTCTTCAGTATAAGCCGATGAGAGGTGTGAGCCTCAAGTTGCTCACCGGCAAGCAGCGCAGATATTGGGAATACAACCACGCGCTGGTGTCGGGTGGCGACGTGGAGCTTAGCCTCGACGAATGGTTCAAGGGCCTCGGAGGCAACACCTATGTCATGTTGGGCGCCTCGTTCGTCAACAAGCACGAGGGCGATGAGGACGTAATGTCCGATGCCACGCACCGCTTGCGCCTGCCCCGCCATGTCAATGCCTTCGATGTGCGTGCCCGTTTGCAGCACCGGTCGGTCAGTCTCCTTGCCGAATATGCCTTCAAGAGCCAGGACCCCTCGTTCGACAACGGCTATATCTATCGCAACGGCTATGTAGCCATGCTCTCCGGTTCTTATTCCAAGCGCTGGATGAGTCTGCTGTTGCAGGCCAAGCGAAGCATCAACATGGCTTGGCGAAGCAGCCGCAGCATGGTGGGCGCCTCCTTCTTCATCAACCATCTGCCGGCTTTCGCAATGGAACACACCTACGCTTTGGCCGCTCTCTATCCCTATGCCACGCAGCCTGGCGGCGAATGCGCTTATCAGGCGGCCTTGGGTTACAACTTTCCAAGACGCTCGACGCTCGGCGGCAGGTATGGAACCAACGTGAAACTGAACTTCTCGCATGTGCATGGCGTGCGTCGAAACGATGTCGGCGGCAAGGGAACCGATGGCTACGGGTCGGCGTTTTGGGCCTGGGGGCCTTCCACTTACTATCAGGACGTCAACGTGCAGATGGAAAAACGACTCTCCAAATCTTTCAAACTGAACCTCATGTACATGAACCAGCTCTACAACAAGACCATCGTGGAGGGTGAGGGCGGCATGATTCGGTCGGATATTTTCATAGCCGACGCGAAGTATAAGTTCGCTCCCAAGGCCACGTTGCGGGCCGAAATGCAATATCTCTCGTCGAAAGACGACGACCGAGACTGGCTCTTCGGCCTTGCAGAACTGTCGCTGGCTCCCTGCTGGATGTTCACCGTTTCCGACATGTACAACAGCGGCAACACCCACATCCATTATTACCAAGGACTCGTCACCTATCTCAAGGAGGCGCACCGGCTGCAGTTCGGTTATGGAAGAACTCGCAGCGGCTACAACTGTTCGGGTGGTGTATGTCGATATATCCCTGCCAGCAAGGGTTTCACCGTTTCATATAATTACAACTTCTGACGCAATATGATAAAACTTCTTTCGACTATTGCCTGCACCATACTCATGCTGACAGCGTGCGACCGCATTGACAGCGACGACCGTCTCATCTACGTGAAACCTGCAACCGTAGGGCGATGTGTACTCATAGAAGACTTTACCGGACAGAAATGTCGCAACTGTCCGCGGGCTGCGACAGTCATCGAACAGCTTCAGAAGCAGTACGGAGCCGACACGGTGATAGCCGTAGCCATCCATGCCGGGTCGCTTGCTTTGCGACGTACACCCACAATCAATGGTTTTCGGACCGCTCTCGGTGACCTTTATTATAAGCATTGGAAGGTCAATGCTCTGCCTTTGGGGTTGGTCAATCGTAGAGGTAAGCTTACCAACGATTGGCAATGGCCGTCGCTGGTCTACAATGAGATACAGCAAAAGGTTGCCGTCGATATAAAACTGGCCGTCAGCTATGACGCGGCAACACGTCGTTCACATGTCAAAGCCATAGTCAATGCTTTGGGAAATGCCCTCTCTGGCAAGTTACAATTGTGGCTTGTGGAAGATGGTATCAAGGCCATTCAAGCCATGCCTGATGGCAAGTATAGCAAAGACTACATACATAACCACATACTGAGAGCTGCTGTCAACGGTGAATGGGGGGAGACTGTCTCCCTTGGACATGGAGCTTCTGTCAGCAAAGAGGCCGACTGCCGGCTCGAAGAAGAGTGGGAGGCTGCCCGCATGTCTATTGTGGCTTTTGTATATAATGACGACGGAGTGCTTCAAGTGACCCGTCAACAACTCGTTAAACCTTAAAACAATCATAAAGATAACTGAAAATGAAAAGAATAATTACCCTTTGTTGCGCTATATTGTTTGGTATGGTAACCTTGATGGCACAAACACTTGAGTTTGTAGATGCCACAGGAAAGGTCATTGCCAACGGCTCGACAGTTACTGTCAATAAGTTAGAGATTGATCCAGACTCACCAGAATTTCCAAAGTATATGTCGAGTGGTATATTTGCTCACAATATATCAGATATGGCTCAACAAGTGATTCTCTCTTGCTCGATCAAGAACATCAGAGAAGGAGAAGTGCAAGCATGCTTCAGCAAATCCTGTGAAGTGTGGGAAGAAGTCGGGAATTACAAGACAGAGGAAGTTCTTTTGCAGGCTAAGATGTCCAAGGGAAAGTCACTTGAAATAAAATTTTTACCCAAAGAAGAGCGCAAAGACAAGGCGCATTGTACCATTGTTCTACAGCTGTTCACTGCAAAAAGGGAGAATAATGAATGGGTAACTGACAAATCAGGACCATCTATTACGCTTATTTTTGACGAAACAACTACAGGCATCGGTACCCTCAACACAGACAAGACCATCAATTATAATGTCTATAGTCTTGATGGTCGCCTTATCGGCAAGAGTCTGCCATCGCTGCAAGGACTTGCCAAGGGCACTTATATCATCAAGAAGATAAATGACAAGCGAGTGATAAGTACGGAAAAGAAAATCGTTCAGTAACCCTTGAAAGATAAAAGCATGATAAAAAGAACATACTTACGGGTCATAGTCACCTTCTTGTTGACACTGTTGCATACATCTATCTATGCTGTAGCACTACAAGTTTCAGGGGGCTACAATAACTCCATTTCGCCGGTATCCATGCGAAAAGCGCTTGTCGGTATCAACTCTGAGGGTGTTAACGCTCCTGTTTCACTCGTAAACTATGGTGACAGTGAGGTAAAGAATATCGAGTATACGCTCAGTTTCGGCAATGAAATTATCGAGACAAAGGAACTCTCTCTTCCTCAAGCTATCGTCTCTCACGACAGCCAACTCATCAATATACATATTTCGCCACACACGAAAATATCAGTAACGGAACTGACTTTCAATGTAACAAAAGTCAACGGACAGCCCAATGGTGCCACGATTCCGTATACTACCATCACACGAATGACCCTCACACAAGTGCCTAAGCGCAAGGTCGTAGCAGAAGCCTATACGGCTATGTGGTGCGGAAACTGTCCCGGGGCCATTGCCCTGATAGAGAACTTAACACATACCTTCCCCGATGAGTTCATCGGTATATCCGTTCATTCCAATAGGGAACCCTTGCATTGCCCTTCCTACCAAAGCCAGAAGAACCGTTATAACAGATATCCAACTGTGATGTTCGACCGCACAACGAATTTCACTTACTTCAATGCTGCCAGCACTTTCATGTCTGAACAGGAGAAAGGAGCAGAGTTGGATGTAAAGGTGTCGGCAGTTTGGGACGAAAAGAAGAACAATATTTCAGTAACATCTGAGACTATTTTCCGTATTGATATGGCCGAAGCTCCCTATGCGCTTGCTTATGTCTTGACGGCTGATGAACTGCAACATAGTTCATATTATCAGAAAAACTACTACTCAGGAAGTACTGCAGACCTGGGTATCACAAAGGAAATGGACTTCTTTATCAATAGTCCGAGATTCATTCATGGTATGGAATTCAACCATGTAGCCATCTCCGCTATGGGAATAGATACTGGACTGACGGGAAGTCTCAAACCTTCTGCCGTAGCGGATGAAGTACAGACCCACAAAGTTTCATTCAATAACATATCACAATACCGTACCATTCAGGATAAATCGAAGCTCCATGTCTGCGTTTTGGTCATCAATACGAAGACGAAGGAGATAGTCAACGCCGACCAATGTACGATTTCCGATAGTGCCACGACGGGTATTGACAGTATGGCGGATGCAGGAAAAGCCGTCGAAACGGCCCGATATGACGCAGCCGGTCGTCGCATCTCTCATCCCACACGAGGTTTGAACATCGTGAAATACAGCGATGGACACATGGTGAAAGAACTCGTGAAATAGTTCCGTTGTTTCACGATACGCACTGTAGATAGTAAAAAAAGTTAGGTATCAAGCGACACTTTTCTTTCAATTTGTTTGGCAGAATGGATGGAATGCTTTACTTTTGCACTTGTTAAGAGATTAAAACAATAGATATGAATCTTTGCGCATCTTACTTTTACTTCTATTTTTACTTTGCAAGGAATTGTGAAGCGGGAAGTTGCGTGTAGAGTTCAGCTTAGGAATTATAGAAAAATAACGAAACGGTCCCGCTCTTTGAGAGTGCGGACCGTTTTCGTTACAGCAAGCAGCGAGTAGGCGAAAATGAAGAAAATAGCGATACAAGGAGAGGCGGGCTCGTTCCACGACATAGCCGCCCATGAATATTTCAGCGGCCAAGCGGTGGAACTGGTGTGTTGTGCCACGTTTGAAGAAGTGTTTGACAGCATGCGCCACGACCCTACGACCATCGGTATGCTGGCCATCGAGAATACGATAGCGGGCAGTCTGCTCCACAACTACGAGCTGCTGCGTCAGGCCGACGTCGTGATTGTGGGCGAGCATAAGCTCCATATCGAGCATTCCATCTGCTGTCTGCCCCAGGACGGTTGGGAAAGCATTCACGAAGTGCACTCCCATCCCGTGGCCTTGCAGCAATGTCGCCACTTCCTGATGGGCCATCCGGGGCTGAAAGCCGTGGAGGCGGAAGACACGGCAGGCAGCGCCGAGTATATAGCACGTCACAAAAAGACGGGGTGGGCGGCCATCTGTTCGGCCTACGCGGCCGACATCTATGGCCTGAAGGTGCTGCAACGAGACATCCACGACAACAAACACAACTTCACCCGCTTCCTGGTGGTGGCCAACGCGCTTGAGGCCGATATGCTTTTTCCCGCCTCCCAGGCCACCAAGGCCTCGCTGGTGTTCTCCTTGCCGCACGAGGAAGGGTCGCTCAGCAAGATACTGACCATCCTGAGTTTCTATGGAATCAACCTGACGAAGATACAATCCTTGCCCATCATCGGCCACGAGTGGGAATACTTGTTCTACGTAGACGTGACCTTCGAGAGCACGACGCGCTACCGCCAGTCCATCGACGCGATAACGCCGCTGGTCAGAAACATCAAGATTCTGGGCGAATACGCGGAATGTTGACCGAGAGTCACACCTTATTATATATAGCAACCCGGCTAAAACACAGACTTATGATAGAACCCGCAGCAAGAGTTTCTGAAATACAGGAGTACTACTTCAGCCGCAAACTGAAAGAAGTGGCCCGCTTGAACAGCGAGGGCAAGGACATCATCTCTTTGGCGATAGGAAGTCCGGACATGCCCCCATCGCAGCAAACGATAGACAAATTGTGCGAGGTGGCCGCGCTGCCGTCCGCGCATGGTTATCAACCCACCGTGGGCACACCCGAGTTGCGCGGCGCCATGGCCGACTTCTACAGCCGCTGGTATCGGGTGGACTTGGATCCGGCCCGTGAAATACAGCCACTTATCGGCTCGAAAGAAGGAATCCTGCACGTGACGCTGGCCTTCGTCAATCCCGGTGAGGATGTTTTGGTGCCCGATCCGGGCTATCCCACCTATACGTCGCTCAGTACGATACTCGGCGCGCGCGTCAGGACTTACAACCTGCGCGAGGACTGTGGCTGGCAACCCGATTTCGATGCGTTGGAAAAGATGGATTTGAGCCGCGTCAGGCTGATGTGGGTGAACTATCCGAACATGCCGACGGGTGGAAACGCGCGGCGCGAGACCTACGAACGGCTGGTTGCCTTCGCACGGAGACACCATATAGTGGTGGTGAATGACAATCCATATTCCTTCATTTTGAACGAGGGGGAGAAGCTTTCAATCCTTCAGGTGCCGGGCGCCAAGGACTGTTGCATCGAGTTCAACTCGATGAGCAAGAGCTTCAATATGCCCGGTTGGCGTGTGGGCATGTGCGCATCGAACGCCATTTTCATCAGTTGGATACTGAAAATCAAGAGCAACATCGACAGTGGAACCTTCAGAGGCATACAACTGGCGGCGGCCGAGGCCCTGCGTGGGAACACGGACAAATGGCACCGGGAGTACAATATCAATGTATATAAGCGCCGGCGGGCCGTCGCCGAGCAGATCATGGACGCGCTGGGATGCACGTATGACAGCACGCAGGTGGGCATGTTCCTGTGGGGAAGGATTCCCGACAGCTATACTGACGTGGAGGAACTGACCGAGAAGGTGCTCCATGAGGCCCGTGTCTTCATCACGCCCGGCTTCATCTTCGGCTCCAATGGGCGACGTTATATCCGCATTTCGCTCTGTGCCAAGGACGAGAAGATGGAGGAAGCGTTGGCCCGTGTCAGGCACGTGTTTGGAAAGTGACAAGGCAGACGTTGTCAATCGAATCGAAAAATGAACAATAAAGCATACAAACTATGGAATTAGAACTTTTACCTTTGGGGTTGCCCAGCGACAACGAGCGTCCCTCATGCGTGATAGCCGGCCCCTGTTCGGCCGAAACGGAAGAGCAAGTGATGACCACCGCTCGTAAATTGGCAGCTAAAGGTTGCCATATTTTCAGGGCGGGTGTGTGGAAACCGCGCACCAAACCGGGCGGATTCGAGGGCAAAGGTGAAGAAGCCTTGCCCTGGATGAGGTGCGTGAAGGACGAAACCGGCATGCTCACGGCTACCGAAGTGGCTACACCCGAGCATGTGGAACTGGCGCTCAAGTATGGCATTGACGTCCTTTGGGTGGGCGCCCGAACCTCTGCCAACCCCTTTGCCATGCAGGCTTTGGCCGACTCCTTGAGGGGCATGGACGTGCCCGTGCTGGTGAAGAACCCCGTGAATCCCGACCTGGAGTTGTGGATTGGGGCCTTGCAGCGCATCAACCAGGCCGGCATCAAACGGCTGGGTGCCATCCATCGTGGCTTTTCGAGCTTCGACAAGAAGATTTACCGCAACCTGCCCATGTGGCAGATTCCCATCGAATTGCACCGCCGCATACCGGAACTGCCCATCATTTGCGACCCGAGTCACATCGGTGGACGCCGCGACTTGATAGCTCCGCTCTGCCAGCAGGCCATGGACTTGGGCTTCGACGGGCTGATTGTGGAGAGCCATTGCAACCCCGACGAGGCGTGGAGCGACGCCAGTCAGCAGGTGTCGCCCGAGATATTAGACTACATTCTGAGCCTGCTGGTGGTGCGCGACGAGCATACCACGACGGAAGGCATACGTCAGTTGCGCAGCCAGATAGACGAGTTGGACAACCAGCTGATGGAACTCTTGGCCAAGCGAATGCGCGTCTGCCGTGAAATCGGCACCTACAAGAAGGAACACAACATGACCGTGCTGCAGGCAAACCGCTATAGCGAGATCCTGGAGAAGCGTGGCGCACAGGCCAGCCTGTGTGGAATGTCGCCCGAATTTGCCGCCCAGGTGTTTGAACATATCCACGAAGAGAGCGTTCGACAGCAGTTGGAAATCATCAATCGGTAAGCCTGTATGAAGATATTAGTGATGGGGGCAGGCAAGATGGGGTCGTTCTTCATCGACCTGCTCAGCTTCGACCACGAGATAGCCGTGTATGAGAAAGACGCCAGACGCCTGCGGTTCACCTACAACTGTTACCGTTTTCAGCGTCTGGAGGAGGTGAAGGAGTTCCAACCGGAGCTGGTCATCAACGCCGTTACGGTGAAATACACCGTCGCGGCCTTCGAGGAAGTCATGCCCTATCTGCCTGCAAACTGTATCATCAGCGACATAGCGAGCGTGAAGACGGGGCTGAAGGACTACTACTTGTCGGCCGGTCATCCGTTTGTTTCCACCCATCCGATGTTCGGACCCACCTTCGCCAACCTGAACCAGTTGAGCGAGGAGAACGCCATCATCATCAATGAAGGCGACTATATGGGGCGCATCTTCTTCAAAGACCTGTATCAAAAACTGGGACTGAACATCTATGAATATTCGTTCAGGGAGCATGACGAGACCGTGGCCTACTCTTTGAGCATTCCATTCGTCAGCACTTTCGTCTTCGCGGCGGTGATGAAGCACCAGGATGCGCCCGGAACCACATTCAAACGACACATGAAAATCGCGAAAGGAGTGATGAACGAGGACGACTATCTGTTGCAGGAGATTCTCTTCAACCCCTATACGAGTGGACAGGTGAGCAAGATTCGCGAGGAGTTGAAGGAACTGTTGCAAATCATCGACACGAAAGACGCCGACGGCATGAGGCGCTATCTGGAGAAGATTCGCAGCCATGTACGCTGCAATTCATGAGCTGGCTCGTTTCATTGTTGCTGGGAATCTTCACGATTGCGGAGCTGAATTGCGAGAATCTGTTCGACGCCGAGCATGACACCCTCAAGAACGACGTGGAGTTTCTGCCCCAAAGCTACCACCATTGGACGCACTATCGCTATTGGAAAAAGCTGAACCACATCGGTCAGGAGCTGGTGGCGTGCGGGGGAGAGGGCGTCAACTGGACGCAACCCGACCTGATAGCATTGTGCGAAGTGGAGAACGACAGCGTGCTGACAGACCTCACCAAGAAGTCGCTTCTGCGCAACGCACGCTATGAATACATCATGACCGACTCGCCGGACGAGCGCGGCATAGACGTGGCCTTGCTCTATTCGCCGTTCTCTTTCAGGCCCATCGTCTCGCATTCCATCAGGATTCAGCTGCTCAAAGACATGAAACCCACCCGCGACATCCTGTATGTTGCGGGCGAGGTGATTACGGGCGACACGCTGCACGTGCTTGTGGTGCACGCGCCGAGCAGGGCGGGCGGCGACACCTTTTCGAACCCTTTCCGGGCGCAGGTGGCCCGGCAACTGTGCGCAGCCATTGATTCCGTGCGCCACACTGCGCCGGAAGCGAAGATTGTCGTGGCCGGCGACTTCAACGATTACGCCGAGGGGGAAAGCCTGAGGCTGCTGCGCTCGCACGGAATGGCCTCTGTGACGGAGACGGCACGGGGCACCCACGGGGCGAAAGCTACGTACAAGTTTCGGGGAACATGGAAAAGTCTGGACCATATATTGGTCAGCGAGAACCTGTGGCGCCGCAAATGGGAAAGCCATATCGTGGATTTCCCTTTCCTGTTGACACCTGACGACAGGTATGGAGGGGTCATGCCGCTCAGGAATTTCTCGATGTACAAGTACAACGACGGCTATAGCGACCACCTGCCGCTTGTCGTCAAAATCGAGCTTTGACAGCCTGTTGGGTCTAAAAGGCCATCTTTTAAAATACTTTAAATAACCTATCCCATCTTCGTGGTTCATCATTAATTGTGTAATTTTGCACAAGTATAGATGAGACTTCCCATAAATCACATTGAATTATGTTCGAGAATCTTAGCGACCGATTAGAGCGGTCGTTTAAAATATTGAAGGGTGAAGGCAAGATTACGGAGATTAATGTTGCCGAAACCTTAAAGGATGTGCGCCGTGCGTTGCTGGATGCCGACGTCAACTACAAGGTGGCGAAAGGCTTTACGGACGCAGTCAAGCAGAAAGCGTTGGGCATGAACGTGCTCACGGCTGTGAAACCGGGTCAATTGATGGTGAAGATTGTTCACGACGAGTTGGCCCAGTTGATGGGTGGCGAGGAGGTTCCGCTGCGTCTTGACGGCCATCCTTCGATTATACTCATGAGCGGTTTGCAAGGTTCGGGTAAGACAACGTTCAGTGGAAAGCTTGCAAACCTTCTTAAAAAGAAAAGAAACAAGAATCCTTTGTTGGTGGCTTGCGACGTCTATCGTCCCGCGGCTGTCGAGCAGTTGAAGGTCGTTGGCGAGCAGGTCGGTGTGGAAGTGTATGCCGAACCGGGCAGCACGGACGTCGTGGAGATTGCCAAACACGCCATCCAACAGGCCAAAGCAAAGGGCAACGACGTAGTCATCGTCGATACGGCGGGCCGTTTGGCCGTGGATGAAGAGATGATGACGGAGATCTCCAACTTGAAGAATGCCGTCCAACCGCACGAGACTTTGTTCGTCGTCGACGCCATGACAGGCCAGGACGCGGTCAATACGGCCAAGGAGTTCAACGACAGATTGGACTTCGACGGCGTCGTTCTGACCAAGCTCGATGGTGATACGCGGGGCGGAGCGGCCTTGAGTATCCGTACCGTCGTTGCGAAACCGATCAAGTTTATCGGCACGGGCGAGAAGATGGAGGCCATCGACGTGTTCCATCCGGAGCGCATGGCCGACCGCATCTTGGGCATGGGTGACGTCGTTTCGTTGGTGGAACGCGCGCAGGAGCAGTTCGACGAGGAGGAAGCCCGCAGGCTTCAGAAGAAAATATTGAAGAACAAATTCGACTTCAACGACTTCTTGAACCAGATACAACAAATCAAGAAGATGGGCAATCTGAAAGATTTGGCGGGCATGATACCAGGCGTCGGCAAGGCCATCAAGGACGTTGACATAGATGACAACGCCTTTAAAGGCATTGAAGCCATCATCCAGAGCATGACGCCGAAGGAGCGCATGAACCCGGAAGTGCTCAATACGAGCCGGCGACAGCGTATTGCTAAGGGGTCGGGAACCAACATTCAGGAGGTGAACCGCCTCATCAAGCAGTTCGACCAGACCCGGAAGATGATGAAGATGGTGACCGGCAACGGCATGGCCAACATGATGCGTCAAATGAAAGGAATGCAAAGATGACACTGATCGATGGTAAAGCTACGGCTGCTGCCATAAAGGCGCAGATAGCGGAAGAGGTGAAGGAGATTGTCGCCAACGGTGGAAAGCAACCTCATCTGGCGGCGATTCTGGTCGGCCACGATGGTGGCAGCGAGACATACGTGAAGAACAAGGTCCTCGCCTGCGAGCAGTGCGGCTTCAAGTCCACCTTGATTCGCTATGAAAGCGATGTCACCGAAGAGGAGTTGCTGGCCTGTGTCGACAAGCTGAACCGTGATGAGGATGTAGACGGCTTCATCGTGCAGCTGCCTTTGCCCACGCATATCGACGAACAGAAGGTCATCATGGCGATCGACTACAAGAAAGACGTCGACGGTTTCCATCCCATCAACGTCGGTCGCATGTCGATCGGGCTTCCCTGTTTCATCAGCGCGACGCCACTCGGCATTCTGACGCTGTTGAAACACTATGCCGTTCAGACTTCGGGAAAGAAGTGTGTGGTGCTCGGACGCAGCAATATCGTCGGCAAACCCATGGCGCAGCTGATGATGCAGAAGCAATATGGCGATGCAACGGTGACCGTTTGCCACAGTCATTCAGCCCATTTGAAGGAGGAATGCCGCGAGGCCGACATCATCATTGCGGCCATAGGGCGACCCGGTTTCGTGACGGCCGACATGGTGAAGGAGGGCACCGTGGTTGTTGACGTTGGCACGACGAGAGTCGCCGACCCATCTCGAAAGAGCGGTTTCAGGCTCAGCGGCGACGTCGATTTCGAGGCAGTGGCGCCCAAGTGCAGCTACATAACGCCGGTTCCGGGCGGCGTCGGGCCGATGACGATATGTTCTTTGATGAAGAATACATTGTCGGCAGGCAAGAAAGAGTTTTATCAATGAGGCTGCCGCCTGTTGGAAGCAAAGCGTTGGCGGACGTGAAGGAACGGTCTTGCAGGCGTCTGCGGTTCCAACGAGTGGGAAGTCCATCGGAAAAAAGCAATCAATAGACGATAATGACAATAACTTGATTTTTTTATAACTCTCTAATTTTGGAACAGGCTCGCAGTGATGCGGGCCTGTTTTGTATGCCTCTGCCGCCCCAAAGCGGTGCCTTGGCTTTGCGAAAGCAGTGCTTTGACTTTGCAAAAGCAGCCCTTTCAGGATTCGAAAGCAGTGCTTTGACTTTGCGAAAGCAGCCCTTTCAGGAGCTGAAAGCGGTGCCCTTGCAAAGCGAGAGAGGCCCTTCCGTCCGGTGTTTCGGGGCACATGGGCGTGGGAGAGGCTGTGGATTGCAAGTTTTGTGCGGGCCAACGCCGGCTGGAAGTTAAGCTTTTTTGTCACCCAAAGTATTATTTAACAAGTTTTCTGTAAGAAAATTTTGGAGTTACCAAGATTTTTTAATTCCTTTGCAGCAATTTTGTACAGGGGTCATCACTTGTCTGCGCGATGATTTTGACCGTACTTCTGAGCAACAGTTATATGTAATTCAAATTATTTTAGGATATTTTTAGTGTTTAATTAAAGTATTAGAGAGACAATGAAAAAGTTGATTTTATTTCTCGCAGCAGCAGCCATGACCTATTCGGCTTCTGCTCAGACAGTGACAGAAAGCAAGACATTGGACAATGTTTATTTTGGAGTTAACGGCGGTTTTGCCACGAAGGCAACCGGTCACGCATGGACGAAGGGCTTGAACCCCAACTTCGGCGTGCGTCTGGGCCGCAATCTCACTCCTGTGTTCGGCCTGGCTGTGGAGAGCAATGCCTATTTCTCCAACAAACCCTGGAAGTCCACCGGCACGGCGGTTCGCTTCTTGAACACCAGTCTGCTGGGTACGGTGAATCTTTCCAATTGGTTTGGTGGCTACAAGGGTGAGCCCAGAGCTTTCGAAGTGAGCGCCGTTGCCGGTCTCGGATGGGGCCACTTGTTCGGCAACACCAAAGAGTTCAAGGCCGCAAAGCACACCAACAACCTCACTTCCAAGCTTGCGCTTGACTTCGCTTTCAACCTCGGTGCCAAGAAGGCATGGCAGTTCTACCTCGAACCGGCCATCGTCTATGGCCTGAACGACGCCGTAGCCAATCCTTATTCTCTGGCCGGCGGCAACGTAAAGTATAATGTAAACCACGGCTTCGTTCAGCTGAACGCCGGTATCGTCTACAAGTTCAAGAACTCGAACGGCACCCACAACTTCACGATTGCCCAGCTTCGCGACCAGTCGGAGATTGACGCGTTGAACGAACAGATCAACAGTTTGCGCAACGAACTGGCCCAGAAGCCGAAGGAAGTGGTGAAGACGGTTGTCAAGGAAGCCCCCGCACCCCAGGTGGTAAAGGTTGAGAACCTCGTGTTCGTGACCTTCGCTCAGGGCAAGTCGGCCCTCACGAAGGAGGCAAAGGCCGCTTTGGATGAAGTGAAAGCCGGCAAGCACGTTCAGATTGTAGGTACCGCTTCGCCCGAAGGATCGAAGGAAATCAACGACAAACTCTCACAGGCTCGCGCCGATGTAGTGGCCAAGTACCTGCAAGACAAGGGTGTTGTCGTTGACGAAGCTACGGGAAAGGGTGTTCAGGGCAACACTTCCAACCGCTTGGCAGTCGTTTACGTGAAGTGATTCGACACGCTTTCGCGAATATAGTTTTATATTATAATGAAAAATCCCAGCGCAAACCGCGCTGGGATTTTTTGTTCATGTCTGCTTGACCGGACCTTCATGCAAGGCTCGACAGGCCTCGACCATCGATGGGGGCGTATCAGAAAATGCCCAGCTTGCCGAAGACGATCAATACGCAGTAGCCGATGACCAGGCCGATGAGGCCTACCGTCACGCCCACCTTGGCCATGTCCTTCTGCTCGATGAGGCCGGTGGAGTAGGCGATGGCGTTCGGCGGTGTGGAGATGGGCAGCGACATGGCGCAGCTTGCGGCCACGGCAATGCCGATCAAGACGGTCGGTGTGCCGCCGATCATGTCGAGTTTGTCGCCCATGCCGACGCAGACGACGGTCAGGATAGGTATCAGCAGGGCCGCCGTGGCCGTGTTGGAGATGAAGTTGCTCAGCGCGAAGCAGACCAAACCGCTGATGACCAGGATGACGATGGGGTTGAAATCACCGAACGGAATGCTGTTCACGGCGTTGGCGGCAAGGCCCGTATGGTTCATGGCGTTGCCCAACGCAAAGCCGCCGGCGACCATCCAGATGACCGCCCAGTCGATGTCTTGCAGGTCCTTGGACGTGATGACGCCCGTGAAAGCGAAGACGGCGATCGGCAACATGGCCACCGTATTGGCGTTGATACCCAGCTTCTTGCCGAACACCCACAGGATGATGGTCAGAATAAAGGTTGCGGCAACGACGACAGTGCGCCAGTTGTGCGAGATGTTCCCTTCTATTTTAAGCTCTATTGTCTTCTGGCTGAACGGGAAGAACTTGAGCAACAGCCGCCACGCGATGAGCAAAAGAACAATCACCAGCGGTGCCATGATCATCATCCACTGGCCGAAACTGATTCCCATGTTCATGCCGGCAGGGTCGTTGAGCACCTTGAATGCAAAGGCATTGGGCGGCGTTCCGATGGGTGTTCCCATGCCGCCGAGGTTGGCCCCTATGGGAATGGCCATCGTCAGGGCTATGCGTCCCTTGCCATTGGCCGGCAATGCCTTGAACACGGGCGTCAGGAAAGTCAGCATCATGGCTGCCGTGGCCGTGTTGGAGATGAACATCGAGAAGACACCCGTAATGAGCATGAAGCCCAGAAGCACGTTCTCGCTCTTCTTTCCGAAAGGAGCAATCAGTGTTTTGGCCATCATGACGTCGAGTCCGCTCTTCGTTGCGGCAATCGCCAGGATGAAACCACCGAGGAAAAGGATGATGGTGGGGTCGGCAAAGCACGACATGACACCTTGATAATCGAGCAGTTCGCCGTATTCCCCCTCTGTGCCTTGCAGGAAATTGAATGCCGAATCGGACACACAGAAGAGGAGAACGAAGATGATGACGATGGAGGTGGCCCATGAGGGGATGGCTTCCGTCAACCAAAGGAGAACGGCCATGACGAAGATGGCGATGACTCGTTGCTGGACTACGGTGAGCCCGTCTATCCCAAAGCAGGTGATGGGCAAGTTCCAGACAACCAATGTGATGAGCGCCGTGACGGCGAACATCAGTGCTTTGCGCCTGTTGAAGTCGCCGGAAAGCACTTTGTGAATTGTTTCTTGCATGTTTTTAGTTATTTAGAATGATGTTTTCAATGGAATGCCGCATGGCTTCCGCAGGGAAAGCCGTTTCTTTCTAAATGGTATTTGGGGTGTGGCAAAGGTAGTATATTCCGATTTATATACAAAAGAAAGAATCATATATTTTTGTTAAAAAGCCGTGTTTTCATTGGATTTCATGCGGGAATGTCGTAACTTCGCACGTGCGGTTGGTTCATATCGTTGATTAAAAGGGAAGCATGTGAGAGTCATGCACAGTCCCGCTGCTGTAAACGGCGTTGTCGGAGAGCCCGAAGTCACTGGGCATTTGCCTGGGAAGACGCTCCTCCCGGAGCCGTGGAGTCAGAAGACCTGCCAATTGTCGTCTTGTGTTTCAGGCCCCGAGGAGGGCCGGAATATGTATTCTTTCTATGTCATTACCAGCATTGTTCATTTGCGGAGCTTTGACTTTGCCCGTCGACACCGGCAAGATTCACCAGCTGAACGGCGTTGTCGTCGAGCGTCGTCGCGTTGCTGAAAGCGTGGTGAGCGGCAATGTCGTGCAGTTGCTCGACCGTAAAAGCTTTCAGAGCTTGGGCATTGTCGACTTTGCAGACGCCATGCACCGCCTGCCCGGCGTCAACCTGAAGGACTATGGCGGCGCGGGAGGAATGAAGACGGTGAGCGTCAGGGGCTTCGGAGCGCAGCATACGGGCGTGGGTTATGACGGAATCATGCTCGGCGACGGCCAAAGCGGACAGATAGACCTGTCGCGTTACTCGCTGACCAACCTGAAGGATATCTCGCTTTCGGTGGGCGATGGCAGTGACATCTTCGTCCCCGCACGCTACGGAAGCAGGGTCGCAGTCTTGAACATCAACACTTTGCAACAGCCGGAGGCCCATCGCACGACTGCGCTCAGGGCCGAACTCAAGGCCGGAAGCTTCGGCCACGTCAGCCCGTTTGTCGGTTGGCAACACCGCTTCACGCCTCATTTCACCCTTTCCGCAGCCTTCGACTACCTGCACGCGGACAACCGTTACCCCTACACCATCCGCAATGTCACTGAGACCGTGAGCGACCGACGCACCAACAGCCGCATGGACAGCGGCCATGGAGAAGTGAACTTCATGCTGAAAACCGACCGCCGGCAGTTGAACGGCAAGCTGTATTATTATGACAACGACCGTCTGCTGCCCGGTATCGTCAGGTATTACACCAATCTGAATCGTGAACGGCTTCACGAACGCAACGCTTTCGCCCAGTTCACCTACCAGTATGTCGCGGGCAAACAGTGGCGGTTGAAGTGGAACGCCAAGGCCGATTGGGCCGAAAGCGGTTATGTGGACGGCAATTATCCCGACGGCATGAACGACGCCCGCTATTGGCAACGTGAGTACTATGCCAACATGTGCGTGCTGTGGCAGCCTTCGGATGGGCTGTCGACCGACTATTCCGTCGACTTCAGCCATGCCAGTCTCAACAGCAGCAGGAATCTTTACGGCTTGCCTTACCGCAATTCGTGGTTGCAGACGCTCGCTTTCCACTACAGACGGGGGCGGTTGTCGGCCGTCGGCCGCCTGATGCACTCGCTCCATCTCAATGGCAACAGGCGCACGGAGGCCTCCGCCGACATGCGGAGGCTGTCGCCTTCGTTTTCGTTGTCCTACAGGTTGCTGCCCGACGAACTGCTTTTCGTCCGCCTCTCCTATAAGAACATTTTCCGGGCGCCCAACTTCAATGAGAGCTACTATGCCCATTATGGCAGCAGAGAGCTCAAGCCGGAGTCGACAGACCAGCTCAATCTGGGGTTCACCTACGACAAAACGCTCCGTGGAAGCCATTTCACATGGACGCTGGACGGCTATCTCAACCACGTGACCGACAAAATCATCGCCATACCTTATAATATGTTCATCTGGCAGAACATCAACTTGGGCAAGGTGGAAATGCTGGGTCTGGACGCCACCGCACGTTGGGAATGCCGCCTGAGTGGTCGACATACGTTGACCATAGCCGCGAACTACAGCTATCTGCGGGCCGCAAACCGCACCAACAGGCAGTCCGACTACTATGGTCGGCAGATAGCCTACACGCCGGAGCACTCCGGCAACGTGGCCATGGGATGGCGGAATCCGTGGCTCGACATCAGTCTGAACGCCACGGGCGTGAGCCGCGCCTGGGCCACGAACAACCATTACGAGGGCACCGACATGAAAGCCTACACGGACGTGGGCGCCACGCTCCACCGCAGCTTCACCGTCGGCCGCCAACCCCTCTGCGCGCGGCTCGACCTGCAGAACCTTTTCAACACGCAATATGAGATTGTGGCCCACTATCCCATGCCCGGCCGGCGGCTCATGCTGACCCTTGCGTGGGAATGGAGCCGCTGAACGGAATATTCATAACCCATCAAATAATAAAAACAACAATGAAAAAATTATTCTTTAGATTGACAATGTTGGTGGCCGCAACGGCCTTCTTCACCGCTTGTGACAAGGACGACAAGCCCGTTGCGGGCATACAGGTCTACAGCGAAGGCGCTTTTGTCGTGAATGCCGGTAATATATTCAGTCATATCGACGGCTCGCTGACCGCCATCGACTACAAGACCAACAAGGCCACGCAGCAGGTTTTCAAGACTGCCAACGGCGTGAGCCTGGGCAATACGCCCAACGACGGACTCGTCTATGGCGGCAAGATCTATATCGCCGTTGACAAAGAGAATACGGTGGAGGTGCTCGACAAGACTACTTTCAAGCGTATCAAGCAGATCAAGACGACCGAACTGCTCGGAGCGGCCGAGGGAAAGTCGCCCCGTCACGTCGTGGCCGACAACGGCAGGGTGTATGTCAGCACCTTTGGTGGCTACGTTGCGGCCATCGACACCATCTCCTTCAAGCTTGCCGCCAAGTACAAGGTGGGCAATTATCCCGAGGGCATGCTGGTCGTAGGCAACAATCTGTTCGTTGCCAACTCCAATTACGCGAAGGGCGGTGGCAATATCTCCATCATAGACTTCACCAACGGCACCGTCATCACCAAGGATGTGAAGGGTCTCAACAATCCCCAGAGCTTCTACTACGGCAACGACCGCCAGCTCTACGTGCTCGACTGGGCCACATACGACGCCAATTATAAGCCGTTGACAGAAAGCAATCTGCGTCGTTTGAAGGACGGTTTATCCACTTCTGAGAAGGTGGCCGATGCTAACTACGTAGCTGTGCTCAAAGGAATCTTCGTGATTGTCAATGCGCCCTATGGTCAGCAAGCGTCTTATACCATTTTTTCTCCGGCCGAAAATGCGAAGAAAGACTGGGCGTTGACCGACAAAGTGGAGTTTCCCTGCGGCGTAAAGATAGACCCGGTGCGCGGCGATGTCTTCGTCATGTCCAATCCCAAGAGCAAGGACGGCAACTTCGCAGACTACAATGCGGATGGTTATGTGTACCAATACAACACTTCCGGCACCAAGCTGGCTGAATACAAGACGGGCGTGGGGCCGACAGCCATCTTCTTCAATGCCGGTTTCCGTGTGGTGACGGAGTAGTTCCGAAAGGAAATCATGTATGCGAAAAGTCTGTCTTGCGCTTCTTTTCCCCGCTTTATGCCTTCTCGCCTCGTGCAACGGCGGCCGCAATGGCGCCGTTGCGGGGGCGGGAGACACGTTGCGGCTGCGCTTTGCCCGCCTCCTCACCATCGTCAAACATCCTCGCTGTTCGCTCGTGACGCTTGCCGACCCTTGGCATGAGGGCAAGACACTGCACACCTATGTGCTCGTTTCTCGGCAGGATTCGGCCTCGGCAGGCCCCTTGCCCGAGGGCACGGTGGTCTATACGCCCGTCAGACGCAGCGTGGTCTTCACCACGGTGCACTGCGGTCTGCTCTACGACCTGCACGCCGAGGACGCCATCAGCGGCGTATGCGACCTGAAATACATTCAGATACCCGACCTGCAGCGGCGTGCCGCCGAGGGCAGCGTGGCCGATTGTGGCAGCAGCATGGGCGCCGACATCGAACGGCTGGTGGCTGTCAGGCCCCAGGCTGTGGTCGTTTCGCCCTACGAGAACTACGGGGGCTACGACAAACTGCACGATATGGGCATTCCCATCGTCGAGGCGGCCGACTACATGGAGGCCACGCCGCTGGGCCGTGCCGAGTGGATGGTCTTCTACGGCATGCTCTATGGCAGGGAGGAAGAGGCGCGGAAGCTGTTCGCCGACGTGAGCCGCAACTATCAGGAACTGTGCGGCAAGGCTCGAAAGACCCGCCGTCGGCCCACGGTCATCACCGAGCGGCGGACGGGCGGCGTGTGGTATGTGCCCGGCGGACGCAGTTTCATGGCTCGATTCATCCATGACGCGGGTGGGCGATACGCTTTTTCTGCCGACCGGAGCATGGGTTCCCTGAGCTTGTCGTTCGAGCAGGTGCTCGACGGCGCGGGCCAGTCCGACGTGTGGCTCTATAAGTATGGCGACCATCCGGCCACCTTGGCCGAGCTGCGGGCCGAGTATGCCGGCTACACGGCCATGAAAGCGTTCCGCACGGGGCGGGTTTATGGCGCCGACACCAATAGGAATCATTATTTTGAAGAGGCTTCGTTTCATCCCGACAGGGTGCTGAGCGACATGGTCGCGATATTCCATCCCGAGTTGAAACAGGGGCCGTTACGTTATTATCATCCATTACGTGCGCAATAAAGGACTACGATATGGCGTGGCGATGGGGGCGGTCATCGGGCTGCTTTTCATGCTCAACCTGGTTGTGGGCAGTGTCCGCATCCCCGTGGAAGAGGTCGTTCGCGTGCTGACAGGCCATTCCGGCGGCAATCCGTCGTGGCGGTTCATCATCCTGGAGTCGCGCCTGCCCCAAGCACTCACGGCTCTGTTGGGCGGCGGGGCCATGGCCGTGAGCGGACTCATGCTCCAGACGGCCTTCCGAAACCCACTGGCCGGCCCCGATGTCTTCGGTATCAACAGCGGCGCGGGCCTGGGCGTGGCCCTCGTCATGTTGGCCATGGGCGGCAGCCTGACGGCCGGCGGCGTCACCTTCACGGGCTTCATGGCCGTCTTGTTGGCCGCTTTCGCAGGCGCCATGCTCGTCACGGCCGTCATCTTCGGCCTTTCATCCGTGATGCGCAGCAACGTGATGTTGCTCATCGTCGGGCTGATGATCGGCTATCTGGCCAATTCCGCCATCTCACTGCTCAACTTCTTCGCCACCGAAGAGGGCGTCAGAAGTTATATGGTGTGGGGAATGGGCAACTTCAGCAGCGTGTCGATGGCGCAAATGCCGCTCTTTGCCTCGGTCACGGTGGTGGGACTTGCGGCCGCCGTGCTGCTTGTCAAGCCGCTCAACGCCCTGTTGCTCGGCACGCAATATGCCGAGAACTTGGGCTTTGACGTCAGACGACTGCGCAACAGGCTGCTCGTCGTGACGGGATTGCTGACCGCCGTCGTCACCGCCTTCTGCGGACCGGTCGCCTTCATCGGGCTGGCTGTCCCCCACATGGCCCGCTTGCTGCTGCGCACCGACAACCACCAGCTGCTTCTGCCCGGCACCATCCTTTGCGGCATGGCCGTGGCACTCGCCTGCAACGTGCTCTGTGCCTTGCCGGGGCGGGCCGGCGTCATTCCGCTCAATGCCGTGACGCCGCTCATCGGTGCGCCCGTCATCATCTATGTTGTCGTGAAAAGGAGGTAGGGGGCTGGTCGGGGCCGTATCGACAATGAAAATGTGAATCTTCAGTAAAGGAATATCAGTATGAAAGTTTATACAAGAAACGGCGATGGGGGACAAACCTCGCTGATGGGGGAGAAGAATGTGGTGAAAGATGACGTGCGCATCGAGGCCAACGGCATGCTCGACGAGCTGAATGCCGTGCTGGGTGTGGTGAAGGCCGCCATGCCCGAGTCGCCACGAAAGGGCCAGATCGACGCCATTCAGAATCAGGTCATGCGCATCATGGGCGTCGTTGCCGGTGCACGGATGAACGACATGACGGCTCTGACCGGCCTCACCACGCAGTTGGAGCAGGACATCGACGCCATGGCTGTCGACGGGAAGTTCTGTTTTTCCGTGCCGGGTGAGACGCTGCTGAATGCCTGGCTGCACGTGGCCCGTGCCCGATGTCGCACGGCCGAGCGTCGGTTGTGGACCATGCACGCACGTTATCCCGTGGACGCCGCCATCCTGCAATTCATCAACCGCCTGAGCGACTACCTCTTCGTGTTGGCTGTAGAATGTGAAATGATGTGCCGATGAAATGCAGAAGCAGCCTTTTGGGCTTGCAAAAGCTGCTCTTTGACACGCTGAAAGGGCAGCTTTTGCAAGCCCAAAAGGCTGCTTTTGAAAAGATAAAAGTCTGTAGATGATGATAACTTAAAATCGTTGTTGAAATATTTGGATGATGTTTTCTAATTAGTTACCTTTGTTGCAAAGGTATAATTATGCCCAAACGCGAATATGTAAGGCAGGTCATTGCTTTTGGAGATTACTTCAAAGAATTTAAAAGGTTCAACCACGACGGGTTTTGAACAAGATTTATCAGGTGTTTTTATATATCATGACCTTACAGGTGGTGCCTGTAACTTTTCTAAAACGAGTGGAGGGGGTACCTGGTTTGTTTGAGATAAGAGTGGAAGAGAGCGGTAATATATATAGAATCTTTTGTTGTATGGATGAAGATTGTCTTGTGATTCTTTTCAATGCTTTTCAAAAGAAGACGCAAAAGACTCCGCAACGAGAGATCGAACGGGCAAAACGTATCATGAATGAATATTATAAGAAAAAGGAGGAAACGCAATATGGATGAGCAACAAATGAAGCAACTTGGACTTACTTCCATAGAGGAATATATTGCAGAAGACTTCGGTGCAGAAGGTACGCCTGAAAGAATGGAGTTTGAAGCAGGAGTAGATTCTTTCATTCTTGGGGAAAGACTGAAGGAAGAGCGCAAGAAATCCGGGCTTACGCAAGAACAGTTGGCAGCAAAAATCGGCACGAAGAAAAGCTATATCTCACGGATTGAGAACGGACATGCCGATGTGCAGCTCTCAACATTATTCCGTATATTCGCCGGATTGGGAAAACGGATTTCACTTTCTATCTTTTAGTGCCATGGCACCTTCATGTTCTGGCCCGTTTCTCCAGCCGTTGTCGGTATTCCGATGGTGACATGCCGAGGTTGCTCTTGGCATATTTGGTGAAATTGGGATAGTTGGGGAAGCGCATGCGGTCGGAGATTTCCGTCAGGGTGAGGGCCGGATCCTTCAGCATGCGCTGCATTTCTTGCATGGCGTAGCCCGTGATCCATTCCGACGCGGGCCGGCCGCTGCACGAACGGCATACATCGTGACCACAAACCATGATTTTCATGACTACAACACGCTGCGCTGCAAGCCCGTTCACATCAAGAAAAACGCCTGGCTCGGCTGCCGTGTGACGGTAATGCCCGGTGTGACCATCGGCGAAAACGCCGTTGTGGCGGGTGGATCGGTGGTGACGAAAGACGTTCCCGACAATGTGGTCGTGGCGGGGGTGCCCGCCCGGGTCGTCAAGACAATCGAATGAAAAGGAAAAGGAGGCTTGGGCAGCGGAATGAAGTCGTGCCGCAACGAGCGGCCTGCGGGGAATGTCCATGCTTGTGCATAGTTTAATCAAATCAGGAGGAAAGAATATAAAAGAAGAAAGGAAAGCGTTTTACAGTGAATCTTCGCGATTTTTTGGAAGAAGACTACAAGGTATGGATGCGTGACGTGAAGCTGGTGTTTCGAATCAACCACACGTTGCCCTATACGGAGGATACGACAGGCTCGTGCACGAGTTGTTCGGAGGGGGGCGGCCATGCTGGTCGATACCATCAGGGATGGCAATGAAGAACAATAAAAGTAAAAACTAAAAGGTGAAGAGCCCGGAATCACGTGACGCCATTGGCTCTTCGCCACGTGATTCCGGGTTTTTCACCCTTTATCCTTTACACTTCGCTTGGTAGGTCGTTCAATAAGCCGACTCAAACTCTCGGAGGAAGCGGGTGTCGTTCTCGGAGAACAACCGGAGATCGTTGACCCGATACTTCAGGTTGGTTATGCGTTCGACGCCCATGCCGAAGGCATAGCCCGTATAGACGTCGGGGTCGATGCCGCAGGCAGCTAGGTCGTGCGGGTCGACCATGCCGCAACCGAGAATCTCCACCCATCCCGTGTGCTTGCAGAAGCCGCAACCTTCGCCGCCGCAGATGTTGCAGGAAATGTCCATTTCGGCACTGGGCTCGGTGAACGGGAAGTAGCTGGGACGCAAACGAATCTTGGTGTCGGGGCCGAACATCTCGCGGGCGAAGGTGAGAAGCACCTGCTTCAGGTCGGTGAAGCTGACGTTCTTGTCGACATAGAGCCCTTCCACCTGGTGGAAGAAGCAGTGGGCGCGGGCGCTGATGGCCTCGTTGCGATATACGCGGCCCGGGCACAGGATGCGGATGGGCGGCTCGTGCGTCTCCATATAGTGTGCTTCGTCGCCCGAAGTGTGGCTGCGGAGCAGCACGTTCTTGGTGACGTCGTTGGGATCGCTGCGCTCGATGAAGAACGTGTCCTGCATATCGCGGGCCGGATGGTCGGCGGCAAAGTTGAGCATGGTGAACACATGCTTGTCGTCATCTATCTCGGGACCTTGATAAAGTGTGAAGCCCATGCGAGAGAATATGTCGATAATCTCGTTTGTAACAATGGAAATGGGATGACGTGTGCCCAGACCGATGGGGTAGGCGGAGCGTGTCAGGTCGATGTCGTCACTGTGGCTTTCGGCATTTTGAGCCTCTTCCTTGAGCTGATTGATTCTCTCTATGGCGGACTGCTTCAGTTCGTTGATTTTCATTCCGACGGTTTTCTTCTGGTCGGCCGCCACATTGCGGAAGTCTGCCATGAGGGCGTTGATCTCACCTTTCTTGCTAAGATACTTCAAGCGAAGCTGCTCTATCTCTTCGGCGTTGGCTGCTGTCAGCGTACTCACCTCCTTAAGTAACGATTCAATCTTTTCTAATAACATGTCAATATAAAGCTTTTAATTCCCAATCAATTAGCTTTGCAAAGGTAATTAAAAGAATTGATATAGTGGAATCGCGTGTTCATATTTTTGAACGGCTGTCCTTTTTTCAAGAAACTTTATTGTTGCAATGGAAATAAAGTTGTACTTTTGCGTGCAATTACTTTGGTGATGTTATGAGAAAAATATTTGTTTTACTCTTGTTTTTAGCATTGCTTTCCCTTGGGTTCTCAACGATTGGTTGTTCAAATAAGAAGCCGTCGCCGGTAGACTCCGTTCTCACGGGTCATGACAGCTTGACCGACACGTCGTCGGTCGACACGATGGAAAGCATTATTGCCGAGACTCCCATGCCTAAGGCGGCCGACGAACTCTTCGACGACTTTATCTTCAACTTCGCCGCCAACAGGAGTTTGCAACGCAAACGCATTCATTTCCCTCTCGACGTGTACAAGAATGGAAAGAAAGACCACCAGATTCAGCGGGCGAACTGGAAGATGGAACACTTCTTCATGCACCAGGATTTCTACACATTGATATTCGACAGCAGGAAACAGATGAACCTGGTGAAGGATACCAGTGTCAGTCATGTGGTCATCGAGAAGATTTTCTTCAAGTTGAAAACCGTTGAACAGTATCTCTTCAACCGCATCAATGGACAATGGATGTTGACGAGTATCAACTACAAGCCCATGTATCAGAACCAGAACGCTTCGTTCTTGAAATTCTATCGTGAGTTTGTGGTGGACTCGGCTTTCCAGATTCGCAGCGTCAACGACCCGCTGTCGTTTACAGGCCCTGACCCCGATGACGATTTCAGCACGATGACTGGCACGCTCGCCCCCGAGCAGTGGCCCATGTTTGCTCCCAGTTTGCCGCATGATATGATTTACAATATCATTTACGGGCAGAAATATACGGAGAGCAATCAGAAGATATTCGTGATTCGCGGCATTGCGAACGGCTTGGAAACGGAACTTACTTTCAGACGCGTCGGCGGGCAGTGGAAGTTGATGAAGCTCTCAATGTAGGTTGAAATGAAAGTGTATGAAAATTATAATCTCAAGTCGCACAACACGTTTGGCATAGCGGCTGCGTGCAACCGCTTCCTTGTTTACGCCACTGTCGACGAGGCATGCCTTGCGGCAGGTGACATTCGGAAGAGTGGCCGCAGTCTGTTGATAGGCAGTGGCAGCAATCTGTTGTTGACACGGGACTTTCAGGGGCTTGTCGTGACGCCCGAACCACGCTTTGAGGTGGAGGTCGTGAAGGAGGATGAGGCTGGAGTTGAACTGAAATGTTGGGCCGGAACCCGTTTCGACGACGTGATAGCCTACGCCATTGGCCATCGGATGTATGGCGCGGAGAACCTTTCCTGGATTCCGGGAGAGGTCGGTGCCAGTGCCGTGCAGAACATCGGGGCTTACGGCGCAGAAGTCAAGGATTTGATTTTACGTGTGGAAGCGGTGGAGATTGCCACCGGCAAGGCTGTCGTCTTGCAGCGGAGGGAATGTGAATACAGCTATCGGCAAAGCCGGTTCAAGCATGAATGGAAGGATAAATATCTCATAACGGCAGTCGTATATCGCCTTTTCAAGACTTTTGTCCCCCACTTGGACTATGGCAATATCAGGGGAGCCTTGGACGCGGAGCACATTGTGGAGCCCACAGCCTTGCAGTTGCGCGAAACAATTATCCGCATAAGGCAGGCCAAGTTGCCCGACCCCGACGTCCTGGGAAACGCAGGGAGTTTCTTCATGAACCCCATCATTGGCAGAGAACAATATGAAAGTCTGCGAGCAGATTGCCCGCAAATGCCCCATTACGAGGTCGATGCAACCCATGTGAAGGTGCCCGCCGGCTGGCTGATAGACCAGTGTGGCTGGAAAGGAAAGCGTGTGGGGAATGTCGGTGTGCATGACAAGCAGGCTTTGGTTTTAGTGAATTATGGACAGGCAACGGGACGCGAGGTGCTTGACCTCTGCCGGACGATACAGCAGGAAGTGCATGGTCGGTTTGGCATTCAGATCTATCCGGAGGTCAATATCGTATGAAGCTCACGCTGTTGGGAACAGGAACGTCGCATGGCGTGCCCCTCTTGGGCTGCGATTGTGAGGTTTGCAGGAGCAGGGATCCGAAGGACAAGCGCATGCGGACGGCCGCATTGCTGGAGACGGAGTCGACGCGTGTCTTGATAGATTGCGGCCCTGACATCCGGATGCAGTTGATGGACGTTCCTTTCCGTAAGATTGACGCTGTATTGTTGAGCCATATCCATTACGACCATGTGGCCGGCATCGACGACTTGCGCCCTTACTGTCTGTTTGGAGATATCGACATCTATGCCGAACGGGCAGTGGTGGTTGGCTTGAAGGCCACGATGCCTTATTGCTTCACAGACCATCTCTATCCTGGTGTGCCACAGTTGAATCTGCACGAGATTGCGCCTCATCAGCATTTGACGTTTGGCGACATCGACGTAGTTCCGATTCGTGTGCTGCATGGCGCGTTGCCGATTCTGGGATTCCGCTTTGGAGATTTGGCGTATATTACGGATATGAAGACAATTCCTGCGTCTGAATATGCTTGCTTGGCAGGGGTGAAGACACTGGTGGTGAATGCCTTGCGCTGGGAAAAGCCGCATCATAGCCATCAACTCATAGCCGATGCAATCTCATTTGCCCGCGAATTGGATGTAAAACGCACCCTATTGGTCCATGTAACACACCATATAGGCTTGCAAAAAGAGGCTAATGAGCGGCTGCCCGTGGGCTTTGAGTTCGGATACGACGGGCAAGTGATAGAGGTATAGATGGTTGGCGAATGGGCATAAAAAAAGGAGTACCGCTGTACTCCAACCTTGTTAACCTTAAATCTAATACTATGAAAAACACAATGCAAAGTTACACATTATTCTTTATAATGCAACTCTGCACCACATTATTTATCGATTATATAGTTATTATTAACTTGTATAAAGCAATTTTAACCAAAACGGGTGCGCTTTCTACCTCATTTTCTTGAATTTCTGATAGAGTTTCCATCCCAAAATCGCCCCATCCAGAATCCCCGCGCCGGTGTTGATGAAGCGTGAAAGACGCTTCGATGGCGTGGTGGTGTCGGCGGACGACCGTCTGGGATGGAAGAGTTCGTTCCACAAGGCTTTGATCCTGACGTCGTCAGTCTGTATCTCCCGTCGAATCATCTCTTTGCGGACACGTATCTCGTGCAAGTCTTTGTATGAGAAGGATGTGTCGGTTTGTTGCTTCATCATGTCATTTCTGCATTAAAATACCGGCCAGTAATCTTACCAAAGGCTTTTCAATCCATTGTCGGCGGAAAATGATGAAGAGCACGAAGACGGCCAAGTAGCAGCCGGCTATGGCGAGAAATGCGCAAGGGAGGCCCATGATGGCCGACAATGCGTGGACTGCCGATAGGGAAAGAAAGATGATGACGAGGATGAGGAGCAGGCTTAATATGCCCATCATCAACACGGCTGTGAGAAGCCTGACAATCTTCTCGACGACATCGAGCTTCACGAACTCGCTCTGAAGCCCGATGTAATGCCGAAGGGTTTCTATCAACTGCCCTATGGTCTCTATGTTCTGGTCGTTCGAAAACAAAGTCTGTATTGCCTTTTGGTGAGGAAATGAAGCCGCTTGGATTGGGCGGCAGCCTGTCAATCGGCAGGTTGTTGTCCCAAGCCAAGCGGTCATGGATTACTCGTCGATGTCGGTTGCGTCCTTGATGTCATCCACCAAGTCGTCTACATCCTTGCGAGATACTTTCAAGTCGTGCTTCTTGCAGAAGTCGTCCACTGCGTCTGCGATTTTATGCCGTGTGTCTTCACCTTTCTCCGGAGCAAGGAGCAGTCCGATGGCCGTCCCGGCAATGGCGCCACTAAGAAAAGCACCGATGTAACCTAATGTTTTCATAAGCTCAATATTTAATATGAATCGTGTCGCAAATGTAGGCAAAAGAATTGTCATTTCAAATCTTTTTACTACTATTTTTTGTTAAAACCATTGTCTTTGAGCTATTTAACAAACTTTATGTGCTGTTCTTTTTACGCTTTACGAGATATTTATTAATTTCGCCAACATCAATTAGATGAATGTAAAAACCAATAAAACATTTGATTATGAAGAAATACATGTTGGCTTGCGCAGGCTTGTGCCTGGCTTTGACGTTTGTAAGTTGTCGCTCATCGGAAAGCGCTTATAAGAAAGCTTACGACAAGGCGAAGGCGCAGGAGGCAAGAAACGCAGAGCCGCAGGTCGAGACACCGACACCCGTCGTAACCCCGTTGGAGACCCGTCCGGCAACGCAGACCACAGTGATAGACAACACGGACAATGTCGTGGTGCGTTCCGAAAATTTCAGTGTCATCACCGGTCCGGCACTCAAGGCCTTCGGCGTGGTGGTGGGGTCTTTCTCGTTGAAGGCGAACGCCGAGGGATTGACGGGCACTTTGAAAGCCAATGGCTACACGCCGTCCATCGTCTACAACGCAGACCGCAACATGTATCGCGTTGTGGCGACCTCTTTTGATTCCAAGAGTGATGCGGCACGCAGCCGCGATCAGTTGCGCAGTACCTACGAAGGTGCTTGGCTGATCTTCAAAAAGTAATGCGTGTCCTTTCGATAGATTACGGTCGAAAGCGTACCGGACTTGCTGTGACCGATCCGTTGCAAATCATTGCCAACGGATTGGCCACAGTTTCCACTTCCACCTTATTGGAGTTTCTTGAAAATTATATCGCAAAGGAGCCTGTAGCGCGCGTTGTGATAGGCAAGCCTGTGCAGATGAACGGCTTGCCCAGCGAGAATCTGCAGCGTGTCGAGGCGTTTGTCAACAGATGGAAGAAACTCCACCCCGAGATTCCCGTCACGTATTATGACGAACGCTTCACGTCGGCATTGGCACACCAGGCCATCATCGACGGAGGCGTCAGGAAGAAGGCGCGGCGCGAGAACAAGGGGTTGGTGGATGAAGTCTCGGCGACGATCATTCTGCAAGACTGGATGTCGTCGAGAAAAACCTTTTAATTCAAGGAGAAAACAATGATTTTACCTATTTATACTTATGGGCAGCCTGTATTGAGAAAGGTTGCCCAAGACATTCCGACCGATTACCCCGGTCTTCAAGAGCTGATAAGCGACATGTTCGAGACGCTTACGGCCAGTGAAGGGGTGGGGTTGGCGGCTCCGCAGATAGGCAAGGCCATCCGTGTGGTGGTCATCGACCTGGATGTGTTGAGCGAAGACCTGCCCGAATACAAGGGCTTTCGCAAGGCTTTCATCAATGCGCACATCGTGGAGGTGGACGAGAAGTCGAAGAAAGAGCCTATGGAAGAGGGCTGCCTCTCCATACCCGGCATTCATGAGGTGGTCGATCGGCCGAGCCGGATACACGTGGTCTATCGCGACGCCGACTTTCAGGAGCACGACGAGTGGGTGGAAGGTTATCTGGCGCGTGTCATGCAGCATGAATTCGACCACCTGGAAGGTAACATGTTCGTAGACCGGTTGTCGCCATTGCGCAAGCAACTTATCAAGAACAAGCTCAAATCAATCTTGCAAGGCAAGTTCCGTTGCAGTTATCGCACGAAAGTCGTAAGGAAATAGCATTGAGTCGTAAGGCGTTTTTAATAGGCTTCTTGCTCGTGGCGGCCATCGGCGCCCGGGCACAGTATAATATTGACCGTCTGTTGACAAGCGGTCAAATTGCTTTGAGCTATGACGATTACGTGCTTTCGATACAATATTTCAACCGCATCATCGAACTGAAGCCTTACATCTACCAGCCTTGGCAATACCGGGCGGCCGCCAAGTTCTATCTCGATGACTTCTCTGGGGCTGAAGGCGATGCCACGGAAGCCATCCGTCTCAATCCTTTCGTAGACCAACTCTATGACCTCCGGGCCATTTCGAGAATCCGACAGAACAAATACGAGTCGGCTGTCAAAGACTATTCGGAGGCCATCAAGCTGAATCCCACCAACCGAAACTTCTGGTTCAACCGTGCCATCTGCCGGTTGAACATGAAAGACTATCGCCAGTTGCACCTTGACATCGATACGATTGTGGGCAAATGGGGAAAGATGTCGCAGGCCTATACCCTCAATTCGGAGGCCTACCTGCAAGAGAAAGACACCCTGACGGCGGTGAAGTGGCTCGACAAGAGCCTGGCACTCGACCCCTACAATGCCGACGCGTGGACCACCCGGGCCTACATCAGCCTGGCGCGGAAGCGCTGGAAAGACGCCGACACGGAACTGGGCAAGGCCATCCACCTGAAGCCGAAGTTCGTCGGCAACTATGTCAACCGTGCCTTGGCCCGTCTCAACGTGAACAATCTGCGAGGGGCGATGGCCGACTACGACATGGCCTTGGACTTGGATCCGAACAACTTCCTGGCCCATTACAACCGCGGCTTGCTGCGGATGCAGCTGGGTGACGACAACCGCGCCATCACCGACTTCGACTATGTCATCCGGATGGAGCCTCAGAACGTCATGGCCATCTTCAACAGGGCCGTGCTACACGACAAGACAGGCGACCTGAGGGCTGCCATTCGCGACTATTCCACGGTGATAGAGCAGTTTCCGAACTTCTGGACAGGGTTGAGTTATCGAGCCAGCTGTTATCGCCGCTTGGGGATGACGGCCAAGGCGGAGCAGGACGAGTTCCGCATCTTCAAGGCACAGATGAACAAGCACTTGGGCATTCAGCCCCGGTGGTCGAGGAGCATGAGGCAGGCGGTGAGGAAGCGCAGCGAAATCGACCCGGAAAAGTACAACCAAATCGTCGTGGCCGACGAGAACACGGTGGAGCACGAGTACAAGAGCGAGTTCCGCGGACATGTTCAGAATCGCAATGTCGACTTGGAAATCCTGCCCCTTTTCGCCCTTTCCTACACCTCCTACGCCAACGGCGTCAATTCCTATCAGATGTATGACAAAGCCGTTGAAGACTTCAATGCCGGTCTGCACCCCGTGCAACCCTTGTTCGTGTCGTGCAGTCCGAAGCAGTTGACCGAAGAGGAAAGCCGTGTGTATTTCAACAATATCGACCATCTCTCGGCCCAGATAGCCGCTGCCAAGCGTGTTTCCGACGTGCTTCCGCTCCTTTTCCAGCGTGCAGTCACCTACAGCGTCGTGCAGAATCTGGACGCAGCCCTGGCCGATTTCGACACCTATCTACAGGAAGATTCCGCCAATGTGCTGGCCTATTGGCAGCGCAGCGTCTGCCAGTTTCAGCTGAGCCGCTTCACCGGAGGCGCCGAGCAGGTCAGGTTGAAGAACGCCTTGGTCATCGACGATTTGGACAAGGCCATCCGGTTGAGTCCTTCGAGCCCCTACCTTTATTATAATAGGGCGAACGTCTATGCCTCGCAGAAGAGTTATGAGCAGGCCATAGACGACTACACCCGCGCCATCGCCTTGGAACCCAAGTTGGCCGAAGCCTATTTCAACCGTGGCGTCTGCCGCATCGAAGCCGGACGGAAGAGGGAAGGGGCGGCCGACTTGAGCAAGGCCGGCGAACTGGGCATTTACAATGCTTATGCCGTATTGAAGCGGTATGGGAAATAAGGGGGAGTGGCTTTGACCATGCGGTCTGTTTGCGCCATGTTTGCACGAAGACGCATGGCACAACGCCCACCGAATTAAGCAAAAGACGAGACCGCCGGCGTGGAGAAAGGCCCAAAGGGCCGATGCAGAAGGCTGATTGCGAAGGTTTCACCGCATTTCTTGTTCAGTTTCAAAAAATAGTGTTATTTTTGCCATCGATTAAAAAATACTAGTTGTTATGGTAAAAATCACATTCCCAGACGGGTCTGTTCGCGAGTATGAACAGGGCGTTACTGGTTTGCAAATTGCCGAGAGCATTTCACCGGCTCTCGCCCGCGACGTTGTATCTTGCGGTGTCAATGGTGAAACGGTAGAGTTGAATCGTCCCATCAACGAAGATGCGACCATCGCGTTGTACAAGTTTGACGACGATGAAGGCAAGCACACGTTCTGGCACACTTCGGCCCACTTGTTGGCAGAAGCCCTTCAGGAACTCTATCCCGGTATTCAGTTCGGCTTCGGCCCGGCCGTGGAGAACGGCTTCTTCTATGACGTAATGCCCCCCAAAGGCCAGACCATTTCGGAGAACGACTTCTCCAAGATCGAGGAGAAGATGAAGGAGTTGGCCAAGAAAAACGAGGCTGTCGTGCGTCATGACGTATCCAAGGCCGACGCGTTGAAGGAGTTCAAGGCCGACGGACAGGAATATAAATGCGAACACATCGACCTGGACTTGGCAGACGGCACGATTTCAACCTATACACAGGGCAACTTCACCGACCTCTGCCGTGGCCCGCACCTCGTTTCCACCGGTGCCATCAAGGCCATCAAGATAACCAGCGTGGCCGGCGCATTCTGGCGCGGCGACGCCAAGCGCGAGCAGATGACGCGCATCTATGGCATCACCTTCCCCAAGAAGAAGATGTTGGACGAGTATCTCGTCATGTTGGAAGAGGCCAAGAAGCGTGACCACCGCAAGATAGGCAAGGAGATGGAACTCTTCATGTTCTCCGAGCGGGTGGGGAAGGGCTTGCCCATCTGGTTGCCGAAGGGCACCGACCTGCGCCTTCGCCTGCAGGAGTTCCTGCGCAGCCTTCTCCGTCCCTATAATTACCAAGAGGTCATCACGCCGGGTATCGGCAGCAAGAGCCTCTATGTGACCTCGGGCCACTACGCCCACTATGGCAAGGACGCGTTCCAGCCCATCCGCACGCCGGAGGAGGACGAGGAGTACATGCTCAAGCCGATGAACTGTCCCCACCATTGTGAGGTGTACGCGAGGAAACCGCGTTCCTACAAGGACCTGCCGCTGCGCATCGCCGAGTTCGGCACCGTCTTCCGCTATGAGAAGAGCGGCGAACTGCATGGCTTGACCCGTGTGCGCAACTTCACACAGGACGACGCCCACATCTTCGTTCGTTCCGACCAGGTGAGAGCGGAGTTCGAGAATGTCATCGATATCATCCTGAAAGTCTTCAAGACGTTCAATTTCGAGAACTACGAAGCACAGATTTCGCTCCGCGACCCCAAGGACAAGGAGAAGTACATCGGCTCCGACGAGATATGGGAAGAGAGCCAGAACGCAATCCGTGAGGCCTGTCGGGAGAAGGGGTTGAAGGCCCGTGAGGAGATTGGCGAGGCCGCTTTCTACGGTCCCAAGCTCGACTTCATGGTGAGGGACGCCATCGGTCGCAAGTGGCAGTTGGGCACCATCCAGGTGGACTACAACCTGCCGGCCCGCTTCAAGCTGGAATATACGGCTGAAGACAACTCCAAGCAGACGCCGGTGATGATCCATCGTGCACCGTTCGGTTCGTTGGAACGCTTCACGGCCGTACTCATCGAGCACACCGCAGGCCATTTCCCCTTGTGGCTGACCCCCGACCAAGTCTCCATCCTGCCCATTTCAGAGAAGTACAACGACTATGCCGGACGGGTGGCCAAGTACTTGGACAGCGTCGGCGTGCGTTCGCAGATTGACGACCGCAACGAGAAAATTGGCCGCAAGATTCGCGACAATGAATTGAAGCGCGTTCCTTACATGGTCGTCGTGGGCGACAAGGAAGCTGCCGAGGGCACCGTGGCCATGCGCAAGCAGGGTGGCGGCGAGCAAGCCACCATGACCATGGAGGAATTTGGCAAGCGCATCAATGCGGAATGCGCCGAAATGCTGAAGGTGGTGAATTGAAAGCATTTCCCCCACACCCGTTCCCATGGAGGCGAATGCCTTGATTTTCAGGAATGAAGGGGCGATGAAGTGATATATGTGGACAAGCGGTTTGTTCCGAAAAGGAATCGGCCGTTTGTCCACTTTTTTTGTTTTCCTTCATGAATAGTCGGCCGATGCGTTTGGTTCGCCGTCTTGTCTTGGGGCGTTTCTGGCTCCATACAGGCACGACGGCGAAACGGTCGGCGGCCTGTCAAAGCCCAAGTCCCGGCAGAAGCGCCATTGCCGGAAGAGCAAGCCGCAACCACGTGTCCGTCGGCGTCAAGCGTTTGCGTTGCGAAAGCAGCCCTTTCAACTCCTGACGGCAGCCCTTTTAGCTTCTAAAAGGAGGCTTGTTGCGCGCTGAAAGCCATGCTTTTACAAACGAGTTGGCGCACCCTTGCAAGTTGGTTGGGTGTCGGCTTGAAGTAGACCGTTGGGCGGATGCGGCGGCAGAGGGTAGCGTGCTCTGCCTGTTCATTGGCGAACAAGGATGGAGTCGCAGCCTAAAAAAGTGGCGATTTGCTTGTCTAATTCGTTGGAAAATAGTAACTTTGCAGCCGTTTAACAAATAAAGCGCTTTAAAATAGTTGAATGAAGAATGACAAAATGAAAAATCAGTACCGTGTCAACGAACAGATACGTGTACGTGAAGTGAGAGTGGTGAGCGATGGCGGTGCCGAAGTAATGCCCACGCGCAAAGCTTTGGAGCTGGCACGCCAAGCGGGAGTAGACTTGGTAGAGATTTCTCCTAACGCCCAGCCGCCTGTTTGTCGCATCATCGACTATTCCAAGTTCCTTTATCAGCAGAAGAAACATCAGAAAGAGATGAAACAGAAGCAGGTGAAGGTGGAAGTGAAGGAAATCCGTTTCGGGCCTCAGACCGACGAACATGACTATCAGTTCAAGCTGAAGCATGCGATGGAGTTCCTGAACGAAGGCAATAAAGTGCGTGCCTACGTCTTCTTCCGCGGCCGTTCGATTCTCTTCAAGGAGCAGGGTGAAGTGCTTCTGCTCCGTTTCGCCAACGATTTGGAAGAATACGGAAAGGTGGAGCAAATGCCGAAGCTCGAAGGCAAGAAGATGTTTCTCTACCTTGCGCCGAAGAAAGCCGGCGTGACGAAGAAGAGCCAACAGAAGATTGACCGCGAACGCCGTGAGGCTGAGGCCAAGGAAGCCCAGAATGCCGAAAAGGAGGCGATGGCGGAGAAGAACGGTTTGGCCAACGCCAAAGGTGGCGAGGCCTTGAAGAAGCTGGCAGAGGCTGCCGAGGATTGATTCTTGGCCGAAGGAATGCAGAAAAAAAGATGCGTAACGCCCGGTATATGCGTTGCCATCGAATGACAATAACAATTTTAAAATTTTAAAAAAATGCCAAAAGTAAAGACAAATTCCGGTGCAAAGAAGAGATTTAGACTCACCGGTACGGGTAAGATCAAGAGACATCATGCTTACCACAGTCACATTCTGACTAAGAAGACAAAGAAACAGAAGAGGAACTTGGTTCACCAGACACTGGTAGACCACTCCAACATGAAGCAGGTTCGTGACTTGCTCCGCCTCCGTTAATCATTAACTTTTTAGTCGAACTTTTAAATTAGAAGAAAACTATGCCAAGATCAGTAAATCACGTTGCGTCAAAAGCAAGGAGAACTAGAATTCTTAAGCTCACTAAAGGTTACTATGGAGCAAGAAAGAACGTATGGACAGTAGCCAAGAACACTTGGGAGAAGGGTCTTACCTACGCTTATCGTGACCGTCGTAACAAGAAGCGTACATTCCGTGCGCTTTGGATTCAGCGTATCAACGCTGCCGCCCGCCTCGAAAACATGAGCTATTCTACCTTGATGGGCGCCCTTCACAAGGCTGGTATCGAGATCAACCGCAAGGTTCTCGCAGACCTCGCGGTGAACAATCCCGAAGCTTTCAAGGCCATCGTAGACAAGGTGAAGTAAATGAAAATTACATAACGCAAAGAGCGTGGATTACATTTGAGATGTAGTCCACGCTCTTTTTCTGTATGGCGGTGGCGCGATTTGCGCGCCGGTGGCCGATGGCGGCCAAAGGCTAAAGCATGGCCTCCAGACGGTCTACGGCCGACGCGAGGTCGGCGTGGAATGCAGCGTGCGCGCGCAGGTAGTCCGGCTGCCCCTGCGCTATCGCCTCGTAGAGTTCACGGCTCATCTGTTGGGTGTAGGAGTCGATGGCATACTCTATTTCGTCACGTTGTCGGTCGATGTTCGACCGCGAATAGACGTTCCATTTCTGGTGGAAGAAGCAGTAGGCGGCCTCTATGCTGTCCTTGGTCATCATATATATCGTGTTGAATGAGGTGCAAAAATAAGACAATCTTTTTGATTGGGCAAAAGCGTTGCTTTATTTTCAGGCTTTCTACGCATTACGATTAATTATTCGTAACTTTGCTTTCGATTAGAAAAAGACAGGATGAATATTTTTACAAGCATGATTGCATGCCAGTTGCAACTGGCCGTCCAGCAGGTTGACAACGTGTTGCAGTTGTTGGACGAAGGGTGCACCATCCCTTTCATCGCCCGCTATCGCAAGGAGCGTACAGGCTCGATGGACGAGGTGCGGATACAACAGGTCGGCGAACTTCACGACAAACTGAAAGAAATTGCCAAGCGCAAGGAGACGGTTGTCAAGACAATCGCCGAGCAAGGCAAGATGACGGCCGACTTGCAGCAGCGCATCGACCGGTGTTGGGACGCCACGGATCTGGAAGACATCTATCTGCCGTTCAAGCCGAAACGCCGTACCAAGGCGCAGATGGCCCGAGAAGCGGGGCTGGAACCCTTGGCCACCATCATCCTGATGCAGCGCGAGGAGAATCCCGTCAAGGCTGCGGAACGCTTTGTCAAGGGCGACGTGCGGGACGCCGGTGCCGCCATCAAGGGGGCACAGGACATCATCGCCGAGATTGTGAGCGAGGACGAGCAGACCCGTCAGCAGGTGAGAAGCGTGTTCAAGCGCGGCGCCGTCATCACTTCCAAGGTTGTAAAGGCGAGAAGTGAGGCTGACGGCGCACGGAAGTTTTCAGACTATTTTGATTTCAGCGAGCCGCTTCGGCGTTGCACCAGCCATCGTCTGCTGGCCATGCGGCGTGGAGAGAATGAAGGATTCTTGCGCATCACGATTGAGATAGATGGTGAAGAATGTACGAACCGCATCAAACGGCACTATATCCACGGCTTCGGCAGGTGCCAACAGCTGGTGGGTGAAGCCATCGAAGACGCCTTCAAGCGGCTTGTCAAACCTGCCATCGAGACCGAGTTTGCCAATAGCAGCAAGGAAGCCGCCGACGATGAAGCCATCCATGTGTTTGCGGAGAATCTGCGCCAACTGCTTTTGGCTGCCCCACTCGGGCAGAAACGGGTGATGGGCGTCGACCCCGGAATCCGCACGGGCTGCAAGGTGGTGTGCCTGGACGCCCAGGGTGAATTGCTTTTTCATACGGTGGTGTTTGCCGTCGGCGACAGGGCGAAGGGCGACGCGCTCCGTAAATTCGAAGACATAGCGCGGCAATATCAGGTTGAAGCCATCGCCGTGGGCAACGGAACTGCCAGCCGGGAGACGGCCGATATCCTGCGGCAGCTGAAGGATGTGCCCACTTACGTGGTGAGCGAGGACGGCGCCTCCATCTATTCCGCGTCGAAAATAGCGCGCGATGAGTTCCCCGATGAAGACGTGGCGGTGCGTGGCGCGGTGTCGATCGGCCGCCGGCTGATGGATCCTCTGGCCGAGTTGGTGAAGATAGACCCGAAGAGTATCGGGGTGGGACAATACCAGCACGACGTGAATCAGACCAAGTTGAAACGCTCACTCGACATGACCGTGGAGAGTTGCGTGAATCTTGTGGGGGTCAATCTCAATACGGCTTCGAGCCATCTGTTGACCTATGTCAGCGGATTGGGCCCCGTGCTGGCGCAGAACATTGTGGACTATCGACGTGAGAATGGGGCTTTCGCCTCACGGGTGCAACTGAAGAAGGTGCCCCGGCTGGGCAATGTGGCCTATCAGCAGTGCGCCGGCTTCCTCCGGTTGCCCGACGCCAAGAATCCACTCGACAATTCCGCAGTCCATCCCGAGAGCTATCACATCGTTGAAAAGATGGCCAAGGAGCAGGGATGCACCGTGAAGGAACTGATGCAGGACAAGCAACGGCAGCAGGCCATCGACATACGGCGTTACGTGACAGCCGAGGTGGGACTGCCCACATTGACCGATATCATGAAGGAACTGGAGAAACCGGGCCGCGATCCACGTGAACAGTTGGAGGAATTTGCCTTCGACGCGCGCGTGCATACCATCGACGATCTCGTGGTGGGTATGGAATTGCCCGGCATTGTCACCAATATCACGAATTTCGGAGCCTTTGTCGACATCGGCGTACATCAGGACGGACTGGTGCATATCTCGCAGCTGGCCAATCGGTTTGTGAGCGATCCCAACGAAGTCGTGAAACTCCATCAGCATGTTCGGGTGAAGGTCGTCGAGATAGACCACCATCGCAATCGTATCGCCTTGAGCATGAAGCAAGTTGATTCATAAACGATTTCTTATTAATTCATAGACGTTTTTTATGGCAAGCAATCCCGATTTTGTTCAATATGTGGCCGACCAATGCGCCTGTGCAGGCGACATCACAACCCGAAAGATGTTTGGCGACTATGGCATTTACTGCCACGGCAAGATATTCGGCCTAATCTGTGACGACAAACTGTATATCAAGCCGACGGAAGCGGGTCGCAAAATGTTGCCCGTTGTCGACTTGCAACCTCCTTACGACGGTGCCAAGGACTACTTTTATATTGCCGACGTGGACGACCACGCAAGGCTTTCAGAACTTGTGAAGGCCACTTGCAAAGAGTTGCCGGCACCCAAAAAGCGCTGAATCTTTTGGCCATATCGCTTGTTTGCCGTACTTTTGTAAGGAAAATAGATTGATTTTTATGATTTCCATCGAAGGATTGAAAGTAGAGTTTGGGGTAAAACCATTGTTCCATGATGTGAGTTTTGTCGTCAACGACCGCGACCGTATCGCGTTGGTGGGGAAGAATGGTGCCGGAAAGTCTACGTTGCTCAAGATATTGTGTGGCTTGCAGAAACCTACCGAGGGTGCTGTTGCCGTGCCCAACGACACGACCATCGGCTATCTTCCGCAGGTAATGAAGTTGCAGGACGACACGACCGTGAAGGAAGAGACCCGCAAGGCCTTTGCCGACAACACCAAGTTGCAGGCCCGTCTGGAGCGGATGCAGCAGGAAATGGCCGTCCGCACCGACTATGAGAGCGAGGCTTACGCCCAGCTGGTGGAGAAATTCACGCAGGAACACGAGCGTTACATGATGATGGGAGGTGAGAATTATGAAGCCGAAATAGAGCGTACACTCACCGGTCTCGGCTTCGAGCGCGCGGATTTCGACCGCCCCACCAGTGAGTTTTCGGGCGGTTGGCGCATGCGTATCGAACTGGCCAAGATCTTGTTGCGCCGTCCCGACGTCCTGTTGCTCGACGAACCGACCAACCATCTCGATATAGAGAGCATTCAATGGCTCGAACAATTTCTGGCCCAAAGCGCCAAGGCTGTCGTGCTGGTAAGCCACGACCGCGCCTTTATTAATAATGTGACGAATCGTACTCTTGAGCTGACTTGTGGTCAGGTGGAGGACTATCGCGTCAGCTACGACCAGTATGTGGTGCTCCGAAAGGAGCGCCGTGAGCAGCAGTTGCGGGCCTATGAGAACCAACAGAAGGAGATGGCCGATATCAAGGCCTTCATCGACCGCTTCCGTTATCAGGCCTCCAAGGCCGTACAGGTGCAGCAACGCGTCAAGCAACTTGAGAAGATTGTGCCCATAGAGGTTGACGAAGTGGACAACAAAGTGATGCACCTGAAGTTTCCGCCTTGTCTCCGTTCGGGCGATTACCCTGTCATCTGCGACGAGGTGCGCAAGGATTACGGTTCACACACGGTCTTCGACCATGTCACCTTCACCATCAAGCGTGGCGAGAAGGTGGCTTTCGTAGGCAAGAACGGCGAAGGAAAGTCCACGCTCGTGAAGTGCATCATGGGTGAGATACCCTTTGCCGGCAACCTGAAGATAGGGCATAATGTGCAGATTGGTTATTTCGCGCAGAACCAGGCCCAGCTGTTGGATGAGGAAATCACCATCCATGACACCATCGACAGGGTGGCGACGGGCGACATGCGCTTGAAAATCAACGACCTGTTGGGGGCTTTCATGTTCGGCGGCGAAACGTCTGAAAAGAAGGTGAAGGTGCTCAGCGGCGGCGAACGGAGCCGCTTGGCCATGATCAAACTGCTGATGGAGCCGGTCAATCTCTTGATTCTCGACGAGCCGACCAACCATCTTGACATGCCTTCCAAGGACGTGTTGAAGGAAGCCATCAAGGCTTTCGACGGCACGGCCATCATTGTGAGCCACGACCGAGAGTTCCTCGACGGGCTTGTAGACAAGGTTTACGAGTTCGGCGGCGGCAAGGTGTGTGAGCATTTGGGCGGTATCTACGACTATCTGCGTGCCCACCAGGCCGAGAATATCGACGCGGCACTGGCCTTGTCCGGGCCTAAGAGCGAGGCGGTGGCTGCGCAGCCGGCAAGCGTTTCCACAGCTACAGCGGCGGAATCGGCCGGCAAGCAGAGCTATGTCGAGCGGAAGGAACAGCAAAAGAAGATTCGCAAAGCCGAGAAAGCCGTGAAGGATTGCGAGGCCCGAATCGCCAAGTTGGAAAGCCGCAAGGCCGAAATCGACGCCTTGCTGTGCAAGCCCGAGAATGCGGCCGACATGGATTTGATTTCAGAATATACCGGACTTATGCGGCGTTTGGACAAGGAGAATGAAGATTGGTTCACGCTCTCCGAAGCTTTGGAAGCCGCTCAATGCCAGTGATGTTTAACCTTTGTCGCCGTTCTTCGTAAGCGGTGGCTTTCCTGTTTCTATTTTTCAGTGACGAATAGAACGTTTTAATCAACATAATTTCAACAACAATGAACATGAAAATGATGATTCCGATGATGGCGATGGCAGCCATGCCACTTGGCGGCGTAGCCCAAAACAAGTCGGGATTGAAGATGCAGAACCTCGACAAGACTGCGAGTCCTGCAGAGAATTTCTACCAGTTTGCAACCGGAGGATGGCAAAAGAACAATCCGCTTCCTGCCGCCTACAGCCGCTTCGGCAGCTTCGACCTGTTGCAGGAGGACAACAACAAGCGTATCAACACGATTCTCGGCGAACTTCAGAAGAAGAAGTTCAAGAAAGGAACGACCGAGCAGAAGTTGTCCGACTTCTACAAGCAGGCCCTCGACGTGGAGTGCCGCAACCGGGAAGGCTATGCGCCCGTGAAGCCGTTGCTCGACGAGATTGAGGCCGCCGACACGAAAGCCGCACTCAAGGAGGTGCAGTTGAAGCACCCTTACATGGGCCTTGGCGAGAGCTACGGCTCGGGATTTGCAGCCGACGAGAAGAATGTGACGATGAACATCCTCAACGTCGGGCAGGGTGGACTGACGCTTGGACAGAAAGATTACTACATCAACAACGACGAGGCGACCGTCCAGATTCGTGAAGCTTTCAAGAGATATCTTGTCAAGATGTTCCGTCTCTACGGCTTCTCGGAGGCTGTGGTCGAGCAGAAGATGCAGGCTGTGTTCCAACATGAGACCATGCTGGCGCTCGTGTCGAAGAGCATGACCGAGTTGCGCGACCCGCAGGCCAACTACAACAAGATGACGCTGAAGGAGTTCCAGGCCAACTATCCCAACATAGACCTTGAACAATCGCTGAACGCGCAGGGCGTGAAGAGCGACTGTCTCCAGGAAATCGTGGTGGGACAACCCAGTTTCATGACGGGACTCGACAAGATTCTCGGTGCAGAAAACGCTGAAACGATGAAGGCCGTGATGGAGTGGGACGTCATCAGTGGTTCGTCCAGCTACTTGAGTGACGAGATTCGTGAAGCCAACTTCGACTTCTTCGGCCGCACGATGAGTGGCCGCAAGGAGGATTATCCGCTGTGGAAGCGTGCCACCAACCAAGTGGAGAGCGTCATGGGCGAAGCGTTGGGCAAGATGTATTGCGAGCGTTACTTCCCCGCTTCATCCAAGAAGATGATGGAACAGCTCGTGCGCAATCTGCAAATCAGCCTCGGCCAGCGCATCGACGCGCAGACCTGGATGAGCGACACCACCAAGGCTGCCGCGCACAAGAAGCTGGATAAGTTCTATGTGAAGATTGGTTATCCCAACAAGTGGACTGATTACAGCAAACTCGACATCGATCTCGCCAAGTCGTTCTACGAGAATGTGCTGGCTTGTCGTGAATTCGCCGTCAAAAAGGTCATCGACGAAAGAGCCGGAAAGCCTGTCGACAGAGACGAATGGCTGATGACGCCGCAGACCGTCAACGCTTACTACAACCCCACGACCAATGAAATCTGCTTCCCGGCAGGCATTCTCCAGTATCCGTTCTTCGACCCGAAGGCCGACGACGCTTTCAACTATGGTGCCATCGGCGTGGTGATTGGTCATGAGATGACCCACGGCTTCGACGACCAAGGCCGCCAGTACGACGCCGACGGCAATATGAAGGACTGGTGGACGGCCAACGACGCCAAGGGTTTCAATGAGCGTGCCGACCTCTATGCCAACTTCTTCGACGCCATCGAAGTGTTGCCCGGTCTCCACTCCAACGGCCGTTTCACGCTGGGCGAGAACCTGGCCGACCACGGAGGCTTGCAGGTGGCTTTCAACGCGTTTGAAAATGCCACGGCCAAAAAGCCGCTGAAGAATCTCGACGGCTTCACGCCCGAGCAGCGATTCTTCCTGGCTTATGCCGGCGTTTGGGGCCAGAACATCACCGATCAGGAAATCCGCAACCGCGTGAAGCGCGACCCGCACGCGCTGGGCAAGTGGCGTGTGAATGGCGCCTTGCCTCATGTCGACGCATGGTACAAGGCTTTCAACGTGAAGAAGGGCGACAAGATGTATATTCCCGAGAACGAACGCCTCCAGCTCTGGTAATCTCCAGGCTGTGCAAAATCATCAAACGCGTATTTCCAAATTGCTTTTTGGAAGTACGCGTTTGTCTTTTCCACCTCGGTGATTTAACTCAAGCGGTTTGTTGGAACATGGTCACGGCATACTGCGCATGCAACCGCCCGGCGACTTTAGAAACACTTGCCTAAGCTTTTTACTCTTTTACTTTTTTACCCTTTTACTTTTCCTTTTCCACCATGGCCTCGCACAGCTTGCGTTGCAGCACCCGTGCGTCGAGCACCGACATGTCGGTGTCCATGATGGCGAAGGCCAGCAGGTGGCCGTTGCCCCCTTCGCAGTAGCCCGCCAGCGAACTGATGCCATAGGGGTGGGAGAGTGTTCCGGTCTTTGCCCTGATTTTGCCCCGCGTCTTGGCTCCTGCCATCTCACGCCGCATCGTTCCGTCCACGCCCGCGACGGCCAGTTGGCTTCTCAACAGCCTGTAGATGGGCTTGTGTTGATAGCCGTAGCGCAGCACGGTGGTGAGCGATCGGGGCGAAAGGAGGTTGTAGGTGCAGAGTCCGCAACCGTCGTGGATGACGAGGGTAGTGTCCCGCAGACCGAGTTCTTCACGCATGAATTTCTTCAGATAGGCCACTCCCGCAGCCGTGTAGTTGCCCTTGGGGCTGACCTTATGCCCGATGGTATAGAGCAACGATGTGGCTTGCGTGTTGGAACTGTTCTTCCACATGCGCCGGGTCACGCGATCGATGGAGCGGTAGAAGCGGAAAATGCAGTGCGAGCCCTTGGGCAACTGCGCCATGACGAGCTGTGCGTCGCTCACGGCAATGCCCTGGTTGCGCAGCACAGCCTTGAATTCCCGCTTCACGCGGTCGGCGCCTTTGTAGAAAATGCCATATCGGGAGAACGACAAGTCCCAGGGATACCAGTGCGGTTCGCTCTTCACGGGCTCGTGCAGCAGCAAGTCCAGGTTGACATTGCCTTTCACATGCTTGATACCTTTGCGTCGCAAGGCCTCGGCAAACATCCTCAGGTCGGGCCCGTTGAGCTGCGGTTCCAGCCCGACCTTCAGCGTCACGCTGCCCACGAGCGTATCTTTCACCATGTGGCCCTGCGTGTAGATGGATGTGGAATATAGGTGTTTCGTGCCTAAGAGGTGCAGTCCGGCCACGCCGCTGAGCAGCTTCATGCACGAGGCCGACGACTGCGCCTTGTCTTCGTCATAGCCGTAGACGGGTTTGTCGGCCGTCAGGTCGTAGACATGAAAGCCGAAGTTGCCCTTGGGGCGTGGCTTTTTGGCGAAGTCGGCCAGCCGATTTCTCAGCGCGCTGTCTATTTTGATGGAATTTTGAAGGGCCTGTCCGTTGTCTTTTTCCTTGCTTTTGTTCTCGTTTCCGCAGGCCATCAACAAGGGTAAGGCCATCGAGAGAACGAGATATTTCTTTGTATGTCGTGTATAATTCATTGTCCTTTTGGGTTTGATGACCGCAAAGTTACTGAATTCTTTTCGATTCGTTCCTTGTTGGCAAACTAAAAAGCGTCATTCGTGAACGGTCGTCGGCGCTGCACTTCTCGAATGTCAGCAGTCTGCCGGCTGTGCTTTTGTCTTCTGACCGCAGTCCTTTTGCGTTGTCAAAGGGCTGCTTTTAGCGGCCAATCGCTATGCTTTTACACGCTCAAAGCATAGCGAATCTCCATCACTCTGTAGTTTTATCACCCGTGTCGTTTTGGAATCTCGAATATAATCATTATTTTTGTGGGTATCATTCACTATCTTTGCATTGTATTTTAATAGAGAATATGCCATTACGTTTACCCGACAAACTACCTGCAATAGAGCTTCTGAAGAAGGAAAACATATTCGTCATGGATGATACAAGGGCCCATACCCAGGATATCCGTCCATTGAAAATCGTGGTGTTGAACCTCATGCCGTTGAAGATAACGACGGAAACGGACTTGATTCGCCTGCTGTCGAACACGCCGTTGCAGATGGAAGTGTGCTTCATGAAGCTGAAAAGCCATACGCCGAAGAATACGCCTGTGGAGCACATGATGATGTTTTACAAGGACTTTGACGAATTGAGGTTGCAGAAGTTCGACGGAATGATCATCACGGGAGCACCCGTGGAGCACATGCCGTTTGAGGAAGTGGGCTATTGGAAGGAGGTGACTGCGATTTTCGATTGGGCCCGCACCCACGTGACGAGTACGCTCTACATCTGCTGGGCGGCACAGGCGGGCCTCTATCACTTCTATGGCGTGCCTAAATATCCGTTGCCAAAGAAGAAGTTCGGCATTTTCCGCCAGTATCCGCTCAACCAACAGCTGCCGATATTCCGCGGCTTTGACGACGTGTTCTACATGCCGCACAGCCGACATACGGAAGTGAGGCGCGAAGACATAGAGCATGTGGATGGGCTGACGGTCGTTTCCGAGTCGCCGGAGAGCGGCGTGAGCATTGTGATGGCCCGCAACGGCCGTGAGTTCTTCATCACGGGCCACTTGGAGTACGCGCCCAACACGCTGGATATAGAGTATCGGCGCGACCTCGGCAAGCGGGATGACGTGGGGTTGCCGCAGAATTACTATCGCAATGATGAACCCGCCGATGGGCCTGTCGTGACTTGGCGCTCTTCGGCCAATCTCTTCTACAGCAACTGGATAGACTATTATGTTTACCAGGAAACGCCGTATGACATTAATGCGATACGTTAGTGATTAAAAGCCCCCCCTTTACTTTTTTACCCTTTTACTTTTTTACCTTTTCCAATGCGTCTTCTCGAACTGTTGGCTCCAGCCAAGAATCTGGAATGTGGCATGGCTGCCATCGACCATGGTGCCGATGCCGTATATATCGGCGCCCGTAAGTTTGGCGCCAGGGCAGCGGCAGGCAATTCGGTGGAAGACATTGGTGAGTTGTGCCGCTATGCGCACCAGTTCGGCGCACGTGTCCACGTGACGGTAAACACCATCGTCTATGATGGAGAACTGGAGGACACGATGGCTTTGATAAAGCAATTGGATGAAGTGGGGGTGGACGCGCTGCTCTTGCAGGATATGGGCGTGTTGTCCAAAATCGTAGCGGAAATGCCCGACTGTCATTTTCAACTACATGCCAGCACGCAATGTGACAGTCGTAGTATAGAGAAAGTGAAATGGCTCCATGCACAGGGATTCCAAAGGGTGGTGCTGGCTCGCGAGCTGTCGGCAGAAGAAATTGCGCAGATTCATGCAGCATTGCCCGATGTTGAATTGGAGGCGTTTGTGCATGGTGCGTTATGCGTAAGCTATTCGGGTGTCTGCTATGCGTCGCAGTATTGCTTTCATCGGTCGGCCAATAGGGGAGAATGCGCCCAGTTCTGCCGTATGAAGTTTGATTTGTCCGATTCTGACGGCCACGTAATTGAACGGCAACGCCATTTGCTCAGTCTGAAAGACATGAGCCAGATAGACAACCTGAAGGAGTTGGCCGATGTAGGTGCCTGCTCGTTTAAGATAGAGGGTCGCCTGAAAGATGTAGCTTACGTGAAGAATGTGGTTTCGGCTTATAGCCAACGACTGGACAAGATTGTGCAGGAGAATCCCAAACAGTATCGCAGAGCTTCACATGGGCGGGTGGAATATCACTTTGAACCCAATCTGCAAAAAACGTTCAATCGTGGCTTTACATCCTATTTTCTTCATGGACGCCAGCCCGACATAGCCAGCTTTGATACGCCCAAGGCCATGGGGGAGTATGTGGGCAAGGTGAAGGAAATACGTGGCAACAGCTTCAGTGTGGCCGGGACGGCGACATTTGCCAATGGAGATGGGTTGTGTTTCATCAACGCGGAACATGAACTGGAAGGTTTCAGGGTGAACAAGGCCGTGGGCAACCGCTTGTTTCCCATGCGTATGCCCGAACACCTGAAGCCTGGAACCGGACTGTATCGCAACAATGATGAAGCGTTTGAAAAGCTGATGGCAGGTAAGACGGCTGAACGAAAGATTGACTTGGCGATGACGTATGGCCTGACGGATGACGGGTTTCGGCTGGAGGCAAACGGAAAGAAGGCTGTGGTCGTGTTTGAACATCAGCAGGCACAGAAGCCGCAGACGGAGAATGTAAACAGACAATTGACGAAATTGGGCAATACGCCTTACCGCTGTGAGCGTGTAAAAATCGTAGATGAAGCTGACCGATATTTCATTCCAAGCAGTCTGTTGGCCGATTTGCGGCGTGATTTGACGGAGAAGTTGCAGGCTGATGTGGAGAAGAAGGCTGTGCATGAGCTTACGGACAAGGCAGGGACGGCTGTCAAGGTGGCTTGGCAGTCTGAATATAAGAAATTCCCTTATTTGTACAACATAGCCAATGAGTCTGCCGTAAAATTCTACGAGCAAGAGAACTTGGGCGAAGTGGTGCCTGCCTACGAAGTGGATGGGAGTGTTGCCAATCCGTTGGTGATGCAATGCCGCCATTGTATACGCTACTCGCTGGGCTTCTGCGTGAAACGAGGAGGGCGGAAGCCCGTTTGGCACGAGCCGCTGTTTCTCACTTTGGGTGACGGACGCAGGTTTCAGCTCGAATTTAAGTGTGATGAGTGTCAGATGAATATTTACGCAACGAAATAGAAAGGATGGATAAAATATGAAGTCAGTGCGAAGTGTCATATATATAATAATGTGTATGGTGATGACGGAGATGTTTTCGTCATGCTATCACAAACCGGCCTTCCGTCATGGGAATGCCATGCCATACAGTGAGCACCAGCAGGATTCACTGACTTTCCAGGCAACCCACCACTATACGAACAACTTCAACTTCATTGTCAGCAAGGATTCGCTGAGCCTTATGCGCCAGCAACCGGAGGAAGTCTTGTCTGGCTTGCCGATAGATACGGTCAAGGTGTTCAGGCACAACCATCTGGTTGTTGCGGACATCCGCATTCTGAAAAACGATTCATTGGCGAATGCCGACTCGGTGTGGGTGCAGCTGGCCCGTGACCAGGAGACTTTTGGATGGATTCAGGAAAGCAGGTTGTTGCCGGCCGTGGTGCCCGACGACCCGATCTCGCAGTTTATCAACACTTTCTCCAATGTCCATTTGCTGATATTCCTTGTCATCATCAGTCTCATCAGTGTTGTTTACGTGACTCGAAAACTGATGCGCCAGAATGCGAATATCGTGCATTTCAGAGACATCAGTTCCTTCTATCCCACCTTGTTGTGTATTGTTGTGGCCGCTTCTGCAACCTTCTATGCCAGCATTCAGATGTTTGCGCAGGAGACCTGGCGGCATTTCTATTTCCATCCGACGCTGAATCCCTTCTCGGTGCCTTTGATTCTGGGAATATTCCTTATATCGGTTTGGGCGATATTGATTATAGGGATTGCGGCTATAGATGACGTTCGGCATGAGCTGTCATTGGGCGAGGCTGTGATGTATCTGTGTGGTTTGGCTGCCGTATGCGCTGTGGATTATATCGTGTTCGGTATTTCCACCTTATATTATATAGGCTATTTGCTGTTGGTTGTCTACGTCGTATTTGCGCTTCGGCAGTATTTCCGTAACCATCGAGTGGTTTATCAATGTGGAAATTGCGGTGCAACCTTGCGTCGTAAGGGCCGCTGCCCGCATTGTGGAGCCATCAATGATTAAAAAAACGAGGGTGTAGAGGTGAATATAAGCTCTTTTTCTAAGCCTTATTGTAAAGAAAGTGGAAAAAGATTGCTTTTTTCGCACATTTCTTTCTCATTTCCTTGTTTTTTCGTTTTAAAGTCCCTACTTTTGCATCCGCTTTCGGGCGACGGCC
>NZ_AUFQ01000013.1 GCF_000426585.1 Segatella baroniae DSM 16972 = JCM 13447
CGCTTTTTGACGGTCTGAGGCTCAAAGGAACCGTCACGGTCACGAGGCGTTTCTACTGTGACCTCACCATAGCGTGTCTGCACTTGCTTAGGCATCTTGCCATTACGGCGGTTGCCTTTTGAGCGTTCATCAAGAGAGATGGGCTTCCATCTCACCTTCAAGGGCAGCATTCAAAATGCGTTCCAACATGGGTGCCAAAGCACCGTCCTTACCAAATAATGCTTCTCAGTTACGAAGCTGTTCCGCAGCTTTCTTGTAATCAATTTCTTTGTTGTCCATAAAAAATAAACTGTATAAAAATATTTCTTATTGTTGTCTGACACAGTTTACTTTGCACTCTCAGACCGACAAAAATTGAATTTTGATACACCTAAACAATGCTTTTACGAGAAGATTAGCTAATTTTGCACTTGCAGGTTGACTCTACGCTGCAACTGAAACTTAACTTATGTAGAAAATAATCACTCAAAAGTTTGGTTTTTCAGACATTATCCTTTACCTTTGCACACGCTTTCAAGAAAAGAAGAATTACTGACCGAAAGCCATGGAGAGATGGTAGAGTGGTCGATTACAACGGTCTTGAAAACCGTCGTACCGAGAGGTACCGGGGGTTCGAATCCCTCTCTCTCCGCAAACAAGGGTGTAAATCAATGAGTTACGTGATTTACACCCTTTATTGCACCCAAAATTTTTGATACAATGAATATCAACCTCATAACTTATCGGGTATGACGTACAAATAAATATTAATGCTTAGTGTTTGGAATATTTTGTATGATTAGCTCGCTCTTGTCAAACGGATAAGCTTTTCTTATAGTTACCCTTCACTTGGTGTACAATATTTCTTGTGAAGTCTTTAGTAAGAATAGCATACTCTTTCCTATATCTTTCAAATCGCTCAATATCTTTGGGTGAAATATGTGGTAAACGCCGAACATCCATGTTGTGAGTTAAATCGTTTATTTTAACGGCTTTTGCTAACGGATCTCTACTTATGCACTTGATATATTCTTCTCTGTTTTTGGCTGTATGGTGATTGAGTAGAAGTAATGCTTTAGAAATTTTATCTCTTTCTGGAGCAAGCAAGGTGTCTTTTGATTCTTCTTCAAGCATCATTAGAATGGAGTCAATACTATTAGGTGTATCTTCATTTGCATCATGAAGATATCCAACAACCTTTTCCTGCCATGTTTTTCCCAAGGAGGCAACGTAAGACAAGTGTCCACTAAAGTAGTCTACACCAGCCTTATCTTTTTGATCCTTATGTAGTCGCTGTGCTACTTTGGCTGCTGCAATGACCCACTTGTTATTTTCTTCCATCTTCGTCTATTTAATAATTCTTAATCAGCGACAATGCCATATTTACTCTATCCTTAGCGTCTACTCCAGCAGTTTGAGGTATCTTTTCTTCATGCAAAGTTTCTCCTTCTTTATTTAGTACTATAAAATACCCTTGCTTATTAACAAGTTTATTTCCTGATGGTAACATTAGAGGATTTCCCCAATTATCCAAAAATAAATTCTCTATTTCTCCATATTTATTGTATATTGCAAGGGAAATTGCATCCCAATAACGCCCACGATAGGTATTGGCACTCATTATATTTAACTCATAGCTGTTTTTCCAGTCGTACTTTCCGTTGGTTGGTTTTGACAGTATGCAAGGATATTTTACGAAGTAATATCTCCAATCTTTAGGAGTTTCTGTTGCTTTTAGATAAGCGTCTATTCTTTCATTCAGCTCTTCTTCCGTGACTGCAGGGCTATTGTCTAACATTTCCGCAAGCACACGCCGTGTATTTTCGAATCCGCCTCTCTGGTTAGAAGGATGTAGCAGCTGTTTCCAAACGTCTTCTGCCCCATTGCCTATTTGCTTGTAATTGTTAATGGTTTGACCATAATCTCCATAAGTAAGCAATGCCCTACTGATGGTTTGTAATTCGATATTAAGAAAAGTACGAAGTTTTTCTATCATGTCTGGCTTTCCCAAATCTGCTATAGCAGTACATCCGTAAAGAAGATGATGGTCTTCTAAATGGAACAGACTATCAACATACGCAGAATGAGTTTCACACCAAGTTAGCTTGTAGAGTTCCTCTTCCTTCTGCTGTCGATTGAATCCTCTGTCTTCCTTGCTGACTGAAATTTGTCCCTCTAGGATAATCTGTTCGGTTTCTTCCAAGAGTTTTTGTATACGATCTGTTCTCAATTCGTAAATTGAGTTCCACACAAGGTTGCGTAGAATCCGAAGCCTGCGACGAAATATATTATCATCAATATGTTTACCTTCAGTGTTCCTGATAATAAAAGCATATAGCATTATTATTTTATTTATAGTAAAAGAGCTTCCTCTTCGTCCTACTCCCCGATAATTTTCGCAACAGTCCTTAAACAAGTTGGTATTCCAATCGTAAACTTTTACTTTAGACTCTTCATATTTGGAATTTGCAAGGTAACAGCTGAAATACTCATCAATATCCCCAATTTCACACCAACAATCAAAGTATCTTTCCAATAAATTGATATTCTGGTTATCTTCATCTTTGTAAACCGATATCATTTCAAAATAACTATTACCAATATCAAAATCTTGATCTGCCCCAATAATATCGGTACCCTTTTTGATACATATAATGTCTGTAACAAAATGAAAATAAGCAAGAAGCTCTTCGTCAATAATATTGTTATCTCCTCGGTAAGGCCATAGCATATTAATCCAGTCTTTGTCTATTTTCAGGCTGAAATCTTCCCGTTTTATCGAATTTGTCAGCTCTGCCTTGAAATGTTCAAAATCTGTAAGAGGCTTCCCGCGTGAATTCATCTTGATATAAATATCATCAGTAACCCCCATATCCTCAAGGGTTCTAAAACAGAAAGTAATCTTCTTATTCTTGCATATTTCCTCCCATAGGTTATCTATATCATGGAAAGTAAGCGCAATATCATCCAACATTTGAAGCATAGATATCACAGTAGAATCGTTATCCCAAGATAACGAGTACCACGCCTCGTTATGCATCTGTGCTGAAATAGGGTCTTTACTTTCAAAGACTGGAGTAAACTCTTGCAAATGTTCGCAAAAGCGCCGTGCGCTGATACGAGTTGAATATGTAAACTTACCCAAACACTCCCATTCCTCTTTTGCTATGCCATCGCGCTTGGCTGCATACCAATGTAATAGAAACAGAGTGGTAAGCCGTTGCTGACCATCCAAAGGAATAAGCTTCTTATCCTTTGTAAGACTTCCATAAATGAAATCTAGACTTATCCCTTTTCCTTTTACAGCCTCATGCAAAGCTTGCAGGAATCTACCACGCTTTTTTGCTTCTTGTTTGCGTCCTTGGGCATAATCTCGCTGGATAAGAGGTATTTCTATGCCATTTAACTCTTGTTGGCACACATCTATAAAGCTATATTGTTTCATTTATTCTCCAGTTATTGAGGTTAGATATGGGGACAGGGCTTCGCTTATTGCAGACATATAGGCTTTGCGGTCGTTTTCGTCCCATGAATGTAATTGCGAGTTTATTTCACTACGGGAGCTTGTTTCTTGAGTTTGTCTATATTCAGTAATTTCCATTGTACAGATGGATATTGGCTTAAATCCCCTGCGCAACATTTCTCCCACAGTGGTATTCCATCCTCAAAGGAAACGAGGAATTCCTTGTCTGAATTTGTAAGGCTGTCATTTACCTTTTTAATAATGGATTCACGAGCCTGCTCATAGTCTGTATAGGTAAATGGAATATCTGACATTCCCTTGAATTGGTTTTCAAGTGCCTCCTCTTGGTTTATGTTATTAGGAGACAGAGATTCCACGATAGGCTTGTCGCTTCCCAATAGGCATAAGATGAGCCCGTCTTTTACATCTTCAAACGTTTGGTCTTTCATGTATTTGCAGTCAAACATGTCACGTGGGTGCTGGCGGCTGAGGGCAGCTGTAATTTTTCCTCCATACAATTGAGAATAAGGAACTATGTGTGCCTTACAGTTGGCTTGGAACTCTTCCTTCGCTTTCGGGCAGAGTTCCATAATTTCAACCTCTCCAAGTATGCCCCGTTTTGTACCATTTACCTCTATTTTCACCGTGGCGCCATCATACGTGCATTGCAATTTCCACACTTTGGATTTATGTATCACATGTATTCCGGGAATGGCACGTTCTATACTTGTTTTCAGCTCTCCGAGATGTTGATTTATCTTTTCCAAACTCGCCGTGCGTGACTCTATCGGAATATAGGTAAGGTCAATATCAACCGAGTAACGTGGCATATTTTGGTGGAACAGGTTAATAGCTGTGCCTCCATGGACTGCAAAATCCGTTATCTTGTAAACCAAGGGCATAATGCGTAGTAACAATGCCACCTGTTTTTTATATTGTTGATCATTCATAATCGTTTAATTCTTTTGGGACAATCATCTTATACTTGCTGATATATATACCGGATTTGACGAGTTGGAGTTTATGTGTCCCCAAATCTATTTTTGTAAGGTCTAAGTCTTTATACCAATAATGCCCCGCTTTTTCAGCCATATATAGAAACAGCCTCTTCATTTTGTAATGTTTTGTGGTTTCCAATAACGATTGGACAACATTCGGACGCAGAGTGGTCAGCTGCTCCATGATATAAAATAAATCCATATAATCATATTGTCGCGGTGTAAGCAACAGACATTCCATAAAAGCCTGCTCCGGGGAGGATATAAGCAGCCTCCAGTCCAAGTATGTTAAAGTTGTTATCTGTGCACGGACAAATACTTCTGTCTTGAAGAACTTAAATTCACGGTCGAAAACGTCATGCTTCATCCATTGTGGCATTTTATCACTTGCCGTTGATATCATTAACAAAGGCTTGCCCATAGGTACATAATGATTGAAACCCCAAAGTTCCAAAGCAGAATGCGCCGCAACACGCAAACTCTTTCCTACCTGTTCGTTGAAAGACTGCAAAGCACCAAAAGCGGACAGCCTATCGCCCGTACGATACATGACACCTTTACATAAAGAGGATAACCAACCGGAAGAACGATATCTGTTCAGCAATTGCTTGGAATAGCCTTGCTCTATAAGCCATGGGGCAAACAGCAACCCGTTCTTTTGCCCAGATTGAAGCATTTGGTTTATTTTTTTTCCTTTTAGTACACTCATAGTTTACTTGCTGTCATTAAAACCAACTGCAAAGGTACAAAAGACTTTGGTGATTACAGCCTAACGGTTGAATTATTTTCCTGAAAGTAAACTAATAGTTGACCTACAGGATAAAATTACAACCATTGTGAGAAAAAGGAGGATGAAATGGAACATGAAGACATTCCTGGAAAGGCCACTCTGCTTTGCCCCCTTTGGCCAAACAGGATTTGCTCCTGTTGGTCACAATATTATTGCCCCTTGTAAAGTCCTGGTGCAGGGGTCAATTTTATTTTACCCTTTTAGATACTCTGGCTTTTCCTGGCCCTCAACTTACGCATGCTTTCGCCATATAATTCTATGGTATGCGCCGTATGAATGATTCGGTCAAGGATGGCGTCGGCTATTGTCGGATCACCAATCATGTCATACCAGTTGGACGATGGGTACTGCGAGGTTATGATAGTGGATTTCCTTTCATGCCTGTCCTCAATAATTTCGAGCAGGATGGGACGTTCCTTGGCATCAAGAGGTACAATGAACAGGTCGTCAAGGATGAGCAGCTGGCAACGCTCAATCTTCCTGAGCTCAGTTTCAAGTGTACCTTTGACTTTGGCAACCTTCAGTGCGCCAAGTAGTTTGGGTGCATTGGCATGGAAAGTACGGAATCCCCTTTTACATGCCTCGTGGCCAAGGGCACATGCCAGATAGCTTTTCCCCGTACCTGAAGAGCCGGTAATGAAGAGGTTCTGCCCCTTATGTACAAAGTCAAGGGTGGCGAGGCGTTCCATCTGATTGCGCTCAAGGCCCCGGTTTGTGGCATAGTCAATCTGTTCGAGATAGGCCTTGTATCGGAATGCCGCATTCCTGGTAAGCCGCACTATGGCAGCCTGGGCACGGTAATCCCATTCACGTGCAAGGAGCATGGAAAGGAAGGTATCCGCGGTCATGGACTGTGGCGTGGTGCCGGCAAGGCTTTCCCTGAAAGCCTCCGCCATACCGTGCAATTTCATGCGGCCCATCAAATCCAGTGATATGGTGTTCTGGTCCTGTTGTCCCGTTACGGGAGCTGTCTTATTATTTATTTCCATAATTTTAGCTTTATTGTTCCTGTTTGTCTTTTCTGTAATAGTCACGTCCACGTATATTCTTGTGGGTCAGTGGTATCGGGGATGTCATGTCAGGCTGTATCCTCCCGTCCTCATCAGGAAGGAAATCCGCGTCTTCTCCCAGTTCAAGCACCTCTCGTAAGGCCTGATACCCGTATTGTAGCTTCTGTTCCGCGCAGGCGCAGGCAGCGACCAGACGGTCACGGCCGTTGTATATTCAAATTAAATAATTACTTTTACACTCGTTAACAACATCAAGGTTTGGATCAAGGCCGCTTTCTGATTCGTCACAAGACGGTAAGACATGTTCCGCCCCCACACCTTTACATCCGAAACCGGACAGTTCATTGGGCTTTGACCCCGCATTTGCAATGATGGTTCCACGATGTCTGGGATGTTGCATTATACATTAAATCGTTATAGTTATGACTTACATTGGAATTGACGTCAGCAAGGCCACTTTCGTTGTATATAGGCATGGTGTGCTGCGCATGCAACCGAAAGGCCGGAAACAAGTCGGTTGCGACTTGCTTCCGGCCTTCTGTCTGTACGGCCTTCGCAAAAGGGAATGTATTTTTCTTGTGGTGAAAGAGGGTGCTTACACGTCTACGACCATTCTTTCTTTTGACAGCCATGAATTTGGGAAAATGGCCTTTGCCTCTTGCAGGAATACATTTTCATCCTCGTAGCGTGCGCTGTAATGACCCAGCAGCAGCTTGCCGGCTTGCGCCTTTGCGGCGATGGTGGCAGCCTGGCGTGCCGTACTGTGATAATAGAGCTTGGCCCGATCGGCCATCTCGTCTGTATAAGTGCTCTCGTGATAGAGCAAATCTACGCCCTGAATGCGTTCTGCCAGCTTGGGCAAGTAGCGTGTGTCGCTGCAATAGGCGTAACTACGCCCCGGTGTGCCCGGTGAAGTGAGCCGTTCGTTAGGGATGACCTCACCGTCGGGCGTCACCCAATCGGCTCCCAACTTGATGTTGTTGATTTGCGAGACGGGTATTTCATAACAATCAATCATGTCGCGGAGGATGTGTCGCGCCGTCTCCTTTTCCTTGAAAAGGAAGCCTGAGCATGCGATGCGATGGTCCAAGGGCAGCGATTCGACGGTGAGACTGCGGTCTTCGTAGATGACCGCCTGGCGGGTGGTGTCCACTTCGTGGAATACCACCTTGAAGCCCAGCCCCGTACAGAACAGCTCCAGCTGCGCGTCGAGCAGCGGCTGCAAGGCCTGCGGCGCGTAAACGTGCAGGTCGTTCGTGCGCCCCAGCATGCCGAAGGTCGAAATCATGCCTATCAAGCCGAAGCAATGGTCGCCGTGAAGATGGGAGATGAAGACCGCCCTGATTTTGGTGAAGCTGATGTGGGCGTGGCGCAACTGCACTTGCGTGCCCTCGCCACAGTCTATCATGAACATCTTGCCTCGTATTTCCACGACTTGCGACGAGGCGAAATGGCGTGGTGTGGGCAGCGCGCTGCCACAGCCCAATATGTGGATGCGGAATGGTTCCAAGTTACTGCTGACGCTTATAGGTGAAGATTCCCGCGGCGTTCTCCAGATACAGGGAGTCCGCCCCCAGGCTGTTGATGCGGAAGGTGTCCTTGTTCAGCAGCAGCTGACCATTGAATATCTTCCATGAAGTCCATGGATTGGACTCGGCCTTCACGCTTGAGGCCACGACACCGCCTTCCTGGATTTCAAAATTCTTGTCAATGCTTGTCCAGCGGCCTTGCAATGCCGTCAGATTAATCACCTGGTCGGCCACGAGTTCGCCCTCTGACAGGTGCCCGACAACCGCCATCCGGTCGCCCGTGAGCAGTCCGCCCTTCACAACGGGCTCACCACTTTCGCGGTCTTCGATGAAGTAGCTGACCGTATCGCCGTCATCCTTCACCAATTCCAACGTGTGCATGGCCGTTCCTTCGCCACATATTCCATAAGCCGTAGAGTCCTTGCCCCATTCTGAAGACAAGGAATCAATCGTCAGTTCAGGCTTGGCGGTCTTCTGATGGTTGCAGGCTCCCATGACAATCGACAACAGAATCATGCTGCCTTGCAGTGCTTGTTTCATTCCATTATTCATATATTATCGTTCTAAAAGTTTTGCTTCGTTCCACAATCTGTCCATATCCTCCAACGATGTGTCGCTGAATGACTTGCAGTTATCCTTCAAAGCTTTCTCTATATACTCGAAACGGCGGATGAACTTCTGGTTGGCCGACTCCAAGGCATTGTCCGGATTCAACTTGTAAAGGCGTGCGGCGTTGATGACACTGAACAGGAAATCGCCCAACTCTTCGGTTGCGTTCCGCTCATCGTGCTTCTTCAGTTCCGCTTCCAACTCGCCCAACTCCTCACGCACCTTGTCCCATACGTCGTCGGGATGGCGCCAGTCGAAGCCCACGTTGCGGGCCTTGTCCTGAATGCGGTAAGCCTTGATCAGCGACGGCAGCGACCGGGGCACTCCGCTCAACACGGTTTCGTTGCCCCCCTTCTCCTTCTGCTTCACCTGCTCCCACGTCATTTCCACCTCGCCGGCCGTTTCCGGACGGTCTTCGGATATGGTTTCGTCCGCCCTGTAGACCACCTGTCCATTGTCATTGATGTGCATTTCCGGGTTGCTGACCGACCAATCGCCGTCCTTTTTCCAATTGATGAACGGATGGCGGAACATGAGTTTGTCGGCCTGTTGGTTGCAGACATCGGCAATGTCGAAGTCGCCTGTCTCGCTACCAATCAGCGCATAGAACACGACATGCTCCATCACGTCGCCCAACTCCTTCATGGTTTCCTTCATGTCGTGAGAGAACAACGCGTCACATAGTTCAAATACTTCTTCAACAGTATAAGGCCGCAACGACTCCATCGTCTGTTTGCGATCCCAAGGACACTCTTGCCTTAGACGGTCTTGAACGTCAAGCAACCGGCTGAAGGCCATGAGCTTTTCTTCTTTAGTATGCACAGCAATACGGTTTAATGAAACTACATTAATTGAGGCCATTAAAACACGGCCAATGACATCAATTATTGATGCAAAGATAACCATTTTACGCTAAAAGTTCGTACTTTTGCATCGTTTTTAAAGAAGAATAAACAAATTCAAACGACAATATGGAACTAGCAAGTAAGTATGATCCGCAATCGGTGGAATCCAAATGGTATCAATACTGGCTCGACAACAAGCTTTTCAGCAGCAAGCCCGACGGCAGGGAGCCTTATACGGTGGTGATTCCACCGCCCAATGTGACAGGTGTGCTCCACATGGGACACATGCTCAACAATACGATTCAGGACATTCTCGTAAGGAAGGCCCGCATGGAAGGCAAGAACGCGTGCTGGGTGCCGGGTACGGATCATGCTTCGATAGCCACTGAAGCCAAGGTCGTGAACAAGCTGGCGCAGGAGGGCGTCAAGAAAACGGACCTCACACGGGAACAGTTTCTGGAGCATGCCTGGGACTGGACACGCGAGCATGGCGGCATCATTCTGAAGCAATTGCGCAGGCTGGGCTGCTCGTGCGACTGGGATCGCACGGGGTTCACGATGGATGAAATCCGCTCTAAGAGCGTCATCAAGGTGTTTGTGGACCTCTACAACAAGGGCTATATCTATCGTGGCGTGAGAATGGTGAACTGGGATCCGCAGGCACAGACCGCCCTTTCCGACGAGGAAGTGGTCTACAAGGACGAACACTCCAAACTCTACTACTTGAAATACTATGTGGCTCAGGAAGACCAGCCCAAGGTGGAACGCAAGGATGAGGGCAACGTGATGCACCGCGACGCCAATGGCTATTATGCCGTCGTAGCCACGACGCGTCCGGAAACCATCATGGGCGACTCGGCCATGTGCATCAATCCCGAAGACGTGAAGAACACCTGGCTGAAAGGGCTTCATGTCATCGTGCCACTCGTCGACCGCGTTGTTCCGGTCATAGAAGACTCCTACGTGGACATTCAGTTCGGTACGGGCTGTCTGAAAGTGACTCCGGCACATGACATCAACGACCATGCGCTCGGACTGAAGCACGGGCTGGAGACCATCGACATCTTCAACGACAACGGCACGCTCTCTGAAGCTGCCGGTCTCTATGTGGGTCAGGACCGCATGGTGGTGCGCAGGCAGATTGCCAAGGACTTGCAGGCTGCCGGCTTGATGGAGAAAGTGGAAGACTACGACAACAAGGTGGGATTCTCGGAGCGCACCAACGTGCCTATCGAACCGAAACTCTCCACGCAATGGTTCCTGAAGATGCAGCACTTCGCCGACATCGCCCTCAATCCGGTCATGGACGACGACATCGAGTTCTATCCCAAGAAATACAAGAATACGTATCGTCACTGGTTGGAGAATATCAAGGACTGGTGTATCAGTCGCCAGTTGTGGTGGGGCCATCGTATTCCCGCTTATTACTTCACAACAACTGACGGCAAGAAAGAAGTTGTAGTAGCGGAAACGGCCGAAGAGGCTCTGAAAATGGCACAACAGAAGAACGCCACTTTGGCTTTGGACGACCTGACACAGGACGAAGACGCCCTCGACACGTGGTTCTCGTCGTGGCTGTGGCCGATTTCGCTATTCGACGGCATTAACCATCCCGACAATGAAGAGATAAACTACTACTATCCCACCGCAGATTTGGTGACGGGGCCTGACATCATCTTCTTCTGGGTGGCCCGCATGATTATGGCCGGTTATGAATACAAGCATGCCATGCCGTTCAAGCATGTCTACTTTACGGGTATCGTGCGTGACAAGCTGGGACGCAAGATGAGCAAGTCGCTGGGCAACTCCCCCGACCCCATCGCGCTGATTGAGAAATACGGAGCCGACGGCGTGCGCATGGGCATGATGTTGGCGGCCCCTGCCGGCAACGACATCCTGTTCGACGAGGCTCTCTGCGAGCAGGGCCGCAACTTCAACAACAAGATTTGGAACGCTTTCAGGCTCGTACAAGGTTGGAATACGGCCAAGATGGAGCAGCCCGTTGCCAGCAAACTGGCTGTAGAATGGTTTGAAGCCAAACTGAAAGAGGTGAACGACGAAATGCAGAAGCAGTTCAAGGACTACCGCATTTCAGAAGCGTTGATGACCGTTTACAAACTGTTCTGGGACGAGTTCTCAAGCTGGTATCTGGAGATGGTGAAGCCTGCCTATGTCGACGGCCAGCCCCAACCCATCGACGAGGCCACCTACCAGGCCACGCTCCGCTTCTTCGACGCTTTGCTCAAGATGCTTCACCCGTTCATGCCGTTCATCACCGAAGAGTTGTGGCAGCACATCTACGACCGAAAGGATGGTGAAAGTATCATGAAGGCGACTTTAATCGTTGCCGCGCCGACAGCAGAAGAACGAAAATTGACCGAGCAATTCGAATCGGTCAAGCAGATTGTAGCCGGCGTCCGTGCCGTCCGCAACCAGAAGAACATCGCTCCCAAGGAGACGCTTGAACTGCAGGCACTCGGTGAAAACCATTTTGCACTGTTCAACCCTGTCATCATGAAGATGGCCAACCTGAGCAACATCTCCATCATCAGCGAAAAGACGACCGACGCCAGCAGCTTCATGGTGGGCACAGGCGAGTTCGCCGTCCCTGTAGGAGACTTGATTGACGTCGAGGCTGAACTGGAAAAGGCCGAGAAAGAGCTGAAACACCTGGAAGGCTTCCTGGCTGGAATCAAGAAGAAACTGGCGAACGAAAAGTTTGTGGCACACGCGCCGGAAGCTGTCGTCGCACTGGAACGCAAGAAGCAAAGCGACTCGGAAGAGAAAATCGCAACGCTCAAGCAGACGATTGAAGAACTCAAAAAGAAGTAGTTCTTATGACCTTATCAGACCAAACTGGCAATAGACGGATATTGCCGGTTTGGTCTTTTTTATCAATCACGTACTTTGACCAATCCCGTATGAAGAAGTTTCTGCCCTATTGCTTATCGCTCCTTATGGCTTGTTCGCTTGTCAGTTGCCATAAAGACAAACTCCCGGAAGACGAATATGAGGTTCCCAACCGAACGCTCTTCGTCTATATGCCATGGACAGGTTCAACGTCATCTGCCGGAGGGGCGCTGACTGATTTTTTCAATCAGAACATCGCGTCCATGAAGGAGGCTGTCGACAAGCAGAAGGGAACGAACAAAACCGATATCATCGTGTACAAGGCCAATTCTCAAAGCCAAAGCGTCATCTTCAGAATACGCTACAACACGACCAAACAGGCATGCGAGTTTGACACTTTGAATGCGGATGCGGGATTTCACTCCGTTTCAAAGGAGAATTTGCTGAGGCTGTTGAATCAGATAAACGCTTATAGCCACACGGCGAGCTATGCTTTATTGGCAGGTTGCCACGGCAGCGGCTGGACGCCGCGAGGCAGCGACTCGACAATGCCACGTGCTGCAAGCCGTGCTTTTGGAGGAATCGGACAAGAGATGCAGTACGACGTAAGCGATTTGAGTTATGCCATCGCCCATTCCGCCATCAAGAAGATGACCTATATCTGCTTCGACGACTGCTATATGGCCAATGTGGAGACAGCCTATGAACTGAAGGACGTGGCGGATTGGTTCGTGGCGTCTACAAGTGAAGTGATGGGGGACGGAATGCCTTATGGCTCCATCTTCCAATATATGCTTGGGGAACCCGACTATGAGAAATGGGTGGAAGGATTTTACAACCATTATCAATCTTCCGACATGCCATACGGAGCGTTGTCGGCCATTCGATGCGGCACTTACATCGAAAAGATGGCACAAGCAATGAAAGCGATTAACCGGTCTTATCAATTCGACGTGGGCAAACTCGACAATGTTCAATTCTTGGATGGCTACGACAATCATGTCTTCTTCGACCTGGCGTCGTATGTAGATCAGCTTGGCGTACAGCAACCGCTGCTGTCAAACTTCCAAACTGCATTGAGAGATTTGGTTGTCCACAAAAAAACAACCACCTACATCTATACGACGTACTACAACACGAACAGAAAGGGCGACAGCGTTTATCCTCGTAACACGTTTAAAGTAAATACGTTCAGCGGAATCACCATCAGCGACCCTACGCGAAACAGTACGGTTTATACGCAAAAGGAAAACACGGCGTGGTGGAAAGCCACGCACTGATAAACAACTACACAAAAGACCCACCCCGGCCCTCCCAAAGGGAGGGTGTACTAACTAACGATACGGCTGACAATGCTGACTATTTCTCAAGTGAGTACACCCTCCCTTTGGGAGGGCCGGGGTGGGTCTTAGGTTTTTTAATATTCTCCCCAGGCCTTAATGTCCATCTCATCCAACTTCGTCGTACAGAAAGCGTAGATGAAAGCACTCGCCAGACGGCTGTTTGTGATGAGGGGAACATTCAAGTCGATGGCTGCCCGACGAATCTTATAACCATTCGTAAGCTCATGTACGGTCAGGTTTTTCGGAATATTGACCACCATGTCAATCTTCTTCTCGTGCAATAAGTCCAAAGCCTGCGGCGTCTTCCCTTCATCCGAAGGCCAATAGACAAGTGTATTGGCTATGCCATTTTCTGTCAGATACTTGCTGGTGCCACCGGTTGCATACAACTCATAACCGCTATTGACCAACCGACGCGCCGCATCAAGCATTTCGGCTTTCTGCTTGGCTCCACCGGTGGAGAGGAGCACCGTATGCTTGGGAATGCGATGGCCCACGCTCAGCATGCTCTTCAACAACGCTGCATTCGTGTCGTCGCCCAAGCAGCCGACTTCGCCCGTAGAACTCATGTCGACACCCAATACAGGGTCGGCTTTCTGCAAGCGATTGAACGAGAACTGGCTGGCCTTGATACCCACGTAGTCGAGGTCGAACAGGTTCTTGTTGGGCTTCTCCACAGGAATACCCAGCATAATCTTCGTAGCCAATTCGATGAGGTTAAGCTTAAGAACCTTGCTCACGAACGGGAACGAGCGAGAAGCGCGCAGATTGCACTCAATCACAAGAATCTCGTTTTCGCGCGCCATGAACTGAATGTTGAACGGGCCGTTGATGTGCAGGGCCTTCGCGATTTCGCGGCTGATACGCTTGATACGACGAACCGTCTCAACATAGAGTTTTTGCGGTGGGAATTGTATCGTCGCGTCTCCCGAGTGCACACCGGCGAACTCGATATGCTCACTGATGGCGTAGGCCATGATTTCACCATCACGCGCAACGGCATCCATCTCTATTTCCTTCGCGTTCTCGATGAACTTGGAAACTACCACCGGATGGTCTTCGCTGACATTGGCGGCCAGAAGGAGGAACTTCTCCAGTTCCTCCTCGTTGGAACAAATGTTCATAGCCGCGCCTGAAAGAACGTATGAAGGGCGAACGAGCACGGGAAAACCAACTTTTTTGATAAAGTCTTGTATGTCATCCATGCTGGTCAACGCGCTCCATTCCGGTTGGTTGACGCCATGCTCCGTCAACATGGCAGAGAACTTGGCCCGGTCTTCGGCATTGTCGATGTCTGAAGCCTTTGTTCCGAGAATGGGCACATGCTGTTCATCCAGCTTGACCGCCAAGTTGTTGGGAATCTGCCCGCCGGTGGAAACGATGACACCATACGGATTTTCCAATTCGACAATATCCATGACCCGTTCGAAAGTCAGTTCGTCAAAGTAGAGACGGTCACACATGTCATAGTCGGTGGATACCGTCTCGGGATTGTAATTGATCATGATGGAGCGCAGCCCCTGCTTGCGGATGGTATTCAAAGCCTGGACGCCGCACCAGTCGAACTCTACGGAAGAGCCGATGCGATAGGCACCGGAGCCCAAGACGATGACCGAAGGTACCTTGGGGCCTATAGCCGACGTAGCATTGCTGAACGAAACGTCGTGCGCCTCTCCCGCATAAGTCACATAAAGGTAATTCGTCTGGGCAGGATATTCCGCCGCCAAAGTATCAATCTGCTTGACAACCGGCAATATCCCGAAGCCTTTGCGCAGTTGACGAACCACGAGCATTGCCTTGTGCATGTTATGCAGTTCGTCCTCCAGCTTGACGGCACGCGCAATCTGGAAATCCGTAAAGCCATAGACCTTGGCCTCGCGCAGGATATCTTTGTCAAGCGTGTTGATGTTGCGCTTTTTCAACCGTTCGTCAATGTCGATGATATGTTGCAGTTTGTAAAGGAACCAGCGATCTATCTTGGTCAGTTCATGAATCTGGTCTACAGTATAGCCACGGTGCATGGCCTTTGATATGACAAAGATGCGCTTGTCGGTAGGCTCACGGAGCGCGGCGTCGATGTCGCTGATTTCCAATTCCTTGTTCTCGACGAAGCCGTGCATGCCCTGCCCTATCATGCGGAGGCCTTTCTGGATGGCTTCTTCAAAGTTGCGGCCGACGGCCATCACCTCCCCTACCGACTTCATGCTCGAGCCAAGTTCCTTGTCCACGCCGTGGAATTTTGACAAGTCCCAACGTGGTATCTTGCAAACGACATAGTCCAATGCAGGTTCGAAGAAAGCACTCGTCGTCTTTGTGACAGAGTTCTTCAACTCGAAAAGGCCGTAGCCCATACCCAACTTGGCCGCGACAAAGGCCAAAGGATAGCCCGTAGCCTTGGATGCAAGGGCCGAAGAGCGGCTCAAGCGGGCATTCACCTCTATCACGCGGTAGTCTTCGCTTGCGGGGTCGAAAGCATACTGCACGTTGCATTCGCCCACAATGCCAATGTGGCGGATAATTTTGATGGCCAAGGCACGGAGCTTGTGATACTCGCTGTTGGACAAAGTCTGGGAAGGCGCAATCACGATAGACTCGCCCGTATGAATGCCGAGCGGGTCGAAATTCTCCATATTGCACACCGTAATGCAATTGTCATATCGGTCGCGAACAACTTCGTATTCAATTTCCTTCCATCCCTTCAAACTCTTTTCGACAAGTACCTGCGGCGAGAAAGAGAACGCTTTCTCGGCAAGCCGGTCCAGTTCTTCTTCGTTGTCGGCAAAGCCACTGCCCAGTCCTCCAAGAGCATAGGCGGCACGAATGATGACCGGATAGCCCAACTCCGCAGCGGCAGACCTTGTCTCCTCCATCGTTTCGCAAGCCTGGCTCTTGATGGTCTTCACGTCGATTTCATCAAGTTTCTCGACAAAGAGTTCACGGTCTTCCGTGTCGATGATTGCCTGAACAGGTGTACCAAGCACTTTGACACCATACTTTTCAAGAATGCCCGAACGGTAAAGTGCCACACCACAGTTCAAGGCCGTCTGTCCACCAAAGCTCAGAAGAATGCCGTCGGGTTTCTCTTTCTGGATGACCCGCTCGACAAAGTAGGGCTGCACCGGTAGGAAATAAATCTGGTCGGCAACCTCCTCCGACGTCTGAACGGTTGCAATGTTGGGGTTGATCAGCACGGTTTTCACCCCTTCTTCTCGGAGAGCTTTCAGTGCTTGTGAACCGGAATAGTCAAATTCTCCGGCCTCACCTATTTTCAATGCGCCTGATCCGAGAATCAAGACTTTATTTATTGTATTATCTTTCATAATTTGAATTGTAAGATTGGGAGAAACTGAGACTATTGACGAAGTGTCGATACAAAATTGTCGAAGATGAATTCCGTGTCGACAGGGCCGGAGCAGGCCTCCGGATGGAACTGACTGGAAAACCATGGATTGTCCTTGTGGCGAATCCCCTCGTTAGAACCATCGTTCATATTCACGAAAAGTTCTTCCCAGCCGCTACCCAAAGTAGAAGCGTCAACGGCATAGCCATGATTCTGGCTTGTGATGAAGCATTGGTCTGTGCCAACCATTCGGACTGGCTGATTGTGAGAGCGGTGTCCATACTTGAGTTTGTAAATGTTGGCACCACCCGCTTTTGCCAGCAGCTGATTGCCCATGCAGATACCACAAATGGGCTTGCGGCTGAGGTTCATCTGCTTGCGGAGAATGTCGACTGCGGCTTGGCACATGTTCGGATCACCGGGGCCGTTGGCCAAAAACAAACCGTCAAATTCCATGGATGTATAGTCATAGTTCCAAGGCACCCTGATGACCTCCACATTACGTTGAATCAATTCTCGAATGATGTTGGCTTTGACGCCACAGTCGACGAGAACGACTTTAGCCCCACAGCCTTCATTATATCTGACTATCTCCTTGCAAGAAACTTTGTCCACAAAATTGACACCTTCATAATCTGCTTCGGGAATGATTTCAGGCATGTCATCAAAGAGAATCTTGCCCATCATCACCCCGTGTTCACGCAATACTTTGGTCAATTGGCGGGTATCAATGCCTGTAATGCCCGGAACCTTTTCGCGCTTCAGCCATGAAGCAAGGCTTTCCGAGGCATTCCAATGAGAGTATTGCTCACTATAATCGGAAACAATGATGGCAGAAGCATAGATACGGTCGCTTTCCATGTAGGTGGGCAGCCCATTTGGTTCAACTGTAAAGGGAGGTACCCCGTAATTGCCGACCAGGGGATAGGTGAGCGTCATCAACTGACCTGCGTAAGAAGGGTCTGTCAAACTTTCAGGATAGCCCATCATGGCCGTGTTGAAGACAACCTCTCCTGCAACAGGCTGTTCATAGCCGAACGACTTACCATGAAACAGAGTTCCATCTTCCAAGACTAAAGTTACGTTTTTCATTATATATGGGTTGAATTGTCAATAAATTGAATGAATGCCTGAAGGCAAAGTGTCGTTCCACCAGGGGTGGGATAATGTCCTGTAAAATACCAGTCGCCACGATGTTGCGGGATTGCCTGATGGAGTCCGTCAATGGACTGATAAACAATTTCTACGGGCGTCCCCATGTCCTGCGGACGTAATATCTCTATTATTTTGCGATTGATTTCATCCACCGTAAACGGTTTGTAAATCTTACGCACAATGTTATGCCGGTCGTGCTTAGGTTTTAGAAGTTCTTCCTTGCACTCCTTGTACACCCCATGAACGTAATCCAGCATGTTGCGCTCCTTGAGCAATTCCATCGTCGCACGGAACGCACAGAATTCCTCCAAGCGTGGCATGTCTATTCCATAATAATCCGGATAACGGATCTGTGGTGCGCTCGACACGATTACTATTTTCCGAGGATGCAGGCGATCCAAAATGCGAAGAATGCTTTTCTTGAGTGTCGTGCCCCTTACGATACTGTCGTCTATAACTACTAAATTATCTTTATTGGATTCCAAACTATCATAGGTGATGTCGTAGACATGGGAAGCAAGGTCGTTTCTGGAGTTTCCCTCTGCTATAAAGGTACGTAATTTGATATCCTTGATGGCCACCTTCTCACTTCTGACATAATCATGGATGATATTTTCCAATTCCTCGCGCGAAGGTTTATGCTCCAATGAAGCCAACTTTGCTATCTTCTGCTCGTTCATCCAGTGGTTGAATCCTTGCAACAAACCATAGAATGCAACTTCGGCCGTGTTGGGAATGAAGGAAAAGACCGTGTGGGCTATATCATGATCTACGGCTTTCAATATGGGGTCGGTCAGGAGTTCGCCCAACTTTTTCCGTTCACGATAGATGTCCGAATCACTCCCGCGAGAGAAATAAATGCGTTCAAAGGAACAGGCATGATTGCCCTTGGTTTCAAATATCCTGTCGATGGAGCAGGCACCTTGGCGAGTGACACGGAGCGCACAGCCTGGTTGAAGTTCAGTGATGTCTGAACATTCCAAATCAAAGGTTGTCTGCAATACGGGGCGTTCACTTGCTACCGCCACAAACTCTTCATTCTGATAGTAGAAGGCCGGACGGATACCCCAGGGGTCACGCATGGCAAAAAGTTCTCCGGAACCGGTAAGACCACATACGACGTAGCCGCCATCAAAGCCATCCATAGAAGACCTCAGTACGTTTGCAGAATCTACATGGTCTTCGATATATCTTGTAATGTCCTGGTCTTGAAGTCCTTGCTTCTGGGCTTCCACAAAATTGCGCTCCACCTCTCTATCAAGCCTGTGGCCCATCAGCTCCAGCATGATATAGCTGTCACTATAAATCCGGGGGCATTGTCCTTGCTTTGTCAGACGTTGGAAAATTTCATCAATATTGGTCATGTTGAAATTTCCACAAAGGCAGAGATTCTTAGCCCGCCAGTTGTTTCTCCTCAAGAAGGGATGCACGTAAGACAGCCCGCTCTTTCCCGTCGTTGAATAACGGAGATGTCCCATATACATTTCGCCGGCAAAAGGAAGATTTTTCTTTGCATAGGATACATCGTTCAACAATTCTGACGGAATCGCATTGAATGTGCCATGTACCTTCCCGAAGATTTGAGTAATTGCGTTTGAACCTTCTGCCCGCTCACGAAACATATACTCATTTCCAGGCTCGGTATTCAGCTTGACACATGCCATGCCAGCCCCTTCCTGACCACGATTGTGTTGTTTTTCCATCATGAGATAGAGCTTGTTGAAAGCCCACATCCATGTTCCATATTTCTTCTGATAGTATTCGAGTGGTTTAAGGAGTCTGATCATCGCCACCCCACACTCATGTTTCAAGGATTCCATAAATTCCACTTGTTCAAAATAGCCTTACCGGTAAATTGCCTTCAGCGCAGATCCCATTGCAAAAGTAATTCTGTCATAAAAAAAGAAGAATGAAATAGCCGTGCGCATTCATTCTTCTTTCCTCTTTCATCAATTCCGTAAAATGTTAACCAATAAAGAAGCGACGCTGGTCACAATTCCTACAAATGAGAACCAAATCGTTGTCGAGCTTCCTATAGCTGAATTTTGAGCGCGCACCCTATTGGGTTCAACATAGATGATGTCGTTTTGTTGCAAATAATAATAAGGTGAATTGATTAAATTAGCATCGTTGAGATTCAACCGATGCGCCTCTTTTTGTCCATCGGCATTTTCCCTTATCAACATAATGTTATTGCGCTTGCCGTATATCGTCAGGTCACCTGCCTGCGCCAAAGCTTCCACGATACTCATTTTTTCTGTTGAGACGGGAACAACCCCCGGCTTGTTCACTTCCCCGGTTATTGTTACCCGATAACTTGCCATGGTGACAGTGACGACTGGATTCTCTGATTCCGCCAGATAGGGGGCGACCTTTTTCCTAATCAAATCTTGGCATTGGGTCTTTGTCAGCCCAAGCACATGCAGCTTTCCTATTACTGGAAAATTGATGTTCCCATCATTGTCGACAAGATAGCCTTGAAGAGAACCGGCACCCGTACTCAACTGTCCCAGACTGCTGATTGTATTTTGAACAGATAGATTGAAAGGTGCCGCAACCTTGGGATCGGTTGTAATGACTGTAATTGTCAACATATCCTTAGGCATGATCTTTGCGTCATAAAGCCCCTTGGAGGATTCCAGACTGATTTGGTCGATGTTTTGGAAATAAGGAACTTGCTTACTGCTGGAGCAGCTGGTAACCAATGCGATAAGCAATAACACGAATATAGAACGTACTATTTTTTTCATGAGTCAATGTTCTAAACTTTATTTGTTTGCAAAAGTAGTTCTTATTTTTATAATTTACAAATTTTCAAACTACAAATAACAAGAACGCTCAAGCAGCTTTTCGACTGCTTACAACGCTTTGCGCTCACGCGCCCTTTTCAATTTCAATGCTGGGATTTTCAAATAATCTCCCGGAGACACAGTCTTGCGGCCGTTAAGCACTTCGACATAGCACTCCATATCCGGTCCCAAATGCGACCTACTTATTGTTTGTATCGTTTGTCCGGGTCTCAGCCTAACAACGGTCTTTACACCGATGATTCTATAAGCACCTGTTCTAACTCTGACATCTTGACTGTTCAGCAACTTGTAGTCCATGTCTGCGTCGGAACTGTTCTTGCTGGCGGCATTGCCGGAAAATGACGATTCCTTGTCCGAAGCAGGTGCTTGCGGCTTTATATCGGTTTCATACTTTTCACGGGCATTCCGATGCGTCGCTTCACGCTTCGCTTGGGTTGATGACGGCAGAGAATCGACCGGTTTGTTCACCGGAGAAATGGCATTTCCTTTTTTCTGCAACGAAACGGATGTTGCCGGTACTTGTCTTGCGCTTCGCAGCAAGGAGTCAATGACCACATTTCTGAGGTTTATCTGCACCCAGGTATAATAAAAGCCGCCGGCAGAAATCAAAAACAAAAACATGCAGGCTACGGACAACAATATAACCATCCGCCTAAGGGAGTGGTTGGCATTCAGGTCTGTACCAACCGCTTGCATGCCGGCAGCAGAAGTTTCATAAGATAAAACAGTCTCGCCTTCTTCCTCTTTTCCCTCTTGTCCCAAACAATCTTGCCGATCGGATATGGGTTCGATTTTGACATCTTCTTCGCACTCCTCGGCGCCATCCCCTTCCTCTTTCCGGTCGTCAACGACTTCATGTACTTCAGCGTCATCCGCCGAGGAGGCTGGGGATACAACATCTTCATCCATCAAGACAGGTTCTGGCTTGGGCACTGGTTCTGACTCTGGCTCTGGTGCCGGTTTCTTTTCCACTTCCTGCTCTTCGGGTTCCTGATTGCCAACCTGTTCTTCGTTCGTGCTATAGATGTCAACGAGCCGATCCACATTCACCCCTTCATTGATTGTAACAGTCTCAAACTGGGCAAATGGGCGATTGACAAAGTCACGCAGAGAAGCATCTGGATTAAAGGAAATCTTGTCACGCCCATCTATCGTAATCCGCTCTCCGGTATTTACATCTACACTTTCGCGCGCACTGATTCTTGTTAGTTTGAAGGTGCCCAAGCCTTTCACCTTGACTTGGCGGTCGTTCACCAGGCCTTCATGAAGCACTTTGAACATCAACTCCACAAACCTGTCAGCCTCTTCCTGTGAAAGACCTTGCCGAGCGGCCAGGTCACGAGCTAAATCGGATATTTTAATCATTCCACTCCCCTCCCGTTCTTTAGACGTTCCTTGACGGAAGCGTTCGGCTTAAAATTAAGAACCAATTTTGGGGGAACCAGCATTTTCAAGCCGGTAGCTGGATTGTTGACCACCCGCTCCAGACGTTTCCTGACTTCAAAAGTTCCAAAGCCGGCAATGGAAACGTCATCACCAGCATCGAAAGCGGACATCATACTTTCGACCAAGATGGCAACAAGATTTTGCGTGTCGGCTTGAGTATATCCACTCCGCTGTGCCAACTCTGAAATATATTCCTTATTATTCATTGTGTTTCCTATACGACTTCACCATAAAGATCAAACTCTTCAGCCTGCAATATCTTGACAGAATAAAAATTACCCACTCTCAACACTTTCTTGTCGGTGGGAATCAAGACTTCAGGGTCTACTTCCGGCGAGCAAAATTCCGTGCGACCTATGTAATATTCGCCTTCCTTTCTATCTATAATCACCGGCATGGTTTCCCCTATCTTTTCCGCTTCTACTTCCGCGCTGATTTCCTGCTGCACCGCCATCAACTCATCCAAGCGTCGTTGCTTCACCTCCGCTGGTACGTCATCCTCATAGTTTTTGGCTCCAAAAGTGCCTTCTTCCTCGGAATAGACAAATGCTCCGAGACGCTCGAAACGTGCCCACTTTACAAATTCGACAAGCTCGTTGAAATCATCCTCCGTTTCTCCCGGAAAGCCGACCAACATCGTTGTGCGCAGATGAATGCCGGGGACACGGGCTCTGATTTGCTTGATCAAGTCTATGGTCTCTTTCTTTGTGACATGCCGGTGCATGGCCTTCAATACCGAGTCGGAAATATGTTGCAATGCGATGTCCAAATACCTGCAGACATTGGACTTTTCATTCATGACATCGAGAAGTTCCAAGGGAAATTGATTGGGATAGGCATAATGCAGTCTGATCCACTTGACGCCCGGAATATCCGCTATGTCGCGAATCAAATCAGCTATATGCCGCTTGCCATCAATGTCTACGCCGTAATAAGTCAGCTCCTGTGCTATCACTTGAAACTCCTTTACACCTGCGGCGACCATTCTCTTCACTTCGTCCAGAATCTCTTGTTTGGGTCTGGACACATGCTTGCCTGTAATAAGCGGAATCGCACAATAGGCACAATGCCGGTCACAGCCTTCGGCTATTTTGAGATAGGCGTAGTGGCGTGGGGTCGTCAAATGGCGAACACCATTGCATGAAGGGATGTCAGCCTTGCCCAAATCATTCAGCAGCTGCTTGTAATTAAACTTTCCATAGAATCTATCCACTTCGGGGATTTCTTTTTCCAAGTCTTCCTTATATCGCTGTGAGAGGCAGCCCATTACAAAGAGTTTGTTTATTTTGCCTTCGTTCTTGGCATTCACAAACTCAAGAATGGTATTGATACTCTCTTCCTTCGCCGATTCTATAAAGCCGCAAGTGTTCACAACGACAATCTCGCCTTGTAGCTTTTTGCTATCATGTGTACAATGATACCCGTTGGCTTCAAACTGCTTCATGAGGAGTTCGCTGTCAACAAGATTCTTCGAGCACCCCATGGTAATAATGTCTATCTGATTCTTTTTCATCAGTCTCTTATCTATTTAAACAAAGAATCAACAAACTCCTTTCTGTTGAACAATTGCAAATCCTCCATTTTCTCTCCAAGACCGATATACTTCACGGGAACTTTAAGCTGGTCGCTGATGCCTATGACCACTCCTCCTTTGGCCGTACCGTCCAGCTTGGTTATGGCAAGACTAGTGATATTCGTCACTGCCGAAAATTGCTTGGCTTGTTCAAAAGCGTTCTGCCCGGTACTTCCATCCAGCACCAAAAGAACTTCATTCGGTGCCGACGGAACAACCTTCTTCATCACATCCTTGATCTTTTTCAGTTCGTTCATCAGGCCTACCTTGTTGTGCAATCTTCCTGCTGTGTCAATCAAAACGACATCCGCATGGTTTGCCTTGGCGCTTTGCAGGGTGTCGAACGCTACAGAAGCGGGGTCGGCACCCATCTGCTGCTTCACGACAGGGACTCCCACCCGTTCGCCCCAAATGCTTATTTGCTCGACGGCAGCAGCCCGGAAGGTGTCGGCGGCGCCCAGATACACTTGTTTGCCTGCTTGCTTAAACTGGTGTGCCAGCTTTCCGATAGTCGTTGTCTTGCCTACACCGTTCACGCCCACGACCAAGATCACATAAGGTTCACCGGTGTTGGGCAAATCCCAGTTGTCATTGTCTTCCGAATTGTTTTCTGCCAGCAAAGCTGCGATTTCCTCCCTCAAGATGTCGTTGAGCTCCGAAGTAGACACATACTTGTCCTTGGCGACACGGGCTTCTATCCGCTCTATCACCTTCAAAGTCGTATCAACTCCGACATCGCTGGTAATCAGAACTTCTTCAAGATTATCCAACACGTCATCATCAACCTTCGACTTTCCCGCAATAGCACGAGACAGCTTGTCGAAAACACTCTGCTTGGTTTTCTCCAACCCCTGGTCTAATGTCTCTTTCTTTTTCTTATTGAACAATCCGAATATTCCCATTGTCGATATTATTAGAATTTTGTATTAAACCATTGAATCTTATCATTTTGCAAAGGTAGTAAAACTTTTCGAATTGTTCAAAAAAAGGCGAACCGCATAGGGTTCACCTTATTATTATTAGAAAGATTGTGGCAATCAATTGTTCACACTTCCACCGACAATGTCAAGCAGTTCGTTTGTAATCGCTTGCTGGCGACTCTTGTTATATTGCAGATTCAGCACGCGCAGCAACTCGTCGGCATTGTCCGTAGCCGTTTGCATGGCGACCATACGGGCGGCATGCTCGCTGGCGTTGCTGTCAAGCAAGGCTGTGAACACTTGCAGATTCAATTCTTTAGGTATCAAGGAACTCAAGACCGCGTCCAAATCGGGTTCAACGATGAAGTTGTCATTGATGGCATGGGCGGAAGCCGATGCCTGTTTGCCCTCGTCTGTCCGACGTTTGCGCAGGTATTCCTGAGCCTTGGCCGTCGCCACATTGCTTGAGAGGTCTCTGTCGTTTTCACGTCCGATATTTTCCGTGGCAAGGTCGATGGGAAGGAATGTCTTGCGCGTCAAGATTTGATTGCCTGCCGACTTGAAGTGGTGATAGATCAATTCCACCCGATCCACTTCACCAGCGACAAACTTGTCTCTCAACTCTTGAGAAATCGATGCGCAGTCACCGGCATTGGGCTTGTCGGCCAATGCCAAGAAACTCCCTGCGACACGCAATCCTCGCTTGCCGGCATATTCCTCGCCCTTGCGCCCTATGGGATAGACAACGATGTCCTCAACACCTGCAGCCGTATACTCATCAATGGCATTCTGCAACAACTTCAGTACATTGTTGTTGAAACCACCACACAATGAACTATTGCTGGTGAAAACGACAAGCGCCACGCGCTTCACCTTCCGCATCTCCTCAAATTCATTCTGGATTTCAGGCACTGTCACGAGGAAAGACTTCAAGATATGCTCCAGCAGATTCTCATAGGGCAACATGTTCTGTATGGCTGTTTGCGCATGATGCAGTTTACTGGAAGCCACCATTTTCATGGCGCTCGTTATCTTACGGGTGTTGTTTACAGAAGCTATACGCGTCTTGATTTCCTTTAATGACGGCATTCTCTATCACGTTTATTGATTATTCTTGTACTGTCCTGCGATGTTGGCCATCGTGGCCTCAATCGCTTTCACAGCCTCGTCTGTCAACTGCCCATCGGCCAAGCTGTCAATCACATCGGCATGTGACGAGCGCATGGCGTCGAGGAACTGACTTTGGCAATCGCGTACACTCTCCACGGGGACATCGTGCATCAATCCGTGAACACCGCAATAAAGAATGGCTATCTGTTCACCGACAGGCATTGGACTGTACTGAGGCTGTATGAGCAACTGGTTGTTCTTCCTGCCTCGATCCAGCGTCATTGCCGTCACGGCGTCCATGTCGCTTGAGAATTTGGAGAACGCTTCCAACTCGCGATATTGGGCCATGTCCAACTTCAAGGTGCCGGCCACCTTCTTCATACTCTTGATTTGGGCGGAGCCACCCACACGCGACACGGAGATACCTACGTTGATGGCCGGCCGGAATCCTTGGTTGAACAAATTGGTTTCCAAATAAATCTGACCATCGGTGATGGAGATTACGTTCGTAGGGATGTACGCGGAGACGTCGCCGGCCTGCGTTTCGATGATGGGCAAGGCTGTCAGCGAACCACCGCCACGGACATGCCCTTTCATACACGACGGCAAATCGTTCATCTGCTCTGCGATTTCCTGTTGGTTGTTGATGCGTGCCGCACGCTCCAGCAGACGAGAGTGGAGATAGAACACGTCGCCCGGATAGGCTTCGCGGCCGGAAGGGCGGCGAAGAATCAGCGACACTTCACGATAGGCAACCGCCTGCTTTGACAAGTCATCGTAGACGACGAGGGCGCTGTGTCCGCGGTCACGGAAATATTCGCCGATGGCCGCGCCGGCAAAAGGCGCATAATACTGCATGGCTGCCGGATCGGCTGCCGTGGCACTCACGATGATGGAGTAAGGCAGGGCCCCGTGCTCTTTCAAGGTCTGGACAAGAGCGGCAACCGTGGAAGCCTTCTGCCCTATCGCTACATAGATGCAATATACGGGCTTGCCGGCCTTGAAGAAGCTCTTTTGGTTGATGATGGTGTCAACGGCTATCGCCGTCTTTCCCGTCTGTCGGTCGCCGATGATGAGTTCACGCTGGCCGCGTCCTATGGGTATCATGGAGTCCACGGCCTTCAGGCCTGTCTGCAGCGGTTCCTTCACCGGTTGGCGATAGATTACACCTGGTGCCTTACGGTCCAACGGCATTTCGAAAGAGTCCGTCAGGTCGATGTCGCCCAGACCGTCTATGGCCTGTCCCAATGGGTTGACGACACGTCCCAGGAAGTTGTCGTTCACCCGTATGGAGGCGATGCGATGCGTGCGCTTGACCGTCTGTCCTTCCTTAATGCCAGCTGTCGGCCCCAAGAGCACACAACCAATATTATCTTCCTCCAAGTTCATCACGATGGCCATCGTGCCGTTCTCAAATTCGAGCAACTCGCTTGCTTCAACATTGCGGAGACCATAGACGCGGGCCACGCCATCTGCTACGGTGAGCACCGTGCCGACCTCATCAAACTGTTCGCCGCTGTTGATGTTGCGGAGTTCTTTGAGAAGCACCTCAGACACCTCGCTTGGTTTTATTTTATCTGACATCTTGTTATTGATATTCTATGAACAATTAATTATTTCTTCAGTTCTGCCGCAATCCTGCGAAGTTTGCTCTTGACAGTGGCGTCCATGCGGTAGGTATCGTATTCAAGGATGAATCCTCCGATGATGTCTTTGTCAACTTCCGTGTTGAATTCGACAGAACCGTTTGTCTTATTCTCCACAAGCCGTTTCATCCTGTTTTTCATCTCCAGGCTGACGGATGTGGCTGTAATAAGTTTACCGCGGGTGATGTTCTTATGCTTCCTGTAAAGAGTTATATACGATGCAGCCATGAATTGCAAGGCATTCCCCCTATCCTCCTTCAAGACAAGGGCGATGAACCTTTTTGCAAGCAGACTTGCGTCGGGCCCACAGGCCGTCTCCAGGAGTGCCTGCTTCTTGTCTTTCACGAGCATGGGATTGTCAATCGTAAATCTCAGTTCAGGCACCTCAAGGAAACTCTGCGACAACTTCTGCATGTCTCTGTAAAGTTCGTCTTCCTGCCTGTCTGCCAAAGCGGCTTTCAGCAAGGCGCGGGCATATCGAACTGATATTACACCTAAATCCATAAGCTACACTTATTTATCTTTCACTTGCGTTTGCGAAACGTCATCCAGCAGTCGGTCTATCAATGCCATCTGAGCCTTGTCGCTTGACAATTGCTCAGAAAGGACTTTCTCGGCTATCTGAACACTGAGTTCGGCCACCTGGGCACGGATTTCCCGTATGGCGCTTTGCTTCTCCATTTCAATTTGCTTCTTGGCTTCTGAAATGATTCGGGCACTTTCTTCATGTGCCTTTTCCTGTGCCCGCCCTACAATGGCTTCACGAGTGGCAGCCGCCTCTTTCATTATTTCAGCCTGCCGCTCTCTCGCTTCCTGCAAGAGAGCTTCGCCTTCCTGCTTGATGTGTGCCAACCGCTCCGAGGCCTCATGTGCCTTGCTCAAGCTTCCGTCTATGTATTGCTTTCTCTCATCAACCATTTTGATGATGACGGGGAAGCCGAAGCGAGCCAGACAGAAAAAGACCACCAGAAACGCGGCGAGCATCCAGAAAAGGAGTCCGACGTCAGGCGTCAATATCGATGGCAAATTCTCCATTCGACCAATATTCTATTTTTATTTAATGATAAATGCGCAGGCGGCGATGGCGAACAAGGCGCAACCCTCGATGAAAGCGGAGGTCAAAATCATGTTGGTCATGATCTTGCCCGAAGCTTCGGGCTGACGGGCGATGGCGTCCATGGCGCTGCTGCCAATCTTGCCAATACCCAAACCTGCACCAATTGTTGCAATACCTGCACCAAGACTACTGCCCAGCTGAGCCAGACCTGTAGCTGCCAATAAAGTTGAAATGATCATAATTTTACGTTTTATTTGTTGTTAATATTTTTATTGTTTCTATCCGATAGCCATCCAAAGGCAAACCGTGCATCTACATTCAAGTCAGAAGCCCTCCGTCGCAACCCGAAAGCTGGCTTTCTGCATCGCAAAAGGCCCACGGTTGAAAGGTAAAAGCTGGCTTTCTGCATCGTCAAAAGCCCACGATTGCAACACAACGGCGGGCTTCCCGCATTTCAGACGGCCAGTGTCCTCTCCCTATGCTTCATGTTCCTGATGGGCCAGGCCGATGAACACGGCGCTCAACAGCGTAAACACGTAGGCCTGAACAAAAGCGACCAACAGCTCCAAGCAGTTCATGAACAAGAGCATGATGATGCTAAAGGCGTTGAGCCCCAAGCCGAACCCCACACCCATAGACCACCCCAGGAAGATGACACAGGTGAAGCTCAAGATAACCGCGTGCCCCGCCATCATGTTGGCAAAGAGACGAATCATCAGCGCGAACGGTTTTGTGAACACACCGAACAATTCGATGAGGGGCATAAGTGGAAGAGGAAATTTCAAGAGAACGGGCACATGTGGCCAAAATATATCTTTCCAGTATTCCTTATTGCCAAACAGGTTTATCGCAAGCATGGAACATACGGCCAGGAACAGGGTTATATTGATGTTTCCCGTCACATTCGCACCGCCAGGGAATATAGGGATGAGACCAATGAGGTTGGCGGTGAGGATGAAGAAGAAGACCGTCAGCAGGTAGGGGGCGAAGCGTTTGTAGTGCTTCTCGCCTATGGAAGATTTCACGACGTCGTCGTTGATCGTCATCACGATCATCTCCATGGCGCCGACGAAGCCGCGGGGAGCCTCGCTCTTCTCGTCCTTGCCCTTGTACCATCTGGCACAATAGCCGAATATCCCCAACAACACAAAGACCACAATCCAAATTTGGGCGACGGTCTTGGTTATGCTCAGGTCAAGCGGACGGGTCGAACTCCCGTCCGGCAGCTTCTCGTAGATCTTGCCATGATGCGTGGCGTCGAAGTAGAAGTTGCCGGGCAGCGTCTCGGGCGTGCAGAAACTCCAGGTTCCCGTGGCGGAGCTTCGCACGATGATGGGTAGCGGAATGCTGAGCGTCTTCCCCTCATAAGTGGCAATGTGCCACTCGTAGTCGTCGGAAAGGTGGCTCAGCACTATCTCGGAAATATTCATTTCTCCCCCTTCCGCACCATGATGTGCAGCCATTGTTTGCAATGGCAGGAATGTCAAGGCAGCCAAAAGGAGTAGATATTTTAATTGTTTCATCTTATTATAATTTCATTTGTCAAGATGTCCAGCGGTATTTCGCAAGCGGGAAAAGAAAAGGGAATGATGCAACAAGACTGCCAGATAAAACGGGGCGAATGACAACAGGAATGCGACCATGCCATCACGGTCTGAAACCAAGTAATAGACGAACAGCAACAGCAAGGCCAGCAAGAATCTGAAGCCGGAAACGGCCATGAAGAAAGTTGCCTTTGTCTCGTCGGCTTTGCCTTCTATCTTCGGCCATACGCACGCGTCGGCAATGTCCACGGCCAATGCGAAAAACATACTGACCATGATGGGAGTCAACAGCAGTCCAACATCGAGGAGTTGACAAACAAGCAATTCCAGAAGAAACAAGCCGAAGACAATCTTTAGCGTTTGCCGAACATACTTTCTACTTGCCGATTTCAACCCTGTCATTTTCCTTTCGTGTTCTTTCTACAATTCCACGCACAAGCGAACTTCATTCTTTTGCACCTCGACAAAGCCGCCTTGAATCTCCAAGCTGGTTGCTTCGGTGCCGGCCGGCTTGTAAGTCACTACGCCCTTCTCCAAAGAAGAAATGATTGGTGCATGGTTTTCCAATATTTCAAACATGCCGATGGAGCCGGGAACCACCACGCTGCCAACTTCTCCCACAAAGAGAATCTTCTCCGGAGACACGATTTTCAACTGCATCATAGCGTCTGTTTAAAAGTTTATTTGCTCACATGAAATACATGAACGCTTAAGCGCTGGCAGCTGCAAGCAGTTTCTTGGCCTTTTCCTTGGCGTCTTCAATCGTTCCCACGTTGATGAAGGCCTGTTCGGGCAGGTCGTCCACTTCACCGTCGAGGATTGCGTTGAACCCCTTGATGGTGTCTTCAATGGGCACCATCACGCCTTTCAGTCCCGTGAACTGTTCTGCCACGGTGAATGGCTGCGAAAGGAAACGCTGCACACGGCGCGCGCGATTCACGGTCAGCTTGTCTTCATCGGAAAGTTCGTCCATACCCAAGATGGCTATGATGTCCTGAAGTTCGTTGTAACGCTGCAGCAATTGCTTCACACGTTGTGCGCAGTCATAGTGGGCCTTGCCTACGATGAGCGGGTCCAAGATGCGGGAAGTGCTGCCCAGCGGGTCTACAGCCGGATAGATGCCCAGCTCGGCTATCTTGCGCGAAAGCTCCGTTGTAGCATCCAGATGCGAGAATGTTGTCGCCGGTGCAGGGTCGGTCAAGTCATCCGCCGGCACATATACAGCTTGGACGGAAGTGATGGAACCGTTTTTTGTCGAAGTGATACGCTCCTGCATCGTACCCATTTCGCTGGCCAATGTCGGCTGATATCCTACAGCCGACGGCATTCGACCCAGCAAAGCGGACACTTCAGAGCCTGCCTGCGTGAAACGGAAGATGTTGTCAATGAAGAACATGATGTCAGCCGACTCGCCGTCCTTGCCTCCATGGTCACGGAATTCCTCTGCAACCGTCAGTCCCGACAACGCTACCGAAGCACGTGCTCCGGGCGGTTCGTTCATCTGGCCATATACCAAAGTGGCTTGGCTTTCCGCCAATTCCTTCTTGTCCACGAGCGACAGGTCCCACTTGCCTTCTTCCATAGCCTTTCTGAAAGCGTCACCATACTTGATGACTCCGCTCTCCAGCATGTCGCGCAGCAAGTCGTTACCTTCACGAGTACGTTCTCCTACACCGGCAAAGACGGAATAGCCGTTGTGTCCCTTGGCGATGTTGTTGATCAACTCCATGATCAGTACGGTCTTTCCCACTCCCGCACCGCCAAAGAGGCCGATTTTTCCACCCTTCATATAAGGTTCCAGCAGGTCTATGACCTTGATGCCGGTCGCCAACATCTCTTTATGCGTGGAGAGTTGGTCGAACGAAGGTGCTTCGCGATGGATGGGATACGAGCCTTTCATGTTCAGTTCTTCCATTCCGTCGATAGGTTTGCCGATGACATTCATCATGCGACCCTTGATTTGCTCACCGGCAGGCATGGTGATGGGACTGCCGGTAGTCATCACTTCCAGTCCTCTTTGCAAACCGTCCGTGTTGTCCATGGCCACACACCGGACCGTATCTTCACCTATATGCTGTTGCACCTCGATGACAAGTTCGCTGCCATCAGGTCTTTTTACTTTTAAAGCTTCATAAATTTTCGGCAACACCTTCTCCGCATCTTGCCCCTCCGTATTGAAATAAACGTCAATTACCGGACCGATAATCTGAGAGATGTGCCCTATAATTTGCGACATAAGCTGTTAATTTAAATGTTAACATTCAGAAATAATGAGATAACAAAAGTAGAAATAAATGACGAATCCCACAAAACAATTAGGGACTTTAGACAATTTATCAACAACTTTAATACCTTTTAATATTATATACTCAACTCGTTAAGCACCTTTATCAGCTTTCTGTCAAAAGGTTTGTCGCTGCGAATCGCCTCGCTCAGCGGCACATAGACCACCTCGTTGTTTCTCACACCAACCATGATGTTGCGCTGTCCTTGTAGAATTGCTTCAATCGCGCCTACGCCTGTACGACTGGCCAGGATGCGGTCGCGGGCCGTCGGACGGCCTCCGCGCTGCAAATGCCCCAAGATGGACACACGCACATCGTATTCTGGAAACTCTTTCTTGACGCGGTCGGCATAATATAGGGCGCCACACTTAGGACTCTCGCTGACAATCACGATACAGCTCTTCTTGCTTTTACGAATGCCACGCTCCATAAATTGGGCCAACTGGTCCACATCCGTGCTGTCTTCAGGTATGATCGCGGCCTCCGCGCCCGACGCGATGGCTGAGTTTTGGGCAAGAAAGCCCGCGTCTCGCCCCATCACTTCGACAAAGAAAATACGCTCGTGGCTCTGTGCCGTGTCCCGTATGCGGTCTACACATTCCACGATGGTGTTCATCGTCGTGTCGTAGCCTATTGTGTTGTCTGTTCCATAGAGGTCGTTGTCAATCGTTCCCGGCAATCCGATGCAGCAAATGTCGTATTCGCGGGCGAACTCCATGGCTCCGGTCAGCGACCCGTTGCCGCCAATTACGACCAAGGCGTCTATTTCTTGCTTCTGAATGTTCTCAAAAGCCTTCTGCTGTCCCTCTGCTGTCATGAAGTCCTTGCTGCGCGCCGTCTTCAACATCGTACCACCGGTGCCGATGATTCCACTGACGTTTTCCGTCGTAAAGGATTTGATTTCATTGTTGATCAAGCCGTCATAGCCACGATATATGGCCTTTATGTGAAAGCCATTGTAAATCCCCGCACGGGTCACGGCTCTGATGGCGGCGTTCATTCCAGGTGCGTCCCCGCCCGAAGTGAGGATACCTATTGTCTTTATCTTTACCATAATTGTAGCTTAATATCTTATTTCCTTACTCTCTCATCAGGCAAGTGGAATTGATAGCGGCGTTCAAACACCTCTTTCACTTTGTTAATTTCCAGGAATGTAGTGCCACCGCCTTCTCCAAGGCTGCCGCTCAAATACGCAATCTTGTCCGACAATTCTATATAGCCCTTCTGTCGCAGCATACGCAGTGCCGCGAAAAACATATATTGTGAAGACACATGCTCCTTCTGGTAAATCGGAATCACGCCATAGCTGAGGTTCAACCAGCGTTGCGTCTTCTCTTTATAGCAGATTGCCAGCACAGGAACCGGTCCGCGGAACGCGGCCAGGTTGCGGGCGGTCTGTCCTGTCTCGCTGTCCGTGATGATACCTGCGACTCCCATCTTCTGTGTGGCTTCGATGGCGGCGTGTGCCAGGAACTCTCTCTGGTCGCAGTTCGGAGCCATCGGGATGGCGATGTCGTTCTCCCGAGCCTTGTCCTTCTCGGCTTCTTCGGCTATCCGCGCCATGGTCTGGACGGCTTCCAGCGGATACTTTCCACTGGCTGTCTCCCCACTCAACATCAACGCGTCGGTGCGATAGTAGATGGCATTGGCAATATCGGTCACCTCTGCACGGGTAGGTCGGGGGTTGTTGATCATCGTGTGAAGCATTTGCGTTGCCACGATGACCGGGCGCTTCTTCAACACGCATTTGCGGATTATCTGACGCTGAATGCCGGGAATGGTCTCTATGGGCACTTCTATGCCCAAATCACCACGCGCAATCATGATACCATAGCAGGCATCGATGATTTCGTCTATATTGTCCACTCCTTCCTGGTTCTCAATCTTTGAAATGATCTTGATGTCACTTCCATTTGCGTCCAACATATCTTGGACAGCTTTCACGTCAGCGGCGTTTCTCACAAACGAATGGGCGATGAAGTCTATGTTCAGCTCCACTGCGAGCAAGATATTCATCTTGTCTTTTTCCGTAAGTGTAGGAAGGTCAATGTGTTCTCCGGGAACATTCACGCTTTTTCGCGCTCCCAATGTGCCGTCGTTCTTCACTTTGACAATCAGCATGGGGCCTTCGTTCTCCATCACTTCCATGTCCAGCTCGCCATCGTCGAAAAGCAGATGGTCACCCACTTTCACGTCCTTGCAAATGTCTACATAAGAAACATTGATGATGTCGTGCGAGGTTTCCATCTCCGGGCGGCCGAAAACCTTCACGACGTCACCTATAGAATAATGTATAGGCGCGGCCACTCCCGTCGTTCTCACCTCCGGTCCCTTCGTATCTATCATGATACCGATGTGTGGAGATACGGCCCGCACGTTCTCCACAATCTGCCTGATACCATCAGGTGTGGCATGAGCGGTGTTGATTCTGACTACGTTCATGCCCGCAAAGAACAATTTGCGGATAAAATCCTGGTCACACCTGCGGTCGCTGATCGAGGCAACTATCTTGGTTTGTTTCATACGGTATACCCTTGTCTTTTTGTGCAAAGATACAAAAATAATCATACTTCATTATCTTTTGAAAGATAAAATCATTAAAATCAACAGGCAACCCTTCGCTTGGTTCCCCGCAGATATGCAGGGGCAATCCATATTCCTTTGGTTTGGGCGGGCGGAAAGCTGTCCTCCGACGCAGCTTCGCTTGTCGGTTGCATGGCATTCGAGTGACAGAATGTTAATATTGCCGTTCCGTTTACGAATTAGTGTTAAGAAACAGATGGCCTGATAGACTTTTTGCACCAATCCATCATCAAAAAGATGAACTTTGAAGAAGATGTATCAACATTGAAGAGACATTCGCGTCAAACGGAAATAAACAAATATTTATGAGAAAGTCATTAGCTACATTTTTACTGGGTCTTGCCTTTCTGACACCCACGATGGAAAGTTCGGCCCGCAACTGGTCGCTGCAAGACTGCATCAACTATGCCTTGCAAAACAACATCTCACTACAGAAACAGCGCATCCAGCGGCAAAGCGCCAACGAAGACGTCCTGCAAGCCAAGGCGGCCCTGCTCCCTGACTTGAGTTTTTCCACCAGTCAGAACTTCACTTACACCCCTTGGATAGAGTCGGGAATCAGCGGTGACGGCTATTCCCGAAGCTCTGTGGATAAATTCTACTACAATGGAACCTATGGTTTGAGCGGCAATTGGACTTTGTGGAACGGCAACCGCAATCACAATACGGTGAAGTTGAACAAGCTGATTGAGGAAAAGGCTGGTCTGGACTCAGCCACGACGGCCAACAACATCCAGGAACAGATCGCCCAACTCTACGTTCAAATCCTCTATTCGACCGAAGCCGTCAAGGTGAACAAGGAGAGTCTGGAGAGCAGCACGCAGAACGAAGCGCGCGGAAAGGAGATGGTGAAGATTGGAAAAATGAGCAAAGCCGACCTTGCCCAGCTGACCGCGCAGCGCGCCCAGGACGAGTACAACGTCGTCTCGGCCGAAAGTGCGACCAAGAACTACAAGCGTCAATTGAAGCAACTGCTGCAAATAACGGACGACGAGGACTTCAACGTCACGACCCCCGAGGCTTCCGACGACATGGCCATGCAGGAAATACCGACCTTGAACAGCGTCTACACGGCCGCATTGGACTATCGTCCCGAGCTGAAAGGCTACCGGAACATGATCGAACAGAGCGACATGCAGCTCAAGATAGCCAAGGCACAGGGCATGCCCACCATCAGTGCGAACGCCGGAGTGTCGACCAACACCACGTCCATGAACAGCCTGGACTGGTCGAAGCAGCTCAAGAACAACGTCTCGGTCGGTGCAGGCATCAGCGTGAGGGTGCCCATTTTCGACAATCGGACGAAGCGGACGGCCGTGAACAAGGCTCTGTTGCAACGAGAAAGCAGCATGCTCGACTTGAAGAACGAGCAAACCACCCTCTACTCCACCATCGAAAACTACTGGCTTCAGGCCGTCACCAACCAGAATCAGTTCAAGGCAGCCAAGGTCAGCACGGAGAGCGCGCAGACCAGTTACGACCTTTTGAGCGAGCAATTCAGGCTCGGGTTGAAGAACATCGTCGAGCTCCGCACGGGCAAGGACAACCTGTTGAAGGCCCGTCAGAATGAATTGCAAAGCAAATACCTTACCATTCTGAATCTCGGCATGTTGAGTTTCTACCGGAATGGCACCCCGATGAAATGAGAAATGTGGAGTGTGAAATGGGAAATGGCATTCCGATGAAATATGAAAGCTGCCTTTTCAGCTTGTAAGAGGGCTGCTTTTACAATGCAAAAGGGTAGCTTTTACACGACGAAAAGGCCGCTCTTGCAAGCTCAAAGGGCTGCTTTTGAAAAGACAAGAACTACAACTGAGACTCCATCGGCTTCATGATGGACCGACTATCATTCAACAAGAGACTATTTAAAGGAACAAAACAAGAGAGATATGAAACGGATAAACAAGATTTGGATTGGCGTCATCGCGCTCATCCTCTTAGCTATCAGTGCCTTTCTGCTGACGGATGGCAAGAAGAAAGAGGAGGTGAGTTTCGTCATGGAGAAGGTTTCCAAAGCCAATATCCAGAACAGCATCACGGCCACGGGCAGCATCGAGCCGGTCACGAGCGTCACAGTCGGTACCCAGGTGAGCGGTATTGTGAGCAAGCTGTATGTCGATTATAACAGCGTTGTGAAGAAGGGGCAGGTCATTGCCGAACTCGACAAGACCAACCTGACCAGTGAACTGAACACGGCAAAGGCCAACATGAGCAATGCCCAGAGCAACCTGACCTATCAACAGGCCAACTTCAATCGCTACGCCACGCTCTACAAGAAGGGGCTCGTGAGCGCGGACGACTACGAAAGTGCCCGCCTCGCCTACCAGCAGTCCAAGGAACAGGTGGCCACGGCACGAGAGAATGTGCGCAAGGCGCAGACCAACCTCGGCTATGCCACCATCACTTCGCCCATCGACGGGGTCGTACTTTCAAAGTCGGTGGAGGAAGGTCAGACCGTGGCGGCCAGCTTCAGCACGCCCGAACTCTTCACGATAGCCCAGGATCTGACCAACATGCAGGTTGTGGCCGATGTCGACGAGGCTGACATCGGCGATGTTCGACAGGGAGAAAGGGTGACCTTCGCCGTGGACGCCTATCCCAACGACACGTTTGAAGGTACGGTAAAACAGGTGCGCCAGCAAGCCACGACCACCAACAACGTGGTCACCTACGAAGTGGTCATCAGTGCCCCCAACGCCGACTTGAAGCTGAAACCCGGCCTGACGGCCAACGTCACCATCTATACGGCCGAGCGTCAGGGTGTCGTCAGCGTCACCAACAAGGCGCTCCGCTTCACACCGACCAAGGAAACCGTCGGCAACAAGAAGATTGTCGACTGCAACGGCAAGAATAAAGTGTGGGTGGAAGAAGGCAATGCGGTCAAGGCCGTTCCTGTCAACATCGGCGAAACCGACGGCACGCATACGCAGATTCTGGGTGGAATCGGCGAAGGCAAGCGCGTCATTACGGAGCTGAAAGTTGTCAGCAACCAGGAGGAAGCTGCCGCTTCGCAAGAGTCGAGCCCGTTTGCGCCCGGCCCCCGAAAGAGGAAGTGACCACCATCCCACACGATTTTCCGTTCAACGAGCCATGCCCGAGCTGTTTTGGCCTGGCAAAGTCCTCAAAACCATATCAGTATGACTGAACAAATAACAGACAACAATAGGAAGGTGGTCATCGAACTTCAGAATGTGAAGCGCGATTTCAGGGTCGGCGACGAGACCGTGCATGCGCTCCGCGGCGTCTCGTTCACCATTCGTGAAGGTGAATTTGTAACGATCATGGGCAAATCAGGCTCCGGCAAGTCCACCCTCCTCAACCAGTTGGGGTGTCTCGACACCCCTTCCAGCGGCGAATACTATCTCGACGGCGTTTCTGTCAGGACGATGAGCAAGGCGCAGAGGGCCACGCTGCGCAACCGCAAGATAGGCTTCATCTTCCAGAACTACAATCTCTTGCCCAAGACAACCAGCGTGGAAAATGTGGAATTGCCGCTGATGTACAATCCCGACGTCAGTGCCCGGGAACGCAACGAGCGGGCCGTCGAAGCCCTGAAAGCCGTCGGTCTGGGCGAACGCCTCTATCACAAGAGCAACCAGATGTCGGGTGGTCAGATGCAACGGGTGGCCATTGCCCGCGCTCTGGTCAACAATCCGGCCGTCATTCTGGCCGACGAGGCGACGGGAAATCTCGACACCCGCACCTCATTCGAGATTCTGGTACTCTTCCAAAAGTTGCATGCCGAGGGACGAACAATCATCTTCGTCACCCACAACCCCGACATTGCCCGCTACTCCAGCCGCAACATCCAGCTGCGCGACGGTCGTGTCATCAGCGACGAGTACAACCACGACGTCATGAGCGCGGCCGAAGGGCTTGCCGCCCTGCCGGCCAATGCCGACGAATAGCGGCTCCGCAGGCGGTAGTCATCCACATTTTACATTCCGAATCCAAAGAAAGAAACAAGATGAATTACAGCAATCTATTCAAGATAGCCTTGCGGGCCATCGCGGCCAACAAGATGCGGTCGTTTCTCACGGCATTGGGTATCATCATCGGCGTGGCTTCCGTCATCACCATGCTGGCCATCGGTCAAGGCTCGAAGAAGAGCATTCAGGCCAACATCGCCGAGATGGGTTCCAACATGATCATGATCAGTCCGGGAGCCGACATGCGTGGCGGTGTGCGCCAGGACCCTTCGGCCATGCAAACGCTGAAGATGGCTGACTATACGGCCATCAAAGAAGAATGCAATTACATCAAGGCCATCAGTCCAACTGTCACCAGCAGCGGCCAATGGATCTATGGCAACAACAACACGCAGTCGTCCATCTATGGCGTAAATGGCGACTATTTGGAAATCAGACAGCTTAGCGTGTCGGACGGCGAGATGTTCACCGACAACGATATCAAGTCGAGTGCCAAGGTGTGCGTACTGGGACAGACGGTCGTGGGCTATCTGTTTCCCGACGGCAGCGACCCTATCGGCAGGGTGGTGCGCTTCAACAGCATTCCCTTCCGTGTGGTCGGGGTCTTGAAAAAGAAAGGTTACAATTCCATGGGCATGGACCAGGACGACCTTGTGCTGGCTCCCTACACCACCGTCATGAAGCGAATCCTGGCCCAGACCTATCTGGGAGGCATCACTTGCTCGGCCGTTGTCGAGGGTGTCACGGACAAGGCGACCGAACAGATATCGTCCATTCTGCGCAGAAACCACAAGTTGAAGGACGCGACCGACACAACGGAAGCCGACAAGGACGACTTCAACATCCGCAGCCAGGAAGAGTTGTCGAGCATGATGAACTCCACCACCGACATGCTGACGATACTGCTGGGCTGCGTTGCGGGCATTTCGCTGATAGTCGGCGGTATCGGCATTATGAACATCATGTATGTCAGCGTGACGGAACGCACACGCGAGATTGGTCTCCGCATGAGTGTGGGCGCACGTGGCATTGACATCCTGAATCAATTCCTCATCGAAGCCATCATGTTGAGCGTCACCGGCGGCGTCATTGGTGTGCTGCTGGGAGTTGGCGCATCATACGGCGTGAACCTGCTGGCCCACTGGCCCATTGCCATTCAGCCGTGGAGTATCGTCATGAGTTTTGCGGTCTGCACGTTTACAGGCGTCTTCTTCGGGTGGTATCCAGCCAAGAAGGCGGCTATGCTCGACCCGATAGAAGCCATCAGGTATGAATAAAAGAGGAAGGGAGGTCGTTTTAAAACACGTTCGTGATTTCGGCAGGCGACGCGACAAGGTCTGTGGCTCCGTGTGACAGCAGGAAGGCCTTATCGCGGAAGCCCCATAAGACGCTGATACAAGGCATGCCGCTGTTCTTGGCTGTATCGATGTCGACGTCACTGTCGCCCACATAGACGCATTCCTCACGTCCGACACCCAACTGCCGCATGGCTTCAATGACCGTATCAGGGGCCGGTTTCTTCCGGATATCCTCACGCTCACCTATCGCAACCTCTATCAATCCGTCGAAAAAGTGACGTGCCAACTCTTGTGTGGCGGCATAAAACTTGTTGCTGACGATGGCCATTCCGCAACCGTTGGCCTTCAACTGCCGGAGCATATCCAAGATACCGGGATACGGACAGGTGTGGTCGAGATTGTGCTGCATGTAATGTTGGCGAAACAAAGCGTAGGTTTCGTCGAACTGCGGATGGCCCGCGCCTCCGGGAACGGCCCGCTCCATCAGCTTCCTGACGCCGTTGCCCACAAAACATCTCACCTCGTCCAACGTGCGTTCGGGCATGCCGAAAGCTTTCAACGCGTAATTGCAACTGAGATAAAGGTCGGTGAGAGAATCTAGTAAAGTACCATCCAAATCAAAAATATAAGTACCGTATCTACTTATCATGCCTACTGATGTTTGAGGCAAAAGTACAAAATATATTTTGTTCTCACAATAATTAATGGTAACTTTGCAGCCGTTTTCAAAAAGGTTATATGGATAAACAAACCAAAAACAAATACCTTTATGCGACCATCGGTTGCATTTTTGTGGCTGTGGCTTTGGTCTATTATTATTTCTTCTCTTCGATGAACGCCACAGGAAAGACCCAATATCTTTATATCGACGCTGACGACAACATCGACTCTGTATATAATAAGGTGAAAGCGGTATCGAACGACCACGGATTCATCGGCTATCGCACGTTGGTGAGACACTGCACTTACAAAAGCAACATCCACACCGGACGCTATTCGCTGAAACCTGGCGACGGCGCTTTCAGCCTGTTCCGACATCTGAAGAACGGAATGCAGGCCTCGATAGACCTTACCATTCCGAGTGTAAGGACACCGGAAAAGCTGGCCAACGAGCTTTCAAAGAAGCTAATGCTGGACAGCGCGGCCATCGCAAAGGCGCTGAAAGACGAGACCTACTGCAAGCAATGGGGCTACGACACCACAACCATCCTCTGCCTCTTCATCCCCAACACGTATGACATGTATTGGAATGTGTCGCTCGACAAGTTCATGGAACGGATGCAAAAGGAAAACAAAAAATTCTGGAACTTCGACCGTACACACAAGGCTGAGGAAATGAAGCTGTCGCACAATCAAGTGATGACCTTGGCCAGTATCGTCGATGAAGAGACCGCCAACAACGGGGAGAAGCCGATGATAGCGGGCATGTACTACAACCGGCTCATGTTGCGCAATGCCGAGTACCCTGACGGCATGCCTTTGCAGGCCGATCCGACCATCAAGTTTGCCTGGAAGCGGTTTGAACTGAAGCGCATCTACCACAATCTGCTTTTCATCGACAGCCCTTACAACACTTATAAGAACGCGGGACTGCCTCCCGGCCCGATTCGCATTCCGTCGGTTGCGGGCATAGACGCCGTGCTCAATCACGTACACCACAGCTATCTCTACATGTGTGCCAAGGAGAATTTCAGCGGGACGCACAATTTCGCCCGCACTTATGCGGAACATTTGGACAATGCGGCCAAGTATGCGAAAGCATTGAACGAACGAGGAATCAAATAAAGAAGACTTCCAACAGAATCAAAGCCCATTGATTATGGATTCTGTTGCATGATAAAACGAGCAACTTCCCCTCTTGCGACTTTACCGGTTTGCGTGAGGGGAATTTCGTTGATGTGCAAGTAACGACGCGGCACCCAATACTTGGGCAACGCGTTCGTGCAGATTTCCGCCACTTCGGCCAAGTCTGTCGCTTCGGTAACGAGCACCATGGCTTCGCCAAACTTCTCGTCCGGCTTCTTACCGATGGCGAACGGGCGGGAAAGGAAGGGCCGGAGGAACTGCTCCACCTCTTCTATCTGAATCTTCACGCCGCCCGAGACGATGACGTTATCTTTCCTTCCCAACACCCGAAACAGTCTCTTGCGACGACCGTCGGCCGTTTTCACGGTCTTGATTTCCACCCGGTCGTTTGTTTCCAACATGCCGTCGTGAACCAGCGGAGCGTCGATGACCAAACAACCGTCCCCATTGCAAGCGATCCGAACACCATCGAAAGGCTCATACCAGTCGCTTGCGGCCGGCCCGTTGAGCCTTCGCAAGGCGATATGGCTCAAGGTCTCGGTCATGCCGTAGGTGCTCCAAACTGCATTGGGGAAGTATTTCAGGGCCTGTGCCAACTGGTCGTCGACTGCGCCACCGCCGATAATCAGGTGCTTCGTCTGCCGCAAACGCGCCGCTTCCTCGGGCACTTGCAACGTATTGTAGACCTGCAACGGCACCATGGCGACCAATGAAAAAGACGCGGGAAAGGTTTCAGGGCATACAGGAACGGGCACAGGCGAGCCGAAGGGGGCTGCTTTGAAAGTCACGGAAAAGACTTTGGCAAGCGCCGAATCGGACAAAGGGTGTCCCGTTGGTGCTACGGAAAAAAGTTGCAATTGCCTTTCAATGCTTCTGACGACCATCATCTTGGCACCGATATACTTCAAATTCATGCACAGCAAAGCCGTGTCATGAGGCCGCAATCCCAGAAAATCGCAGGTGACGCGGGCCGAATGAAGCATGGACTGCTTTGCAACGAGCATGGGCTTCGGCTTTCCCGTAGAGCCCGAAGTATGCACCGAGACAAACGGCGACGCGGCGTTCCACTCGTTTAAAAACTCTTCCAACCGACTCATTTGCCCATTTTATTGAAACCAAAGTTCGTCTTTCCGAATGTGCAGACAGTCAAACGGCGTCGCCGCCGGAAAGCGGACAACGGGTTCGTTGTCCACAAAGAGTTGGCCAGTGCCCAGTCCTTGCGGCATGGTTATGCAAGGGCCATACGTCTTCGCGCAATATTGGGCGATGGCATTCAGCCCCACGTTGCTCTCCAAAGCAGACGTTATCCAGCTGCCAATGCCATGCCGGCGAGCCAATTCAATCCATTCCGACGAGCCGAACATTCCCCCATGCAGACTCGGTTTCAGCACAATGTATTGCGGTTGAATCGTTTCGAGCAACGCCTCCTTCATGCTTTTCACGTTCACGCCAATCAGTTCTTCGTCCAAGGCGATGGGCAACGGGCTGTCCTTGCACAGCCGGGCCATGTCCGCCCACTGATGTTGGCGAATGGGTTGTTCGATGGAATGGATGTCATAGCGGGCCAAGGCCTCCAGACGTTGCAGGGCGTTGTCGGGCGTAAAGCCCCCGTTCGCGTCGACACGAAGCTCTACCTGTTCTCTTGTAAAGTTATCGCGGATGTGACGAATCAGGTCGAGTTCGCGCTCAAAGTCGATGGCTCCGATTTTCAACTTGACACAATGGAAACCGGCTTGCAGCTTGGTTTCAAGCCGTTCGCACATCTCTTTATAGCTTCCCATCCACACAAGCCCGTTGATGGGTATGCCTTCTTCGCCGCGACTGAACGGCGTATCGAAGAACGCGGGGGAGCCGCCGGCCCGAAGCTGCGCGAAGGCGGTCTCCAAGCCGAAGAGTATGCTGGGATAAGGACGCAGCATGTCGTAAGGGATTTGCCCCATCTGCTCCACCAACCGACACACCTGTTCAAGGATTCGACCGTATTCGGGAATGGCATCGCAACTCAAATCGGGCAATGGCGCGCACTCGCCGACACCCGCTATGCCGGGACTGTCGGCGGAAGTCAGCGTCAGAAAGTAGCTGTGACGGGTGGTATAGACACCTCGGGACGTACCTGCCGGTTGCTTGAAATGCAGCAAACGGTCGGAAATCTGAATCGAACAGCGCATCGTTTTCTTCAAAACAGCCTTGGGAAAGTTAGGGGAATTGAGGGTATTTGTCGAAATCGGGCTTGCGTTTTTCCAGGAAAGCCTTTCCTCCTTCCTGCGCTTCATCCATGGTATAGTAGAGCATGGTCGCGTCGCCGGCCAGTTCCTGTATGCCCGCCTGCCCGTCGAGTTCGGCATTCAGGCCCGCCTTGATCATGCGCAAAGCCAGCGGACTACGCTCCACCATGGTCTCGGCCCACTCCACACAGGTGTCTTCAAGCTGGTCGAAAGACACCACCTTGTTGACCATTCCCATGCGTTCGGCCTCCACGGCTGTGTATTGCCTGCACAGAAACCATATTTCGCGCGCCTTCTTCTGCCCTACCATCCGTGCCAGATAGCTGGCGCCGAAACCCGCGTCGAAGCTTCCGACCTTCGGACCGGTCTGCCCGAAGATGGCATTGTCGGACGCGATGGTCAGGTCGCACATCACATGGAGCACATGGCCGCCCCCGATGGCATAGCCATTGACCATGGCTATCACCGGTTTGGGCAGGCGGCGAATCTGCATTTGCACGTCGAGCACGTTCAGCCGGGGCACTCCATCCGTGCCCACATAGCCCCCACGTCCCTTCACGTGCATGTCGCCACCGGAACAGAAGGCCTTGTCGCCGGCCCCGGTGAGTATCACCACGCGCACATTTTGGCTTTCGCGGCAATAGCTGAAGGCCTGGCTCATCTCCCAAGTGGTGAGCGGCGTGAAGGCATTGCGGTAGCGGGGACGATTGATGGTTATCTTTGCAATGTGGTTATATTCCTCAAACAGAATCTCTTTAAAGTCGAAACCTTCGATCGGTTTCCATGTTCTTGTTGTCATTATGATAATGTATTAAAATATTCTTGATACGTGTTCATGTCTTCATCGGGGTCGGTGAAGACTTCGAGTAGCACAGGACGGCGGGCCGACGGGTCCGTAAGCACGCCCATCAAGTCGGCCAGCGAAGCCGCATCGGCCGCCCTATGATAATCTATTCCATAAGCTCGGCAAAGGCCTTCCGCCGTCGTCCGGTGGGCAGCCATGACGAGTTCCGCGCGTGCCGGACTGTCTTTCAGTCCCTCAAACTTGCCGAATATGCCGCCACAACCATTGTTGAGCAACAGGATTCGCAGGTTTCTTCGAAGCGAATCGTTCCACAACGCGTTCTGGTCATAGAAGAAACTGAGGTCGCCAATGACGACATGGACGCGCTCGTCGGTGACCAGCGAGTGGCCTGCCGCAGTGGACAAGGAACCTTCTATGCCGTTCACGCCACGGTTGCAATGGAAATAATGCCGACTGTAAACCATGCCCATGCGCACCGACATGCTGTTGGCATAATGGACTGCGCAAGGCCATGTCCCATCGCTTTGCATCCGTTCGTTGAACAATTTGACCGCCAACAACTCAGAATAACGAGGCACGAACGATTGCAAATGGCGTGAAACGCGCTGCGACAACAGCTCCCAACGCCTGAAATAAGCTTCGTGTATGGGACTGGCTTCTACGTAAAGATTGGCGCAAAGCTCCTGTGTCGTACTCTGGATGACATGCTTGACGTTCATGAAGGTGTCATGCACGCCGCCATCGGCAGTCACTTCCCACACGTCGGCCTGCTCTGCCTGACGCAGGAAGTGCTTCAACCGTTTGCTGACCAGGTTGCCGCCGGCATACAGGATGAAGTCGGGCAGATAGTCGGACAGGCGTTCCGGATGGGCGGAGATTTCCCTTTCGGCGAGACAAACCAGTTCGTCAACGTGGGGATTGGCACCCTCGTCGCCCATCATTTCCACCCAAACGGGGATGTTCGCGGCGGCAAGGCGATTGGAAAAGCCAGGTTCCACTTCGCAACGCTTCGTCTGTCCCAAAACAATCAAGGGCCTTTCAGCCTGCAACAGCAGCTCTTTCAGCTTGCAAAAAGCCCCTGATTGCCAGCCAATTGGCCCCATTTGGTCTATCAATCGTTCAGCTTTTAGAAACCGCTGGTTGAACGCGTACAACGGCTCTGCTATGGGAACATTGATATGAACGGGGCCGCCGCCGTACCACTTGCAGGCCAAGAGCGCCTCGTTCACCAGCCGATTGCAATGCCACCGCTGCTCTTTGTCCACGGGCTCGGGCAAGGATACGCATTTGTGAACGAAACGCCCGAACGCGTCGGGCTGCGGAAGCGTCTGCCCGTCGAGCTGCTCTATCCATGCCGGCGGACGGTCGGCGGAGATGACGACGAGCGGCACATGCTGATAAAAGGCCTCGGCAACGGCCGGAGCGACATTGAGCAAGGCCGTGCCCGACGTGACACAAACGGCCACCGGCTCACCCGTGGCCAGGCTCATGCCCAGCGCGTAAAAGCCCGCCGACCGCTCGTCGGTCACGGGATGGCAGGCGATGTCGCCGCATTCCTTGAGGTTGTGCACGACAGGCGCGTTCCTGCTGCCGGGACAGACCACGGCATGCTTCACGCCATGAGCCATGAGCAAAGACGTGAGAATGTTGACATTCTCCTTGTTGGAAAAACGCTTTTGCGATGTAAAACTATTTGAATACATTTCTCATCGTTTGGAGTTTAGCTTCCGTTTCCATCCATTCGCTGTCCACATCACTGTCTTTCAGAATCCCTCCACCGGCATACAAATGAAACATTTGGTCTGTCAGCTGCATGCAACGGAGGCTCACATAGAGATGCGTTTGCCCACCGGGAAACAGCGGCCCCATGAAGCCGCTGTAGTATTTGCGGGGCGAATGCTCGTGAAGCAGTATGAAATCGCGCGCTTCTTTCTTGGGCAGTCCACACACGGCCGGTGTGGGATGAAGGGCTTCCAGCATAGCTCCCAGATGGTTTTCATCCTTCAGTTGAAACGTAAAGTCACTGCGGAGATGCACCAGGTCGGCAGCCCTGACGGTGGAAGGTCCCTCTTCCGTAAAGTCGGAAGCAAACTTTTGCAGGCAGCCTGTAATGTAATTGGCGACATATCGCTGCTCTTGAATGTTCTTGGGAGACCATCGGCTCGATTCACCCTCGCCCTTCAAATCCTGCACTTCCAACTTCATGGTGCCTGCCAAAGCCATCGTGCGCCACACATTTCCTTCGCCTTCCAAAAGGATTTCGGGCGTAGCAAAGAGCCAAGTGCCGGTAAGCGGCGTCGAGACAAGGGCGATGAACAGGCGTGGATAAAGGCTGCAAGCTTGCACGAAAAGCGCCATGGGGTCGGTTTCGGCATGGCGGAAATCGCAGCGTCGGGCCAAAACGAGCTTCTTGAACCTGCCCGCAGCCAACGCTTCGTGGAACAACAGGAAGTCATTCCGATAGCTGTTCAGATTGTCCGAACCGACGGGTTCCGCGTGGCAATGTGGGCTTGCAGCGGCAGGCAGTGCCACTTCTTCCATGACATCGGGGCGGATGACGACAATCGGACATTCTTCCGTCTGCATGAAAGGGGCCATCACAAAGCCGCGGCAACCATTTAAATCGGCAACGGAATCAACCCGTTGCAGGTCGCCGTCGGTCTGCGACAGCAGCGTATAATGCTTTTGATGGGGTAAACGATAGACCGCATAGTTATCCATCATTTATCTTTTGCTTCTTATTTTTACTGTTTATGCTATTGTTTTTCAAAACTTTCTCCCCTATTTTGCCCTGGGAGAAAGCACGTAATTCGTGACTTGCACAGTCGAAATCAAATCACCGGTCTCGTCCTTGATATCTATATGCCAAGTGTGGAGCGTCCTTCCCTTGTGCAACAGCCGGCCATACGCCGTGACGGTGGAGCCGTAACTGACGGCTTTCACGTGCGTGCCGTTGACATTTATGCCCACGCTGATCTTGCCCGGACACAACGCCATCGAGCCCACGCCTGCCAGATTCTCGGCCAACGCCAGGGAAGCGCCACCGCTCAGGAAGCCGAAGACCTGCTTGTTGCGGTTGTCCACCTTCATCGTCGCCTGCAAAGTGTCAGGCTCGGGCGTGGAGATGAACTCCATCCCGAGCGTGTTTGACAGTCCATCTTGTGACTTGATGGTTTCCTTTAAGTTCTCTACATTCATTGTTTTTGAATTATCTTTCTACCCTCATCGACAGCTTCCATGTTCAGAGGAATCAACTGATGATGACGCTCCGGCAACGTTTTGTAGAGCGCCTTCTCCAACGCCTGCGGCGTGACGAGGGGGCAAACCTGGAGCAATCCGCCCAATACAATCATGTTGAAGACCTTGGCGTTTTTCATTTCCGCAGCCTTGTCCATGGCGTCTATCCGATAAACCGTAATGTCATTGCGGGTCGGTGGGTTCATGATTCCATAGCCGTCATAGATGAGAATGCCGCCCGGTTTGAGCTTGGGTTCAAACTTGTCAAGCGACGGTTGGTTCAAAACGATGGCGATGTCGTACTTGCTCAAGATGGGTGAAGATATGCGTTCGTCGCTCACGATGACCGTCACGTTGGCCGTTCCGCCACGCTGTTCGGGGCCGTAAGCTGGCATCCACGTCACTTCCTTGTCTTCCATCAGTCCGGAATAGGCCAGAATCTTACCCATGGAAAGTACGCCTTGCCCGCCAAAGCCGGCTATAATGATTTCCTGTTTCATACTCTTGTTTTTATAGATTGGTAGTATCTTTCAAATCACCTTTCGGATAGTATGCCAGCATGTGCTCCCTCAACCACTCGTTGGCCTTGACCGGTGTGAGCTTCCAACCGCTCGAACAGGTGCTGACTATCTCGACGAGGCTGGAGCCTTTGCCTGCCATCGAAGACTCGAAAGCCTTTCGGATGGCCTTCTTCGCCGCACGGACAGACGCCACCGTGTCGACGCTTTGCCGCGTCACATAGCATGTTCCATCCAGCTGGGCGGCTATTTCCGTCATCTTGAGTGGGTATCCGTGCAGTTCCGGATCGCGTCCGTAAGGACAAGTGCTTGTCTTCTGGCCCAACAAAGTGGTAGGCGCCATCTGTCCACCGGTCATTCCGTAGATGGCGTTGTTGATGAAAATGATGGTCATGTTCTCACCTCTGTTCAACGCGTGGATGGTCTCTGCCGTTCCGATACATGCCAAGTCGCCGTCACCCTGATAGGTGAAGACGAGGCGGTCGGGCCACACGCGCTTGATGGCCGTAGCCACTGCGGGCGCACGCCCATGGGCGGCTTCCTGCCAGTCGATGTCCAGATAGCGGTAGGCGAACACCGCACAGCCTACCGGACATACGCCGACGGTTTTCTCCTCCAGCCCCATGTCGCTCACGACCTCGGCCACGAGTTTGTGCACCACGCCATGGGAACAGCCCGCGCAATAGTGCATCGGCGTGTCATTCATCAATTCCGGCTTCGCATACACGAGGTTCTCCGGTGAGATAATATTGTTCTGATCCATAGCCTTATTCCTTTACAAGTTTAGTTTCCAATGCCGTTACGATTTCTTCCGGGTCCGGCACGATGCCACCCAACCGTCCAAAATGCTCTACCGGCAACTTCCCGTTGATGGCCAGACGCACGTCCTGCACCATCTGGCCGGCATTGATCTCGACAACCAGAATGCCCTTCTTGCCTTTAGCCAGCTCCGCAATTTGCTTTTTGGGGAACGGCCACAGCGTAATCGGGCGGAAAAGTCCCACTTTCATGCCCCGCTTGCGAGCCGACTTCATGCCTTTTTCGGCAATACGGGCCGCACTGCCGAAAGCCACAATCATATATTCGGCGTCGTCCAACTGCTGTGTTTCAAACCGCACCTCAGCCTCTTCAATCTGCCGGTATTTGTCCTGCAAGGCAATATTGCGCAGTTCCATCACCTCAGACTTCAATTCAAGCGACGTGATGACATTGGGCTGCCTGCCCCCGAAGCGGCCCATCGTGGCCCAGGGGCATTCCTTTTTGATTTCTTCTTCCGTGCGGCGAGGCTTCATCGGTGGCAACACCACCTTCTCCATCATCTGTCCGATGACGCCATCCGACAGAATCATGGCCGGGTTGCGATACCTGAAGGCCAGCGTAAAGGCCAAGTCCATGAAATCGGCCATTTCCTGTACGGACGACGGAGCCAGCACGATGACGTTGTAGTCGCCATTGCCTCCGCCGCGCGTGGCCTGGAAATAATCGCTCTGCGAAGGCTGGATGGTGCCCAGTCCGGGGCCGCCACGCTGCACATTCACGATGACTCCGGGCACTTCCGCACCGGCCATATAAGATATTCCCTCCTGCATCAGGGCCACACCGGGGCTTGACGAGGTTGTAAAGACGCGCTTGCCGGCTCCGGCTGCGCCATAAACCATATTGATGGAGGCCACTTCGCTCTCCGCCTGGACGACCACCATGCCGGTCGTCTCCCAGGGTTTCAGCAGCGACAGGGTCTCTATGATTTCCGTCTGGGGAGTGATCGGGTAACCAAAAAAGCCATCCACGCCGCAGCGAACCGCCGCATGGGCAATGGCCTCGTTGCCCTTCATCAATGTAACTTCTTGCTTTTCCATATTCTTAGACTTGATCTTCCATTCGTTTACGATACACCGTAATGCAACCGTCGGGGCAGACGATCGCGCACGCGCTGCAACCGACACAGCGGTCGACATTGCTTCCAGGCTCCACATAGGGATACCCATGCACATTGACTTTCTTATCTGCCATCACAATGACGTCTTGCGGACATGCGACAGCGCACAGACCGCAGCCTTTGCATCGGTCCGTGTTCACCACGATGGCACCTTTTATTTTACCCATAGTCTTTGTATTTAGTATGATTTCATGAATTTATCTGTTGCAAACATCAAGGGTTATACATGTCCTTGCAATAAAACGCAAGAATGTTGTCGAGCATTTGCTTCGCCTCCACAGCCGGACTTTCCGGGTCGAGTGCAATCGCCTCCATATAACAATTGAGGGCTGCCTGCCAATTTTGCTGCTTGCGGAACTCGTTGCCCCGCAAATACCATTCACAACTTGTCATCAATGAACTTATGTTTTGTCAACCTTTGGCTTTTCAAAAGTGAATATTACGATTTTACAAACACAAATATAACGAAAATATCAATAAACAAAATGCGACATGCCGCTTTTTTAAATTATATTAAACTCAAAGCGGGGACTGGCCAAAAGGTGGGAAGACCGGCGGAAAGGCTGCTTGGAAGGGCCAAAGGCGTTAAATTATAACAAATAAACGGCATGAATACGACATGAATATGGAATCTAAAGTAATTTTACAGAAAATTAGAATCAAACGAATGACACATGGGATCATCATAGGAATAGGGAGCAACTTCCAGCCGACCGAGAACGTCCGTCGGGCCGGAGCGCTGCTCACCCGCCTTTTCCATGACTGCGAATGGAGCCCGTTTGTCACAACCGAGCCTGTCGGCCTTCGTTCCGATCCCTTCCTCAACGGCTTGCTTCGGGCCTCGACGACGCTGGACGAGGCTGAAGTCAGTCGTCTCTTGAAAGATATGGAAAGCCGTTTGGGCCGCACGCCGGCCGACAAGCGGGACGGGAAAGTGGTCATCGACCTCGACCTGATGGCCTTTGACGGGCAGCGGCGGCACGAGCGCAACTGGCTGTTCCCGTTCCAAGCGCAACTGCTCAAAGCACTGAATGACAAACCCAACAACATCATTGATATCATATGAAGAATCGTTTTTTCCATCTTTTGCTGTTCCTTGCGCTCTTCGCGACGGACAGCGTGGCCCAAGACTTCGACAAGTACTTTGTCGACAAGACCCTCCGCATCGACTACATCTTTGCCGGTGACGCCCGCCGACAGGAGATTTCGGTCGACGAACTCTGCGTGGAGCCCCGCTGGTGGGGCAAGCGCAGCCGGCTGGCCGAGGTTCCCATGGAGGGCTACGGCCAAATCATCATGAAAGACCATGCCACGGGAACCGTCATCTATCGCAACTCTTTCTCGACACTCTTCCAGGAATGGCTCTCCTATCCTGAAGCGCAGACCACCCGAAAGTCGTTCGAAAACGTTTTCCTGGCACCCATGCCGCGCCAGAAGGCTGACGTAACCGTGGAACTGTATGACAACCGTCGGAAAGTCACCGCCCGACTGACACATGCCGTCGACCCCGCCGACATCCTCATCCGCCACACCGGCTACAAGAACGTGACGCCCTACGAGACGCTGCAAATGCCGGCCGACACCGCCCGCTGCATCCGCATCGCCTACATCGCCGAAGGCTATCAGCCCTCCGAAATGCCGCTCTTCATGAAAGATGCGAAGGAAGCCATGGAGGCCATGTTCGCCCACGAGCCTTTCAAGAGCTTGCGCGACCGGTTCCAGATCGTGGCCGTCAAAGCCCCTTCCATCGACAGCGGAACGAGCGAGCCGCGTGCGGGCATTTGGAAAAACACGGCCCTCCACTCCCATTTCGACACGTTCTACAGCGACCGCTACCTCACGACGCTCCACCTGAAAGACCTTCATGAATGGCTGGCCGGCGTTCCCTACGAGCACATCATCGTACTGGTGAACACGGCAACCTACGGCGGTGGCGGCATTCTGAACTCCTACAACCTCACGGCAGCCCATCACCCGAAGACCAAACCCGTGGTCGTTCACGAGTTCGGGCACAGCTTTGCGGGCCTTGCCGACGAGTATGCCTACGAAGCGGAGGCCATCCCCATGTATCCCAAGGACATCGAACCGTGGGAAGCCAACATCACGACGCTGAAGGATTTCGACAGCAAATGGAAGGACATGCTCGACAAGCGCACGAAGATTCCCACGCCGTTGAATCCCAAACACATGGAGAAGGCCGGCGTCTACGAAGGCGCGGGCTACAGCCTGAAGGGCGTTTACCGTGCGTTCCAGGACTGCCGCATGCGCACCAATGAGAATCCGGAGTTCTGCCCCGTATGCCGCCGGCAGCTCGAACGCGTCATCCGCTTCTACACGGAATAGCCTGCGTGCAGCCGCATCGGGCATTTGGCAAATCAAGAAAGGGGAACGCCCGGGCAAAGTCGGCCCGGGCGTTCCTTCTTTTGTGCGTATGGCTTATAAAATCGATGATTCCCATTCAAGAAAACGACGGTGGAGAAATCCCGCGCCAAGGCAGAAGCCCAACGCCAAGGCGCAGCATGATTCTTCACGCCCCTACGGCTCACGCCATTCGCAAAATTGAAAAACCGCAGCGCGGAAAACGTCAAAACATAACGAAAGTTAAGTCCCGAGATTCGGAAATCGTCAAAACATAACGAAAGTTAAGTCCCGAGGTTCGGAAATCGTCAAAACATAACGTGTGTTAAATTCCGAGGTTCGGGAAACGCCAAAACAAACGGCGGCGGACTTTCCGCAGCCGGGGAAACGCCAAAACAAATGGCGGGACGGAAAAACGAAGACAGTCTTTGACCATTCAATCACACGAAAGGCAATTCGTCGCGGCTGAAGAGAACGAATCGGTGCGGATGGGCCATATTCGCCTGAAAAGCCTCAATAGCTGACCTTCAACCCCACGTAATAAGTGCGTGGCTGCGACGGGCCGTAGATGTAGGACGCGTCTCTGTCCCATCCTTTGTCTATATCCTTTTGATAGGCGTTCGTGAGGTTCTGCACGCCACCATTCAACTGCGCCTTCACTCCGTCGACAGCCTTGAAGTCGTAGGAGAGTTTCAGGTTCAACGTCATGAACGCGGGTGTGTCGACGGCCACGGGCTTCGCCACGCCCGAACCGGCGGCATGGCCCACGAGCATGCTGCCCGTGTAGTTGCCGGTCAGGCCTACCGTGAATCTTTTCAGAGGTTCCACGCTTGCCGTGAAGTAGCCATAAAGGTTGGGGGTGCGCATCATTTTCCGCTCTTTCGGGGCCTCCTCGTCCCATTCCACCGCCTCCTTGTAGCGACTTTGCTGCCAGGTTATGCCGCCCTGCAATTGGAATTGGCGCGAAAAAGCCGCCTTTCCCTCCACGTTCAGGCCCAAGACCGTTGCCGCGTTGGCGTTGTAACGCTCGAGAATGCCAATGCCGAATGCGTCTTTCTCTTCCAATTTACGCTGTGCGAACACATGGTCGAGGTGGGTGAAGAAGCCCTCGACGAGCAGATTGGCCTGAACCTTGCCGAACGCATGATACATGTCGGCCGACAGGCTGATGCTGTTCGACCGCTCTTCTTTCAGCCCCGAGGCCAGGCGTGTCTTCAGGCGCTCCCCGCCCGCCAGCGTGGTGTGCAGGTCTTCGTCGAACGCCTGCGGCGCACGGAAGCCACCGGCGTATGTCAGGCGGAGGTTGACCTCTTCCACTGGGTTGAAACGCAGGTTGGCGCGCGGGCTGAAAATGAAGTGGCCGATCAGGTTGTGCTTGTCCACGCGGCCACCCAGCAGCAGGCTCCACCGCTTGTCCTTCCATTCATTCTGGAAGAAAAGGCTGCCCACGCGCACGTGCTGCCGTGTGACGACATCGTAGCCGAGCGCGTGGTCTTTCAATCCATCGTAGCTATACTCCGCCCCCAGCGTGAAGTCGGCCGGCATGAAGGCCAGACGTTCAAAGGAGTGCACAAGCTGCATGCCGCCCAAGACATTCAGGTCGCGCGTCTTGCTGTAAGCCTTCAGCGCCTCGGCCTTGCTCTCCGCCGAACCGTCACCGGTGCCGCCGTAATAGCTGTTGCGCGACACGCTCTGGAAAGAGGCATACGCCGACAGGTGGTTCTGTCCGTCGGGCGTAAAGAGGTCGTAGCCCAGGTTTCCGCCATGGATTTCGTGCTGGAGCTGTTCGGCGATGTTCGCCTCGTGTGCGGGCAGGTCAAGATGGTTGCCGCCTCGTCTGAACTCGTTCAGCGCATGGTATTGCAACGTCAGCTTGGAATAGTTGTCCAGGCGCAGGAACGAGTTGAGGCCGACGGTCTTGTTGGCCAACTTGGGCAAATCCGTAAAACCGTCGCGGTCGCGGTCGTAGCCGTCGCGGTGGCGGCTGCCGGCATAGACGGAGAAGCCCGCCCGATTGTTTTTCGACACGATGGACGCGTTGAGCGTCGTGATGTTGTCAAAAGACTTTCCGCCTTCCATGCCCATCAGCGTGTGTGACAGTTCGGCCCAATTGCCGGTGGGCTCTTTGGTGATGATGTTGATGGTGCCGCCGATGGCTGACGAGCCGAACAGGGCCGAGCCGCCACCGCGTGCCACCTCCACGCGCTCCACCATGTTGGCCGGAATCTGCTCCAGCCCATAGACGCCTTGCAGAGCCGTGAACACTGGTCGCGAGTCGATGAGTATCTGTGAATAATGCCCGTCGAGCCCGTTGATGCGTACCTGTGAGAACCCGCAGTTGGCACAATTGTCCTCCGTCCTCACGCCGGGTTGGAAATTGAGCCCTTGGGCCAGGCACATCGATTGTGTGATGTCAAACATGCGGGTGTCGAGAACATTGACGAGCGTGGGGGCGTTGCGGCGCAACGAAAGGCTTCGATTGGACGACACGACAACCTCGTCCAGCGAGATTTCGTCTTCCGTCAGTAGGAAGTCAAGATTGCTCCCAACGTTGGGCACCACGTCTATCGACTGGCGCGCCGCACGGAATCCGGCCAGTCTCACCTCTATCGTCTGCTTGCCTTCGGGGAGATTCTCCAAATGATAGCGGCCTTCCACGTCGGTCACGTTGACCAGCATGGTGCCCAGAATCTTTACGCTGACATGCGCCAAAGGCTCACCCGTATTTTTTTCCTTGATTACTCCGGAGACGCTGGCTCCGGTTCTTTTGCTTGGCGATTCCGCCCGGACAACTGTAAAAATGCACAACAGCAGCAATAGCATACCGCCACGTTTGATCCATGTTATTCTATTCGTCATACTTTCTTGATATTGATAAATTAAAATTCCAGAGTAATTATCTGTGGTTGCAAAGGTAGCCCTTCCCTTGAAAGCAGGCAATACCTAAAAGCCATGAATAAAACGCGATGATGCGAAAGCATATCTTGGATGGCACACAGTCCCGACTGTACCGACGGGCGTGTCATGTTTTTGAACGGACACTCGCGCCCGAGCCTTTGTCCTGCGGCGACGGCTACAACGACCAAAGCATGATGGAATTTGCGGGCTTGGGAGTGGCCACGGCCAACGCACCCCGCGACATACAAGAAAAGAGCGACTACATCACCTGTTCAAACGAGGAGGATGGAGTCGCCCATGTCGTGGAAAAGTTTATCTTAAAAGCAACTTAGACGCCTTGTTTCTTTCCGCCATAACGGTCGATGAGCGTTGCTTTGCCATTGAGAAACGCTTCAAAATAAGGCGGCTGGTCACGCAACTGGATGTCATCATAGATAAAATCGGCGATGATGGTATCCTTTCCGTCGGGCAAGATCAATCCCATCCTCCCATTCTTTTCCGCCATGATCGGCATGGTGCAAAGGTCGTCCACATACACATAGGGGGTGCGCAGGAAGTCATAGAGCGCATGAACCAGGACGTTGCCCTCGTGGTCTTTAATGCCGAACTTTCCATTCTCTTCATAAACCGTGTGAAACCGGATGTATTTCTGTTTCATACGGTGGAGGTATTTGATGATTTTCCGTCGATTGTTGATGAGTTTCAACCAATAGGAATAGGTGTCACAATAGTTGGCCGAGGCCCGAGTCATGATGATTTTCCAGTCCATCCCGCTCAAGGCCTTGCGGTTCAAGTCGATGTAGCGGGCCAGTGCATGCTCGCGTTCTGGCAACGAAAGTTTGGAAAGTTGCTCCTCAAACTTCAGCATGATGGCTTTTGAACCTGACATTCCTTTGATATACCGATGGATTTGTCGGCTTATCTCGTCACATACAAACTTATCTATTTGCTCAATTTCAATGCTGTCTTCATACAGTTCATCGAAATTCTCATCCGTTATCTTATGACACTTTTCCTTCATGGTGATTCTCCTTTTATAATAGGTTGGAAATCATTTTACAGCTGAAAGGGTTGAATATGCCCCTGCAACTCGGAAGGGAATCCTCGCTAAAGCCTCAACGTAATACTTTAGGCGGACAACAACCCTACTTTTACAAAGATAGGACTAATTTCGATATTACAAAAAAATAACCTATATTTTTTCCTTCTTACAAGATTTATTCATCGGAAATTCGTAATTTTGCAAGCCAAAGGGAGACTCCTGTTTCCCATTGGCACCAAAACAACATCACAATAGATTTATGAACACAGCATTGATAGGATTCATCCTTTTTGTTGCAATGGCCATCGTTGGTTGGGCCATTGCGGAACTAAAAAACAAAACCATTCATTTTGAACACTCCGAAGCCGAGGCTGAAGGTGAAAAAGAAATGGAAGAACACTTCATGCAGAATGGAGGACACGAGCAAAGCCTGAAAGATTTGCTGCAACACAACAGCACCAAGGGCTATAAGGCTGTGGACTGATTTACACCTTGTCAAACAGGACATGCCCCATGCGGAATGAAATTCCATGGGGCATGTCTTTTTTCACCAGAACCATGCAATAGGCTGCAACTGAAACATTGAAGATTCAAAACCGAAGTGCAAAAATCTATGGTGTGTTAAAAGGTATAATACCATAAAAACACCACAGAGGTTTGCCTTGCGGCTGGAGGCGTGAAGCCTCCAAAGAGCACAATCAGCAATACAAAAAGAAAAAAGGAGACCGCTGTCTCCCTAAGATTAATCCGGTAAGTACCGTTGGCACGCTGCACATGAGAAGGCAATGCAGCGGCGTGAGCGCACTAAACGCAATGGTGCAATATCAGATATCTTGGTTTGGCGCATTAAAGAACTTATCGTTCAGCAGCAATGGTCTCCAAGACAAATTTCAGGTGTATTGAAAAAAGAAGGTATATGCCTATAGCCAACAGAACCGGTATACATCTTAGACCGAAGCAAGCCGATGGAAGCCGTTTTGGAGACTTCGAAATGGATCTTATCATCGACTCATATCATCATGCAATCCTTACGATTACGGAACGTTCTACCAATAGGCTCTTTATGGCTAAACTGCCACATGGGAAGAAAGCAAAATTTGTTGCAAAACAAGTTTGTAGAATATTGTTGCCATATAAGAAACATGTGCATACCATTACCACGGATAATGGGCCAGAGTTTGCTGCACATCAAGAGATAACAAAGGCATTAGGGGTTAGAGTATATTTTGCAGATCCATATTCTTCATGGCAAAAGGGGGCTATAGAAAATGCCAATAAACTTATCAGACAGTATATTTCTAAAAATGCTAATTTTGATGATTATACTGATAAAAGAATTATGAAGATACAGAAGAAAATTAATGCAAGACCGAGACAAAAATTGAATTTTGATACACCTAAACAATGCTTTTACGAGAAGATGAGCTAATTTTTGCACTTGCTGGTTGACTCTACGAGACATTAGAGGATATCAAAAGCATAAGAAAAGACTGGCAATATTTGGTGGTTATCAAAAAAACGACTACTTTTGCAGTCGCAAAATAAGAACGTTTATAAAATATATTGGTTCAGTAGCTCAGTTGGATTAGAGCAACAGCCTTCTAAGCTGTGGGTCCAGGGTTCGAATCCCTGCTGAATCACATTGGGATTCAGCAGAATTGTCATCCCTAAGAGGAGAGGATTTCATAGTATGAATTCCTCTTTTGCGTTTATACAGGTTGTTTTCGGGACGTGTTTAAGAATGAGTATGCTGAAGAATGGCGTCTTATATGCAAAGGCTGCGTTAAACTTATGCTTTTCTGCTCTTAATCCTATGTTTTTTATTAATTTTGCACGGAAAAATCAAGATTACATTTAAAATGCCTGAAATTTCAGTACGCGGTATAGAGATGCCTGAGTCTCCTATCAGGAAGTTGGCCCCATTGGCAGCCGACGCCAAGAAGCGGGGAATGAAAGTATATCATTTGAATATCGGTCAACCCGACCTCCCTACTCCACAATGTGGGCTTGACGCTTTGAAGCATATCGACCGTACCGTGTTGGAATATTCACCGAGCCAGGGATATCTGAGCTATCGGGAAAAACTTGTTGACTATTACAAGAAATATGATATTCATGTCACAGCCGACGATATTATCATCACGTCAGGGGGCAGTGAGGCTGTGCTCTTCGCCTTCATGAGCTGCCTGAACCCGGGCGATGAGATCATCGTTCCCGAACCGGCTTATGCCAACTACATGGCCTTTGCAATCAGCGCAGGTGCCAAAATCAAGACCATCGCCACAACAATTGACGAAGGTTTTTCGCTTCCAAAGGTTGAAAAGTTTGAAGAACTGATCAATGACCATACACGAGCCATCATGATATGCAACCCGAACAACCCCACAGGTTATCTGTATACCCGCCGAGAGATGAACCAGATTAAGGACTTGGTAAAGAAGTATGACCTTTATCTGTTCTCTGACGAAGTATACAGAGAGTATATCTATACGGGAAGCCCTTATATCTCGGCTTGCCATCTGGAAGGAATCGAACAGAATGTCGTGCTGATCGACTCGGTTTCGAAGCGTTATTCCGAATGTGGAATACGAATCGGAGCACTCATCACGAAGAATGAGCAAATCAGAAAGGCCGTCATGAAATTCTGTCAGGCCCGCCTTTCCCCACCGCTTATCGGACAGATTGTGGCTGAAGCTTCGCTCGACGCGCCAGAAGAGTATTATCGCGACGTTTATGACGAATATGTGGAACGGCGCAAGTGCCTGATTGATGGCCTGAACAGAATACATGGTGTCTATTCTCCCATTCCCATGGGCGCATTCTATACGGTGGCAAAACTGCCGGTGGATGATGCAGAGAAATTTTGCAGATGGTGTCTGAAAGACTTTAATTACGAAGGCGAGACCGTAATGATGGCACCGGCTTCCGGCTTCTACACGACTCCCGGGGCAGGCCGCAACCAGGTGCGTATAGCCTACGTACTGAAGAAAGAAGACCTGGAACGTGCTTTGGTTGTTTTGAAAAAAGCACTTGAGACTTATCCCGGCAGAGTAGACGAAGATTGAAGAAAGGTTTATGAATTTCCCGCTGTTTTTAGCCAAGAGACTATTCAAGGAACAGAGCGACGACAAGAAGAAGGTTTCCCGCCCTGCCATCCGCATCGCCACAGCCGGCGTTGCCATAGGACTGGCGGTAATGATGGTGTCGGTTTGCGTCGTATTGGGATTCAAGCATTCCGTCCGCAACAAGGTGATTGGATTTGGAAGCCAGATACAAGTAGCTGACTTCATGACTTTGCAGACGTCGGAGTCATACCCCATACAAATGGGCGACTCGATGTTGAGTGTCTTGCGGAAAGTTCCCGGCGTAAGACATGTCCAACGATTTGCCATGAAGCAGGGGATTTTAAAAACAAATTTAGATTTTCTCGGCGTCATGTTCAAAGGTATTGCCGAGGAATACGACACCACTTTCATCCATCAAAACCTGAAATCGGGCTATATACCGAAATTCTCCGGGAACAAAAGCAGCAACCAACTGCTGGTTTCAAAGATTATGGCCGACAAGTTGAAGCTGAAAGTTGGTGACAGGATATTTGCCTATTTCATCGACATGAATGCCGGTGTAAAGACGAGACGCTTCACGATAGCCGGCATCTATGAAACGAATCTGGCACAATATGACCAAGCCATTTGCTTCACTGACTTACATTCGGTAGTGAAACTCAACGGGTGGGAAGACGACCAGGCCAGCGGAGCGGAACTGACGGTAAAGGATTTCAACCAGATAGACCTGTCGGAAGACTACATCATCAAAAACATAAACCGGACTTTAGATGGATATGGAGAGACCTATAGCTCGAAAACCATCCAAGAAATCAATCCGCAGATATTCTCTTGGCTTGACCTTCTCGACTTGAATGTATGGATTATTCTGGCCCTCATGCTTGCCGTAGCCGGCGTGACGATGATATCAGGTCTTCTCATTATTATATTAGAGCGCGTCGCGATGATAGGCGTCTTGAAGGCACTGGGTGCCCGCAACGGAATCATCAGACATACGTTTTTGTGGTTTGCTTTCTTTATCATAAGTCGGGGACTGCTCATCGGCAACGTCGTCGGTCTGGGGCTGGTTCTCGTGCAGAAAGTCTTTGGTCTGATAAAGCTCGACCCTTCCATTTATTACGTGAACGTAGTGCCTATAGAAATCAACGTTCCACTATTGATATTGCTGAATCTTGCCACCCTGTTAATCAGTGTCTTTGTACTGATTGCTCCAAGTTTTCTCATATCTCATATTCACCCTTCCAAGAGCATGCGGTATGAATAGTACGGCAAAATAGGACAATAGCCGTTACAAAGCGGATAATTTTGCAATATAGATTAAGTTTATTCTGAGTTAATTGCCATTTTCTGCACAAAACTTTTGGCTTTGCGCAAGGAACATGTTACCTTTGCACAGAAAACGAAAGATTGTGCAATGAAATCAATAGCCAGTTTCAACTCATATATTGAACAAAGCATTTTAAGTAATTGGGACAAAGACGCCCTTACCGACTATCAAGGTATCACGCTACAATATCATGACGTAGCCCGCAAGATTGAAAAGCTGCATATTCTGTTTGAACATGGAGGAATAGAGAAAGGTGATAGAATCGCGTTGTACGGACGCAACAGTTCTCATTGGGCGGTAGCTTTTCTGGCAACCGTTACTTATGGTGCCGTGGTCGTTCCCATCCAGCACGAGTTCACTCCCGAACAGGTTTATCACATCGTAAATCACTCAGAATCGAAATTGCTGTTTGTCGGTGATTTTGCAGCTCCGGCGATTAAAGCGGAAGAAATGCCCGGACTTGAAGGCATTGTCTATATTCCCGACTTTTCACTAATAGAGTCAAGAAGTGACAGGCTGACATATGCAAGGGAACATCTGAACGCTATTTTCGGTCAGAAATATCCCAAGTATTTCAGACCAAAGCATGTTGCATATTATAGGGATGGCAGCGAGGATCTGGCAATGATCAACTATACCAGTGGAACGACCGGGTTCTCCAAAGGCGTGATGCTTCCTTACAGGACGCTTGTCAGCAATGTCGATTATGTAATGGAAGCCATCGGCACAAAGCTGGACAAGAACAATCGGAATGCCCTTTCCATCCTCCCCATGGCACACATGTATGGACTTCTTGTCGAATTTCTCTTCGAGTTTTGTTTTGGCAACCACATTTATTTCTTGACACGGCTCCCGAGTCCTTCGTTTATAGCCGAGGCTTGTGCCGAAGTAAAGCCCGCCCTGTTGGTGTCCGTTCCCTTGATTGTCGAGAAGATCATCAGAAAAAAGATTTTCCCACTGTTGGAAACGAACAAGGTCAAGTTCCTGCTGAATATTCCCGTGCTCAACAAGAAGATAAAAGAACGCCTTGTCGAGATAGTGAAAGCCGAGTTTGGCGGAAAAATCTATGAGATTATCGTGGGAGGAGCCGGCCTTAACAGGGAGGTGGAAGCCTTCTTGTCGAGTATCGGATTTCCCATCACGGTGGGGTATGGCACAACGGAGACCGCTCCATTGATTACGTTTACGGATTGGACTGATTTCGTGCCGGGCAGTTGTGGTACTCCCGTGGCCAATATGGAAGTGAAGATCTTGAGTGACGACCCACAGAGTAAGGCGGGCGAAATCGTCACCCGTGGCACCAATGTCATGATCGGCTATTATAAAAACGACGAGGCAACAAAGGCTGTTTTGGACGATAACGGATGGTTCCATACGGGCGACTTGGGCAAAATGAGTGCTGACGGACATGTGTTCATACGCGGCAGAATCAAGAATATGCTCCTTGGAGCCAATGGGCAGAATATATATCCTGAAGAAATTGAGGACAAGTTGAACTCCATGACGCTGGTAAGCGAGAGCCTGATCATTCAAGATGGCGACAAGCTCATAGGTTTGGTTTATCCGGATTATGAGGAAATCAAATCGCTGGAGTTTGACGAAGCGGATGTCATGGGAATCATGGAGCATAACCGCAACGACCTCAACGCCATGCTCCCCCATTTTGCCAGGCTGTCGGCAATCAGAATCCATGAGACAGAATTTGAAAGGACGCCGAAGAAAAGCATTAAGCGGTATCTTTATCAAGTGAAGAACTAATTAGTCATCATCAAAGACATACATAAAACAACATCATCATTTAAATTCATTAATTATGGAAAATGTGCCTAGTTTTAATGAGTTAATACAAAAGACCATCATCGACAATTGGGAACTTGACGCATTAACAGACTTCAAGGGTGCAACTCTTCAATACCATGACGTAGCACGCAAAATCGAGAAACTCCACATCATGTTTGAGAACAGTGGGGTTGTCAAAGGTGATAAAATCGCGCTTTGCGGTAGGAATAGTGCCAGCTGGGCCGTTGCTTTCCTGGCCACATTGACGTATGGTGCTGTCGCCGTGCCCATTCTGCATGAGTTTACCGCAGACCAGATTCACAACATAGTCAATCATAGTGGGGCCAAATTGCTGTTTGTAGGGGATGTCGTGGCTACGCAGATTGACCCCACGAAAATGCTTGGGCTTGAAGGTATCATTTATATACCGGACTATTCGTTGGTGGTTTCCAGAACGGACAAACTCACTTATGCCCGCGAACATCTGAATGCAATCTTCGGGCAGAAATATCCCAAGTATTTCCGCAAAGAGCATGTAAACTACTATATAGAGCAATCGCCGGAGGATTTGGCACTCATCAATTATACGAGTGGTACGACCGGATTCTCCAAAGGTGTGATGATACCCTATCGGGCGGTATGGGGCAATGCCGACTTTGCGCAACATGTATTGGGCAAACAGATTCAGAGAGGTGACCGTGTAATCAGCATTCTGCCCATGGCCCACATGTACGGCATGGCCTTCGAGTTCATTTTCGAGTTTCTGAAAGGTTGCCACATCTTCTATTTGACGCGTATCCCCAGCCCTGCCATCATAGCTCAGGCGTTTGCGGAAGTCAAGCCAAAGGTAATCATCGCCGTGCCGTTGGTGATAGAAAAGATCATCAAGAAAAAGGTCTTCCCGAAGATACAGAACAACAAGATGAAGATTTTGCTCAACATGCCTGTTGTCAATAAGAAGGTGCGCGAGAAGATTTGCGAGCAAGTCACGCATGCGTTTGGCGATGAGTTCTATGAAGTCATCATCGGCGGGGCCGCGTTCAACCAGGAAGTGGAGAAATTCCTGCACAGCATGAAATTCAAATATACGGTTGGCTATGGGGCCACGGAATGCGCCCCTATCATCTGTTATGCGGATTACAAAGACTTTGTCCCAGGAAGCTGCGGCAAGGCTGTCATACACATGGAAGTGAAAATCGACAGTCCTGACCCGAAGAATGTACCCGGCGAAATTCTGGCAAGGGGAATCAACGTGATGTTAGGCTACTACAAGAACGAAGAAGCGACTCGTGAAACAATTGACAGCGAGGGCTGGTACCACACAGGAGACCTGGGTATGATGGATGAGGACGGCAATGTATTCATCAAAGGCCGCTCCAAGAACATGCTCTTGGGTGCCAATGGACAGAATATTTATCCTGAAGAAATCGAGGATCAGCTGAATTCCATGCCGATGGTCGTTGAAAGTGTCGTCATACAAGAAGGCGACAAACTCGTCGGACTCGTCTTCCCCGACTTTGATGAAGCCAAGGTCATGGGCTTGAACCAGGATGATTTGGATAAAGTGATGGAGCAAAACAAGCAAGACCTCAATGCGGTGTTGCCGGCATATTGCAAGTTGAGTGCCATAAGAATACACGAAGAAGAGTTTGAAAAGACACCCAAGAAGAGCATTAAGCGATTCTTGTATACGAAATAAGCATGTTGTTTTTTTAGAAATCTTCATGCTATGACAGGCAGGGGCGATTCGTTTCGACGAATCGCCCCTGCCTGTCATTTATAGTCCTTTTGCGTATAAATCATTTTGAACAACACCATTTTGGGGTTCTTTGTCGAATGACAGATATATTGGAAATTGAACCCCGCGTCTTTATATACCTTTAGATTTGTATTGTCGCCGATTCCTTTCGCGAGCCCATCCTTGATTTTTGTGTAGTTCTGATTGATGATGCGTTGGTCGTCAAACTTGTCGGAGAAGGAACAATAGTAAGTATAAGTTCGAGTCGCCTTGTTAAATGCCACACTGTCAGTCCGTGTATAGTTGGAGACGGGCGTTGGACAGTATTTCTTTGTGAACTCTGCCGCCTCACGACTTGCCCTGTCTTCCAAACTCTCATGCCCACAAGCGATGAACAGCAAGCACGAAATTGCCAAATTAAAGTATTTGTTCATTTTCATAATCATTTGAAAGCAAAGTTATTATTTATTTAAGAAACTGGCAAGGTTTAAAAGAATTTTATCATTTGCAGCAGAGAACAAATCAATTAAATTCAGTAACTTTGCAATTCAAAGCATACAATTGATGAATCATATAAGAAACTTCTGTATCATTGCCCATATCGACCATGGGAAGTCTACGCTGGCCGACAGGTTGTTGGAATACACCAAAACGATTCAAATAACCGAGGGGCAGATGCTGGACAATATGGAACTTGAACGTGAGCGAGGAATAACCATAAAGAGCCACGCCATCCAAATGGAATATAAGGCCCGCAATGGGGAGACATATATTCTGAACCTCATCGACACTCCGGGACACGTAGACTTTTCGTATGAAGTCTCACGCAGTATCGCGGCTTGTGAAGGCGCGCTCTTGGTTGTCGACGCCACCCAGGGCGTTCAAGCCCAGACGATTTCCAACCTCTACATGGCCATTGACCATGATTTGGAAATCATACCGGTCATCAACAAAATCGACATGCCCAACGCCATGCCCGACGAGGTGGAAGATGAAATCGTCGATTTGATTGGCTGCGACCGACAAGACATCATCCGTGCTTCCGGAAAAACCGGCGAGGGGGTCGAAGAGATTTTGGAAGCTGTCGTTGCACGCATCCCCCATCCCACCGGCACCGTTGAAAAGCCGGCCCAGGCTCTCATCTTCGACTCCATCTTCAATAGTTTCAGAGGCATCATCGTACTTTGCAAGGTTGTGAATGGTGTCATCAAGAAGGGCGAAAAGGTCAAGTTCTTCAACACGGGCATGGACTATGTAGCCGATGAAGTCGGCGTGTTGAAGATGGACATGGTTCCTAAAAACGAGTTGCAAGCGGGCGAAGTCGGTTACATCATCAGCGGAATCAAGACGGCAACCGAAGTAAAAGTCGGCGACACGGTCACATCGGTGGCGAATCCATGCAGCAAGGCGATAGAAGGATTTATGGAAGTGAAGCCGATGGTCTTTGCCGGCGTCTACCCCATCGACCCCAACGACTATGAAAGTCTGAGGGCTTCACTTGAGAAACTGCAACTGAATGACGCCTCCCTCACTTTCAGTCCGGAAAGTTCTGTGGCTCTGGGCTTCGGATTCCGATGCGGTTTCCTGGGTCTTCTGCACATGGAAATCATCCAAGAACGCCTTGACCGTGAGTTCAACATGGATGTGATCACGACTGTTCCCAATGTCTCATACATGGTATATGACAAGCAAGGCAACGCGAAGGAGGTGCACAACCCTTCCGGATTGCCCGAACAAACGATGATCGACCATATCGAGGAACCTTATATCAGAGCGTCCATCATCACGTCAAGCGCCTTCATCGGCCCCATCATGAAGCTTTGCCTGGACAAGCGTGGCGAGCTCATCAACCAGGAGTATGTCAGCGGCAACAGGATAGAACTGCATTTCATGATACCCCTCGGCGAAATCGTCATCGACTTCTACGACAAGTTGAAGAGCATTTCCAAGGGCTATGCGTCCTTCGATTACCACATCGACTCATTCCGCCCATCCAAGCTTGCCAAGCTCGACATCCTGCTGAACGGCGAACCTGTGGACGCACTATCCACCCTGACGCATGAGAGCAATGCCGTCGCATTCGGCAGGCGGATGTGCGAGAAGCTCAAAGAACTGATTCCACGTCAACAGTTTGACATTGCCATTCAGGCGGCGATAGGCGCCAAGATCGTTGCAAGGGAAACCGTGAAGCAGGTTCGAAAGGATGTGACGGCCAAATGCTATGGCGGCGACGTGAGCAGAAAGAGGAAGCTCTTGGAGAAACAGAAGCAAGGGAAAAAGCGGATGAAGCAAGTCGGCAACGTGCAGGTTCCGCAGAAAGCATTCCTGGCTGTGCTGAAATTAGATTGACAGACAACCGCCATAGAAGCCTATTTGTTTATAACGCGATTATAAAAATCCAAAAGAAAAGGAGTGATGAAAGAACCAGCAAATACAACAAGAGATATTGCCCGGGAACTGGCCAGGAAGTATAGCACGATGACACACGAGGAACTTGACTTGTTGGAGAGTATTCTCGTTCCGATAAAGTTCAACAAGAACCAGCCGATACTCAAAGAAGGTGAAATCTGTGACAGTATCTATTATGTTGACAAGGGGTTGATTCGCCAATTCTATTTCAAGAATGGCAAAGAGGTGACCGAGCATTTGGGCGAAAACCATACAATCTTCATGTGTATCGAAAGCCTTTTCAAAGAGGAGCCTACGAAACTTCAGGTTGAGGCCATCGAACCTTCGATTGTCTACGCACTCCCCAAGAAGCGTCTGGAAAGCGTGGCGCTCCACAATGTCAACATACAGATTCTATATAGAAAGATTCTTGAAGAGAGCCTGATCCTTTCACAGGTGCATGCCGACTTGGTTCGATTTGAAACCGCGCAAGACCGATATAGGAAGATGTGCAAGCTCATGCCTCAAGTCGTGCTCAGGGCACCCTTGGTCTACATCGCAAGTTATTTGCAGATGACCCCGGAGACGCTCTCGCGCGTTCGTTCCTCTACATTGTTGGATTGACGCCCAGCCTGCCATTTTGGGCACAAGACAATCATAGGAGTCACATGCCGGTCAAACAACGACAAGGGCTTGGATTGCGTTCAATCCAAGCCCTTGTTTCGTGTCTTGCCAGTTCTTTTATTCCCAATCGGCCAATTTGACCGACTTCCTTTGTAAATTCCACTTCCTGTATTCGGTATTTCATCAATCCATCTGGAGCCATATACATTTCATCAGTCAGACACTGATACACAAGGTTTTTCTTCATCTTTGGAGAGTGTAAAGTAAACAGTGTCAGGCGGTTCATAGGAGCATAGCCATGGTGCACTGCGCACTACCGCCTTGGCGGTTGGTCTTTTTAGAGCAGGGGTGCGAGCGCAGCGAGCTGCCCTGCCCAAGCTTGGGTGGTGGAGAGCTAGGCCGAAGGCCTTGGCCTTTTTACGTTAAGTGCAAGGGGACCGCTGTATGCGGAATCGCAAGTGCGATGGTGTGAGAGGTCGGAAAATGAAAGTAGGAGGAAAACGACCCCAGGTCATTTCCCTCCTACTCGATTCATGTCAAATGGAATGTGGAGTTTAGAACGTCACCCGCAGACCAACTTGCATTTGCCAACGACTGTAGATGTCGCTCTTGTTTGGCGAGTAGCCGAGGAATGTATAAGAAGGAGTGTACTTGCCGTTGTTGTTTGTGAGCTTTTCCACTTTCAAGATGGTTTCATTATAGGCAAGTGCATAGTTCGTACCCCAATCATGGTTCAGCATGTTCGCAAAGTTCAGGATGTCCACTGTCAATTCCACTTTGCTGCCACGCTCCTTCAGGTAATAGAAGCTCTGTGCGAAGTGTACGTCGAAGCGGTTCTCCCAAGGAGCTGCAGCCTGATTGCGCTTTGAATATTTGCCACGATTGTTCTTGGTGTACCTGTTGTTGGCAATCCAGTTGCCAAAGGCTTGCCTATGCTCTTCCGCCGTGATGGTAACCTTGCCATTAACCTTTGTATCGACAAAGTTCATCTTCTGGAGTTCCGCCTCTGTAGGGATATACAACAGCGTGTTTCCCTTCTGTGTGTCACCATTCAAATCTACCTTTTCATTCATCGTGAAGCTGTAGCGTTGGCCGGACGAACCATTGTAAGTTACGGAAACGTTGGTTGAGAAGCGGCCGTTCGCATACTTGGGAGATGAATAGGAAGCCACCGCGAGGACGCGATGAGGAACGTCGAACATCGTCTTGGAGAGTTCGTTCTTGTTGTTCGGGTTTACACAATAGTTGTACTTCCAGTTGGAATAAGCGATAGAAGATGTGCCGTCAACCACACCGTATGAATGTCCGAACGTGTAGCTTGCCATCAAGTCAAGTCCCCAGGCAAAGCTCTTCTCCAACTTGCCACTGACGCTATAGCTGTACCCCTTGTTCGTATTCTTCAAGTTCACTATCGCATAATAGTCACCGGCCTTCGTGTCGAAATAGGTTGTTTCGGATGCAGGTACGTCTTCACTCACTGCATATACGCGCTTGCCGTTGTCCTTAATGGCGAGGTTCTCAAACCATACATTGTTCAAAGTCTTGGAATACAAACCTTCCAATGTCATCTTTACGTCGCCGGGCAATGTGGTTTCCCAAGCCAGGTTGGCACGGAACACCTGCGGATACTTGAAGTTCTTGCCAATGGTGTTGATTTCGGGCTTGGAGGCTTTCCCCGCGGCAGACATCGCTGCGGCATAAGCGTCTACACCATACTTGCTCAAAGAAGGTACATTCTTCTTTTCAATCGTCGTGCCCTTCATTTCCATGCCTGTCCTGTTCCAAGCATTGGACAACCAGACGAAGGGAACGCGGCCTGTGAAGAGACCGACACCACCACGAATCAAGTTCTTGTGGCTGTCATCCATGTACCAGCGGAAGCCGAAACGGGGAGAAAACATGAGCTTGGTGGAAGGGAGTTCACCAACTTTTACGCCAAAATTCTTTGCGTATTCGCTGGCATTGAACTCTGGGTTGGCTGTCGGATGACTCATGGTCATCGGCATATCCAGACGCAAGCCGTAAGTAAGGTTCAAGTTTGTATTGACGTCCCATTTGTCCTGCACGTAGAAACCAAGCTGGGCTGCTTCCACAATACCGGCCCACTTGGTCGAGCCTGTCAAAGCCACGTCGGAATAATTGTAAACAAACTTCGAGGCCTTGTCGTTCTTGAAATCATCCAAAGACTCATAATAGTAAGCACCATTATTTCCCTGAATGAACAAGTTTTGCATGCGATAGAACTCGTTGTGCGTACCGAAAGTAATGCTGTGATTGCCCGTTGACCAGGTCAAATTGTCCTCAATGGTATAGATATCCTGGTCCAACGTGTTGGCACCAGAATAAAATTCTGTACCAATATAAGCACTTTGTCCATTCTTTTCACCAAAGCCTTTGATTTCAATGGTTGGAGCACCATAGGCTACACCACGATTGTCGCGCACGTAGGTGGCGCCGACACGGACTTCGTTGTAGAGCGCGTCATTCAAGCGAGAGTTCAATTCGGCAACGAAAGAGTTGGTGCGGTTGTTCATGCGATAGCCGCTGTTGGCGAAATAATACTTAGTCGCACCTGCGGCGTAGATATCCTTGTAAGAGTCGTTCAGCTGATAGCGGAAGGTGAACTTGTTGTTGTCGTCGATGTTCCAGTCCAAGCGGGCCAAAGCGGAAATGGAGCGGGTGTCGAGCGAGCGGCGAGCCTTGCTTTCCTGTACGCCGGTGTACTTTTTGTAGATGTCCATCACCTCCTGTGCCTGGCTGTCAGTGATGTAATCCGACTTGTAGCCGGGGAAATATGACGAAGGGTAAGTGCTTTTCTTATATTCGAAATTCGTAAAGAAGAAAACCTTGTCTTTTACAAAGGCACCACCCAAAGAAGCACCATGCGTCTTGGTAGACTGGTCGTCGAGCTTCTGCTTCTTGTCAAGCATCTGGCTCCAGGTGCCATACATGTTCTCATCTGTATAATAGGTGTAGGCAGATGCACGGAACGTGTTGGTACCCGATTTGGTAATGGCGTTGATACCACCACCGGTGAAGCCACCTTGACGAACGTCAAACGGAGAAGCTACGACCTGAATCTGCTCGATGGCATCCATGGAGATGGGATTCGCGCCGGTCTGGGCACCGTTTGTGCCGCCGCTGGACAGACCGAATACATCGTTGGAAACCATACCGTCAATCTGGAAAGAGTTGTAACGGTTGTTCGACCCAGCGATGGAAAGTCCTCCAATCTTGGAGGCGTTGACCAGTGGAGAGAGCTTTGCCACATCATAGACACTGCGGTTGATGGTAGGCGTGTTGTCTATCTGTTTCTGATTGAAGCTGGAAGCAGCGCCCATTCCACTTTTGCCGGCAACACCCGACACGACAACTTCGCCCAAAACCTGAGCGTCTTCTTTGAGGTCGGCATTGATAACCGTATTCTCACCCAAGTTCAAGGAGATGTTTGAACGGACATCATTCTTATAGCCGATGTAGGAAATCGTTACGGTGTAGGGGCCACCTACGCGCATACCTTGGATGTTGAAACGTCCACTCGTGTTGGTAACACTGTTGTAAGTCGTACCGGAAGGCACATGGACGGCAGTAACTGTTGCCCCAATGACATCTTCACCGCCGGCAAGCACCTTGCCATTGATGCCTGAAGTTGTGACTTGGGCCATCATGCTGGTAGCAAAGAAGAGCATGATTGCCATTAAAAAATGCAATTTGTTTTGCATAAACTTTAACTGAAATTTAATGAATAAATTGAGGGGATAAACCCAGTTAATATGATACAGATGCAAAATTAAGTAAAATTTCACAAAAGAGAACTACAAAGCAGTGAAAATTAGTCTTTTCTAAACCATATTTTAAGTATTTTCCGCCGAACAACGATGACATTCAAGGTTGTGACAAGCAGCAGCAAGGCAAGCCCCATCGCAAAGCTCGGCAACATGGATGTGTCGTTTACATCGGGCTGGAGCGTTTGGATGATATCCATATAATAACTCCGTGCAAGGGCTAAGACCGCCAATGCAACTGTCAGTACCACGGTGTTGAGCGCCAGCGTCAGCAGTTGATAGGGCCGGGCCACGGCACCAGGACTGTAGCCGATAAGCAGGAGGTTCTCAAGCTTTTCGGAGTTTTTTTGCACCAAGAGATAGATGCTCAACATGAGAATGTAGAAACTCAAGACAGAGATGGTCAGCCCCACCGCCATCACCATCGACACGATTAGTTTGAGAAAATAGATGGACTTCTCCGAGTTCAGCTTGTCGTCTTCCAACTCATAGCCTTTCTTGTCGAAGTATTTTGAGACGCCCATGTCGGAAGGGTTGCCCACCTCGACAATTAGGCGTGTTGGTTCCTGATTCTGCCCGGGAGAGAAATAGTCGTTGCTCCAATCCATGAATGACTGTGGCACGAGGATGGAGGACAATCTGCTTGAGAAGCCGATGACCTTGCCTTGGAAGTTCGCCTCATGATGGTTCCCTTGAATGAACAGGCGAAAATCTATCATTCCAACCAGTCCCTCACTGAGCTTGGGCAGGCTGTGGCTTTGTGCAAAGCCGAAATTATACATCGTCAGATAAGTCCTGGGCAAGATGATGGGGACGACTTTGTCGCCCGCTTTGTAGTGCCACCGGCTTTTGTCCACCTCGACGAAGTCGTCGGGAACACTTTCAAAGAAAAGCTCCGTGTTGGCGATGTTCACGCCGTTGACGCTCATGGCAGCCTGCACCTTGTAGCCTGTACTTGTGAACACGCCCAACTTGGCGACAAACTTCTGGTTTTGCAGTTCGTCTATTTCTGTATGGTTGAATGTATTTGCCCTACCCGAAATCGTACCGGCTGTGCCTACTTTTTTGCTGACGATCAGGTAGCCCTGTCTCATGAAACTGTCTTCGGCCGTGAAAACGGGTACAACATCCAAATAAAACTGATAGCCCAAAAGAACGATGAGCATGCCGAACAGATTGGCAAAGATGAATCCGCCAAGCTGGGGCATGCTGATATGCTGTCGCAATAGTTTCCAAACAATACTCATCTCGCGTCGATTATAGCTTTAAAATCTTGTCATACGGCAAATCCATGTGCTTTCCTATGCTGGTGGCGATGACACCCGCACCCTGCTCGTGTGCTTCTTTCATGAGAATGTCACCCATGACGCGTGCGTTGTTGTCATCCAGGTGACTGATGGGCTCGTCCACTACAATGAAGTCGAAAGGTTGGACGAGCGCCCTCATCATTGCCACACGTTGCTGCTGCCCGAAGGACATGAATCTGATAGGAACATCCAATTTGTCTGCTATCCCCAACTGCTCAAACCACGCGACAATAGCCATCCGCGGCTTGAATCCCGTCAATCGGTTTTTTATCTGGACATTCTCAAATGCCGTCAACTCGGGAAAGAGCCTGAGTTCTTGAAACAACAGGCTTAGATGTTGTTTGCGAATGTCTGTCCAATCACGAATCTTCAACTCATTTATGGGCTGTGCGTCGAACAGTATCTGTCCGATATAGTCATGTCGATAGCCGAGGATATAGCTGCAGAAGGAACTCTTTCCTTTTCCGCTGTCTGCCTCCAACAAATAAAGTTTACCTTTTTGAAACACCGCCTCCTTATTCCATACGTCAGACTCCAAAGGTGCTGTCTGTGCAGAAAATACTTGTGGAACGACGGTGTTGAATGTGATTCGATCCATTACTTTAATGTATATACAATCGTGGACAAGTCTCCGAAAACAGGTTTCAGAAAGTCTCTTGCCAGTTGAGCCTTGTCGTTCTCGATGGCGTTCAAGTTGACAACCATAGCCACTTTTTTTCCTTTGACCTGCTCCGCAACCGTCGGTGACAAGGGCGTCTCCGCCTTGTTCAACGTCGATTGGGCCAAAGTGGCGCTGCTGCCGCTATAGAATAGATTGGAGGGAGTGACACCAAAATAGTAGGAAGTGTCACCACCTTTATAATAATAGGCATTCTTCTGCCAATCCAGAATCTTGCCACCGGGCGGACACGACTTTTTCCAATAGGCCACATCCTGAAGCCATTGATGACTGCCCAGTTGGGCGGCCATGGCCAATTGCAATTGATTGTCGGTGTAGCTCGGTATCGCCATCACCATATCGCCTTTAAAACTCCTGATGATATTGTCCATGTCGATGGCCGTGTTGATACCCGCAAGTAGTCCCATCAGCATGTTGCTGTCATGTAGATGATTGATGAACTTGCTTCCATCCACATTCATGAATATAGAGAAGAAATGAGGAGCTGAAGCATTGGCAATAAACTTATCTGTGATTGGAAGGTACTCATTGTAAGCTTTTTGCAATGCGTTGTTGATGTACTTGTTAAACGAAAACGTCTCCCCTTCTATCATCAGCACCTTGTCGACGGCATTCATTTTTGCAGCAATGATGACCTGCGAAGCGTCGGCAGACTTCGGAGCCCCCAAAGTGAATGGAGCTGTCAACTTGTCGGGCAAAGCCTGGGCTTGGGCGACAAGCGCCACCGGACTGTCGATACTGTCCAACTTGGCCAAGATGCGACTGCCGGCGATGCTTTGTTCTTCATCCTGATCGAGATACTTGGCCATCTGCTGTCGCAACACTTTCTGCCCCTCGACCGAAACGGGGCCCATCAAAAGGAAACTTCGGTCGTTGAAACCAACGACCCATGTGTCTTTAATGACGGCAAAGTGTGCGCCTCGGTACTCCTCCATTGGCGACACGACTGTCGATTTCATACTTCCGAGGAACGCGGCGATTTCGCCTGAGTTCTTCACCTTACAGCAGAGCCCAAGGTTTCCGTCGGGCGATTCAAACAGATAAAGTTTCCTTGAAAAGTCCACCCCGCTCTTTGCAACATCCTGTTCGGGAAGAAGCTGCATGAAAGCCGCAGCCTGTTTCGTGTCAAGTTTTGAAATGTCAATCGACATCAAAGCAGTACTTTCAGATGGAATTGCATTCAAATAATCGGAATCATGGCAGGAGACCAAAACCAGCATGGCTGCCATTGCCGTCAAACAGCCTTTCATGAACAGGCAGAGATTGCTTCTTCTCATACGAATTGCTTTTTAAGATTACACATCATGACCGCCGCCAAACCTGCCGTCTCTGTCCGCAATCGACTTTGTCCCAAAGATATAGGTCTGAAACCACAGGCCATGGCCGCCTTTACCTCGTCGATGGAGAAATCGCCTTCCGGCCCCACAAGGACTGTCACGTCATCATCCGGTGACAATGCGTCCAGCTCCTTGTATAATTCCGTCTTGGGTAGTTCGTCGTAGCAGTGGGCGATGAACTTGTGTCCCGATAGGGGATGATGGATAAAATCATCGAAAGAAACAAGCTCGCCGACCTCTGGCACATAGGGTTTGCGGCTCTGCTTCACTGCTGCCACCACCACCTTTTCTATACGGTCACGCCGAATGACCGTGCGTTCCGAATAGGCGCAACGCACGAATGACAAGTTGTCGAATCCTATCTCTGTCGCCTTCTCGGACATCCATTCTATTCTGTCAATGTTCTTGGTTGGCGCAATGCCCAGATGGATGTGCCCCTGCCAGCTTTTGCGCTGTGGAAGTGTTTCTACAAGATGATAAAAACAATGCTTGTTGGATACCATATCCAACTCGGCTCGGTAGAAACATCCTTTGCCGTCAATCAGAAATATTGTGTCGCCGGCATGCAGACGCAAAACTTTCGCGGCGTGCATAGCCTCGTCGGCAGGCAGTTCCATGCCCGCAGCAGCGTCAGGCACATAAAAATACCTAACTTCTTTCATCCTTTCGCGAATTAAGTTCGTCACGCAACTGCGACGCCAACTCATAATTCTCTTCTTCGATGGCCTTTTCCAGCGACTTCCTAATCATCTTGGAGCTCAGCGTGTTGATGGGTAAAGCCATTGACTTGGAGTGCTGCTGATAAGGGACGCTTTGAAAATTCATCAAGCGTTCGTCTATCAGAATGGGTTGATGTGTGATGATGGAGAGGAGCACGGCGTCCGGCGCACGCAATTTAACGGCATGGCCGTCATTCTCCATGCGCAACTCTGCTACATATTCTCCCTTGTGGACCGATGAAATGAAAATCTCAAATGCCTTGCCTTCCTCCGTCGGATGCAACAACGCCAGCAGGGCCTCGGGCAGCAGCATGTGGCTGTCAAGGTCTTGTCCCATGTCGCGCAACTGAATCTGATCGACGACAAACTTGTCGCAGACGATATTCAATTGACGATGCTCGTACTCGTCGAGCAACGTTATCAGTCCGACATCATCGACGCCGACAACTTCGGAGATGGATTTATAATGCAACTTTATTTTCATTCATGTTTTTCTTAGGACGGAACATGACGCCAAAGCTCAAGCAAACGATTAGGGCGTAACCTGCGAAGATAAACCAACAAGCCTGCCAATCCGTCACTCCATTGATGGTGCGGTCGTTGACGATGGCCTGGGCCGACAGCGTTCCTACGGTTGCGCCAATGCCATTGGTCATCAACATGAACAATCCCTGCGCGCTGGACCGCAACGAAGAGTCGGTAGATTGGTCGACAAAGAGTGACCCGGAGATATTGAAAAAGTCGAAGGCCACGCCATAGACCAGCATGGACAAGACAAACATCCATACGCCCGGTCCGGGATTTCCTGCGCCGAAAAGTCCGAAACGCAACACCCACGCGAACATGGCTATCAGCATGACATTCTTGATACCAAATCGTTTCATGAAGAACGGTATCAACAAGATGCAGCAGGTCTCACTGATCTGAGACAATGAAATCAAGATGTTGGCATGCTGCACACCGAACGTGTCGGCATACTCCGGTATGCTCTTGAATGACGTGATGAACGGATTGGCAAATCCATTCGTGATTTGCAGGCTCACCCCCAATAGCATCGAGAAGATGAAGAAGATGGCCATCTTTTTCTGCTTAAACAGCGCGAAGGCCCTAAGACCAAAGGCATCGACCAGACTTTTCTTTCCGTTGCTCTTGCTGATTGGACAATGCGGAAGCGAGAATGTATATAAAAACAGCAGCATGCTGACCGCTCCCGAAACGACAAATTGATTCTGATTGGGTTGGAATCCCATCAAATCGACAAACCACATCATGCAGATGAAACCGATGGTGCCAAAAACACGGATGGGCGGAAAATCCTTCACCGTGTCCATGCCGGCCTTTGTCAGTCCGTAGTAGGCCACAGAATTTGTCAGAGCCAGCGTCGGCATATAGAACGCTACACTCAGGGAATACAACGGGAAAATGTAATTCGCATTATCCGTATAGCCCGCATAGGCTGCGGAGAACATGAAGAGACCGGCCAAAAGATGGCAAATGCCCAACATGCGCTGCGCCGGAATCCAGCGGTCGGCCACAATACCAGCCAAAGCAGGCATGAAAATAGAAACTACTCCTTGAACGGCATAAAACCAACCTATTTGTGAAGCCATTCCAATATTCACCAAATAAGTTCCCATCGATGTCAAGTAAGCGCCCCAGGCTGCAAACTCCAAGAAATTCATGATGGCTAAACGCACTTTTAGATTCATTGCGGTTCTTATGTTTACGTAATTCCTTGCAAAATTAATATTTTATCAATACTGCGCAAAATAAAATCATATTAAATGCAGTCTCCCCTTTCAAACTTCATTTTGAACATGGTGAAAAGCCGCAGACAATCTCCGTGTTCTTTATCATCAAAAAAGAAGCTCCAATGGAAGCGTTGTCGCAACCATTGGAGCACACATGTCCATTGCCAAGAGGCAACCTAAGTCAGAACTTATAGCCCAATGTAAGAAGAAGTTGATGGCGCTTGTAACTGACTTTCGACATCGTCGGAAGATTGTCCTCTACAGATGGTTGGGAACTGCTTGGATTGTCATAGTAGGGCATGAACGGATAGAAGTCGCCGTTCGTTGCGCTATACTGATAGGCCACGTCCGCAAAGAACTTGCTGAAAGTGAATCCCAAGCCCGCCGTAATCCTGTGCGTGGCTTTCCAATTGGTGTAATCGGTTGACGTTGCGTTGGCCGAACCTTGTGAGAGTATCGAGCCGTCTCTGTAACCATTCTTGTCAAACATCGGTGACACGAAGTTGTACCCCAGTCTTACCGCAATCTCGGGAGTTGCCTTGAACTCGCCGCCGAGCTTCAGGGTGGAGACTCCCTTCAAGGTTTCCTTGGTATGGGCGTTCATGGCTTTGTCCGAGGAACTTGACTCATAATAGTCATATCCGGTATATGGATTGTAGTCGTAATAGCCTCCGTCAATGACACGATTGTCCATCGTGCTGTAATCGGCGTATTCATAGGTGGCGCCGAGGGCCAGATAGTTTCCCACCGTATGACCCAGACTTACGCCGAACTTCCAAGGCGTGTAGAGCTTGTAGTCCAACGATGCGTAATTCTCAACCGATCCATTGTTGGGGCCGTTCTTTTCGTCCGTATCCTTCAGACCATTCAAACTCGCCATCGCCCATCCCTTCAGGGTCAGGTCATACCATGTAGGTGTGTTGACATAGACGCCAATGCGGAAAGGCGAAAGTTCGAAGGGGCGGAAGATGGCTCCAAGTTTGATGTCATAGCCTGTACCTTTTATGGAAAGCTGCTCTCCGGAGCCGGCAATGCCCTTGTTGGCCAAGTTCTCACCATAAATGCTGTTCGAATGATAGTGCACATCGTGAATGCCCAGCGTCAGTCCCAAGTAGATTCTGTTCTGAATGTTGCCGCTGATATTGAAGTCATACTCTCCGATATACCCCTTCTGGTATTGCGCAAAGAGGTAGTCGGTCGCATTCATGTAGGCATACTGGTCAACAGGCTTCCCTTCCTCATCGACATTGCGATATTGCAGCAGCTTGCTATAGCCTGCATCCACGGCATTCCACATATAGCTGGCCATGTCCTTGTTGTTCAGACTCGTGCCATACTGGTATTTTCTGACAGTCTGTTTGTTCTGAGAAGCGTATGACAATTGGTTTGCCGCCGTGAGCAGCTGGTCGAAATTGCGGCTCTTGTGGTAATTGAAACCCAAGTTGAGCCAGGAGTTCATCCCCGTCCTACGTGCCCACACCAAGCCAATCTGGTCAAAACTGGCATTCGTCTTGTTGCCGTCAATACTGATGTCAGACCCGTAGGCAGACCGTTTGTTGCTTGCGTCCTGCTGCGTCATCAAGCCTCCGGACAATGACAACTGTGATTTTCGAAACAGGCCGATGCCCGCCGGGTTGGTTCCCATTGTGGAAATGTCGGCCCCCAAGGCCTCCATGGCGCCACCCATGCCCACATAGCGGGCGGTGCCGTTCAGGTCGTTGTCGACCATCTTGGTGTCCTGATACGTTTCCTGGGCCCAAGCGGGAGTTGCAGCAAAGCCGCAAGCTCCCAAGAATATCAATAGTTTTCTCATAAATTCGTTTCCCTTCTATAATATGATTGATGATTGACAAGCCGCTTAGCGGTGGCCAAAGCGTCCGCCGCCACCCCCGAAGCTGCCTCCGCTGCGTGCTCCACCGGCATTTCCGCCGCCGAAACTGCCGCCACTCGACCCGAAACCACCTCCCGACGGGAACGAGGGCGTCGGCGTGTAGCTTCTTGTCGGGCTTTCGTTTCTGCCTGTGAACGAACCGTTTCTGCCTCTGAAGACGTTTGAGTTCACGCCACTGTCCCTTGTATAGTCGCGTGACCGGAACATGCTGTTATCCGAACGGGGCGAGAACGAGCGCCTGCCTCCACGCTGCCGGTCGTCTGCACGATTGCCAAAGCTGTAGCTGCGCCATCCGGCAGGGCCGTCATGGCGGGATACCGCAATGTGGTGGTATGGCCAATAGCCGCCACCCCAATAGCCGGCCCAGTAACCTCCGTAATAGGGATAGCCCCAACCGTACCAGCCGGGATAATACCATGGGTCATACCAGCCGTAATAGCCCGGCCAGCGGTAGGCGTAAGGCCAACCATACCAGGCGTTCCAGCCATATCCATAGAACCTGTTCCAATAATAAGGGCTGCGCAGGCGATAGGAGTAATACCAGGGGTCGTAGAATCCGTCCCACATCCTCATGCGGTCGGCATAGCTGAAGTCGTCGTCTCCATCCAGAATCGTATCCGTATACCTACCCACGAAGGTCGTATCTATATACATGGAGTCGGGATAAATGCCGCTCCCCTTCTTGAACTCGATGATGTCGTTGCCCTGCCGGTCTGTACCGATTTTCTGGTAATGGCTCCAGTGGTTCCCACGCCTGTTGTATTCGTCAACATCTCGGTTGCTGCCGGCATAATAAGTCGGCCGGTTTCTCGTATCGTGGCTGCTGGAGTTTGCCGTTGCAGCATTTTTTTTAGGGATGAAGTAGACATCGTCATCCTGTGCCGCTAAATTCAATGGCACGACTCCAAGCAGGATAAAGAATAAAAACACTTTTCTCATAATTCCATCTCCTTTACTTAATTGCTGGTCTTTGATGCAAAAATAAATCCAAAGTCATTGCAAATATAGGGATTTTCCCTAATCTTGTATAGGATTATCCCTATTTTTTATAAATTTGCAAACTTAATTAACAAGACACCAAATGAAATATTTCAGCTTCCGTTTTTTATTCGATTGCAGTGCCGAAAAGCTTCAACCTGCCAAAGATTTGCTGGCAGACATGTCCGCCGAATGTGGCTTCGAATCCTTTGAAGACTCAGAAAACGGTTTTGTAGGGTTCGCCCAACAGCCTTTGGTCGATGAAGAAGCATTGAACCAACTGCTGACCGACTTCCCGATAGCCGATGTCAAGATAGCTTATCAAAAAGAAGCTGTGGAAGACCAAAACTGGAACCAGGAGTGGGAGCGGCAGGGCTTCGAACCTATCAACATCGACGACAAAATCATTGTCTTTGACGCCAAGCATGGCATAATAGACCAACCGGCGGGCTGCATCGTCATCGGTATCGACGCCGTCCAGGCTTTTGGCACCGGCACGCATCATACAACACAAATGATGGTCAGGGCCTTGTCAGCCATCGATCTGAATCATCAAAGCGTATTGGACTGCGGCTGTGGCACCGGTATCTTGGGCTTGGCAGCCTCGAAGTTGGGCGCGGAGCGGGTCGTGGGCTTCGACATCGACGAATGGAGCGTCAACAATGCCCGGCACAACGCGCAGCTCAATGGTGTCGACAATATGAGCGTGCTGCATGGCGACGCCAGCGTAATCAGCCATATCAGCGGTCTTTTCGGGGTTGTCGTCGCCAACATCAATCGAAACATCCTGTTGGCTGACATGCCTTGCTATGTCGACGCAATGGGCGGCAAGGCCCATCTCGTCGCCAGTGGGTTCTATCAGGAGGACATCCCCATGCTTCTGGAAAAGGCGCAAACGCTTGGATTGCGCGAAATTCGACGCTTCAATCAAGAAAACTGGGCCTGCCTCATTCTTCAAAGACAATAGATTTGAAATAATCTTTCAACATTCCTTTGTAGCCAGCCTGTGAGTCTGAAACGAGAATCACAATCTGCTTGTTTCCCGTCAGCCTTGGGCCCAGGCACATACCTTCATAATTGGCAAACGACCGATTGGTCAGATTGAGACGCGTCGTCCAGGAAGCAAGAAGTCTTTTGGATGTGGTTCCGGTGCGTTCTCCTTCTTTTAAAAGCGTAACATGATAGATTTTGCAATGTGCGGACGACCCAATCTTAAGGTGGGGAATCACGATTTCACGTTGCAAAAGCAAGCAGGTGGAATCACTTAAACCACAAATTTCACTCACACCAATCAATCGGCTGTTTGCCAATGGCTTATCCATGTCGAACTTGTAGACATCCTTTAAAGAAAAATCTGCGCTGTAGGTCGTGATGAAACATGGGGCGCACTCGTTGGCTGTAAAAATCGTATGGCCGTCCGGCGAGCATGAAAGAGACTCCAATCCCTCGTTGGCGGACAGGCGCCCATGGACGTCTGCCTGTGGCAAACGCTCGCCGCAGAAATGTCCGAGTGTGTCATAGACCAGTATTTCGTTGTCTGCTTCGCCGCACATCAGAATCCGTCCTGTCGGCGCATGATAGGCTATTCCCTCGCCGTCGCGGTTGGGCAAGGAAGAGGAACGAAACCCGTTGCGCCTCACTTGTCGTATCTCGCCCGTCAGAGAGTCGAGTGTGATGGTGAACATGTAAAAGCCGTCGGTGGGTGACTTGTCGTCGACGACGGCGTATGAATCACGCCCCAGATAGGTGATTCCACTGTAGTTGCCATGGGGGACACTCCGATGGAAGGAATGCTGTGGGCGGAGTTGTAACGAAAAGGGCTGCGCCCATGCGCCACCGACAAGTGCCGGGGTCCATAGAAGAAAGAAAAACAGGGCAAGACGAGTTTTCATTGTTTCGTGTTTTGCTTGTTTTACGAGAGGAGCGCCGATGGATTCGGACATTTTTGCCTCTTGTTTGCAAAATTATAAAATTTCCATTGCATGACAATTTGTTGGAGATGAATTGATTGTCGCCGACCTGCAAAATTGATTTACCCAACAAGCTGCGTCCTTTCTCGTGCGAGGGCCAAATGCAATCTGCCATTTGCGCACGGCATTCTTTGGCTGGCAAATTCACTGGAAAGGAGCCTGTAGACGCCACCGTTGTGCTTGGACTGCGCGAAAGCATAACTTACAGCTGCTCAAAGGGCTGCTTTCAGCTCATGAAAGAGCTGCTTTCGGCTTATGAAAGGGCTGCTTTCAGTTTATGAAAGGGTTGCTTTTTCAAGATAAGAGATGACTGATCATTTTCCAATTGTCAGCTTTTTTAAATCATAGAACGAGCCGTTGTAGATGTTGAAGTCTATATATCCCTTTATGCCCGGCAATTGTCCTGCGTCGGTATGCTGCCAAAACTTCCATGGCCCCTTGTATTCCACTTTGTCAACATAGTAGTGGGCTATCCAATAAGGATAGTCGTCGAAGACAGGCTTGGACAGATATTGCTGCTTGAACTTGTAATAGGTATAGATGATGGGCTTCACATGATATCTGTCCTCTACGATGTGAAGCCACGTGAGGACATCCGTTTGGAAATCTTCGACCGACACATCGGCCGGTTTATGCTCAATGTCCAGTACCGGCGGCAAATCGCCCTCCTTCAAATGTACTTTTTTAAGGAAGAAATAGGCCTGGTCTCGGGCGGAGGAATGAATGCTCCAAAAGTGGTATGCGCCTCGGATATAGCCGTAATTGCGGGCATTTTCGAAATTGTCATAGAAGTTTTCGTCGATCCGCGAGGCCCCTTCGGTGGACTTGATGATGATGAAGCGCAACGGACAACCTTCTATCATGGCATGCTGAAGCTTGTCCCATTCGATGTCACCCTGGTAATGGGATATGTCTATTCCATGGATTTCAAATCCATCCGGATACTTCGGGTCTCCATACAAGGCGCGCCAACGAAAGCCGGTCGGGCTGACAAAAAAGTGATAGAACACCCAGACATACAAGACCACCACACCGAATCCTCCAAGAAACCACGCCAGTTTGTGATGCGTAGACTTCAGAAAAGAGCGTTTTCTCTTCTTGCGAACCGAGCGTTTTCTGTGGGTCTTGGGGTTGGCTGTTGTCATAAAACAAAGAAAGAATACAGACCCAGCCGGGCAGCGGGTCTGCATTCTTTGAATTATAGCGGTGTTTACTTGGTCTGTTCCAGCTGGAGCGTCTTGGTCGTTTGGTCGCAAACGTCAGACGGTCCCCAGTATTGAATGGGGCCGGGGTATACGTAGCATGTATTCTTTGCCCATTCATCGCGATGCGAAACAAACGTTTTGTACGGTTTGCCGTCAAGTTCTACGAGGGCCTTGCGGATCACCGGCTTCATCTCTCCGTTGCGCTTCTCCATGTTCATCATCATCGTGATGGGCACACCGCCTGCTTTCCACTCGTCAGTACCGGCTGTCGTGTTCTTGACGATGGCCATATAGCCGGTTTTGCCGGCGGCAATCAGCTGGGCGGCGCTGGTTCCCAATGCGTAGCAATAGTCTGCGTCGAAGTTCGAGGGGGCGGCACAGCGTCCCTCATAGCCGAAGAAATGGTGCTGTGCGGCAAATGCGCCGTTATATTTTCCCTCCTTTGCCCACTTTGCAAGCAGGGCGTCCACCATGTCGCTCAACAGCTTTTCGGTCTCAATCAATGAAACCTGAACGTTTCCGTGTGGGTCGCGGTCAAGGCTCAACTGGCGGGCGACACCCTCGGGAAGTGTTTCAAACGTTGCGGCGTTTTCTTTGGAAAGGTGTGAGAGGATGTATTGCCGCTGTGCATCTTTGTCGAGATCCTTGTAATCTGCGCCATGTGAAGCGAGCAAGTCATTCAACTCTTGGATCAAACGGCCAATGGCAGGGATGAACTCGATGAGACCTTCGGGTATCAGCACCACACCGAAGTTGTCACCTTGGGCCGCACGACAAGCCACAACTTTGGCTATGTCTTCAACCACTTGATTCAAAGTCATGTCGTTCTTCTCGATTTCTTCGGAAATCAAACAAACATTGGGCTGTGTCTGAAGGGCGCATTCCAATGCGATATGAGAAGCCGAACGCCCCATCAACTTGATGAAATGCCAATACTTGCGGGCGGAGTTGCAGTCACGCTCGATATTGCCAATCAACTCTGCATAGGTCTTGCAAGCGGTGTCAAAGCCGAAAGAAGTCTCGATCTGGTCGTTCTTCAAGTCGCCGTCAATGGTCTTGGGACAACCGATAACCTGAACTCCATAATTCTTGGCGGCATAATATTCAGCCAAGACGCAGGCATTCGTATTCGAGTCGTCTCCACCAATGATGACCACAGCCTTGATGTTCAGTTCGCGCAGAATGACGAGTCCTTTTTCGAACTGCTCTTCCTTCTCCAGCTTTGTACGGCCCGAACCAATCATGTCGAACCCGCCGGTGTTGCGATACTGGTCGATGAAGTCAGAGGTGATCTCTACATAGTTATGGTCAACGAGACCGCCGGGGCCCATCAGGAATCCAAAGAGTCGGTTGTTCGGATTGAGCTTCTTCACTGCATCGAAGAGTCCACTGATGACATTGTGACCGCCGGGAGCCTGACCACCGGACAGGATGACGCCCACATTCATCTCAGCTTCGTTCGCCTTGTCGCCGGAAACAAACTCCACCAAAGGCATGCCGTATGTATTCGGGAACAATTCTTTGATTTCCTGCTGGTTGGCAACACTCTGGGTGGGTTCACCTTCCTTCACCTTGACAGCACCCATAAGCGCCTTCGGCAACTTGGGTTGGTAAGCAGCTCTTTCTTTCTGCAATGCACTAATTTCCTTCATTTATCAATTGTATTTAGTTGTAACAAAATTCTTCTGACAATGCTCTTTTTACCAGTGCAAAATTAAATGAATTAATTGATATAATGAAAAGAAACGCTCAAGAATTGCTAAAAGCCAAACAGTTTTTTGATGCGAACCCTTGCACATTCCTTTTTTTTCTATATCTTTGGCATGTTAATATTCCATTCTTATTAAATAATCTGCAAATTATGGCAAGCAAAAGGACTTTAAAACATCAGATCAATTACATCTGCAGTGAGCTGTTCGCAGAATGCGTGGCGGCGTCCCTGTACAATCAGAAGAAAAGCGATGACAATGCGGATGCCATTCTAACATCCATCATGGTTATCAACAATGATTTCATCAAGCGCGTTTCCCATCCCGAGCCGGGTATGCCGGCTAAAACATTTTATAAAGAGTTGATTTTAGGATTCAATGGTCAGGTTGACGAAATCATTGATCAAATCGCCGCATTGGAATGATTAGGAAGTTTTGTTCAATCGTCTTATATCGGTGGATGGGCTGGACTAAAGAGGTCAGCATAACGTACCCTTCCAAGTATATTATATGTTTAGCCCCCCATACCAGCAACTGGGATTTCATCATCGGCCAACTTTTTTCCAAAGCCGAAGGCATTCGTAGTAATTTCCTCATGAAAAAAGAATGGTTCGTTTATCCATTCGGCCTTCTGTTCAGACGGCTCGGAGGCATTCCGGTGGAGCGTTCCAGACACACAAGTCTTACGGACAGAATGGCCGAAATCGCGACCAGCAGTGAACGTTTTGGCCTTTGCATCACCCCGGAGGGAACCCGAAAGCCTACCGTAGATTGGAAAAAGGGCTTTTATTTCATTGCTTTGAAAGCCAATTTACCGATATTGCTCTTCGGCGTCGACTATCAGGCAAAGAAGATAAAGGCGACCAAGGTCATTATTCCCAATGGTGACGTAGATTCACAAATGAAAGAAATCAAAGAATATTTCAAGGACTTTAAAGGAAAGATTCCCGAGAATTTTGTTTATGAGTAATATCCTTCCATGGAGGTTCAGACTCTGCTTGTTGGGGGCATTCACCAGCTTTTCTGCACTGACGGCCCAAGTTCCAAAAGCAAAATATTCGATTCATGACAAACAGAAAATAATCAATGTCGACATAGAAGGCCGCTATGCCAACAACGACATAACCTACAAGGATATTAGAAAGCTTTCCAAATATTGGCATAAATACTTCCATTCCACACATCCCAAATATCAAATAAGAATCTCTTGCGCAGGTGTTCCCATCGAATATCTGGTTGACGGTTATGTACTTCCGGCCGATTCCTCTACGATTTTCAACGAAGTGGAATTTGACGGCACTCCTTGGGTGCAGCGACAGGACTGCCCTTTCAGGATAACGAACGGGCTTCAGAACAGGCACGTCAGTTTGTGGGCAAGCCATGGACGCTACTTCGACCAGACAAAAGGGTTCTGGAAGTTTCAACGTCCTTTCCTGTTTGGTACGACGGAAGACCTTTTTACGCAAACCATCGTCGTCCCCTATCTCATCCCGATGCTTGAGAACAGCGGCTGTGTAGTATTCTCGCCAAGAGAAAGAGACTGGCAGGAAGATGAATACATCGTCGACAACGACAACACGCCAAGCATGACTTCGTCACTCACCCGGGGCGTATATACGGAAAACGCGTCATCCGGAACTTGGCATACGACCGACAAAAAGGGATTTGCTTTTCATCCCGGAGTCTATATTGATGGCGAGAACCCTTTTACACAAGGCACGGCAAGGCTTCTGAAAACATCCAGAAGCAAATATCCATCCACCATCACCTATCAGCCACAATTCCAAACAGATGGCAATTATGCGGTCTATGTGAGCTACCAAAGCCTTCCCAAAAGCGTCTCGGACGCAGAATACATCGTCACTCACGAAGGCCGGAAGACCACTTTCAAGGTCAACCAGAAGATGGGCGGCGGCACTTGGGTCTACTTGGGCACATTCAGATTCAAGGCAGGATGTTCACCCGCCAACAGCGTTATGCTTACAAATTCGTCCAGACAGAAGGGCTTTGTCACGGCCGATGCAGTCAGATTTGGCGGCGGCATGGGCAACATTCAGCGAAGCGGAGCCATCAGCGGTCTTCCCAGAGCCATCGAAGGAGCCAGATATTACGCCCAGTGGGCAGGTGCGCCGTATAAAATATACAGCAGCAAGAACGGGCTCGACGACTATGGGGATGACATCAACGCTCGTCCGCTGATGACAAACTGGCTCGCTGGCGGTTCCTGCTTCAACCCTACGTCAGAAGGACTTAAGGTTCCCATAGAGCTTGCCTTGGCCATCCATAGCGACGCTGGGATAGCCAAAACGCCAAACGGACTCATTGGTTCGCTCGCCATCTGTACGACGGAGTTCAACGACGGCGTCTTGGCTCCCGGCACTTCGCGCGAGCTTTCCTATCATTTTGCCAAACGGCTGTTGGACGGGCTCGACAGAGACCTCCCTCCCATCTGTGGCAAATGGAATCGTCGCTACCTGTGGGATCGCAACTATGCCGAGACGCGGACACCGGAAGTTCCTTCCGCCATCTTGGAGACCATGTCGCACCAGAACTTCGCCGACATGCTTCTCGGCGAAGATCCGCACTTCCGCTTTGCCATGGCGCGTTCCATCTACAAGTCTATTTTAAGGTTCATCAACGACAGCCACGGCCGGCCGAGTGTCGTCCAGCCACTGGCACCCAAGAACTTCAGGGTTGAAATCATCGGCGACGAGGCCCGTCTTTCGTGGACTCCCGACATAGACAAGCTGGAACCTACGGCCATACCAACCTCCTACAACGTCTATACATCAATGGGCGCACTTGGCTTTGACAATGGGCGCAACGTAGAAGAACCATCACTGACCGTCAAACTCGAACCGGGAGTTTTGTATAGTTTCAAAATAACGGCAGCCAACCGCGGCGGTGAAAGCTTTGCCACTCCTGTTCTGTCGGCCATCCACCATCCCGGAGCGAAAGGCAAGATTCTGATTGTCGATGGTTTCACACGGCTTTCGGCTCCAGCCGTCGTCAGAAGCAACGGCGACAACCGCTTCGACATGGACGAAGACCCGGGCGTCAGCTTTGGAATGACAGCCCAATGGAACAACGGCCAATTCATCATGGGCAATGAATTCGACAATGTCGCTACGCATGCCGAAGCGATGTCGGCACTGACAGACTACGATATAGAGAGCACGACCCTCGAAGCCGTCGAGAACCATCTGGTTGCTTTCAACCACTATGCGCTTCTCGACCTCATCCTGGGTCTGCAAAGGGACATGCCTTACGCACTGAAGCGAGTCAAAGCTCTGCCCAAGTTCTTGCAGGCGGCTTTGCAGTCATTCGCCAAGCCGTCAAAAGCGCTGCTCGTCAGCGGGGCCTATATCGGGACCGACATGCAGGGAGGAGACGACACAGTCTTTCTCAAGAACTTTTTGAAAGTCCGCTACGAGGGTAGAAACAAAATGACACAAGCCCCCATCATCCATGGCTTGAACATGGATTTCGACATCTATCGCCAGCTCAACAAAGACCATTACGCAGCAACTTCGGTGGATGTTCTCGCACCGGACACGCTGCAGGCTGCCGGCGAAACGCGTCCACAGGCCATCATGATGTACAACGATTCCACCAGTGCCGCCGTGGGATATCGTGGAAGCGACTATACCGCCATCATCATGGGCTTTCCTTTTGAGACGATAGCTTCACGGCATGCGAGAAAGATGGTCATGCAAGGGCTGCTCAACTATGCCTTGAGGCCATCCCGAAGCGACGATCATGCAACCCAACAATAATATAAATCGTTTTAAAAAGCAAGATTATGTATAAAATCCAAGCGAACAAGACAGGAACAAGGTTTATCGAAGTGTCGGAAGAACATCTCGAAACATTGGAAAAGTACCAGTTGCTGCGCAACTTAGTCGACAGCAATGGCATTGTCGACGAGAACATTCTCGACAAGTTGAAGCTCAATGTGAGGTCGCTGCTTGAGTCTGATGAAACCAGTCAGAGAGACTTGTTGGACTTATGTCTCGACGTCATTTACAATTCAAACATGAAAGCCTTCGGGTTGACCAACCTGGTTCGTCTCTTTGTCGAATGGAAAGGCACGAAGACAGGAGATGACAAGGCGGCGGAATGATGCTCACAGACTTTCTGCCGACAACACGAAAGGAATGTGACCTTCGGGGCTGGGACCAACTCGATGTCATCCTCTTCTCAGGCGATGCCTACATCGACCACCCCGCCTTCGGGGCCGCGGTCATAGGCAGGGTGCTCGAAGCCCACGGCTACAAGGTGGCCATCGTGCCGCAACCCGACTGGCATGGCGACTACCGCGACTTCAAGAAGCTGGGGCGTCCCCGCCTTTTCTTCGGCGTTTCACCCGGCGCCATGGACTCCATGGTGAATCATTACACGGCCAATCGCCGCAGACGAAGTGACGACGCCTACAGCCCGGACGCCCGCCATGGGCTTCGCCCCGACTATCCATCGATTGTCTACACGCAGATTTTAAAGCAGTTGTTTCCCGACGTGCCCGTGGTGCTCGGCGGGATTGAGGCTTCCATGCGGCGGCTGACGCACTACGACTATTGGCAGGACAAACTGAAGAAGTGCATCTTGTGCGAGTCTGGGGCCGACCTCATCATCTACGGCATGGGAGAGAAGGGCATTGTCGAGTTGGCGGAGCGGCTTTCGACCGGCGAATCCATCCGCACGGTCAGGGATGTCCCCCAAACCGTCTTCTTGTGCAAGGAAGAAGAAATCCCCAACGGCTTTTCCGACGACGACATCGTGCTGCACAGCCACGAGGAATGCGTCGCCGACAAGAGGTCACAGGCAGAGAACGTCAGGCATATAGAGGAGGAGTCGAACAAGGTTCACGCACAAAGACTGCTGCAGGCGGTAGGCAACAAGTGGGCCGTTGTCAATCCCCCATACCCCACGATGACCGTCGAAGAGCTTGACGCCTCTTTCGACTTGCCCTACACCCGACAGCCCCATCCCAAGTACAAGGGCAAGCGCATCCCCGCATTCGACATGATCAAGTTCTCCGTCAACATCCATCGCGGCTGCTTTGGCGGCTGTGCCTTCTGCACCATATCGGCCCATCAGGGCAAATTTGTGGTGTGCCGCAGCAAGGAGAGTATCATGAAAGAAGTCAGACAGGTCATCGACATGCCCGACTTCAAAGGCTATCTCTCCGACTTGGGCGGCCCGTCGGCCAACATGTACGGCATGGGGGGCAGGAATCGCGCCATCTGCGAGAAGTGCAAACGGCCTTCCTGCGTCAATCCGCGGGTGTGTCCCAATCTGAACACCGACCACAGCAAGCTGCTCGACATCTATCGGGCTGTCGACGCTCTGCCCGGAATCAAGAAGAGTTTCATCGGCAGCGGCGTCCGCTACGACCTCCTGCTGCACAAGAGCAAGGACGAGCATGTGAACGCGGCAGCCAGGGAATACACGAAAGAGTTGATTTGCAATCATGTCAGCGGTCGACTGAAGGTGGCTCCCGAGCATACCAGCGACAATGTGCTGAGGCTGATGCGCAAGCCCTCTTTCAGTCTGTTTCACGAGTTCAAGCGTGTGTTTGACAAAATCAACGTGCAGTATAACCTGAAAGAACAGCTCATCCCCTACTTCATCAGCAGCCACCCCGGCTGTCATGAGGAAGACATGGCCGACCTGGCTGTCCAGACCAAGGACCTGAACTTCCATCTGGAGCAAATCCAGGACTTCACCCCGACTCCCCTAACCATATCTACGGAGATGTGGTACACGGGCTACGACCCTTACACGCTGGAACCCATCTTCTCCGCCAAGACGCCGAACGAGAAGTTGAAGCAGCGCCAGTTCTTCTTCTGGTACAAGCCAGAAGAGCGCGACTCCATAGAGAAGGAACTCCGTCGCATTGGCCGCGCCGACCTGGTCGACCGCCTCTACCGCGGCATTCCCCGGCGAAAGACATTCTCCGGCACCCATTCCAGCGGCAAGTACAACCAGGGAACGGAGGGCTTCGGCATGCAGAAACGTGGGAAGCGCACTGCCGTCGCGCCCGAATCCAAGCGTGAGCGGCCACAGGGGAACAGCCCCCGCCGACGCAAGGGGGGGCGGAAGAGTTTCAATCCCAACTTCTAATTCAAGCAAGGGGGAAGCAATCCGTTTGCAACAGCCATGCTTTCGGCTCGCCAAAGGGCCACAATTGGCTTCTGAAAGGGCTGCGATTGGCTTCTGAAAGGGCAGCAATTGGCTTGCAAAAAGGCAGCTTTGATGGCGTCAAAAGACGAGAGTGTAAAGTAAACTGTGTCAGGTCGGTTCATAGGAGCATAGCCATGGCGCACTGTGCACTGCCGCCTTGGCGGTTGGCCTTTTTAGAGCAGGGGTGCGAGCGAAGCGAGCTACCCCGCTCTAACTTTGCAGGGTATTGTAACGAGGTTATTTTTTGTTACCTTTGTTGTGTGAAGGTAAGGATTAACCGAGGGAGGATGAAGACTAACATCCCTGATGGTACCTTGATACCCTGGCAGGGCAACAGCCCCCTCCCTCAAAGCTGCAAATGCCAGATAGATTTTCAGGCTTCAAGCCTACTTAGAGCATTAGCACATACAGCTTTTCGGTCAATCCTCCCGGCAAAGTTAACGATTAAGACCTACAAAATGGAAGAAA
>NZ_AUFQ01000014.1 GCF_000426585.1 Segatella baroniae DSM 16972 = JCM 13447
CAGACTCGTACACGGCGTGGTACTCACCATCAGGGAAATGCTTCTTCAAAAAGTCAAAGAGCGTCTTTGCGGAGGCTTGCTGCGGGTGCCTCTCTCTGTAACCCGACTCGGTCAGCACACAGACCTCCCAAGTTTTTGCGTGGACATCAATTCCTATGTAAATCTTTTGTCCCTTGAAGGAAATTTTGTTTCTTTGCATATCGGTACGGTTCTAATTGTTTGTCATTTGTCGTTTGCACTACAAATATACAATCCAATTATTATCGTACCAACTCTTTCCTTGCAGACTATGAAAAACACCGCGGAGGCTTGCCATGCGGCCGGAGGCGCGAAGCCTCCGAAAAGCGAGGTCTAACTCGTCGCAATACGTTAGCCTTTGCAAACATAGTAACTTGTCGTTTTGCTGTGTTGGACTTCGTGCAGCGACGATGACGAGAAGACCGCTTACTCCAATGAAGGGGCTAAAACGGAAATCGGTAGAAAAATTGCAGAGAACAGCGGCTTTGTAGGACACTTCTTCAAAGACACAGCCTACACGCTTTCGTCGGGGGTGCAGGCATGCGAGATGCAGTGTCTTTCCGAGACAGGCTTGGCAACCAAGTTGTACATTTTCGAGGTGGCTCTCGAAACTAATGGGGTGACGATTGTTGCTTCTTCTCCCGACAATGGTTCTCAATTCGGAGTACAGCCCATGACATTGCAGGCCAAGGCTTATGAAAGTTCTGTCGAACATGTGCTGGGGGCCGTAAATGGGGATTTCTTTGCAGGTGGAGGCACGCCTGGCGGCATATTCTATCGCAAAGGCAAAGCCCTCAAGACGACGATGGCGGACGAAAAGTCCACCTTCTTTGCAATTACAAAAGACAAACAGGCTGTCATCGGGTCACACGATGAGTTCGACAAGATGAAGAACAACATACTGGAAGCCGTTGGTGGGCGGCATCGGCTGTTGCGAAACGGGCAGATTGAAGCGCAAACCAATACACAGCTGGAACCTCGCACGTGTGTGGGAGTCACTGCGGGCAACATCGTTTACCTGATGGTTGTGGATGGTCGCAATTTCTGGAATTCAAACGGCATGACTTTCTCAGACATGTCGAACGTGATGAAAGCCTTGGGGGTGAAGGACGCCATCAATCTGGATGGTGGCGGTTCGTCCACTTTTGTTATACGCTCAAAAGAAAACGAAGCGTCCGCCTCATTTGCCGTGCGAAACTGGCCGTATGACTATGGAGGTCTGGAGCGTGCTGTTGCCAATGGATTGTTGATAGTAAAGGAAGAATAAAGAAGAACGATATGAATATGACAAGAATGAAACAAACGATAAAGGCCGGCATGACGGTTCTCTTCTCCTACACATTGTTGCATGCGTGTCAGGATTTCACAGACCACATGGGATTTGCTGTGCCAAAGGAAGAATTCAAATTCGGAAAAGACATCGTACAGCTTGGCTATCAGGAACAAGAGGCCGATTTGGAGATTTATGCCTCGGCTCCTTGGCGGGTCAAGACGGATGTTGCTTGGGTCGACATCGTCAAAGCCAATGATCTTGGCAATGGGCAATACAAAATGAAAGTGCAAGCCAATCCCTTGTTGACACAACGGGAAGCGACGGTCACAGGTTGGATTACGACCGACCACACCTGGTCGCAGACGGTCATGCAGGAAGGAGTCGGCATGAAACTGGGTAAAAGTGCATTCATGGTTTCTGTATCAGAACAGAATATCAAAATCCCGTTTACCACAGTGGTGGACTATACATGTGTACTGCCCGACGATTGCGACTGGCTGGAATTGAAAAGCCAGCCGGCTGTCACGCCGGTCGAAGTCAATGAGTTGGAATTGGTGGTGCATGTCAAGAAGTTGACGGGAATGGAGGAGCGTAAGGTGGAGATTAGTCTGAACGGTAGCAATGGAATTTCTTTGCCGATACAGATTACGCAGTCGTCGAAAGTTGTTGAGTTGACCGATATAGACTATCTGAAAGAGTTTTACAAGAATGCCAATGGGGCAAACTGGACTAAGAAATGGAACTTCAATGCTCCATTGAAGACGGATGCAGTGAATTGGCCCGGCGTGACTGTTGTAAACGGTCGCGTGAAAGAGATTGTATTCTTCACGCCAAACAATATCGTTGGGGACATAACTCCGTTGTGCCACTTGTCCGAATTGGTGACGTTGAAGTTCAAACATCAAAAGCTCACTGGTATTCCGGAAGAAATCGGGATGTTGGAAAAGTTGAATACTTTATGGATCATCGAATGTGCCGCAAAAGGCTCCGTCCCCAAAAGTTTGGCTGATTGCAAGCAGCTGAAAGCCCTCAATCTTTCAAATCACCCGACGGCAACACCTGCGGGTTTTGTCAACTCTTTCACGGGAAACCTTGCCGACTTGCTAAAAAACGAGGCATTGCAGTCCATCAAGATTTATCTGAATGCCTTCACTGGAAACATTCCGGTATTACCTTTGGATGCAGAGGGTAGACCTACCGTTTGGAAAGATCTGCGCGAACTCTATATATACAACAATCCGCTCAGTGGAGGGATTCCAGTCGGCTATGGTTACCTATTCAACCATGGAGCCACGGGCAATATTTCCAATTGCGGATTGTCGGGCAAAGTGCCAGATGACTTGAAGCGCACCAGCTTTTATCAGCGGCATCGAACGTCCCTTTTTCTGAAAGGAAATTCATTGGAAGAGTAGTTCTTCCATGGCGGCAAATCGGCAGTGGCAGCTGACACGGCGATGTTGCCTTGAATGTAAAAGCAAACACCCTGACAGATTGAGGCCTGCCAGGGTGTTTTAAAGAGATTATTTAGAACCAAGTTTTGGACTACTTGACAGATACGGGTGCATCCAGCTTCTTGATACTGAAGCCGTCTGTACGACCGGCGAGGCCTTTGGCCGCGTCTTTCACAACGCCGCCTTCAATCTTTTCCGTGCCGTTGAGCTTGTAGTAGAGCTCCAGACCGTCGGACTTGGGATCCACACCCAGCATGTTCTGTTTGATTTGGTTCTCGCTGCGGGCGACGCTCCACACGCGGATTTCGCTCATGCAGCCCTCGAACGGACGCTCGCCCCACGGAAATCCTTTGAGCTTACCGATGTTGAAACCTACGTCGGCGTTGGGGTCGAAGCCCGTAATGTTCCAGGCCGACTCTGCCCACTTGTTGCCATTGAGATACATCACCGTCTTTCCGGATGATTGGTCGAACGTCAGGGCCAGATGATACCACTTGTTCGTCTGTAACTTTTCTGGAGCCTCATAGTGCTGACGGCCGGCAGCTTGAACGATACCCTTAGGTATACCGCCACCCGTATCTCCAATACGAAGAATCATAACACCCTCTGTACCAAGAACAGTGTTGTTACTGCCAAAGTATGTAGGATAGATGAGAGCTTCGTAGGTGAACGACTTGAAGAAAGTGCCGGCAGGGAACTTAACCGAAATATAGTCATTATTAAACTCCGCCACTTGGGTGATGGTAAATGGCTTGGCCAGGATGACAAACTCGATGTCGGTGCCCTCAATCGTGGGAACCGAACCGGAATGGAGCCGCACGGGCACGACGTATGACTTGCCTTCGACCAACTTGTCGAGGTTGCTCAATATCATCTTCACCTTGCCGGCAAACAACTGTCCCTTTTCGATGGTCGAAGCGGTCTGCTCCAACTTCACGTCCTTGGCGTCCAGTGCCAGATAGTTGGTGCCGTACTTGGCATTGTAGTCTTTCACTACGCTTTCCTCGGCCACGGAGTAGGACACCGCCACCTCGGACGAATGCTTGTCGGAGAGCCGGCAGGTAAGCTCAACGTCCATCGTTGGCTTGTCTCCCTTCACCTCCACATTGTATTCCTTGTTCTCGAAATAAACCTTGGGCTTCAGCAAGTCGCTCTCGCTGTCGTTGCAGGCTGTCGGCAGAAACATCGCCAACCCCAAAGCCACATAGCTTAATATCTGCTTTTTCATTGTTTCTTTCGTGTTAAATTAATAGATATACAGAGATTGCCAGCGGCTTTATTTGCCCTGCTTGGCCTTCCATTCGTTGAACACTTTCTGGTTGATCTGAATGGCCTGACGCATCCACTTGTAGTTGGGCGTGTTGTCGTAGTCGTTGTCAAAGCGATAAGCGCCTACGCCACCCTTGTATCCCTTCGACGGCATGGACGCAGCCTGTTCGAGCAAGCGACCGCCCCAAGAGAAAGAAGATTCGAAGTTTTCGGTCGTGATGATACTCTTCGGGTCGATGTCGTAGTTGTCGAAATAGGTGAAACGGCCATAAGACTGATCAATCCAATAGTCCACGTAGCCATCGAGTTCTTTGGTGAGACTTCCGAAGTGCCCGTCTACACAGATGAGTTTGTGCCCCTTGTGCTCGGGATCGCTCTTCGGGCCAATATACTTGTTCATCTCCTTGATGAGATAAATCAAATGCCTGTCGTAGCTCAATGTACCGTCCATGTCGAAGACGCCACTGCCGATTTCCCAGTCGATGTCGTAGCCGTCCCAGTCGTTGGCTTCGAGAGAGTCGCAGAGGGCCTTGGCGAACTTGGCCAACGCCTGATAGTGGTTGTCCGATTCAAACTTTCCATCGAAGCCCCAGAACTTCCAGCGTGCTTTCTTCTTGGCCTCGTTCAATCGCTCTTCATCATTGTGCCAACCCTCCTTCTCGGCCTGTTTCTCCACTTCCTGGTAGACTGACTCGGGCGTGCGGCCCTTGCCGATGTACGACAGCAGGGTCACTTCGAGCAGCTTGGTGCCCTTCACTTTCTGCACAAACTCCTTGTCGGCCTTCTGCTCAGGCGTGATGGTGAAACGGTTCGGCGCGCCACTCCACATAGAGACGATGTCCATGCTGTCGGGCATGGAGGTGAGATAGCCGCGGCGATAGGTGCCGGCCGGCGACCAGTTGGAATACCAGCCGAAAGCCACCGGGCGCCCATAGTTGACGGCCGTCTGCTTGTAGGCGCGCAAGTCGGCGTAATATTTCTCGCTCTTGGCGTTGTTGAGCGTGTTGAATCCGCCCACGTGGTCGAAGTCCTTGGCTTCGGGTTCGGTCATGTCGGAGCAGGAAGTCGCAACGAATCCGCCCAGCAATGCCAACAACAACGTGTAATATTTGATTTTTTTCATTGTTCTTAGGTTTTAAAGCATTATTTCCTATTGTCCCACCATAGGCGTGTGCCAGCCTTGTCCTGGCCGCCACGCAGCAGTTTGCGGGCCTTCTCCAGATTCTCCAGTTCTTCTTGCGAGGTGGCCTTGTTGGTCGGGAAGCGCATGCGGCGAATGCCGATGTTGCTGTCCACCTCGCCATTGCTGCCATTGCTGACCACCTTGTGCAGCTTGGGATAGCCCGTGCGGCGATATTCGCTCCAAGCTTCCTGTCCATTCGGATAGAGCGCAATCCACTTCTGAATCATGATTTTCTCCAGTTTCCTTTCGGTGTCACCCTCCCATTTGACGGAAGCCTGGCTCACCGGAACCTCTTCTACGGAAATATAGGGTGAATACATCGTCATCTTGTACTGCATCGGCTCACGTGTAGAGTTCATGTAGTCATTCAATTGCGAAGCGGGAACACCATTTTCCTCAAACGACATGGCGATACCTTGCTTGTAAAGTTCCTCTGCTGTTGCGCCGACAGCCCAGCCACGGAGCGCGGCTTCGGCCTTCAGGAAGTACACTTCAGACGCACGCATCCAATAGGTCGGTGTCGTCGGAGGAATGTTGGGCTTCGAGCAGTCCTTGAAGGTCTTGTTACTGGGAAGCGAATGTCCCGTAGGAACGGCGCAGTACTTACCTAACTTGCCCACATTGACAGCTTGGTAAATCGTTGACTGCGTAAAGTATTTGGGCAGTCGGGGGTCTTCGTAGCCAGCCAGGTAAGCAAACATCGACGAACCCATGCGACACTCGTTATACTGGTTGATGAGTACATCCAGGTTGTTCTTGAACACCAAGCCGGCTCCCTGCTCCATCTTGGCCTCATCCTCCTTACCTTTCATCACGCCATAGCGATGATTGATGGCCTGGAGGGCATACTTCTGCGACAACGCGGCGTCGGCGTAATACACGCGCATGGCCAGGCGCAACATCAGAGAGTTGGCATAAACCACCCAATTCTTGACGTTGCCGCCATACACGGCGTCGGCCTTCTCCAGCAACGTGGCACCGCCTTGGTCGACATATTTCGCCAGCACGGCGATGGCGTCGGTGAGTTCGGTGAACATCGCCTTGTACACTTCCTCCTGATTGTCATAAGGAACGGTGATGAGTCCTTTGCCGGCTTCCTTGTAAGGAATGGGGCCGAACATGTCAGTGGCTTTGTGCCAAGCCGATATCTTGAGGATTTGCGCCAGGGCGAAAGCCTCCGGGAAAGCGGTCTCGGTCTTGCTCTTGACGTCCTGCCACAACGGTATCATCGTGGAGTAGGCTTCCGTATAGGACGAAGCCACCCAGCCGTCACGCAGGAAATAGTTCAGGTTGTTGGGGCCGCCCCAGTTGTTGTTCTGTCCGAAATAGCCGCTCCAGCAGTCTGCCGCCAGGTTATAGGCCGTCTGGTATCTGTTGACGACATTGGTTCCATCGGCCTGCGTTCCCACGGGAACGACGCATTTCTGCATGGCTGTGATGGGACCTCCGACGGCGATTCCGTCCTTCAGCCCCTCCTCCGGAAGCATTTCAAACTCGTTGGTATTGACTTTCTCGAAGTCACAGGACGTGAACATCGACAAAGCCAACAGTCCTATCATATATAGACATGTTTTCTTTTTCATCGTTTTCAGAATTTAAACTTGACACTGAATCCATAACTCTTGAGGCTCGGCTGCATGAAATAGTCGTTGCCCTGTCCGTAGGTTCCTGTGGAAGAGGTCATCTCCGGGTCGAAGGGGGCCTTGCAGTAAATCATCCACGGGTTGGTGGCCACGAACGAAAGGGTGAGGTCGCGCAGCACGTTGTTGAACCAACGCGGATTGAACTTGTAGCTCAAGGTCAGTTCCTGCAAGCGGATGTTGGTGGCGCTGTAGGTGTAGTAGCCCGCAAGGTCGGTTTCGCCGGTCGCCGTCAGCGTGTAATACTTCTTGGCGTCGAAGCGTCCTTGGTGAGGAATCATCACGCCACCGGCGTCTCTGGCGTCGGCCGAAGCCTTCGATACGCCGAAGCGGTCAAGCAGTGCCTGGGTGGAAGAGGTGACAACGCCGCCGAAACGGGCATTGAAGAGGAAGCTCAGACCGAAGTTCTTATAGCTGAGCGAGTTGTTCCAGCCCATCGTGAAGTCGGGCGTCGTCTTGCCCAAGTAGATGGGATCCACGGTTTCGAGGTTGATACCGCCCGAAGAAGTCACGTTGACATAGCCCTGGTTGTCCTTGGCCAGCACCTTGCGTGCGTAGATGTCGCTGATGCTTCCGCCAACCTTCAGTATCACACGGCCCTTGTCTTTCGACACTTCCGGAATGTTGATGGGCTTCGGACTCTTCGGATGCACGTAGTCCTTCACCATCTCCTTGATTTCGTTCACGTTCTTAGAGTAGGTCAACGAAGAGTTCCACTGCAAACCGCCGAAGTTGTCGTTGTAGCCGACGGTCATCTCGATACCACGGTTTTCAACGTTGCCCGCCTGTAGATAAACGGCCTTGTAACCTGAGCTTTCAGGCAGTTCGCCGATGAATGTCTGGTTGTAGGTGTTGGATTTGTACCATGTGAATTCCACGGACAGCTTCTTGAAGAAGCGTGCCGTCAAGCCCACTTCATACGACTTGGTGCGCTCGGCCTTGTAGTCGGTGAACGGATAGATGTCGGTCGACTTCAAGCTGCCGCCCACGAGCGGCGTCGTGATGGTGCCCGGTGTCATGCCCGAACGCGAAACGGGAGAGCCCACTTCGGTATAAGAGCCTCTCACTTTGAGGTAGGAGATGAACTCGGGCAGCTTCACCATTTCCGAAACGATACCCGACAGACCCACGGAAGGATAGAAGAAAGACTCTTCCGAGGAGTTGACCAGGCGCGAGTTCCAGTCGTTACGGCCGGTAAGCGTCAGATAGACCATGCTCTTCCAGCCCAGTTCGGCACTGGCAAAGGCTGCCACGTTGCGCACCTTCGAGTCGCCGCCGGCCTCACGGATCTTGCTGTCGGAGGGGTCGATGTTGGTCAGCGAAAACTTGTTGGGCAACAGCACGAGGTTGCCGCCGTAGCCACGGGTGAGCGAAGCGAAGTCGGAGTAGCTGTAACCCACGTTGGCCGCGAGGCTGAAGTCGCCGAAACGCTTGTTGATGTTGGCGATGGCGTCGATATAAGTCTGATGGTCTTTGTAGTCGTAATACTCATAGAAGCCGTTGGGCTTGGCGAAGTATTCGTATGAAGAAGCGTAGACCTTGCGCTCGCTCGTCATGAACGTCCTGTCGAGACGCACACGGCCGGCCACGCTCAGCCAGTCATATATATTATAGGTGAGGCCCGCGTTGAACATATAGCGGTCCTTGTCGTCGGGAGCCAGGTTGCGGTAGGCCGTCCAGTAGGGGTTCTGGTTGGCGAAGCGGCCCTCTTGCACCGGCCAATACTGGGTCGGGAAATTGCGCACGACGTTGAAGCGCTCGAACGTCTTGATGTCTTCGAACGACTCGCCGCGGGGGAAGAGGTAGGCCGCCACGATCGGATTCCAGTATTCTCCCTGCGAAACCATGTTGTTGTCTTTCTGCTTGACGTAGGATGCACCCAGGTCGAGCTGCACCTTGCCCTTGAACAACTTCGACGTGTTGCGGACGGTGAAGTTGTAACGGTCGTAAGTGTTGTTGGGCACAATGCCCTTCGAGTTGGTCGAAGCCGCCGACACGAAGGTCTGGTTGAACTCATTGCCAGTGTTGACGGTCAACGCGTTGATGAAGTTCGTCCCGGTGCGGAAGAAGTCCTTCGCGGGATCGTAGCTGCTGGGAGTGGGCAGTTTCTCGCCCCAGCTCTCATACATGCCGGGCTTGTTGCCGTAGGTGTTCTGAAACTTGGGCATAATCAGCGGCTTGCTGAAGTCGGCCGACGAAGAGTAGGAAATCTCCAGACGACCTTCCTTGCCCTTCTTCGTCGTGATGAGGATGGCACCGTTGGCCGCGCTGCTGCCATACAAGGCTGCCGCGGATGGGCCGGCCAGCACGTTGATACTTTCGATGTCCTCGGGGTTGAAGTCAGCAATGCCCTCGCTGCTCACACGGCCTTCGCCCATGACACCGCTGTCGGCCCCGCCGCTGAAGTTGAACAGAGGCATACCGTCGATGACGTAGAGCACGTTGTTGTCGCCGTCGATCGACTTGGCGCCACGCATGATGACACGGGTGGCTCCACCCACGCCGCTGGCGCTCTTCGAAATGCTTACACCGGCAATCTTACCGTTAAGAGAATTTACGAAGTTGGCGTCCTTGTTGCGGGTCAGCTCTTCGCTCGACACCTTCTGTACGTTGTAGCTCAACGCCTTCTCGGCGCGCTTGATACCCAAAGCCGTCACCACAACTTCGTTCAATACTTTCGAGTCTTCCGTCAGGGTGAGGCGGCGGCCAGCGTCGGCAGCCTTCACCTCCTTGGTGGCGAAGCCCACATAAGAAAATTCCAGCACGTCGCCGCGGTTGGTGTTGATGGTGAAGTTGCCGTCCACGTCGGTCACGGTCGCATTCTTCGTTCCCTTGACGCGAACCGAAACGCCCGGCAGGCTCTCGCCGTTGGCGTCCACCACTTGGCCCGCCACCTTGACAGAACCGGCCTTGCCCGTCTCCTGCTGCGGCTTGGCCTGCTGCTGTGATATGATGATATGTCGGTCGGTGATGGTGTATTCCAGTCCCGAGCCCTTCAGCATTTCCTTGAGCAGGTCTGACAGTTCGATGGATGACGAGCTGACATTGACCACTTTCTTCAGATTAATGCTGTTCTGTCCGTAGTCTACAGACTTTGATGTTTGTTTTTCGATAGCCGTTATCAGGCTTTTCATCGTAGCTTTCTTCTGCTGGAGCTTGATCATCCGGCTCTGCGCGTAGGCACCCGATGCGACAAACAATAACGCAGCTACGAAAAATGTCTTTGGTTTGGCCATTATTGAGTTTGATAATGGATTGATAAATCGTTTCATACTTTAGTATCAGATAATTTGAATCGTTCTAATTATAAATGATAAGTTAATACTCGTTGTTGTCTTTTCTGTCTATCGGGCGCCTCCTTTCTTTGTTTTGAGCACGATTCGTCCGTGCTCGTGTTGATAAGTGAGGTTTCCGGCTATCTTCGTGATGACTTTCATCACGTCGTCGATGCGCTCGTCGTTACGGAAACTCATGGTATATCTTCGCCCCGTGTCGACCGAGGGGGCTGCGACGACTTCGATGTTGTACTTGCGGCACACGTCGGCAAGCACACGGCCGAGCTGTTCTTGCTCGAACACCAGCCTGCCCTGCATCCACGCGTTGTAGCGTTCGCTGTCCACGGAGCTTTTCCGCATCAGTCCGCTGACGCGGTTGTAGACGAGCTGTTCGTTGGGATTCAACAGGGCCGAGTGCCGTCCGTTGCTCACGCTGACCTTCCCTTCCTCCAGCGTTGTCGTGACATTCTCGTCACAGGCGTAGGCCTTCACGTTGAACCGGGTGCCCAACACGCGTATGCGCAGGTTGCCGACGTGTACGATGAAAGGTTGCTTGGCGTCTTTCGACACGTCGAAATGGGCCTCGCCTTCCAGATAGACCTCACGATTCGAGGCAAAACGGCTGAACTTACGGGGATACAGCACCGTGGAACCGGCGTTGACACGCACCCGCGTTCCGTCCGAAAGGGTCAGCCCGTCGGTCGCCCCGTTGGCCACGCTGCACTCCAGCAGCTCACCCGAGCGGGCGTGATAGGACGAAGCCGAATACCACAGGGCACCGCCGGAAGCCAACAACAGCAGCAAGCCGGCCGCGTACTTGACAACCCGCCGACGCAGACGGAGCGTGGCACAACGCCGTTCGTAGGCGTCGCGACTATGTTGGAAGGCGGCCAATGACTGCGCCAGGTCTACCGTTTCGCTCTCCGGCGTCTGGTCCCACACCTTTCTGAAGGCCATTTCCTTGGCCTCCACATCCTCGTCGCCACGCAACCAACGCGCCACAAGCGGGCGATAGCGGCGTGGAATGAGTCCGTCCACAAAGTTTCTTACGATTTGATAGGCTATGTAGTTGTTCATGCTTTCGCGGTTTACTGACATAACGACGAAAGCACGAAGGACACGTAGTTAAAAGAAGTTAAGCTAATCAACCCAAATCAATCATTGGAAAATTGCCATGGTATACTGCGCTGACAATCGTCATGCGGTTGCCATCATTACGCTTCACGGGCATTAATCTCATTATATAAACAAGGTCAACCACCCTGTGCGCCTGCAACCGCGTAGCGGGTGGTGGCTCAGCACAAGCGGTTGCATGCACAATGCCCATGATTATGCCTCCACGAACCATTGGGTATCAACAAATGCCTGTCGCAGACTGCGCAGGAAGTGAAGCCGGAGGCTTCATCGCTCAGTAACCCCTGGTCAGCTCTGCGAAGCGGAGTGACCAGGGGATAAAAGACCAGGCGGAAATCGACCCTGGAAGGGTCGCCCAAAGACTGCCATGATGATGGTGGGCGACCCCTCCAGGGTCGACGGATGGATGGCGGGCACCCCTCCCCCGGTCATCCTGCGGCATGACCGGGGGTTACGGAGAGGTGAAGCCGCTGGCTTCAACACCCGCAGGAAAGCCTCGGGGGGCGGCATGCGAGCCTGCCCGCCCGTCATAGAGGGGCAGCCGCCCGCAACCATGGCCATCATATCACCCTTGCATCTCGTGCCTCCGCATGCTTCAAAATCCATTGGCTACTCCGACGGCTCACCCTTTATTCCCGACGACATCTACCACAAACGTAAAAAAGACCAAGGCCTTCGGCCTAGTTTCTTGTCACCACTTGCCGAACAGGGTAGCTCGCTGCGCTCACAACCCTGCTCTATAAAAAGACCAACCGCCAAGGCGGTTGCAGGCGCACTACAAGCGGTTGCATGCTCAGTACAAGCAGTTGCATGCGCAATGCACCATGACCATGTTTCAATGAACCGATTTGACTTCAACCGAACTGCTGAAGCAACATTTCAATGAACCGATTTGACTTCAACCGAACTGCTGGAGCAGCGTTTCAATGAACCGATTTGACTTCAACCGAACTGCTGGAGCAGCATTTCCACGACAAACAAGGTGACGAGGCGGCGGAGTTCGGCCAAGGCGGCGGTGATGTGCGTCTCCACCGTGCGCTTGCTGATGTGCAACGCTTCGGCTATCTCGTCGTTCTTCAGGCCGTCCACGCGGCTCATTCGGAACACACGGCGTTGCTGGGGCGGCATTTTCTCGATCTGGCGATGGATGATTTCGTGCAACTCACGGCTGTAGATGGCGTCCTCCACGCGGGTCTCGTCGGCTATTTCCGAGCCTTCGACGTCGGCATGGCTGCGCAAGGCCACCGACTTCAGGGCGTCGAGGGCGGCATGATGGGCCATGGCGTAGATATAGGCGTCGAGATTCTCCACCGACGCAATGTGGCTTCGCTTCACCCACAGCTTCATGAATACGTCTTGAGCGATGTTCTCCGCCTCGTATTCGTCGCCGCAGAAGCCCATGACGAAGCGTTTCACCCGTGGAAAGAAACGGGTGAAAACCATGTCGAACGCTTTCCGCTCGTCATGAGTGAAAGCCACGGAGAAGATATGATTGGTGTCGGAATCCACGATGGTCAGCTTATAGTTTATCCATTACACAGCCGGTTTGTCACGATGGTTCTAAGCTTTCATCCATCCGGCCAGCTGACTACCGATGACGACACCGACAAAACCTACAGCCAAACTGGCCAATAGGTAGCCGAACAAGAGCATGTAGTTGGCGTCTTTCAGGAGTGTCATGTTCTCGTTCATGAAGGTGGAGAATGTGGTGAAACCGCCACAGAAACCTGTTGCCAGCACCAGACGGCTCGATGGCGACAGCCATCCCGCTTGTAGGGGAAGCCCCGACAGGAAGCCAATCAGCAGACATCCCAGAATATTGACAAGGAAAGTGCCCAGAGGGAAGGCTCCCGCTACCAGCGTCTGTGCCCATTTGGCAATCAGGAAACGGGTGCCGCCACCCATGAAACTGCCCAGGCCGACCAGTAAAAAGTCTTTGAACATGGATATGTGAAGTGTGAAATGTAGAATGTGAAGTGTGGAACGCAATCACCTGTCAGCCTTCATCTTGAAGACCGCTTTCTTGAAACCGGCGGGCGGGGCGACGCAGGGGGCGTGGCCGTCGGTGGGAAGGAAGATGGCAAACTCGCCGGGTTGCACCGTCACAAAGCTTTCGGGACGAATGCCGGGCAACAGAGCGGCGTCGGTCGCGGCGTCGTAGCCGTCCTGGGGCAGCTTGCTTGCCGGCGTGTAGCCCATGGTCTCGGGGCCACCTATCGGAATCTGAACGTCGACCATCGACCGGTGGTATTCCAGCACGGCCTCGTCCGCGGTCTTGGCACCATGCTCCTGGATGTTGACGAAGAAGTCGGGGCCGTCGATTTCGTGGTGACCTTCGGGCATGCCACGCAGGTCGTGCTCGGCCAGAAAAGCCACGACGTCCTTGATGCGCGCGTTCATGGGCGCATACAACTTCAGGTTTTCCAATGTATCTATGATCATAACGCAGAACTTTATCGTATGATAGGATGGCGCAAAGATAGCATTATTTTTTGAAAAGCCGTCCTTTCAGCTTGCAATAGCTGCCTTTTCTGCTTGCAACGGTGGCCCTTTTGCTTTGCAACGGTGGCCCTTTTACTTTACAACGGTGGCCCTTTCAGCTTGTAAAAGCTGCCCTTTCGGCCGCTGAAAGGGCAGCCGTGGGAAATCGGTCGTGGGCATAGTCTGGGGCAAAAGACGCACGACCTCGTTGAATGATTGCCGTTTCTTGCATTGTTTTTCAACTTTTATTATTACTTTTGTCCGTATGATGGATTATTCGATAAATGTACGCGGACGACTGCTGTCGCTCCGTGAGCCCCAGGTGATGGGCATTCTCAACGTGACGCCCGACTCCTTCTACTCGGGCAGCCGCAAACAGACGGAACGCGACATAGCCGAACGGGCCTTGCAAATCGTGGAGGAAGGCGGCACGATGATTGATGTGGGAGCCTTCTCGACACGCCCCGGAGCCTTCGAGGTGAGCGAAGAGGAGGAGCGCGAACGGCTGAAGCGCGCGCTCGGGATTGTCCGACGCGAGGTGCCCGACGTACCCGTCAGCGTGGACACCTATCGCCCGCTGGTGGCCCGCAGCTGCATCGAGGAATGGGGGGCCGACATCATCAACGACGTGAGTGAGGGCGGACTGACCGGTATCGTCAATACGCCCATCCACGAGCAGGGCAGCATGTTCGACGAAGTGGGCCGGTTGAAGTGTCCCTACATCCTGATGTCGGTCAAGTCCAACCTGCACGACATGCTGATAGCCTTTGCCGACGAGGTGCAACAGCTGCGCGACCGGGGCGCCAAGGACATCATTCTCGACCCGGGCTTCGGTTTCGGCAAGACGCTGGAGCAGAACTATGAAATCTATCGCCACATGGAACGCCTGCAGACGCTTGAACTGCCGTTGCTGGTGGGCATTTCTCGCAAGAGCATGATATACAAATTGGTGGGCGGTTCGCCCGAGACGGCCCTCAACGGCACCGCCGTCCTCAATACGATAGCCTTGCAGAAAGGTGCCGGAATCCTGCGCGTGCACGACGTGAAGGAAGCCGTGGAGGCCGTGCGGATAACGAAGCTGGCCACCGGCAGCTATTGACAGATTCCATTCCCAATCATTCATCCAACCTAAAAAGCCTGTAAAGAAAATGCCTTTCGTATTTGGAATCAAGGATGTCATCGACATCGTCCTCGTGGCGCTCATGCTCTACTACATCTACCGGTTGATGAAAGAGAGCCGCTCGCTCAACGTCTTCATCGGTATCATGGTGTTTGTGCTCCTCTGGCTCTTCGTGAGTCAGGTGTTTGAAATGCGGTTGCTCGGCTCCATCCTCGACAAACTCGTCAGCGTGGGCGTCATCGGACTCATCGTTCTCTTCCAGGAAGAAATCCGCAAATTCCTCTATTCGCTCGGCGCCCACCAGCGGTTCAAGCGGCTGATGGCCTTCATGGGCGACAAGCGGCGCGAGGAGGCCGACAAGGAGGCCATCATGCCCATCGTGATGGCTTGTATGAGCATGGCCAAGAACAAGGTGGGCGCGCTCATTGTGATAGAGCGGGGCGCGCCACTCGACGACATCGTGGAGACGGGCGACCTGATTGACGCCCGCATCGACCAACGGCTCATCGAGAATATCTTCTTCAAGAACTCGCCGCTGCACGACGGTGCCATGATTATCTCCAAGAAACGAATCAAGGCTGCCGGCTGCATTCTGCCCGTGAGCCACAACTTCGACATTCCGAAAGAACTGGGCCTGCGCCACCGGGCGGCCATGGGCATTTCGCAAGACAGCGACGCCGTGGCCGTGGTCGTGTCCGAAGAGACGGGCCGCATCTCGGTGGCCATCAAGGGAGAGTTCCGCCTGCGGTTGAGTGCCGAGGAGCTGGAAAGCATTCTGACCAAAGAGTTGGCTTGACAACAAAACCGCTTTTTGTGGCGGCAAGACGGCCGCGTCTCGATAAAAAGTCGTAATTTTGCAAACTGGAAATGGCAAAATGGCGATTTCCGGTTATATCCTAATGAACAAATTGTTATTTTATACACATCAACATGGAATTATTACAGCAAATTGTTGCCCGCGCAAAGGCAAACAAACAGCGCATTGTGCTCCCTGAAGCTACGGAGGAGCGTACATTGAGGGCTGCTGACCGTGTATTGGCCGACGACCTTGCAAAGCTGATTCTCATCGGCGATCCTGCCGAAATCAAGCGGTTGGCCGCCGAATGGGGGCTGACCCACATCGACAGGGCCACTATTGTCGACCCGGAAAACAACCCCAAGGGCGAAGAGTATGCCACCTTGCTGGCGGAACTCCGCAAGAAGAAGGGCATGACCCTCGAAGAGGCCCGCGAACTTGTGAAGAATCCGCTCTATCTGGGCTGCATGATCATCAAGACCGAGGGGGCCGACGGCCAGGTGTCGGGCGCGCTCAGCACGACGGGCGACACGCTTCGCCCGGCCTTGCAGATCATCAAGTGCGCCCCCGGTATCACCTGCGTGAGCGGCGCCATGCTGCTCCTGACGCACGAGAAGGCCTATGGCGATGACGGTATCATCGTCATGGGTGACGTGGCCGTGACGCCGGTGCCCGACGCCGAACAGCTTGCACAGATTGCCGTCAGCACCGCCCAGACCGCCCGAAGCGTGGCCGGCATGACCGACCCGAGGGTCGCCATGCTCAGTTTCTCCACCAAAGGAAGCGCCAAACACGAAGTGGTCGACAAGGTGGTTGAGGCCACCCGGCTGGCTCACGAGCTGGCTCCGGACCTGAAACTCGACGGCGAACTGCAGGCCGATGCGGCCCTCGTGCCTGCCGTCGGGGCCAAGAAAGCCCCGGGAAGTCCCATCGCCGGCAAGGCCAACGTGCTGGTGGTGCCGTGCCTGGAAGTGGGCAACATCAGCTACAAGCTGGTGGAACGCCTGGGAAGCGCCACGGCCATCGGCCCGATTCTCCAGGGTATCGCCCGTCCGGTGAACGACCTGAGCCGTGGTTGCTGCGTCGACGACATCTACTACATGATAGCCATCACGGCTTGTCAGGCACAAGATGCGAAGAAGTAATATAACATTTCACATTTAACATTTCACATTTAATATATGAAAATATTAGTATTAAACTGCGGCAGCAGTTCCATTAAGTATAAGTTGTACAATATGGACGACGAGGCTGTATTGGCACAAGGTGGTGTTGAACGCATCGGATTGGACGAGGCCTTTATCAAGGTGAAGCTCGACAACGGCGACAAGCGAACGATCATGGCCGACCTGCCGACCCACAAGGAAGGCGTGGCATTGGTGTTCAAGTGCCTGCTCGACCCCGAGATAGGCGCGCTGAAAAGCCTGGATGAAATCGACGCCGTGGGCCACCGCATCGTGCAGGGCGGCGACAAGTTCAACGAGAGTTGCATCGTCACTCCCGAAGTCGAGGCCGGTATCGACGACCTCTGCGACCTGGCGCCGGTTCACAACGCCGGCCACCTGCGTGGCATTCGTGCCGTCAACGCGCTCATGCCCCACGTTCCGCAGGTGACGGTGTTTGACAACGCCTTCCATTCCACCATGCCGGCACACGCCTATCTCTATGCCGTGCCCTACGAATTTTATGAGAAATACCATGTTCGCCGCTATGGCTTCCACGGCACGAGCCACCGTTACGTGAGCCAGCGCGTGTGCGACTTCCTCGGCGTCGACATCAAGACGCAGAAAATCATCACCTGCCACATCGGCAACGGGGCCAGCGTGGCTGCCGTGAAGTACGGCAAGGTGATTGACACCTCCATGGGACTGACGCCGCTGGCAGGTCTGATGATGGGCAGCCGCTGCGGCGACATCGATCCCTCGGCCGTCACTTACCTGATGGACAAGACCGGCATGAAGCCCCAGGAGATGGCCGACTTCCTGAACAAGGAGAGCGGCGTGCTCGGTATCACGGGCATTAGTTCGGACATGCGTGAGATAGAGAATGCCGACAAGGCCGGCAACGAGCGTGCCCACCTGGCCTTGGAAATGTACAACTATCGCATCAAGAAATACATCGGCGCCTACGCTGCAGCCATGAACGGTGTGGACATCATCGTGTTCACGGCCGGCGTGGGCGAGAACCAGGAAGGCGTTCGCTGGGATTCCTGCACTGATATGGAGTATCTCGGTATCAAGATGGACGCCGAGCGCAACCACTGCCGTGGCGAGGAGCGCATCCTCTCGGCCGACGACTCGAAGGTGAAGGTCGTATTGGTGCCCACCGACGAGGAAATCGTCATCGCCCGTGACACGATGGAGCTGGTGAAGAAGTAGTTCGAGACACTCGCTCCTTATCAACGGAAAATCCCCGGATGACAGGCGGCCCATGGCGGGCTGCCTGTCATCCGGGGATTGTTTTGGGAATGGATTACAACTTGTTGATCCAAGTGGTCATGTCATGCAATACTTCGGGGGCGAACGTCTCTTCGATGTTGACACATTCTTCGGGATTGCCCGTCGTGGCATGCTGGAACTCATGGTTCAGCCCGCCGTATTCCTTGATGAGCGTCTTCCGGTTGGACGGCAGGTGACGGCGGAGGGCCGGAATGGTCAGTTCGGCCGGCACGTTGAGGTCGAGCGAGCCGTTCGCATGGAACACCGGGCAGTCCACTTTCTTCACGTAGGGCACCATGTCGAGGTCGACAAAGGCCTTCATCCATGCGCTCGGATTCATGGCCAACAGCATTTTTCGGGCGTTTTCAGCCGAGTTGACGACGTCTGCGGTCGCGCCCTTGGCCCTTGCCAGTTTGTTGAATTGCATGCACATCATCGTGTCGACGCGTGTGGCAGGGCCCGCCAACGACACGATGAAGTCGGTCTTTTTGCGGCTTCCGAGGATGAAAGCAATCATCCCACCCTCGCTGTGACCGACCAGTCCCACCTTGCCGAACTCCTTCCGGTCGCGCAGATATTGCAGTCCGGCGGCGGCATCGTCGGCAAAGTCGAACGTCGTGGCCTCACCGAATTTGCCCGTCGACTTGCCTACGCCACGGTCGTCGTAGCGCAGCGAGGCGATACCCGCCTTGGCCAGCGCGTCGGCAATGACGAGGAAAGGCTTATGGAAGAACAGTTCCTCGTCGCGGTTTTGCGGCCCGCTGCCCGTCACGAAGAGCACGACGGGAGTTTTTCCCCGCTTGAAATCCTTGGGATAGGTGAGCGTCGCGCTGAGGGTGACGCCCGCCTTGTCGTTCTTGAAAACCACTTCCTCCGTAGGATAAGGCAGCGGCGGCGTGGGTTCCTGCGGCCGCAGGTATTTCCTTTGCCCACGGATGCAGACAACAGGTTGGGTGATGGGGCCTTGGGTGAATGTCCCATGAAGTTCATCGGTGGCCAGTCGTCCGCTGAACGACATTCTGATTTGGGGCACGAGCACGCTGATGGAATCGTCGGAAAGGTGGTTGACGGTCATCGGAATGCCCGCGGCTCCCTGCTCCGGCACGTCGAGTGTCACCTTTTTGCCCACGATGTCAATGTGGAAGACCAGCGACAGCTTCTGCGCGCCCAGGTCCAGCTTGCCTGTCCAGTCGCCCTGGAGGCCTTGCCCTTGTGCTTGGAAAGCGAAAACGGCCACCATGAGGGTGATGGCCGTTTTGAAATAGTTGTGTTTCATGTGCTTTTTATTTTATAGAGAGAAGATGTCAGCCTAAAATCTGTGCGGCATGTTCCTTCACCTTGATTTCTTTCGGGCCCATGATGCGGGTGATGATGCCGTTCCCATCGGCGATGAAGGTGGTGCGGAAGACGCCCATGTAGGTCTTACCGTAGTTCTTCTTCTCGCCGTAGACACCCAGTTCGTTCACCAGTTTCATCTCCGTGTCGCAGATGAGCGGGAACGGCAATTGGTATTTCTCAATGAATTTCTTGTGCGACTTGGCGTCCTGTGTGCTGCAACCCACCACGGCATAGCCCATGGCGAGGAAGCGTTCGTAGTTGTCGCGCAGGCTGCAAGCCTGGTTGGTGCAGCCCGGCGTGGAGTCGCGGGGGTAGATGTAGAGCACCAGTTGTTTGCCTTTGAAGTCGCTCAGTCTCAATTCCCTACCGTCCTGGTCTACGCCAAGAAACTCGGGTAGCTTCTGTCCTATTTCCATTTCTATAATATATTAATGTGTAACTTGTCCTTATAAAGACAGTGCGAACGAGCACAATGAAAGTTTACTTTCGTATTGTCGAGTGCCGCCTGTCTTCTGCAAAGATAGCATATTCATTTGTTTTCCTGTCGGTTTTCCTTTTCTTTCCAGTCCTTTTCACAATAATTTCATGTCATTCCGTTATCTGTTTATGAAGAAATACATTTGGTTTTGGCTATCTTTCGGCCTGTTGGTGCTGTCGTCCTGCCGGACTTCGGGCTATCGGCTGGCATGGCAGGAGAACTTCGGCGGCAATGCCGTCGACACGTCGCGCTGGGAGAAGATACCGCGCGGCAAATCTGATTGGAACAAGTACATGTCAGCGCATGAAAGTCTTTATGCGGTGAAAGGCGGACGCTTGATTTTGCGGGGAACGGTCAACAACGTGGAAAAAGCCGACACGGCCCGCTATCTGACGGGCGGCGTGCGGACGAAGCGGGGGTTCGGCCTTGGCAAGATGGTCGTCAAGGCCAAGCTCGGCGAAGCCATCGGGGCCTGGCCGGCGTTCTGGATGCTTCCCATGAAAGGCAAATGGCCGTTGGGAGGCGAAATCGACATCATGGAACATCTCAACCATGACACCATCGCCTATCAGACCATACACACGCACTACACGTATGACTTGAAGAAATACAAGGTGCCGCCCCACGGCTCTACGGGCAAGATACGCAACCATCGCTACAACACCTATGCCGTAGAGATATTCAAGGACAGCCTCGTCTTCTCCATCAATGGCCGCAAGACCTTCGCCTATCCCCGGTTGCCGGGACTGGAGAGCGAAGGTCAATACCCTTTCGTCGACGAACCTTTCTACCTGATGCTCGACATGCAGCTGGGCGGGATGTGGGTAGGCAAGGTCAACCCGGCCACCCTTCCCTGCGAGATGCGGATTGACTGGGTGAGGTTCTACCGCAGGAAAGCGGAACCACGACCTTAAGAAAAGCCCCGTTCGCTCCGCTGACTATCACATGTCGAGAATGAAGTGGGGATGGTCGGCGTCGCCAAAACGGGCGTTGTATTTGAAGCCGTTCAGCTCGAAATCGTTCATGTCCTCGGGCCGTGACAGCCTGTTTAGGATGATGTGGCGGGTCATGGCGCCACGGCAGCTTTTGGCATGCACCACGATGGTCTTCAGCCTGCGGCCGTCGTCGACGTAGAACAGGGGCTGGACGACACGCACCTCCCGCTTCACCCGCTTCCAGTCGAACACATGTTCAAACTCGCCCGTGGTCAGATGCACGAGTATGCCGTCGTCGGCTTGCACGGCGTCGATGAGCATTTGGGTGAGGCGGGGCCGCCAGTAGGCGAAGAACGTCTGGTTGTCGGTGGCTTCGAGCTTCACGTTGCCCTCCATGCGGTAGGGAAGGATGAGGTCGAGCGGCCGCAGAAGTCCGTACAGAAACGACGGGATGAAGAGATGTTGCTGGGCGAAGCGAAAGTCGTCGGCCGAGAACGTGTCGGCCTTCAGATACTTGTAGGCCTGTCCGTGATAGGCCAGCAGGGCTGGCAGCCCTTCCCCGTCATAGGGGAAACGGGCAAAGCGACGCTTGTTTTCGCGGGCTATTTCCAGATTGCAATGCAGTTCGCGCGCGATGTCTTCTTCCTCCCACAGGCCCATTTCCTGTGCGAACAACCCGGCTTCCTGCCGAAACGCGGCTTGCGAAGACAAGGGCGCGGTGGCCGTTGTCCTTGTCTTCATGATTTTGGCAGAGGATAAAATGATTTGCATAAATAAACTATTCTTCCGTGGATTTTGCAAAGACAATGCAAACGAGCGCAATGAAAGCTTGCTTTCAAATGGCCGAGTGCAGCTTGTCGCATGCAAAGGTAATAAAGAAAACGGGTAAAATCAGCCTTATGTGAAGCCGATTTCACCCGTTTGCGCATTCAAGGACGGCGATGTTCTCAATTCTCCTGCCGGTCGGAGACGTCTTTCTTGCTTTCCATATTCAGTTTGATGGCGAAAGAAGACAGCAGTCCGATGCCGACGCCGGCCGACAGAATGATCCAGAACGGCAGGGAATCTTCGTTTATATTCACGCCGAACAGGCCGTTCAGAAGCAGTGTGAAGAGATAGCCGAGCGCCAGGCCGAGCAATGCGCAGCCCCACTGAAGCACGGCGTAGGGGTTCTTTTTCTGCTTTTCTTCGGGCGTGACCAGTTGTCGCGCGGTCTCGGGGTCGACGTTGTTGGCGATGATCGACTCTCGAATACGCCTTTCGTTGTTCATTTTCTTCACTTTGACAATACTGCTGCTGACGACGGCGACGATTCCACAAGTGATTCCCAATACGGATGAGGCTAAGCCAATGATTTCAGGTCCCATAATGATATGTTTTAAAGGGTTATGAATTTGTTTTCTGTTTATATGACCGATAAGTTGCTGAAAACTTACAGTCTATTTCCAAGAATATTCCGACAATCTTTTGTTGAACTGCCATCCGATGGCTGCCAGCCCGAAGAGGGCCGACGCGAGCAGCGGCAATACGTCCTGCCAGTGCTGCATCTGGCTGACGGCATAATAGGTGCCGCCCGCCACGGCCATGAGGATGGCCGGCATGCCGAAGCAGAAAGTCAGCAGGCGAGCCCAATGGCGGAGGCGTTGCCGGCGTGCCGAGGCTTTGATGTCGCGCATCACTTGCGCGTTGATTTCGTCCAGAATATGTCGGCGGTCGAAGCTCTCCCTGATGAGCGTGTCGAACAGTTGGTCATTCATCTCTTTCATTGTTGATTTGCTTTTTCAGTTGTTCACGTATGCGATGCAGTTTCACGAGCACGTTGTTGGCCGAGAGTCCCAGCGTGGCGGCGATCTCTTGTGCCTTTTTCTGCTTGTAATAATGCAGTCGAATGATGTTCCGGTCGAGTTCCGGAAGTCGGCCGATGGCCTCTTCCATGGCCTGCAGCCTGCGCTCATGTTCGTCCGAGTAGCTGTCGTTCGGGGCTTTCACGTCGCACTCCTCAATGGGTTGTGTGCGTCGCCGTCGGGCTTTGTTGAGAGCGTTCAGCGCCAGGTGCGTGGCGATGGCGTTGATCCAGCCGCCCAGATGGGTGCCCCGCCAACTGTCGAGGTTGCTGTAGGCACGGATGAAAGCCTGCTGAACGATGTCTCGGGTCAGGTCTTCATCCTTCATGAGGCCCAGGGTCTTGGAATAGACGGGGCCGGAATAGCGGCTGACGATTTCGCCGAAACACCCCGTTTCGCCCTGTTCCAATATCCGTCTTACGATAGCTTCATCTTCCATTTTTGTTCTGCATTTCGCTTATAAGACAAAGGTAACGATAAATTATTACAGTTCGTGGCCGTAATTCGTGCATTCTTCTTATTTTTGCAAATCATGATCGACCTGTCCGCATGAAGCGTTCTTCGTCGGGCAAGGTCTCCGCATCCGATATAAGCTCAATGCCCATGTCAAAGTTTCACCCCCACGCAGATGAATTTGAAGCCCTCTTCAAGGAGTGGTACACGCCTTTGTTCTACAAGGCCTTGGACTGGGTGGAGGACGAAGAGGTGGCCAAAGACCTGGTGAGCGAGCTTTTTGCCGACCTATGGAAGTCATACGACCGCATACGGCATTACCAAATGGCCCCTTATCTGTTCACCGCCATCAAGAACAAGTCGCTCAACCATCTGCGTCACCGGAAGGTAGAGTGCGACAACCGCGCCGCTTATGCCCGGATGAAGGAAGAGATGCTGGGCGATTCCGAGTTGTTGGAACAGCGGTTGGCCAAGATGCAGGAGGTCATCGAGCGACAGACGCCGCTGACCCAGTTCGTCTTCGAGGCCTGCTGTTATGAGAACAAGACCTATCAGGAGGTGGCCGACAGTCTGTCGGTCAGCGTCAGTGCTGTCCACAAGCACGTCAGCAAGATGATGGCGGCGCTTCGGGCTGCGTTATTGGTGAAGGAAAGAGGTGACGAATAAACGGACAAACGTGTTTTAATCAATAAAACGATTTTATGACATGAACAATAATCATCAAAAGATAGAGTTCTTGGCGAGGGTTTTCTACAGGCGACGCCACAGCAGCACGCCCGATGTGGAGGCCGAATGGCTGAAGTTCAAGGCCCGCAACGGACAAGACGAGCCGCGGTCGACGGCCCGTTGGAAACTCGTGGCGGCTGCGGCGGTCGGCGCGGCGGCCATGTGGTGCGGCATGGTCGTCTACCAACGTCTCCAGTCGGGGGCGCAGGCCGGCCGAAGCATGCCGCTCGTCGTCCTGCAACACCAGGATGAAGTGGGACAGGTCACCTTCCGGTCGGGCAGCCGGACCAAGACCTTGGCTGGACTGGACTCCCTTTCCTTCCGCGCCGCCGCGCTACATGCGGGACACGGCAGCCCGGCGGACGTCGCTTCCACGACCTCCACCCCCTCCGCCCACACGCCCCTGCAACGCATCCAGACGCCGCGCGGCATGAGCTTCAAGGTCATCTTGGAAGACGGAACGGAGATATGGCTCAATGCCGAGAGCAGAATCGAGTTTCCGGAGAAGTTCACCGCCCAGGCAAGAAAGGTGAAATTGGACGGTGAGGCCTATTTCAAAGTGGCCCGAAACACGAAAGTTCCGTTCGTCGTCGTGGGCAGCCAGATGAACGTCCGCGTGTTGGGCACCGAGTTCAACATCAGGCAATACGCCCACGAACAGCCGCATGTGGCGCTTGTGAAGGGGGCCGTCGAGATACTCAACAGCCATACGGGGAAGACGGAAGCCACGTTGTCGCCCGACCAAGAGGCCTGGTGCGACCCGCAAGGTGTCGTGCGTGTGCGGCAGGCTGACACCTACGCCGTGCGCCAATGGGTCGAAGGCATGTTCTATTTCGACGACGCGCCGCTGGTCAACATCCTCAAGGAGCTCGGCCGTTGGTACAACCTGGGCGTGGTGTTCAAGGACGCACGCCACCAGAACTTCAGGCTTCACTTCAGCGCCTTGCGCTCCGCCGACGTCCGTCAGGGCATTGAAGACCTGAATCTGCTGTGCAAGTTCAAGATCGTCGTCCAAGGTTCCAACATCGTGGTCTATTGAACGGGAGCCGTTCGACTTGTGCCCGGTCTCTGTTTTGTCAAGGAAAGCTCACGGATTTCTGCATTTTAAAATCGAGCTTATAGCGCGTTGAGGGGATGAAAGGCGAGGAATCGGAGGGCGAATATCCGGCTTTGATTCTTCATCATTATGCTTTCAGCCGATGAAAGCATAGCTATTGGCTTCTCAAAGCAGCCTTTTTGCAAGACAAAAAGGCTGCTTTGAGAAGCCAATCAGACTGCTTTTGTAAGCCAAAAGGGCTGCTTTGAGCGGCTGGAGAGTGGCCTGTTGTTTCTTGAAAAATCGGAAGTTGTTGATTCACAATCAAATACCAAACTCGCTCAAAACTCGCATATTTGCCGGCAAAAAGAGTTTGTTTCAGAAAAACGCAAGCATTTTGAGCCTTTTGTTAAATTATTTCATTTTGTTTTTTTGGGGGAGTAGAGGTGACCGTTTGCTGCCCTTCCTTGTTATCATAAGTAGCAATAGTTTAATATCACAGCTGAAATTTATATGAGAGACAGGAGAAAAAGAAAGGTCGAGGCCGCTTTGTTGGTCTTGCTTCTATGGCTGTTTTCCGCACCATCGCTGCACGCCCAGCAGCTGACACAGGGAAACCGCATCACGTATGCGTGTTCGGAAGAACGTTTGAGCACGGCCTTGAAGGCCATAGAACGGCTTTCGGGCTTTTACAAACTTCAGTTTTCGTCGGAGGATGTGGAACCTTATCGGGTGAGCATACATATCAATGGCGTCACCATGGATGTGGCTTTGCGCGACTTGTTGAGGAATACGCCGTTGCGTTACAGCGTGAAAGACCGCTTCATCCGTTTGTCGAAACCAGCTCAACCGGCAGCGGGGCTTGCCTCTGGCGATGTCTACGGCACCGTGTTCGACGCCGAGAAGCAGCCTGCCATCGGCGCTACCGTCAGGGTGAAAGGCGTGAGCGGCGGCGTGGTCACGGATGTAGATGGCAAATACAAAATCAAGGTAGCCCCGGGACAGACGCTGGTTTTCAGCTATGTCGGCATGAAGACCGCCGAGAAAAACTACACGGGGCACAACCACATGGATGTCTACATGGAGGCCAGTGAGGAGTTCATGTTGCAGGATGTCGTAGTGAACGGCTATTACAGTCGGTCGAAGGAAAGCTACACAGGCTCTGAAATCACAATCAAGGCCGAGCAGTTGAAAGACCTGGGAGCCACCAATATTCTCTCCACGCTTTCCGCCTACAACCCGTCGCTGCGGTTGACCGAGGAGGCGGACTACGGGTCGGACCCGAACCACGTTCCCGAGGTGACGCTGCGCGGGCAAAGCACTTTCGACTTGAGGGGTTCCGCCGAGAGTTCCCGTGCCAATCCCAACGGCCCGCTCTATATCATGGATGGCGTGGAGGTTTCCGCCCAGACCGTTTATGACTATGACATCAACCGCATAGACAACATAACGATTCTGAAGGACGCCTCCGCCACGGCCATGTATGGCTCCCGTGGTGCCAACGGCGTAATCGTGATGACGACCAAGCGACCGCAACCGGGGCGTATCAAGGTGGATTTCAGTGCCAACTATGCCCTGTCGGTTCCTGATTTGAGGGACTACAACCTGATGAATGCCGCCGAAAAACTGGAGTTCGAACGCCTTGCGGGAAGATACATTTTTGCGGCCGGCGGGCTGGAAGGGCAACTGGCGATGGACCGCCTCTACAACGCACGGTTGCAGGAGGTGGCCCGCGGCGTGAACACCTATTGGCTTTCACAGCCCTTGCGCACGTCCTTATACCAGAAGTATTCGGTCATTCTGGAGGGTGGCGACAACAATCTGCGCTATCAGTTGAACGGAAGATACGACACGAACGCGGGCGTCATGAAGGGTTCCGACAGGGACAACTACGGGCTCAGTGCCGTTCTGGACTACAACATAGGCGAGAACTTCAGGGTGCGCAACGACCTGAGTGTTTCGGAAGTGAAGTCGAACAACTCGCCATACGGCTCGTTCAGTCTCTTCGCCCAGCAGAATCCATACGACCGAATCTACGACAGCGAAGGCCATTTGGTGAAGGTCTTGTCCACCAACCACGTGAATCCGATGATCAATGCCACGCTGGCCAACCGCGACAAGACCAACACGACGACCTGGACGGACAACTTCTATCTGGAATGGCGCTTCCTGAACGCGTTTCGACTGACGGCTCGCTTGAGCTATGCCAAGGCCCTTTCGCAGCAGGAAACCTTCGTTTCGCCCAACTCTCCGGCCTATGCCGAGGAGACGGAGATTGAAAAGAAGGGTCGTGCCACGTATTTCAATACCACCGAAACCACGCTCGACGGCAACGTCCTGTTGTCCTATTACAGTACATTCAGAAAGGTACACACTCTCAGCATGACCCTCGGCACCAACTTCACGGACAATACCGTGCGTGGCCAAGGGTTCTCGGCAACCGGCTTTTTGAATGACAATCTCGACAATATCCACTTCGCCCAGCAGTACGCGGCCAACAGCAAACCGGCAAGCGAGTCGGATGTGTCGCGTCTGTTCGGTGTCTTGTTCAATGCCAACTACGGCTTGAAGGAACGCTACTACGTGGATTTCTCGTTCCGTACGGATGGTTCTTCCAAGTTCGGCAATGACTCGCGCTTTGCCCCTTTCTGGTCGTTGGGTGTGGCATGGAACGTACACAAGGAGAAATTCATGAACGAAAAGTTTGCCAATCTGCGCCTCAGGGCCTCGATGGGTAGCACGGGCAACATCAATTTCGCTTCGTCGCAGGCCATCACGCGCTACTATTATCATGCCAACAACATCTATCTCGACTCTTGGGGAGCGACTTTGCAGGGCTATGGAAACAACAAGTTGAAATGGCAACAGACCATGGCCTATAACCTGGGTGTGGACATTTCGGTGTTCAATGGTAGGCTGGCTTTCTATGGAGACGTCTACCGGAAGCTGACCGACAACCTGTTGCTGCCCATGAACGTTGCGCCCTCTACCGGCTTCACATCCTATACGGAGAATGTGGGCGAGGTGGAGAACACGGGATGGGAGGCCCGCTTGTCGGCCAACTGGCTCAAGACGAAGGACTTCTCGTGGACGACCACCTTCTCCGCCTTCCACAACAAGAACAGGATTCGCAAGATTTCCAACGAGTTGGAAGATATGAACAAGCGGCACAACACCGACAAAAACAGCAACATAGGCGGAAGGGTGGCCAACCAATATGAGAACGGCAACTCCACGACAGCGATCTATGTGGTTCGCTCGGGGGGTATCGATCCGGCCACCGGAAACGAGATTTATTATAAGCGCGACGGCTCTCTGTCTTTCATCTATGACTATAAGGACAAGGTGGTCGTGGGCGACACCGAGCCCAAATACAACGGCAACATCATCAACAACATCGCCTGGAAGGGCTTCAACCTCTATGCCGTGACAACCTACAAGTATGGCGGAAAGGCCTATAATTCCACGTTGGCAACCAAGGTGGAGGGCGCCAATCCGGCATTGAATGCCGACAAGCGGGTGCTCTACGACCGTTGGAAGCAACCGGGAGACCACACCATGTTCCGAAGAATCGACGACCAGTCGCCCGTTTACCAGACCAGCCGGTTCGTGCAGGACAACAACTCGCTGGTCTTGTCCAATCTCTCGTTAACCTACACCGTGCCCAAGAAGTTCATTGCGGCATTCGGCGTGGAGTATGTGAAGCTGACAGCATCGGCCACCGACTTGGTTCGATTCTCCTCCATCAAGCAGGAAAGAGGCATTGCCTACCCCTATGCGCATTCTTATTCTTTTGGTTTGAACATTAGATTTTAAACGATTATGAAACTCATTCGATATATTGTAATAGGTGTTTTCGCCTTGCTTATGTCCTCATGCAACGACTGGCTCAAGGTGGAACCTGAGACTTCTGTCGACGAAGAGAAACTTTTCTCGACGGAACAGGGCTTCAAGGATGCGCTGGCCGGCGTGTATGCCGACATGTCGTCTGCCAACCTGTATGGTCAGGAGCTTACGTTCGGTTTGTTGGATGTCTTGGGACAGGTGTATGACTACGAAGCCATGGCGACGGTTTATCACCAATATCATTATGCCAAGGATTACCAGTATGGCAACGAGCAGGTGAGGACGCAGATTGGTTCGATATGGAACAAGATGTATGCCGTGGTGGCCGAAATCAACAACATCCTGCTGTGGCTCGACAAGAACGGGAAGGTCATGCCCACTTCAACCCAACATCAGATCAAGGGGGAATGTCTCTTCTTGCGGGCCTATCTGCACTACGACCTCTTGCGGATGTTCGCTCCCGACGTCAAAAGAGAGCCGCAAGCCACTGCCATCCCGTATGTGGAGACGTTTGGCGTGAAAGCGACACCAGCCGTGAGCGTCCGTCAGGTGATTGAAAACATCAAGCGGGACCTGAATAGGGCCAAGCAGGAACTGGAACAGGACGCCATCAGGAAGGTGACGCCTTGCGACTTTGCCGACAAGACGGAAGCCGACCGCTACGTGGCACGTGCCAATTACTATGCGGTCGAGGCCTTACGTGCGCGTGTCTTGCTGGATGAAGGAAACTACAAGGAGGCCGGACAGGCTGCGGCCGACGTTATCCGGTCGGGCAAGTTCAAGCTGTTGGACGTGGCCAAGAGTATCAATGTGCAGCCCGACTCATTGGATATCTTGTTCAACGACGAACACATCTTCTCGCTCAGGAACAAGTCCATTCTGACCAATGCCCAGAAATTGCATCTCGGTATCGTCACACAGACGTCCGTGAGCGGTGCCGCCCTGCCCTTGGCCACCGACATCAACGACCAGTTTGAGAACAACAACAACGATGTGAGGTTGTCGACTTGGGTGAAACCGCAAAGCAAGTATCTTGTGAAATACACCAAAGAAGATATCAAGAAGTTCTATCCCAAGCAGGTGCTCATCAAGCTCTCGGAAATGTATCTGATTGCGGCGGAATGCAAAATGCGACTGGACGAGTCGGATGCGTTGGAGACATTGAACACGCTTCGGCGTTCACGCATTTCCAACTCGGCTGCAGCCGACAAGCCGGTCATCAACCAGGATGTGCTGATTGCGGAGATGCGCCGCGAGTTTATAGGAGAGGGGAAGATGTTCTATGAATACAAACGGCTGAACAGTCCTATCCTGAATATATTGGTCAACATCGAACCGTCCAATTCCGTGTTGGTCTTTCCATTGCCGGAAGATGAAAAGGAATATGGCATTTATCATTGAAAAAGGAGGAAAAATGAAAAATATTTGGCTAAAACTATGGATGATTCCCGCATGCGTCTTGACCATGGCTTGTTCCAAGGACATTGACGTGCCCTATTCGGAAGGCGACAGAATCTATTTCGAATATCTGTATCAAGACCCCAATTACGCGGCCAAACGATTGATTGTGCGCGACTCGTTGGAGGTTTCCATGGGGTTGCTGCCCGACGAGGTGAAAAGTTTCGAGGTGAAGATTCCAGTCCTGATATTGGGCAACCCGTTGTTGGCCGACAAGCATTATCGGGTGGAAGCGGTCGAGAAAGGAACGGTTGTGAAAGGCACGACGACCGCCAAGGTGAATGAAGACTACATGTCTTTGCCGGAAACCTACACCTTTCATGCCAACACTTGGACGGATACGTTGAGGGTCGTGTTGTTGCGTTCGCACCTGAGTCCTTCCTTCACGCTGAAACAACAGAAGTCGCTCATCCTGCGATTGGTGGAGACGGAGGAACTGAAGCCCGGCATACGCGAGGGGCATGAGGTCAAGATATCCATGAACAATTACGTGGCCCAGCCCAAATGGTGGAACGTCTACGCGTTGGGCTATTATCATCCGCAGAAATACAGAATACTTCTGATGTTCAATACGGAAGAATTTTACAGCAAGGTGAATATTCTCAATGACGCAGACCGTTACATCAACGCGCTGAAAGGCTATCTGAAAGACAATGTCGTCATAGACCAGGAAACGGGGAAACGAGTGGGCTTCGACAACTTGATAGACATGGATGGTGAATAGAAAAAGGAGAAAACTTATGAAAACAATCAAATATCTATTGGGCCTGTTGCTGCTGGCGACGTTGTCGGCATGCTATGAGGACAAGGGAAACTACGACTATCATGAGATAGATGAGGTCGCGGTCAAGGGAATACCCGAAAGCGTCGAGATTGACAGATTCTCCAAGTTGGAGATCAATCCCGACATCAGCGGATCCATCTTTGGCAACGACACTTCCAAATATACCTATGAATGGAAGATAGCCGATAAAGTCATTTCCACGCGGAAGGACTTGGATTATGAAGTGGGCGTCGCGCAGGGAAGCTACACGCTGCTGTTTACAATTACGGAAAAGGACACCAAGGTGAAGACGTTTGTCACGACGAAGCTCATCGTCAACTACTCGACTTCTTCCGATGGCATTCTCGTCGTGAGTTCAAAAGACGGCAAAGCGGACTTGTCTTATTTGAGGCTGGACATTCCCAATGCCAAGTTCATGACGATGTTCTACAACAAGAACCATGACGAATCATTAGGAACCCACCCGCGACAGTTGCACCAGACCTTTGTGGACGGGGCCTTCGCCTATGTCAGGAGATACGGCGGCTACGGCATAAAACTCATTTGCGACGAAGGACTCGTGCAGCTGAGCAATGTCACGCTGGACTACATGGGAAAGATAGACAAGAACTTCTTTCTCAGTTACGGCGAACTCTATCCTATTCCCGACTATTCTTCCTATACGCCCGAATACATGAACAACATCGTCTTTCAATGGAGAAGGACCCCATACGGCAGTATCATGAACGATGAATATCTCTACGTGATAGCCGGCGGAGGAATCTATGTCATTTCATACGAACGAGCCAAGAAGCCGGAAGTTTTCTACTCCAACTATGCAGGGGGAGAAGGACAGAAATGCAAGTTCTCACCGATGATGTTTGTCACGGGCAGGAAACCCACGCCCAACAAGGGCAAGAACCTGAACGCAGGCTGGACGACAACCGATATGGAATGTGTGTTCGATGAGAACCAAGGCGTCTTTTATACGTTCTCTTCCGGTGAACTGACCGCCGTGGATCCCGACGTATCCTTCCCCGGCTACAAGGCTTTCTATGGTGAAGACACGTATCAGATGGGATTCTGCTTTGCCGCCATGGAGAAGGAAGGGAAGGTGCGCTTTGCCACTTTCAACACGGAGAGCCAAAACCATATAGCCTCTGTTGATGCAACGGAAGCGTCGCCATCCTCCAGATTCTTCATGCTGCGCAATTCGCCATACGTATATTTCAACACGACCAAAGGAATCTATAAGTACAACATCCTCAATGTAGCTTCCGGAATAGCACCTAATACGTCGGATAGAATTATCTCTTTGGAAGAATTGGGTTATTCCAAGGAAGCCGTTATCTCTGATATTTGCCTGCACCGGAATGAGAAAAAGATGGTGATAGCCGTTTCCCGATATGGCGACGACACGCAAGGGAAGGGTGACGAACTCAAAGGCGATATCGTCGAGGTGAGTCTCGAAGGAGCGAAGCCTAAAGTGTTGAACAAGTATACAGGCGTCTGTGGCGTCAAGCCGTTGGTCATTTATAAGTATAGGACATTTGGACGTAACGATGAATATTTAGTGGATTGAGACATGAAACGATTGAGAACATTCCCATTGTTGGTTGCTTTTTTCCTGCAACAGCTTTGCATTCCAGCCCATGGAGGCAACGGTGGCATTCACTTCGAACGACGCGGATGGCACGAGATACTGCAAATGGCCAAGTCGCAGCATAAGCTTGTCTTTGCAGACTTCTACACCCAATGGTGCGGCCCCTGCCTCAATATGGTCGAAAACGTATTCTCGCTGCCCGAGGTGGGAGCCTTCTACAACGACCATTTCATTTGTGTGCAGATAGATGCGGAGCACGGCGAGGGAGTCGCCCTTGCGTCCAAGTATCATGTACGCCTCTATCCTACGTATTGCTTCATCAATCCCGATTCGGAGCAAGCGGTGCATGTGAGTTCGAGTACGCAAACTCCTGAAACGTTCATAGAGACGGGCAAGGGCGCGTTGGTTCCCGAAAAGCATTCCACTTATTTGACGGAAGCCTATCAAAAAGGCAAGCGCGACAAGGACTTTCTGTTGAATTACATACACTATAAGCACGCTGTTCACGACAGAGAGGCCGTGGGTCGGGCATTTAATCAGCTCATTGAAACAGGCCACACGTTGCGCGACAGTATGGTGTGGAAAGCATTTGTCGTTGCCATCTCTGGCCTGACGCCATATCTTCAGGACGTTTCCCGAAACTACGAGGACTACTGTCGTCTGTATTCAAAAAAGTCGGTGGACGCCAAACTCTTTGCCGAGACCAAATATGGCAAGCCGAGCGAGATAGAAAGATTGTGCGACTTTGAAGGCAAACAGTTCAATCTGGCATTCATTCGCATAGAAAACGACATGAATCGGATGAAGTTTGACGAAGCTGCCGCACACATCGACTCTCTACTAGCAGACACCGTTCAGAACAAAACGGAAATAATGAACCGGTTGAAGTTCCTCGTTGGCAGAGCGCGTCATGCGTTGAAGGAAAGTCCGCACGCATGGAACATGAAGTGCTTGGAGTACGCCCGCTACCTTGCTTATAATTGGCCCGACCGCAAAGACGGCAGCATACACCAGCTCTACGCCGACATGCTTGAGCAACTCATGAAACAAGAAGTACAAAAGGACGAGATTGCGAAGCTGATTTCCCAACCTCCGAGATATGGGACGCCATCTTATTCCATGCGTTCTCCCAAACTGAAGCGAAAGCCGAGGGTCTTGTAGTCCGCAAAGAGATGTGAAAAAAGCATTTTAAAATTTGCATATCTCTATCCGAAGTCTTAGTTTTGCATTCCAAAATCATGAAACTCCACCTTGTTACGCCAAATGTGTAGCATCTTCATGCGACGAAAGCGGCGAATTTTAGATAGAAAAAGGGAGTGGACATTCATGGTATCTACCTACTTGAAATTTGACAATGATGACAAAGGAACGATTTTTCACAACACTGGGATGGATTGGAATGGTAACATCTGTATTGATGTATGTGTTCTATATTCCGCAAATCGAAAACAACTTGTCCGGACAAAAGGGGACTTTCATCCAACCGTTTATGGCAGCAGTAAACTGTACGCTGTGGGTGGGCTACGGGCTGTTCAAAGAGAAGAGGGATTGGCCTCTCGCCATTGCGAACACGCCAGGTATCATCTTTGGTTTGATGGCGGCTTTCACCGCATTGTAAATCCGCCTGTTATATACGAGTATGGCAAAGTGGCCCCATGTTACGGCAATATCACCTGCTATACTCCGCGTAGATATCCCTCAACGTGTCCGAAAAGCCCCAGCCGCAATCCGTCGCGTTGAGCATGCGTTCGACGCGTTCTTTGAAGTCGGCCAGCAGTCCGTGCTCAATAATATATTTCATGGCTTTTTCAAAGTTGGTTTCAAGAGTGGTGTAGTATTGCTCCCACATGTCGCCGAAGGTCATCGTGTATTCGCAGCCGTTTTCTATGTAATAAATCATGAGGTCGGCGAGATATAGAGGCTGAGGCTTCATCTTCTTGAAATCGGAGATGGCTTTTCTGCATGTGGCAAATGAAGGTCGTTCGGAAAATCCCCGCTCGGGGAAGAACTCGCGGCGGATGATTTTTTTGAAGCGTTTGCCCTCTTCCAGACTGTTGGGTGTGGTGTAAAAGTCCAAATACATCCTGGCTTCCCTGCTGGCGTCATAGAGTGCCATCACGACATTGATGACGTTTTCTTTCGGAAGTGCCTCAAGTTTCTTTCTCAGTTTGGTTTTGGTCATGATTTCTAATAGTTTATACGCTTGAAATTCCGTTCCAGAAAATCCCAGTTCTCTACGACTATCTTGTGGCTTTCTGCTTCCAATCCCGGCGGACAAGGGAAGCGGAGCTGAGGCAGCATGTCACGCTCGAAAAGATATTGGAGCATTTCATGGGTGGAAAGTGAGACGAATAGGTTCCATTGCTCGTCTATGCCGGTAGTGGCAACGTAGTATGGATTTCGTTCATCACAGATACATTGCGCAGCGTTGGAACACGTCTCAAAGCCTGTTGACGGACTGGGGATGAACGCTACGATGTTTTCACCGTCACCTTGGAACATGCCGATTTGCGCATCGACGTTTTTCAGTCCCATGTCCTTCCTCAGGAAGTCAAGGTATTCTTTTTCATCTTTAAAATAGAAGAGCGGACTGTTGCCCGACAGCTTCATCAGCTTCTTGTAGTTGGGAATGCCTATGGTGGATGGGGCGTCCGTGTCTTCGGTCGATTCCGCCAGCGGCTTGTCGTCATCATCGGACAACATGCTCATGACACCGTTCAACTCCCATCTGTCCATATAAAAGACAAGAGACATGATGATCTTCTTTGACTTTCCGATCACGCCGCGCTTGAGGTTCAAAGCCGCGTATTCCACAAACCGTTCCTTGCCGTCACTCAATTCGAAGAGTATGCCATCGTCCTGTTCTTCTATGACTTTATAGATGTTGATATTATCAAAGAAAATGCTTGAGAGACGTGCGGCATACTTGTCTTGTCAGTTGGCTCTTAGGATGTTTTCCAGCCATTCGCTGGGATAAAGCGCCAAAAGACCAACCCTAAACAAGAAAACGCTCAGGCTGTTTGCCATGTACATGGACTGCCTTATGTTGTCCGTTTCCGCATAGAGGGTTTCGTATAGATGTTGATGTAAATTCTGATATTTGGCAGCGAGTTGCGGGGTGAAAGTGAGATAGCTGTCGAAAAGCAGCCACTCCAGTGTGAAGCGCATCGTGACGAAGTCGTCCATGAACGCGCAGCGGTGGAAATAGTCGTGCAGCGCTTCATTGACAGGCAACGTCTCGAAGCTGTTCAGACAGAAATTGAATACTACTTGTGGCGCACAGAGAATAAATGGGCTTATGGGATGAATGAGTTTCCCTTCATTGAGGGACAAATAGTTTCAGATGAGAAACTGGATGTCTTCGACGTTGGAATCGTTGAGGAAATATTCGTCTTCATCAATGGGATAAAAAGGAAGATACTTCCCGTAAAGCTCCTTGTGCCTCATCACAAAGCCGTGCCACAATCCGCTCTCGGCAATGATGTCTTCCATATAGAGCGTGAGGGCAATGTCGATGTTGTCTTCTATCGTGTTGTCAGGGAGTTGCTGGCGGAGAATGGTCAGGAGCTGGTTTCCAAAACGTGCATATATGAAATCGGTTTTGGAATCAAGCAACTTAGGATGTCTCTCCTTGATGTCGAGTGCAACGATCTTTGTGGGCATAATATGCGGGATTGATTAGGTTGGAAACTATGGATATTTGAATCATACCACAAGTTCAATGCAAAAATATATAAAACTTTTGGGTCAGGTGCCAACTGAATGGACATTTTCCATTTTCTTTGGGAAAGTATGGTCTGTTTCTTTTCTTGGAGGGTTGCAATATTGTATTACCATACTCAAAAGGCGATTACAAATCAATAGAGTCATGAACAAAGTACACATTTATCAGACAGCCGATGTATGGTCTTCTGACGAATCTACTTGACAAGACGGAGATACTGTGCCTTCCCACTATATGCTTATTTCATCGGAAATCTGGACGAAAGTGTGTGTGTTTGGCTGCCAATCTAATTTTAGGTATTTTTGTCATGAGAAACCGACTTATTAAAAGAGTAGAAAGGAAAGCATGAACTTTAATCAGAAAGAATTAAGAAAGTTGGCGGAGGGCGACGCCCGTACTTTCGCGGCTTTGCACCGAACTTTTTTTTACCAAAGATTCATCAGTTTGCACTCATGCTACTAAAAGACAATCAAGATACCGACGACGTTTGACAAATCATCTTCATGAAAGTAAACCCGCACATCAGTTGTGATTTGCGTGAAAACAACGACCTTTGCAGTATCAGCAACAACGCAAGGTCGGCTTCGGCTGCCAACGGACTGGTTGTGATTTGCTTGAAAACAACTACCTTTGCAGTATCGGCAACAACAGCAACTGCGAATGGCCAGTTCTATGACCAGTTGTGATTTGCTTGAAAACAACTACCTTTGCAGTATCAGCAACAACCATGCTCTGCACAATACCATTCCCGACATGTTGTGATTTGCTTGAAAACAACTACCTTTGCAGTATCGGCAACAACAGCAACTGCGAATGGCCAGTTCTATGACCAGTTGTGATTTGCTTGAAAACAACTACCTTTGCAGTATCAGCAACAACCATGCTCTGCACAATACCATTCCCGACATGTTGTGATTTGCTTGAAAACAACTACCTTTGCAGTATCAGCAACAACTCCGGCAGTACGTAGCCAAGTTCCCCAGCCGTTGTGATTTGCTTGAAAACAACTACCTTTGCAGTATCAGCAACAACTTGGTAACCTCTGGAATCCTTGTAGTTCCGTTGTGATTTGCTTGAAAACAACTACCTTTGCAGTATCAGCAACAACCATTGCTCTCAGGAGGCACACAAGGTTCAGTTGTGATTTGCTTGAAAACAACTACCTTTGCAGTATCAGCAACAACCGCCGCCCTTGAATCCCAACTTGCCGAAATGTTGTGATTTGCTTGAAAACAACTACCTTTGCAGTATCAGCAACAACTGATTATCTATATAATATTGATTACCAATACAATATATAGATATTGCAAAAATAAAAAAGTGATACTACAAAACAAAATCCCACTTGCCAAGGGTGGGATTTTCGTTTTCTATCAATTGAAGATTAGAACAGTTCCAGCTGCTGACCGGGAGCATTAGGGGGCTTCGGTTTTTCACCATAGAAAAGCTGGATGTTGGCAAACTGCTTATCGGTAATACACAAAATCCCAACCTTTCCAAGCTTTGGTAGAAACGCACGGACACGCTTTATATGAACTTCCGCATTCTCCATACTTGCGCAATGTCGCACATAAATGGAGAACTGGAACATAGTGAACCCGTCCTTCTGCAGGGATTTACGAAAATCAACATAGGCTTTCTTTTCCTTCTTGGTCTCCGTCGGCAAATCGAAAAATACGAGAATCCACATAATCCGATATTCGCTGAGGCGATTGAAACTGGACATAAACAGTTACATTTCCGGATAACTGATGTGCCGGGCTTCCCCAGCAAAGCATTTTGCAAGAGACGCTGTCGTCTGTTGCGCAGCTATCATCAGTGGACTTCGCTTGCCATTCACCACAACATCCAACATCGGAATCGCCAAGAGCTGCATTTTCTGTTCTTTCGTAATTTCCGAAACTTCGCCATTGCAACGAATCATGTCAATGACAAGTTGGTCTATAAACGGACGATAGGGTTCCATGATGTCATCTGCCAAGCAATAAGCGTTGTACCGGTTGTGATGATGAATTCCCAAAGTGGGCAGTAGGCCACTCCCTACCAGCGATCGGGCTATCACTGCACGCAAGATGGCATAACCATAATTCAAAAGATTGTTGGGCGGTGCACCCTCCCGCCCACGAACAAAATCAGGATAGTCCGTAAAAAGATTACGCCAGTAGTAGGCGGCAGCCCTTGCTTCCAGATTCTCCGAATCACCACTACGAACATCGTTTGCCCATACTCGCATACAGTTGGTCTCTTTGTCAGTATTAGTTCGTAGTACATGCTCCTGGTTGAGAATCTTTTGCTTTACAGTTTGCTGCCAGAGTTGTTTACGTAATGGCAGAGAAGCTTCCAACTGCATACGGAACCGCTCGTTTTGCGTATTGTTGCCACATAACGGAAGAAGCAAACCCACGGGCATACCTTTTTGGTCACAAGTAATGACCGCACAATTATTTGCCAACAGTGCCTCAAGTACTCCGGAGGTTACTGTAATGCGCCGATTATCGAGCACGACCACCCCAATGTCTTCTATCGGGATGGTGCGCTCGGCCTCTTTTTTCAGCGTTTCGGGCAGTGTATCGTTACCTTCTACTTCAGGCAAATGCAACACCAACTGGGCATTGCGTAGACTCAGATAGATAGGATTGGTGAAGCAAAGAGTTTTCTTTATCATAACAAGACAGCCTTACTTTATGACTCTGAGGATATTTCCTAACCGGTCTACATCAAGTTTCCAGCACACGGCCTTTATCATTTCACCTGTCAAAGACTTTTGATTCTTTGATTGTGGACTACCTACTCCATATTCGTTTTGAATAATAGTACCATTACAGAAAGACTCCGCTATCTTCTTATCCACATTATAAATAAGCCCCGCCGACCTGTGAGGAATAAAATTCGCAGTTGTACCGCTAGAATCTACAAATTTATAGATTCTTTCCTTGTCCAATTCATTACCATTTTCTTCCCTTGGCACATACACCAAGTCGTTGGGCGACAGATAGCACTTCAAAGGAACCTCCTTTTCGTTCTTCTCCGGCACAGGAGACAGGCCCTGCTTCAGCCGTTCTGTTACCTCATTCAACGGAATGGTATCGTAGCTTCGCTTACCTTCCTCATCCTCGTAGATAGCAAAATAAAGATTGGTTCCCTTCTGAGCCTCAACATATTTATCAGCCTTATTACCAGTTTCTCCTACTTGATACTTTTCCCCCATAGTCTCTGCAACTCTAACCTTTAGAATAGGTTGATGCTTTTTACCATCATTATAAACTGCAATGTTCTGGTTCATCTCGGCAATTCCCTCTGGTGTAAAGGTAATGGCAGGGTCTCCGCCTTTAGCTTCAAGATAGTTAAGAAGAATCTTCTGAATGCCTGTATCGGTGATTGCGTCAATGCGCTTTTTATCGAATGAGGTGTCGAGCAACTTTCGCGTTGCCACCATAGGCTCTTTTTCATCACTGAATCGCCACACTTCCACCTTATCTATATACTGCTTGTTCCAACGGTAATCCGTGCTCTTGAAATGAGCAAGCAACTGTTTGGTATTGAATTGCTTATCCACCAAGACATTAATATAGTCGCGCAGCTCCTTATTACAAATAGAAGAGATGTTTTCCAAAGCCTCCTTTAGCTTGACAACAGCTTTCCGGCGAAGGTTGACATGTCCGAAGACAGTCTCCTTGTGCATTGGCTTTCTCACCGCCCACATCTCGTTGCCTTTCTGCGGCACCATCGTCTTCTTGCTGTCTGCATCGTACCGTTCATAGTAATTGGTAGCTTTGTTGATGACACGAACATAATTCTTGAAGCTGACAACCACATCCTCCAATGCCGCACGCGCATCTTGCGTGAATGTTTCCCACGGCTTGCGGATGATACGATTCTTCTCGCAAAGCAACTGACGCAAGTCTTCCCGCTGCTTTGGACTTTTAGCAAACTCGTTGTTCAGGTAGTTGATGATATTGCGCGAGGCACATGCTATCACCAGCGCATCCATAGCATGATGGCGGTGATCGATACGCTTCTTGTTGAAACCAGGCAGCAATTCCATCGGAACAGAGGTCTGGAACACCCGTTTCCCTTCCTTATTCTCCCAATGTCCAAAGTTTTCTGACTTTGTCAACCTATTGAGTCGCTCAAAACGAGAATAAACAATGCTGTTCCAAACATCATTCAGTCCCCAGTCTTTCTTCAGCCTGTCGGTAATCCCACCTGTGCAGGAAACGACAAACTTAGACGTTGCTTCCAATTCATCTTCAGTACGGACGACATTCGAAAGCAACCCCTTCACCACCTTACTTATGTATCTACTGTCGTTCATCTGGCGGTTCAGGAACTCCTGCGGAATATCTTCCAGCAGAAGTTTCTCCTTCTTATACTTGTTATTGGAATAATGTTCGGTAACGAAAGTCTTGTATTCACTCTCGCTGAAAACCTTTACATCGCCCAGCATCGTGCAGTGGACAATCTCGCCACCATGATTTTTGATAAACTCATAGCCCAGCATATTGCTCTTCAGCGTATTCACTTCCGACTCGCAAATCACCTTGTTGTTAAAAGAATCATCGAAGTAACGGCTTTGCGGAATGACATGTTCTATCTGATAGGCCGAAGTAAAGAGCTTGGACAGAGAGATGGACTTTCCTGTATAGGGCGACCGATACTTCTGTTCCAACCACAGTTTATACCTTAAAAGTTCTTTCGCCGAAGGTTGTGCCATCTTCGATATCTTGGAAATCTCTGCATACTCGGTATCATCTTTGGTCAACTGCTGCAAAGCTCCTTCTTCGTAGATACGCAATATCTCCTGTTGCATTGGCGAGTAAGGGCGTACATCCTTGACGTCAGCATCATTTTTAAGTTCCATCAACAGGCATTTGATGCGCAAATTGGTGTTTTCATTTCTCAATATATTCTTCGTCATGTGCGCACGCTGCTCGGCCGTACTCTTCATTCTGCGTCCAAGTTCTACATGAATCTCATCTATGTGTCCTGCTTCTTTCCATATATCGTGAACCGTTCGGAGTGTTTCGAGGATACACTGCTCTACGATAGGATTGCGAAGCGAATGCTGTCTGAAGCCTTTAATGTATGACAGCAGTTTATCCGGAGAGTCCCAACGCAGTATATGCGTTGCCTCTGAATGCCGACCATACACGACATAACACGCCAGCCATTCGGGCAGACCTTGGAAATCGGCAAGATGGCTGAAAGAATAAGCCGCATGACCCATCCGCTCTCGTATTTTCTCCTCTATATCTCCCTGCACAATACGTTCTATTCTATCTCTTGTCTGCTTGCAGATATCCTCCTCGTGCCACCAACTGCCCATACGCATGACAGCCAACAGCTTCTTCACGGCTTTCTCCGAGTAGGCTCCATAATCTTTCTTGAAGGGTTTCACCTTCAGGAAGGCACCGGCAAACTCGTCATCATCCCTTAGCTTGTGCAGCGCACCTTCGGCTTCGTCTCTGGCTTCCACCGAATAGAGCAAGTGCCAAAGCCTGTATTGAAGTTCCGAATCGTCGAGCCAGCTACGATCCATGCCTGCTCTGTCGAGCGCAAGAAGCAGTTCGTGCCTCGTCTCATTACAGGGATACTTCTTCTCCTTGTCTTCTATATAGTTCCAACGGATGGCAAACTCTTTTTCGGCACCTATCTTTACCTTCTTCAATCCAAAGAAATCCTTCAGCAATGTCTCCTGATTGATTTCCTTCCGGTCGTTCAAATAAGCAAACAAACGGGCGTAATCTTCCCTCGAACGGAGATATTCGGCAGTCACCTCCTTGTCGTCAGTCCTGTCAAAGAGCCTTAGATTGACGATAAACTGCCACAGGCGGAACTCCTGATAATAGGGATTCGACTTCGCGACACACTTGATTCCTTGCCGTTTTTTCTTTCCTTTCTCTTTATCCTTATATTTATAATACTCGTAAGGACACTCGGCAATCAGCGATTTCTTGCTTTTCAACGGACGCTGATAGAAGATAAGGTCGGTCAGAAGCAGGTAAACCATGTCTTTCTTCATCAAGCTGTCCCGATGGGGTTGATTGCTTTGATACAATTCTTCCGCACACTTTGCCAGCATTTCCCTGCTTTGCAGTTCCTCGTGATGCTTGCTTTGCTCACGCAAGATAGCTTCCAGTTCCTGTTTATAATATTTGCGTTCAATAGTACGGATGAAGTTTCCACGAATCTTATCGACAGGTTCTGCCAGCAAATGGTCGTAGATAAAGGCACCGACGGTCTTGCCCGAGTCTTCCAACTGCGACTCGGTACGTTTCTTCCGAAGCCCCCAATCGTTTTCATCCGGTGCACGGAACGACCGCTTGACTTCACCGTCCTTATCTTTCTTGAGAGTCGTTCCGTCCTTCTCATACTCGGTGGTTACAATGAACTGCTTGATCTTTCCTACCCAATCATCCAAGGCTATCTTGCTGGGACAGGGGTATATCCATCCGTTTTCCAACTGAACACGATACCAGGTATTGCCCCCTTTTCCTTCTTCTGCGACTTCTATGCTGACTACTTTCAGCTCATAGTATTCCTCGCGCTTCGTTGGATTTTCTTCTTCCTCCTCCCCGCGCAGCTGATAATATCCTCGTTTCTGATTGAAGTTAAGCAGTATCCACGCCAACTCCTCTTTGCCGACAGCTTGCGAGAGGGCCTTTTTCCGCAGGAAATAGAGTGTCCAGTCCAACGGGATCTTCCTTCCGTCAGCCACCAATGCAGGCTGATGACGGGCGAAATTGGCCATCATTTCGTGGAAGGAGTCCATGAAAAGGAAACGCATGGAGCCATCCTCAAGACGTTCCCAGGCCAACTTGGGCTCGCCATGATTGAGGAATTTGCCATAAGTGGAGGCTTCTTCCCTATTCCACCCTATTGCGGAATCGTAGTGAGGGGGCAGAAATCCCATCACGTGCAACACTCTGTGCAAGCGCTCCCGCCGCAGCAACGAACGCTCCCTTATCCTCCGAACGCTTCGAAAACCAGTACGAATAGCCGTCTGCGATTCCGTCACTCCCTTGTCAAAGTTGCCTAAGATGTCCTGACTCATCGGAATGATGCGGCTACCCAATTTAATGTCATGCAAGTAATTTCCATGGTCGTCAACAGAGACTTTAGCCCAACCAATACTATTGGTTCCCAAGTCTAATCCAAGAATTGTTTTCATTTTTCTACTGTTTTTATTTGGTTCTTAGTTATTAATTGTTTATATTTGCGGCTGTTTTCAAGCAAGTCACAATAAGGATTATTCCGTTGTGAAAACAAACAAGGCGGGGCAACTCGCCTTTCTTTATGATATCACCCCAAAACCATCATCTACACAGGCTTGAGGCTCTCCATGAGATTTCCAATGAACGTTCAACCAATCAAAGTTTCATTGGAAATCGGAAGGGCGGATTCACGCGATGTGCCGCAAGCGTTCCATAATAGCATCAAGGATGAGGTTGGCCGTCTCGTCCTTGCTGCACAACGGCAGTTCCCTAACGCCGTCATCCGTGACAAGTGTCACTTGGTTGGTATCGACCGCAAAGCCGGTGTCCCGCGACGCGACTGTATTGGCGCAAATCATGTCCACCTGCTTCTTGACCAGCTTTGCGCGGGAGTTGTCCAACAGATTCTCCGTTTCCATCGAAAAGCCGACGATGATTTGTCCGTCGCGCTTGTTATGTCCCAAATGCGCCAGTATGTCACGGGTGCGCGTCAAGCGAATCGTCAAATCCCCTTCGCCTTTCTTCATCTTCTGCGGCGCATGATTGTGGGGCGTATAGTCGGCCACGGCGGCACACATCACCACCACGTCGAAGTTGTCGCTCCTGCTCGTCACCGCGTCGTACATTTCCTGCGCCGTCGTCACCGCCACCGTCTCCACCCCATGGAACGGCGACAAGCTGACCGGCCCTGTGACAAGCGTCACTTCGGCCCCTCTCATCCGAGCCATCTTCGCCAAGGCAAACCCCATCTTGCCGGTGGAATGATTGGTGATGTATCTCACGGGGTCGATGGACTCCTGCGTCGGCCCAGCAGAGACCAGCACACGCTTGCCCTGCATGCCGTGCGGCAAACCTATCTGTAGCAGGATGTGCTGTAGCAGTTCTTCTTCCGAAGCCAGTTTGCCACTTCCCACGTCGCCACAGGCCAGCCGTCCCTCGGCAGGCTGCACGATCGACGTGCCGTAATGCACGAGCTTTCGCAGATTGTCTTGCAACACCTCATTGGTCCACATGTTGGTATTCATGGCCGGCGCGACGATTTTGGGACAGCGGCAAGCCATGAAGGTGGTCGAAAGCATGTCGTCGCAAATGCCATTGGCAAACTTTCCGATTACGTTGGCCGTGGCCGGCGCCACCATCAGCACGTCGGCCTTGCGGGCCAACGACACATGGCGCACGTCAAAAGAGAAATTGCGGTCGAATGTGTCAATTATACACTTTCTCGACGTCAGCGATTCAAACGTCAACGGCGATATGAACCGGCACGCGTTCGCCGTCATGACCACGTCGACCTCCGCCCCCAACTTGACAAGCGTCGAAGCCAGACCGGCAGCCTTGTAAGCGGCAATGCTGCCCGACACGCCCAACACAACGTTCTTCCCTTTCAACATCATATTCTCTTCTTCATTCCTGTTCGCTGAGGAGTCCGTGCCGCTCATAGCTTGCCTGACGAGTAATATAGTTATCACCATCAACAAACACCACTCTGGGATGATGGGTAGCGGCTTCGGCCGGCGTCATGGACGCATAAGCCATGATGATCAGCTTGTCGCCCACCTCCACGCAATGGGCTGCCGCGCCATTGACACAGATAATGCCCGAGCCTGGATAGCCCGCGATGACGTATGTCGCGAAACGGTTGCCGTTGTTCACGTCGGCAATCTCCACTCTTTCGTATTCCACAATGCCTGCGGCAGCCATCAGTTTGCTGTCGATGGTGATGCTACCCACGTAGTCCAGGTCGGCCTGCGTCACGACGGCACGGTGTATCTTTGCTTTCAGCAGTGTCACTTCCATATGAAATTATCGATAAGTCTGGTCTTTCCTATATATACGGCGATGGCGACCAACGTGTTTTCTTCTATCTTTTCCACACGTTGCACGTTGTCCAAATCCACCACTTCAATGTAATCCACGCGTGCCAACGGCTCTTGCTTCAGGCAGTCGGCAATGATGTCCACAACGACCTTGGCCCTCCGCTCCCCGTTTTCCACGGCAGCCTGGGCTTGCCGAAGGCTTCTCGACAAGACAAGCGCGGCCTTTCTCTCCTCGGTCGAAAGATAAGTGTTGCGGCTCGACTTGGCCAATCCGTCCTCCTCGCGCACGATGGGACACGCAACAATCTCAATATTGAAATTCAAGTCACGCACGAATCTGCGCACCGTGGCCAGCTGCTGGGCGTCCTTCTGCCCGAAATAGGCACGGTCGGGGCCTACGATGTTGAACAGTTTGCTCACGACGGTACACACGCCACGGAAGTGTCCGGCGCGTCGAGCGCCACACAACAGCTCCGTCGTCTCGGTGGTATCGACAAATGTCGTGAAGTGGGGAGGGTACATCTCCACTGGTTCAGGGTTGAAAATCAAGTCGCCACCGGTGGCTTCGACCAAGGCTTTGTCACGTTCTATGTCTCGCGGATAGGCCTCCAAGTCTTCCGTCGGGCCAAACTGAATGGGGTTGACAAACACCGACACCACCGTGCGGTCGTTGTCGGCGACCGAACAGGCGATCAAACTCTGATGACCTTCGTGCAGGAAGCCCATCGTCGGCACCAGCCCTACACAGAGCCCGGCCTCACGCCACGCACAAACGATGGCACGGACTTCTTCTATCGTCTTTACTATTTGCATTTTATCCTATCGTTAATCTGTGTCGCCCCGCAACGGCAAGACGGCGTTTCGTAAAACAATGTTCAATATAATTTTTCCAACACATCCTCGTCAATGCTGAACGTATGTTCCTTGGCGGGGAAAGCCCCCGACTCACATTCGTCCTTATAGCGGTGGAACGCTTCGAGCATGGTGTCATGAAGATTGGCGTACTTCTTTACAAACTTCGGCGTGAAGCCGTCGGCATAGCCCAACATGTCCTGATACACCAACACCTGCGCGTCACAGTATTTCCCGGCCCCGATACCGATGGTCAGGGCCGACACCTGCTCCGTGATTTTCCGCGCCAAGGCCTCGGGCACACACTCCAATGTGACGGCGAAAGCCCCGGCCGCTTCCAGCGCACGGGCGTCGTCCAGCAGCTGCTGGGCGGCCTGGGCAGTCTTGCCCTGCACCTTGTAGCCCCCCAGCGTATTGAACGACTGCGGGGTAAGGCCGACATGTCCCACTACAGGTATGCCGGCTTCCACAATGGCACGCACGCGGTCGGCATAACCTGCCCCTCCTTCCAGCTTCACGGCCTGACAGTTGGTTTCCTTCATGATGCGTCCGGCGTTCTTCACCGCGTCATAAATGGATGTCTGGTAAGACATGAAAGGCATGTCCACCACCACGAACGCGTTGCGGGCGCCCCGACAGACGGCCTTCCCATGGTGTATCATGTCGTCGACGGTCACGGCCAGCGTGTTCTCGTAGCCCAACATGACGTTGCCCAACGAGTCGCCGACCAGAATCATGTCGATACCGGCCTCGTCAATCGCGCATGCCGTATGGTAGTCGTAGGCCGTGAGCATGGTCAGCCGCCGCTCCCCTTTTTGGGACAAAAAATAGTTTGCAGTTTTTTTCATACTTATCCTAAGAATATCCGTATAACTTTTACAAATATGAAGCATACTGGGATGCAAAGGTATAAATAAAAGTCAGGATTCATCCATTATGTAGTATAAAATACGTTTATGCCATTCCATTCACCGCCGAATACTCGCCGACGCCCACCATCGACAACCTACCCGCTTGAAGAGCCGACCACATGAACGGGAAAAAATAACCGCAAAGTTGAAAAAATAACGAATAAAGGTTTGATATATGGCCGATTGTTTATATTTTTGCGATAATTATGCAGAACAACAAACACTTTTGGTTTCATCTCATCGCGCTGATCGTGGCACTGATTTGGGGCGAGACGTTCATCAACAGCAAGATTTTGATTCTCCACGGCATGAGTCCATCGGAGATTTTCGTGGTCAGATTCCTGCTGGCCTACATCTGTATCTGGTTCATATCACCCAAACGGCTGTTCTGTCACAACTGGAAAGACGAACTCCGGATGATGGGGCTCGGCATAACGGGTGGCTCGCTCTACTTCGTCAGTGAGAACATGGCCGTGGGACTGACCTATGTCAACAACGTCTCGTTCATCGTTTCGACGGCTCCCCTCATCACGACGCTCTTCGCCCTGGCCATCTACAGGGAGTTCAAGGCGGGCTGGCAGCTCATCGCGGGCTCCATCCTGGCGCTGGCGGGCGTGGGCCTCGTCATCTTCAACGGCCAGGTTGTGCTGCGCCTGAACCCCGTGGGCGACCTGCTGGCCCTGGCTTCTTCGGTCAGCTGGGCCGTCTACAGCCTGCTCATCCGAAAGGTCAGCAAGAACTACAATGCCGCCTTCCTCACCCGCAAGGTGTTCTTCTACGGCCTGGTCACCATGTTGCCGGTGTTCGCCGTCGACCCATGGCAGTTCCCCCTGCGCGATTTCCTGAAACCGGAAATCTATGTCAACGCTTTGTTCCTGGGCATTGTGGCCTCCTTCCTGTGCTTTGCGCTGTGGAGTTGGGTCATCGACAAGCTCGGCGCACTCAAGACAACGAACTACACCTACCTTAATCCACTGACCACCATCGTGGCCAGCGCCATCTTCCTCGACGAGCCCATGACGACCATCGCCTACATCGGTTCGGGCATGATATTGGCCGGTGTGATCCTGGCCAACCTGCAAAAGAACATGGTTTGACATGCTGCGGACGTTAAACGACATTATATCTATTTGGTTGTCGTTAACGTGACGCTTTCCCGTTTTTCCTCTATCTTTGTCGGCGGAATCCATCTTCAAGCCGTCACAACCATGTGGAGAAATGCCCAAACATTGCTGACAACCGCTTTTTCGATCCTCGCCTCTACGGCACAGGCTCAACAACCTGCGTCCCAAAGCGGCGAGCATACTTTCGTCATTGCCGACGCCATCACCCACACTCCCTTGCGCGACGTGAACATCTACACCGACGGCAACCAGTCGGTGAAGACCAACTGGCGGGGCGAGTTCATCCTCAGCAGCCGCAATTTCAACCGCATCACCATCAGTCACGGCAAGTATTACCCACGACGGATGGACCGGGAGGACTTCAAGCAGGACACCATCATGCTGATACCCAAGATACATACGTTGTCCGACGTGGAGGTCATAGGCCACCAGCGTCGCGGCGAACTCTTCAAGCCCATGACAAAAGAAGAGATTGCCCTGTCGCGACCGATGAGGGGAGGCCCCAACCTGCTCGGACTTATTGTGTGGGGCGTGGACAAGTTGCTCGTCGACCACCACAAACCGACACGGAAAGAACGTATCAAGAAAGCCTTGGACAACTATTGAAAAGGCCTGCAACCATAGGTCACAGGCCTCATGAGCGAGAAATATAATTGAGAGAATTTTGTTTTTCCACCGCAGTTCCTATTTTCTCGTAGGAACATTGAACTCACAAACCTTAGATATTGATTTGGTGCCTTGCAGCACCGAAACGCAAATCTTGGCCATTCCGTCACGCAGACGATTGTCGGCTTTCACCATGGCGGTGTAGCGTATGGCCTTGCCCGGCTGCAGTTTCTCGACATGAACGCTCGGCGAGATGTAGAGATGGCGGTTGCCCTTGGCCTCAACCACCATGGGTTGAAGGTCGTAGAGGGTCGTATTGCCGCGGTTGAACACCTCGAAAATCACCTTGCAAAGTTCGCCGCGCGAAATCACGTTGTCCTGATTGTCGTCCACGATGCGGGCGTTGCGTATTTCGATGTTAGGCGTATAACGATAGGTGTCGGCCTTTTTGTCTATGTTCGAGCGGTTCGGATAGACCTCGACAGGCTTCTGCGCGCTGTAGTCGCCGGTATAATCGGGACTGTCGAAATCGTAGATGCGGTCGTCGCCACCGTTGTTGGGGTCGTAGCCGCTGTCATACGGGTCGGCAGAAGAGCTGGTCTGAGGCAGCCGGCGGTCGTAATCATAGCGGTCGCGGTCGGCCCGCCGTTGCTTCACGGCTTCCCTATGTTCTATCATTTCGGCCTCAGCCTGACGGTCAGCTGCATTGCCGATAGCCGCTCCCACGACCGCTCCACCCACCATTCCTACGATGGTTCCCACGTCCGAGCCCCTCGGACCATCGGACAAACCACCGATGGCACTGCCCAATATCGAACCAAGTGTGGAACCGGTATAGGCTCCTTCTGCCGTATAAGTGCCACAACCGCTCAACAAGAGGGCTGCGCCCATGACTGCAATGATACCTTTGTTCATCATATAAACGTTTTATCCACTTGCAAAAGTAGAACGAAAACAGGGAATCGCCAACGCAATTCCCCTACCATGGGATAGGGTTTTCCCTATCGTTTCATGTCTTCTTTTTACTTTTTCACCTTTTCACCCTTTCACCCTTTCACCCTTTCACCCTTTCACCTTTTCACCCTTTTATATTGGCTGCTAAAATAGCCCTTACGCCATGCCGCGGGCCTTGAAGATGCGTTCCTTGGCTTCGTTGATGGCCTGGAATTTCTTCTCCGCCGCCCGAAATGAAACCGAGAAATTCGCCTATCCATTTTCCTAATGCCATTATAAAAGTGTTAAAGGGTTTGATACTTGTCTATGCAAACGACATGCCATAAGCCATCCGTCACGTGCAAATCAGCCGTTTTTCACAGAATCAGACCGAAAAGCGAGGCGCCGACAACGGTCAGAATACCGCTCACGACGATGGAGAGGCCACTCGTGGCTCCCTCGACGGAGCCCATCTCCATGGCCTTGGAGGTTCCGATGGCATGCGACGACGAACCGATGGCGATACCCTTGGCGATGGGTTCGTCCACCTTGATCAGTTTCAGGAAGCGTTCGGCGAAGATATTGCCCAGCACACCGGTGACGATGATGGCCACGACGGTGACGGAGACATAGCCTCCCAGCTCTTCGGACACGCCCATGCCGATGGCCGTCGTGATGGACTTGGGCAGGAATGTGGCATAGGCCGCATGGTCGAAGCGGAACAAGAGGGCCAGCAACAACACCGAAAGCATGCTCGAAAGGGCACCGGCGGCAATGCCGGAGAGGATGGCGCGGTAGTTCTTCTTCAAGAGTTCCACCTGCTGATACAGCGGGACGGCCAGGCAGATGGTGGCGGGCGTGAGCAGATAGCCCAGCCACGAGGCCTGGGCGTTGTAATCTTCATAGCTGACGCCTGCGAACAACAGCACCAATATCACCAACAGGATGGAGACAAGCAACGGATTCACGAACGAACAACCCGTCCTTCGGCGCAGATACATGCCGATGGCGTAGGAACCCAAACTAATCAACACGCCGAAATAAACCGACCCCTCCAACAACTCTTTCATCATCGTCTTTCCTTTTTACTTTCTTACTTTTCCAAAGGCCCTTTTACTCTTTTCCCTTTCTGCCTTTAACAACGTATTGCGTCACCCAACCGGCCGCTGCCATCACCACGAACGTGCTGACCACCGTCACGACAACATACTGCAACAGGTTGGAGCGGATGTCGTCCCACGCGTCGATCAGCCCCACTGCCGCCGGAATGAACATCACCGGCATGACGGCGATGAGGAAAACGCTCACCTCGCGCACGTCCTTCACCTTCACGACCTTGGCCGACAGCGCAGCGAAAAGCAACACAATGCCGTAGATACTGGCCGGAAAGGGCAGCGGAATCACGTAATGAAGAAGTTCACCGAGAAAGGAAAAAAGAAGGATGAGCAAGAATTGCTTTACGAATTTCATATTCAACTGTTTACAATCCAACATCCTTGACATACTCCCCGATGAGCAACGCCGTCTTCTCCGTGCCCAGCCGCAGGCTGTCGAAGCAGATGTCGTAGTCGTCGGCATTGCCCCAGGTCAGTCCCGTGTAGTATTTGTGGTAGCGCACGCGGCTGTCGTCGGTCTCGCGCACGAACTCTTCCGCCTCCGCCAGACTCATGTTGTCGCAGCGCGCCATCGCCTTCACACGCTCCTCAAAGTTCCCTTTCAGGAACACCGACACCAGGTCGGCCCTGTTTCTGAAGATGTAGTTGCCGCAACGGCCGATGATCACGCAGTCACGCCGGCCTATCAGATTGGCCAAGAGGCGCATCGAATGATGGTTGGTCTCGTCGTTGCCCTCCTCGTTCTCGAACGCCGAGATGGCATACATCAGTTCGTCGACGGGCCGCTCCTCGAAGAAGTCGTGCATCTTGCCCAGGACACCGTTGTCCTTGGCCATCTGCATGAGACTCTTCCGAGTGTAAAAAGGGATGTCGTAACGTGCGGCCAGGAGCTTGCCCACCTCCAAGGCACCGCAACCGCACTGCCGTGCTATCGTAATAATCATGCCGATATGAATTGAAAAGAAATTTTCCGCCACAAAATTACAAAGAAATTCTCTCATGCCCCACCAACGACAACCTTATGATCCATTTCCCCTTGAATTATTAATGCAGGTCAATTTGCGGGTTCCACGACGGGCAGGGGATTCCCGACAGCACGTCCTTCATGTACATGTAGCGGGAATGGGCGTCGTTGGCCAGAGCGGGCAGGCGAATATGGCCTGTCCGCACCGATTTGTTCTCTTTCGCCGTGCCAAATTGCCTTTCATGTGATGGAATGGTCAAAAACCGCCTCCGTTTTTCCGTCCCACCGTTTGTTTTGGCGTTTCCCGGGCAGCGGAAAGTCCGCCGCCGTTTGTTTTGACGTTTCCCGGGCCGCGGAATTTAACAAACGTTATGTTTTGGCGTTTCCCGAGCCGCGGAATTTTACAAATGTTTTGTTTTGACGTCTTCCGAGCCTCGGAATTTTACAAATGTTTTGTTTTGACGTCTTCCGAGCCCCAATTTTCCGTCTCTGCGAATGGCGTGGGCCGTAGGAGCGTGAAGAATCACGCTGCGCCTCTCCATTTGATGATTGCCAACAACAGAAAATAGTCATTTTTAGGTATTGTTGATGGTTTTGAATCGATTTACTTTTGCAACCATAAGAACCGGTTTCGTCATTTGTATACTTTCCCGATGGGTTCAAGATTTATTTTCATTATGTTGTGCTGCTGGCTTTCGCTGCATTGCGCGGGTCAGCAACATGTCAATGTGAGTGGTGTCGTGGCCGACGCCACCGACAAGACTGCGCTTGCCATGGCCACAGTTTCGTTTCAAGGCAAGCACCCCAAGGCCACGCTGGCCAATGCCGACGGCCGCTTCTCCATCAACCTGGTGGCGGGCGAAAGCTATGTGATGAAGGTGAGCTATGTGGGCTACGAGCCTTACCGGCGCACCGTGACGTTTTCCAAGAACACGACGTTGAACGTGAGCCTGAAAGCCAACCTCCGCCTCAGCGAAGTGACGGTCACGGCCAAGGAGGCGCAGGGCCTCGTCACCAGGTCGATCATCGGGCGCGACGCGATGAACCAGCTGCAACCCAACAGTCTGGCCGACCTGATGGAACTGCTGCCCGGCGGCTACTCCAAAGACCCGAACATGGGCGTGGCCAACACGATAAGTCTGCGCGAAACGGGCAACATGACTTCCGGCGGGGCCTTGTCGCACAACAACGCCTTTGCCATCTCGTCGCTCGGAACGCAGTTCGTCGTGGACGGAACGCCCATCAACACCGACGCCAACCTTCAGTTTTCCCCGCTTTCGGACACGCAACACGTCACCTCGGGCAGCGGGGCCGAAAACTATCGCAACATCACCAACAAGGGCGTTGACATGCGCACGATAGGCACCGACGACATCGAGCGCGTGGAAGTGATACGGGGAATACCATCGGTGGAATACGGCAACTTGACCAGCGGCATTGTGAACATCAGGAAGATACGCCGCAAAATGCCGCTCTCGGCCCGCTTCAAGGCCGACGGCTACAGCAAGTTGTTCTCTTTGGGGAAAGGCGTTGCGCTCGGCAGTGGCGACGCACGGGTGCTGAACGTAGACCTCGGCTATCTGGATTCCAAGGTGGATCCCACCGACAATCTCGAAAACTACAAGCGGCTGAACGCCTCCTTGCGCTACACGCTCAGGACGACGGCGGGAAAGACGGCGTGGAAATGGGAGTCGGCATTCGACTATTCCGGTTCCTTCGACAACAGCAAGGCCGATCCCGACCTCAACTACGGGCGTATCGACGAATACCGCTCCAACTACAACCGCATGGTCTTCACCAACAGCTGGTCGATGACGCGCAAAAAGGGGCTGCTCCGCGAGTTGGAGGTCAACACCTCCGTGTCGCAGCAGCTGGACCGCCTGCACGAGCGACGCCTCGTGGCCCCGCAACGCTACGGCATTGTGCCCACGGGATGGGAGGAAGGGGAACGCGAAGCCGCCGCCGTCTATGCCGAATATGTGGCCGACTATCTGTGCGACGGCAAGCCCTTCAACGCCTGGCTCAAGGCCAAGGCACTGCTCCGCTTGGACGCGGGCAAGCTGGAAAACCGCCTGAAACTGGGACTCAACTGGGACTATTCCAAGAATTATGGCGACGGTCAGGTGTATGACATGAGCCATCCGCTCAGTGTCAACGGCTGGTCGGCCAGGCCGCGACGCTACAAGGACATCCCCGGGCTGCAGAACCTGTCGGCCTTCGGCGAGGAAAACTTCGTGGCGAAGATAGGGGGCAGCGTATTGGAAGGCATGCTCGGCGTGCGCCTCAACACCATGCCGGGACTTGACAAACGCTTCGAGATGAACGGAAAGGTATATGCCGACCCACGTGTCAACCTCAACTGGCGGTTGCCTTATCTCACCGTCGGAGGCAGTCCGCTGCGCCTGGCGGTCGCTGCGGGATGGGGGCTGACGACTAAAAACCCCACGCTCAACTATCTCTATCCCGACAATTATTACAGCGACTTCGTGGAACTGGCCTACTACGACACCCAAAACCCAGAACGCGACAGCCGCTTCGTGGTGATGAGCTACAGACAGGACCCCACCAACCATGCCATCAAGCCGGCCCGCAACCGCAAGTGGGAAGTGCGCCTGGACGTCGATTGGAAAGAGAACTCGCTGAGCCTGGACTATTTCTACGAGCAAATGACGTCGGGCTTCCGCTATTCCCGCATCTACGGCGACTACCTTTACAAGAAATATGACGCTTCGCGGATGTCCGCCGGCACGGACTGGCGCACGCTGCCCTTCGAGAACAGACACGTGCTCGACGGCTACCAGCAGGCCTCGAACGGCAGCAAGATGGTGAAGCAGGGCGTCGAACTGCAATTCACCTCGGCCCGCATCCGCGCCTTGCGCACTCGCGTCAATGTCAGCGGAGCGTGGTTCCACACCACCTACACCAACAGCCAGCCGATGTTCGACCCCGTGAGTACGGTGATAGACAACCGCCCCGTGAGCGAATCCTACGTGGGCCTCTACGACTGGAACGACGGACGGGTGAACGACAGGCTCAACACCAACTTCACCCTCGACACCCAAGTGCCCGAGTGGGGATTCATCTTCACCACATCGGTGCAGTACATGTGGCTCATCAAGACCAAGCGGCAGGAGAAGAACGGCTACCCCATCGCCTATATCTCGGCGGTTGACGGGAAAGTCCATCCTTACACCCTGGAAAGTGAACAGGATGTTCTTCTGAAGCAGCTGGTGCAAACCTACAAGGCCGACATGTTCCGCCCGTTCACGGTGCCGATGTCGATGATCGTCAACCTCAAGGCCACCAAGCGCATCGGACGCTACATGCGGTTGTCTTTCTTTGCCAACAAGATATTGGACTACCTGCCCGACTACAAGTCCAACGGCAAGGTGATACGCCGCAACGCCTCGCCCTACTTCGGGGTGGAAGCCAATCTCAACATATAATCCCCAACCAACAATCCCCCCAAAAACAGAAAGATGAAAAGCATTCTATACACTTTGGCGCTGGCCATGCTTGCCCTGCTCTCGTCGTGCAGCGACGACAAGGCGCTACAGGAGGTCGCCACAAACCTCACCATCGACTATCCCACGAACGTGAAAAACCTCAAGGTAGTGTCGGAGAAGATTCAGTTCGTCAACCTCACGTCGGGCGAGAAGACGAGCGTGGCCCACTCCGGCAACATCCGGTTGCCCGAAGGACTTTACGACTGCGTGTATTCGGCCGACGTCACCTACGACAATGGCGACGGAGCGGAGACCGCCACGGCGAAAGGACACCTCACCGGCAAGGCCGAGAACGTTTCGCTTACGGAAACTTCGGGAAGTCTGCGCATAGAGACCTTCCTTTCGGCGGCAAACGACGACTTCATCTTTGAGGAGATATTCTTTTCCGGCACGCTGCGCGCCTCGGGCTCGCAATACTATGGCGACGGCTATATCAAGATATTCAACAACACCGACCATGTGCTCTATGCCGACGGGCTGGCCTTCTGCGAGTCGAAGTTCAAGTCGGTGCAGCTTTTCGAATACTCGCCCGACATCCGCAAGGACACGTTTACGGTATGGTCGGTCTACGTGATTCCCGGCAACGGAACGGAACATCCGGTCATGCCCGGCCAGTCGCTGCTCATCTGCGACACGGGTATCGACCACCGGGTGGCCAACCCCAATTCGTTTGACTTGAGCAAGGCCGACTTCGAGTGGTACGACATCTCCACGTCGCCCACGCATCTCGACATAGACAGCCCCACGGTGCCCAATCTGGACAAGTGGTATTGCTACACGCTGAGCTTCTATGTCCTGCACAACCGCGGATTCACGTCGTTTGCGCTGGCCCGCATTCCGAAAAACGTCAGCAAGGAGCAGTATCTCAAGGACTATCTGTACACCTATTATTATACGATGTATCTCCCGCAGGGCACTTTCCCCATGCAGCAAACGGCCTACAAGATTCCCAACGCGTGGATTGTGGACGGGGTGAACTGCAGCGTGCAGAGCAAACGGCTGTGGAACATCCTCCCTCCGTCGGTGGATGCGGGATGGACGCACGTCGGATATGTGGATCGCGACAAGACCCGTTACTTCCGCAGCATTCGCCGCAAGTTGCAATTCATAGACGGAAAAGGTGTCATCCACCTGCAAGACACCAACAATTCCACAGAAGATTTCAACACGGAGTGCATCCCTTCGGTGATAGAGGAACAGGGAACAGCCATCAGTGCCGACGGCACCAAGGCTTCGACACACACCTACGATGGCGTGACCCCGAAGAAGTAGAAGAAGTAAAGGACTAAAAGCAAAAGACGTGAACAAGAAGACAGCTCACTTCCTGATGGCGGTTTCGCTTGCCGTCGTCGGCCCTATCGCTTCGGCAAAGGCCGACGACAACGTTGTGGAGAGACAGTTGGAACACCGGAGCGACACCCGCTCATGGTTTCCGGAAGTCTACCGCAACCCCGCCATGCAATGGAATCGTTACCGGTATTCGCTGAACCGGTTGGCCTCGACCTACACCGACAGCCGGGCCACGCTTCCACAGCAGTTGGAGCATGGCGACAAGACGACGGCAGTCGTGGGCGACATAGACGCGTTTCTGCGAAAGAAGCATGTCTCCCTCTGGGGGACGGCGCACTACGCCAATGGCAAGACCCGCCACATACGCTATAACGAGACCACCGATTTCGACCTTCTTTATCCCTATGTCATGGCCGATACTGTCGGCGGAGGCGTCTCGCGCAAGGAGACCTACGACTTCACGGGGGGCTTCGCCCACCACAAGGACAGATGGACAATCGGTGTGGAAGGCCGCTACACGGCCCGGTTGGAATACCGGACAGTGGACCCGCGCCCCAAGAACCTCACGGGAGACTTGCAGGTGAAGGCGGGAATGGGCTGGTCAGGCCTCTTCAGCGGGACTTACGAGGGGGGACTGTCGGCGGGCGTCCGACGCTACAAGCAGACGAACGCGCTCGCGTTTTACAACGAGACGTCGCAGCCGGCCGTCTATCATCTCACCGGACTGGGCGTGGATTACTACCGGTTCAGGGGTTCCTACACCTCCACCTACTACAAAGGACTGGGATGGAATGCCACGATGGAGCTGCGACCCGCCGCTCCCCGAAACGGCGTCTACGCTTCGTTGAACTACAGTTTCCTGGCTGTGGAGAAAATCATTTCCGACCTCAACGAACTTCCGCTCACGAAGTTGGAGTTGCGACACCAAGGCTTCGAACTGGGCTACCTGCGCAAGGGACAAGCTTGCACGTGGGGCGTGAGGATGGCGGAAACCCACGACGAGCGGCGTGGAATGGAAAACATCTTCGGCTCGGCGCAAGACAACATCTATCCACAGATCGCTTCGGGCCGGCAGTATCGGGAGAGACGATGGAACCTCTCGGGGGCGTTGCTGTGCCAATATCGCCCGTCGGGCACGGCCGTATATGACCTTTCGTTGACCCAACACTACCGCCACATCCGCGAAAGCCACGTCGACCCATGGCGGAAAATGTCCTCTTCTGCGCAGATTTCAACCTTCTCGCTGAAAGGAATGTGGCAGATGAAGCGGTGGCTACTGCAAACCGCCGCGCGCTTGGACTACGCCTGGAACAGCCGTTGCAGCACGACGCTGAACGGAAGTGTCAATGAGCGCATGATGGCCCCCGTGCGTCATCGCTGTGCCTTCTACGGCAACAACCGCCAGGAAGCCGCCTTGCGGGCCGAAGCCGACTATGCCGTGAACCGCCATTACAGCGTGTTTGTCGCCGCCGAATGGAATCACGCACGCTACATGAAGACAGAACACAACAACCTCCTGCGCCTTTCGCTGGGCATGGAGTTCTGAATTTGAGATCAATAAATATTCAACTAAAACCCAAAGACTATGATGAAAAATTTACTCCTTTCGTTTGTAATGCTGGCAACCATGGCCGCAGCTCATGCCGCGGACTTCAAATACCAGTGGCACCACACCATCTACGGGCAGACCAAGTCCGGCAACACGCCCGTTTCCGTCATCAAGACTACGGACGGCAACTATGTAACCTTCAACGCCTTCGGTACCAACACGCTCACTGGAACCAAAGTCTATTTCGACGGGCAACCGCTTAAAGACGCCCAAGGGAAAGAGATTGAGGGCTGCCTGTATGTCGGGACTAATGACAACTCCGTCAACGACAACCTCCTGTTGCAGAAAATGAATCCCCAAACAGGCGCCGTGATGTGGACGGTGTACTCGGACAAGGGCTATCTCTACAACAACAAATCCATCTATCCGACGGCCGACGGCGGCCTGGTCTTTGCCGGCGACGTGCGCAATCTGGCCGACAAGACGGAAACGACACTCTTCCGCCTCGTCGGGGCTGACGACAAGAAGGTGGAAGTGAGTTACACGCCGGCCGGAGACGGCCATTCTTCCGTTGAAGGGGTCATCGCCAAGATAGACAAGGACGGGCACGTGGAATGGGCCAGGTTGATAGCCACCACCACGCATCCCACCGTCAAAGGCAAGACTTTCGGCAGCTATGCCATCTATTACAAGGGGCTGGTCGTAGACAGCAAGGGCAACATCTATGTGTGCGGCAACTACATGTCGTCCGTCACCTTTGAAAAGCGTGACGGCACAAAGGAGACGCACGAGGCCAAGAACACGGCAGCATGGGACGGCAGCATACAGTCATCGGCAGGCGACCCGTTCATCGCCAAACTCGATAAGGACGGCTATCTGCTCCAGTTCATGACAGAAGACGAAAGCAACATCAAGTTTGCGACATTCGAGAAGATGGTCATCCATGATGATGTTCTTTATGTGAGCGGACGCTTTCAGGGCGACGGCACCGCCACCATCAAGTTCGGCGACACCACCTTGAAACCCAACGATTGCCACAACCTCATCTATGCTTCCATCAGAACAAATGATTTGAAGCCCAACTACATCAAGATGTTGGTCGGCGGGAAGTTCGGTGGCACGAGTTATGCCGTACAGAACATGAACCTCCAATACTATAACGGCAGCCTCTATATGACCGGTCTGATTACGGGAAGCTTGGCCGACGACGCCTCTCCGACGCCTTTCATCTCCACAACGACCAAGATGCGTGAAGCCATGATCGTAAAGGCGGACGCCAAAAGCGGCAACCGGCTGGCTGCCGGCATAGACGGGAAGTCCATCACAGCCGCCTATGCCGTGGTCGAAACGAAAGACCCTGCCACCGTTTGGGTCTACGGATATTCATTATCAACGAAAGCCCGGCTCAACAAATATACGCTCAAGGACGGTAAACTTACGAAAGAGAAGGAAGAAATCGTACTCAATCAAGCCTCTGTAGGCATGTTGGGAGCACCCCTGATTGACGGCAACGCTTTCGTTTCCATGGCAAGACCACGCGGCAACTCCGGCACCGTCTTGGGCGCAACAGGTGAACCGACCCAATTCTACAACTGGGGCATTGTCCTCACGAAGCACACCTGCGACGACATTCAACCCGAGAGTGGCGTGCCGGCCAGTATCAAGGACCTGAACGTGCAGCAGAACAATGCGGGCAACTGCAACGTCTATACGCTCAGGGGCGTGCTCGTCAAGCGGGCCAAGACCATGGCGGAGGCCATCGACAACCTGCCTGCGGGCCTCTATATCATCGGCGGCAAGAAGATGGTCGTGAGATAAAGAAGAAGCAAGTGGTTGAAATCATCAGACTTGCAAACCCTGAAACATTTCCTACATGAAGAAATACTTTCCATGGGTGCTGCTCTTGCTGCTGTCGCCGACCCTCGTCGTCGCACAAGCACTGGAGCAGGACCCTTCTTTCCTGACGGGAAAGCTGAAGAACGGACTGACCTACTACATCCGTCACAACGCCAAGGAGCCGGGCATAGCCGACTTCTACATCGCCCAACGGGTGGGTTCCATCCTCGAAGAGCCTCGGCAGCGCGGACTGGCCCACTTCCTGGAGCACATGGCCTTCAACGGCACCACACACTTTCGGGGCAACGGCAAGTCGCCGGCCATCGTGCCGTGGTGTGAGAGCGTGGGCGTGAAGTTCGGTGCCAACCTCAATGCCTATACGAGCGTCGACCAAACGGTGTACAACATATCGGCGGTGCCTGTGGGGCGCGAGGCCGTGCTCGACTCGGCCCTGCTCATCCTGCACGACTGGAGCCACGACCTGCTGCTCACCGACAAAGAGATAGACAAGGAGCGTGGCGTGATACACGAAGAATGGCGCACGCGCCGTGCCGGAAAGGCCACGCAGCGCATGATGGAACGGGTGCTCCCGACGGTCTACCGGGGCACGAAGTATGAAGACTGCCTGCCCATCGGGTCGATGGACATCGTGGACAACTTCCCCTACAAGGACCTGCGCGACTATTACAAGAAATGGTATCGGCCCGACTTGCAGGCCATCATCGTGGTGGGCGACATCCGCCCGGCCGAGGTGGAGGCGAAAATCAAGCGGCTGTTCGGCGCCATTCCACGCCCCAAACGGGCCGCCGAGCGCGTCTACTATCCCGTGGCCGACAACGACCGGATGATTGTGGCCACCGACCGCGACAGCGAACAGCCCATCATGCTGGCCAACCTCTTCATGAAGCACGATGTGGTGCCCGACGGCGAGAAGACCACCGTCGGCTATCTGCGCGACAACTACATCGAGTCGCTCATCCTCTCCATGCTCAACGCCCGTTTGCAGGAATTGCAACAGCAGGCCGTCCCGCCCTTCCTGTCGGCCTCGGCCCATGCCGGCCCCTTCCTGGTGTCGCGCACCAAGGATGCTTTCCGGCTCTCTTTCGGCTGCAGGCAGGAGAATGTGAAAGGCTCGTTCGACGCCGTGATAGCCGAGAGCGAGCGTGCCCGCCGCTACGGGTTCACCGAGAGCGAACTGCAACGGGCGCAAGACCGACGGCTGAAGGTGGCCGAACGCCAATATGCCGAGCGCAACGACCGCCGCAACCACTACTTCGTGAACAAGGCACTGCAGAACTTCCTGTCGGCCGAACCGGTGGTCACGGAGGCGTTCCAGCTTGAACTCATCAGGCAATTCAACCGTACCGTCACCTCGGAGCAGGTGAACAGGGCGGTGAAAAGCTTGATTTCGGACAGGAACCAGGTGCTGGTGGTCTACGCACCCGACAAGCCCGAGTTCGTTCTGCCGCCCGACGACACGCTCGAACGGTATGTGCTCGACGCGCAAGCGAGGACTTACGAGCCTTACAGCGAGCCGCAACTGACCGGCGAACTCATCCCCACGCCGCCCCAACCGGGGACGATCGTCGGCGAACGGGCGGGCCTGCATGGCACGAAGGTGCTGGAACTGAGCAACGGCGTCACCGTCTATGTCAAGCAGACCGATCACAGCAAAGACCAGATAGCCATGCGCCTCTGGGGCGAGGGCGGCACGTCGCGCTATCCCGACAGCGACGCGCCCAACTTCCCGTTTGTCACCAGCGCCATCACCGACGCTGGTGTGGGGGCTTTCGACAAGAACACGCTGCACAAAATGCTCGCCTCGAAGATGGCCGGCGTCACGCCATCCATCAGCGACGACACGCAGCAGCTTACCGGAAAGTCGTCGGTCAAAGACCTCAAGACAATGCTGGAGCTCACCTATCTCTACTTCGCGCAGCCCCGCCGTGACACCATTGCCTTCAATGGGGCGATAGACCGCATGCGCTCTTTCCTGACCAACAGGGAGGCCAACCCGCAGGTGAGCTACAACGACTCGCTCGTCGCGATACTCTACGGCAACCATCCACGCATGCAGCCCACCAAGCGCGAGACGCTCGACCGCGTGTCCTACGACCGTGTGTGGCAAATCTACCGGGAGTGCTTCGCCGATGCGTCCAAGTTCACCATGCTGCTTGTGGGCAATGTCGACATCGACGCCCTGCGTCCCCTGCTCTGCCGGTATGTCGCCACGCTGCCGTCGAGCAAGAACAACACGGCAACCCAACCGACAGGCTGGAAGAAACATCCCACGCCCGACGTGCGTGACGCCGACGAGACGCGGCTCTTCAAAAAGCGGATGAACACGCCCTCGGCATTGGTCAACATCTTCTACACCTTTGAAGAGCCTTACACCGCCAAGAGCGACCTTGCGCTGGACGTGCTGCAACGCGTGTTGCAGACGGCCTACACCGACAGCGTGCGCGAGGAGAAGGGGGGCACCTACGGGGTGAGCGTCAGCTATGAGCTTGAGAAGGACAACCGTCCCACGGCCATGCTGCGCATCACCTTCCGCACCGACCCCGCCAAGTATGCCACACTGATACCCATCGTCTACCGGCAGCTGGCGCATATCGCCGAACGCGGCCCCAACCCGGCGAGCATGGACAAGGCGAAGAAGTATCTGCTGAAGACCTACGGCCAAAACATCATCGACAACGGCTATTGGGATTATGTCATCTACCATCAGCTGCAAGACGGCATTGATTTCCACACCGGCTACGAGCAGCTGGTGCGCAACCTCACCGCCCGCGATGTGCAACAAATGGCGAAAGACCTTCTCGACAGTCGTCGTCGCATAGAGGTGACCATGCAGAGCGAATAGCCCTGCGCGCCATCAACCGACAAGCCCTGTCCTGACGCATGCCATCATTCGTCGGACAGGGCTTTTCCATGTCTTGGCAGACGTCTCCCCGCCTGCCGGACAACAACTATCTGTAGACATAGATGGCATTGGCCACCTTGCGTTCGCCCTGATGGTCGAAACGCCTGTTGTCGCAGGGATGATTCACCACGCCTCCGCAGGCCGCAGCCCAAAGTGTCGTGGAGCCGCCGCCATCCATGTTGATGGCGTCGCGACAACCGATGACACGCAGGAAATGGGCCAGTTGCGGCAGACTCATCCCCCCGGCATGGCCTGGGGCACGTCCATCTATGGCGACGAAGAGGAGCTTGCCGTTTCCCATCGTTGCGATGGCCGTGCGGGGATGGCGCGTCGCCACGAATCCGCTGTCGCAACCGGTCAGGTCGCAGGGCCTTCCGCCGCACAGCAGCAGGGGGCCCGAGGCCAGGAGGGTGCCCCGACGCCGCCTGTCGCCCAACTCCGTCTGCCGGTTCCAGGGCATGATTCGCAGTTTCCGGCCGTCCGCAAGGATGGCACCGGTGACACGCAGGGATAGCTCTTGGGTCTCCGTGGTGTCCACGACCTGGCCGTCCACCTTGAGACAGCACACCGAATTGAACCGTTTCATGTCGAAATAGGAGCCGTTCACGGCGGCCAAGGCTCCGACACTGTCGGCTGTGGCGCCGACGGTCTTGCCTTGTCCGGTCACGGCAATGCCCACCCTGCGCCCGCCCGTGAGCCTGGTTTCGACGATGGAAATGGTTTGCGGCGCGCCATAGAGCACGGGAAACGCCATTTGCCTGACGGTGACCCCGTCGGCAGAGGACAGCACGCGCCACGGCGCCGTGGCGATGGCAATCGAATCTTGGATGGTCTGGGCCTGCAAGCCGCAGAAGGAAAGGCAGAGGAAAGCCAGCAATAGTTTTTTCATTTTCGAGCGCATGATGGGTTGAGCATGAGTAATACGCATGCAAACGTATAAAGAAGTTGCGAACAAAGCAAGGGAGTCGCCCCTGTAAATCCTTTTATAGTAGAGTTTGAAGGCTGTAACCAAAAAGCGCATCAAGGGAAATTGTATGCAGGTGCAAATAGCTGTCATGCGATAGTGAATATTGTCGCATCTGATATTTTCACTTCCAGCACTTTGGCTATTTCATCGAATCCGACATTTGCATTTGCATTCAATCCCAATAACTTTGAAATGCCATCACTATCTGTACTCAACCTGTTGTCAAGTACCAACCTGTAGTTTGTGTCTTCCTTTTTCAATTTATAGGAATGAAAGTGCATGGAGTCTCCTATCAGGGGCTGTGAGTTCACGTATGCAAACACAAACTCCTTTCTCATATATTCGAGGAGATGGTCTTGGACAATAAGGACAAGATGTTTGTTGATGCTTTCAAAAGTGTCTATTTTATGATGCAACTGCACTAGAATTGTCTTTGCGGTCATCTTCCAGTTCATACCAAAGTTTTTGTCAGGAACAGGTACGTTTTCCTTCAATCCAAGTTCTTGCAGGGCGAGTTCACGTTCCGGCCATACCGTTCCGGTCGTATCCATAGTTTGCAACTCGATTCCCACGAAATCCTTGACTTTACGGTTGGAGTCTGTTGATACGAGAAAGTAATCTACGCTACCGCCAGGGACAGATACCTCCCTAACAAGATGCAGTTCGTTTCCGGGCTGATGTGAGGTCAGCAGATGCAGACAGTCTGCGAAAATCTGCTTACGCTCCAACAATCTTTGGGGACAGATGATGACATCCTTGTCATCCGCTCCATACCGAACGGTGCATGTGCCGATTGAAATGGCAGCCTGGCTCTTGCGTACCTTGAAGCAGCGTTTACCCGAATAGCGGCAGTGCTGACTTTTTAGAATACTTCTCCACTTCAGCTCCTCTTGCTCTACTGAAAAGGTAAATAATTCCCTGACTCTTGACATATTCTTTGCTTGGCTAATTTGATATACTCGTTCGACAGGTCAATGCCGATAGATTTACGCCCCAGTTCGTAAGCCACTTTCATTGTCGTACCTGTACCGCTGAAGGGGTCAAGCACCACTCCGTCTTTTGGGCAAGTAGACTTGATTGGAATCACGCATAACTCCTCAGGATATGGAGCAAAGTGCATCTTGCGGTGCTGTGAATCTTCAGGGATAATATCCCACACGTCACTGGGCATCGTACCTTTCGGATTGTAGAAAAGGAAATAGAACCCCTTGTCTCTAAGTTCCTTGGCACGTCCTGAAAGCTTTATGGAATCAGAATGTGTTATACGCTGCTCGTTTCGGATGACCATTCGGAAATCTGAAATCTCACCGCGCTTGATACGACCAAGCACATAATCCAATTGATTTATGGCATTTTCCTTTTCCTCGTCTGTCAGGCTTGTCGAAAGTTCTATCTGCCGTCTGTACCTGATTCCGCTGACACCTGTGGCCGATACGACAGCACCATTCCTGATTGTGGCCTGACGAGGTTTTGATCGAATAGAGTCTGCGTCAAAATAATATTTGTCATTCTTCACAAAGAAGAAAAAATCCTCGAACACCGAGCCGAATCGGTCGGGGTTGGGCGACAGACCGCCCTTATGCTTGTTCCATATCACGTTGTTGCGGAGAATCCAGCCGTCATCTATCATCTTCAATGCGACTCGCCAAGGAATACCTTGCAATGATTTATTGTGGTAGGAATCTCCGATATTAAGCCAGAAAGCGCCACTTGGCTTGAGTACACGTTTCAACTCTTTGATGATTTCATAGAGACTGTCAATATATTCTTTGGGAGACGTTTCAAGCCCTATTCCTCCATTTTCATACTGACGTTTTTGCCAGTATGGGGGACTTGTCACACAGCAATCCACGGAACAGTCGGATATTCTGCGCAACACATCTAAAGAATCCCCTTGCACGAACAAAGGGAAGCGACCGTCCTTTAGCATGTATTCTGAAACTATGCACATGTGATATTCAACTTTTGGAATTACAAAGATAAAGAAATTTTCCAAAAGTACAAAGTGGCTATCGGTGCGGATTACGATTCATTAAACCCAAATCGTTCATTAGGAATAATGCTACAATCTTTTTCTAATGAACGGATTGAAGTTTAAGGCTAATTAATAAAAGTTCCATGCGGACGGCGCAAGCCCCCAGCCGCTCGCAGCTCAAAGCAGGCTTCCGGGCTTGCAACCGATGGCTTCCGGCACGCTGAAAGCACTGCTTTCAGGAGCCGAAAACAGGCCTTTCACTGTCTGAAAGGGCAGCCGGGACAACTTCACCATCACACGGGAATCATGCACTTGCAGAAGCAAAAGAAGGGGCAACACGGCATAATAAGAGACTCGCCATGTCCGTGTCATGTCCATCCTCCCCCATCACACGCAATATGCGGCCATGTCCTACAGCCGCCCGAGAGACTACACCACGGCAGGGGGCAACAAGCACGACGAAACAGCCTGGCAAAAAACGCAATGAAGGCCGCCAACTCGCGTCGACGGCCTTCACTATTGATGAGAATGGATATTCTGCTAATTTATTCAGCCTTTGCTTCCTCAGCGGCAGGGGCTTCGGCCACCTGCTCTTCGGCTACGGGAGCCTCGACAGCCTCCTCTTTCTTGGTGGAGCGACGGCTGCGGCGAGTCTTCTTCTCGGCCTTGGGAGCCTTTGCCATGTTCTCATCGAAGTCTACAAGCTCGATGAAAGCGATGGGGGCGGCGTCGCCACGACGGTTGCCCAGCTTGATGACGCGGGTGTAGCCACCCGGACGGTCAGCCACCTTGGCAGCAACCTCGCCGAAGAGTTCCTTGACGGCTTCCTTGTTCTGAAGATAACGGAAAACAACGCGGCGGCTGTTGGTGTCATCTTTCTTTGAACGGGTCAGAAGCGGTTCCACATACTTCTTCAAGGCCTTTGCCTTTGCGAGGGTCGTAGTGATTCTTTTGTGCATGATCAGCGAGATGGCCATGTTGGCAAGCATGGCTTTACGATGAGATGCAGTACGACCCAGATGGTTGAATTTTTTATTATGTCTCATTTTGTTTTTTGATTGTTGTGGACATTCACCTAAAGGCAGCACGGCCGCGGGACACAGCCCCACAGGCCGCCGCCATGTTCAGACTACTCCTTGTCCAGTTTATACTTTGAAATGTCGGTTCCAAACGACAGATTCAGACTCTCGAGCAAATCATCAAGCTCAGAAAGCGATTTCTTACCAAAGTTGCGGAACTTGAGCAGGTCGGTCTTGTTGTACTGGACAAGATCGCCAAGCGTCTCGACGTCGGCCGCCTTCAGACAGTTGAGCGCGCGGACAGAAAGATTCATGTCGACAAGCTTTGTCTTGAGCAACTGGCGCATGTGGAGAACCTCTTCATCGAACTCCTGATTGCTTTCCGTGTCAGGACTCTCCAATGTTATCTTCTCGTCGGAGAAGAGCATGAAGTGATAAATGAGTATCTTGGCAGCCTCCTTGAGCGCATCCTTGGGGGATATGGAACCATCGGTCGTAACTTCAATGACCAGTTTGTCGTAATCGGTCTTCTGTTCGACACGATAAGGCTCAACCGAATATTTGACGTTACGGATAGGGGTGTAGATAGAATCGATTGGAATTACGTTGACATCCGTGCAGAACTCGCGGTTCTCATCGGCCGGAACATAGCCGCGGCCCTTGTTGATCGTGAGGTCTATTTGCATGGAAGCTTTGGCATCTATATGACAAATCACCAAATCAGGGTTTAACACTTCAAATCCAGTCAGATACTTGCCGATATCACCAGCTTTGAATTCGGTGGAATTCTCTACGGTGATACTAACTTTCTCATTCTCGAATTCTTCTACTACTTGCTTGAATCTTACTTGTTTCAAATTCAAGATGATGTTGGTCACATCCTCCTTCACACCTGGCACGGAAGAGAACTCATGCTCGACACCCCCGATACGCAGGGTGTTGATAGCATAGCCTTCCAGCGATGAAAGAAGAATGCGGCGCAATGCGTTGCCGATGGTAACGCCAAAGCCCGGCTCAAGAGGACGAAACTCGAACTTGCCGAATTTGTCGTTGGCCTCCAACATTACAACTTTATCAGGTTTTTGAAATGCTAATATCGCCATTAACTTAATGATTTATTTAGAGTACAACTCAACGATTAACTGCTCCTTGATGTTTTCCGGAATGTCGGCACGCTCCGGCTTGTGCAGGAACTTGCCGCTCTTAGAAGTCTCGTCCCACTCTATCCATGGGTACTTGCTGTGATTGAAACCCGCAAGTGCCGTCTGGATGACCTCAAGAGACTTGGCTTTCTCTCGAACGCCAACAATCTGACCAGGCTTTACTGAAAAAGAAGGGATATTAACAACCTTGCCATCGACGACGATGTGCTTGTGGCCTACCAGCTGGCGGGCGGCGGCACGGGTCGGGGCAATGCCCAGACGGAACACCACATTGTCGAGACGGCTCTCCAGGTTCTGAAGAAGAACCTCACCGGTAATGCCGCTGGCCTTGGCGGCCTTCTCAAACATATTACGGAACTGGCGTTCAAGCACACCATAGGTGTACTTGGCTTTCTGCTTCTCTGCCAACATGACTCCGTACTCGGACATCTTCCGGCGACGGTTGTTGCCATGCTGTCCAGGAGGGAAGTTTCTCTTGGACAAAACTTTGTCGGCGCCGAAGATGGGTTCACCAAAACGACGCGCAATTTTAGATTTCGGACCTATATATCTAGCCATAATATAAAAATAATCTTGTAATGTATTAAGAGTTAAACCTTACGACGCTTTGGAGGGCGGCAGCCGTTGTGCGGCAATGGAGTCACGTCTACGATTTCCGTAACTTCGATGCCTGCACCGTGCACGGCACGGATGGCAGACTCACGGCCGTTGCCCGGGCCCTTCACATAGGCCTTCACCTTGCGAAGACCGAGGTCGAAAGCCACCTTGGCGCAGTCCTCGCCTGCCACCTGGGCGGCATAAGGAGTGTTCTTCTTTGAACCGCGGAAGCCCATCTTGCCGGCCGATGACCAGGAGATGACCTGACCTTCGCTGTTTGCCAAAGAAACGATGATATTATTGAACGAACTATGTACGTGGAGTTGACCGACTGCGTCGACGCGTACATTCTTCTTCTTGGATGTTGCTTTTGTCTTTGCCATAATAATTACCTCCTTAATTACTTAGTAGCCTTTTTCTTGTTAGCAACAGTCTTCTTCTTTCCCTTGCGGGTACGAGCATTGTTCTTAGTACTCTGACCGCGAACAGGAAGACCATTACGATGTCTAACACCACGATAGCAACCAATATCCATCAGACGCTTGATGTTCATTTGGATCTCGGAACGGAGATCACCTTCCACTTTGAATTCAGCGCTGATAATTTCACGGATTTTAGCTGCCTGGTCATCAGACCACTCGCTGACCTTCAGGTCGCGATTAACGCCGGCTTTATCCAATATCTTTGCTGAACTACTTCGACCGATACCATAGATGTAGGTCAATGCGATTTCGCCACGCTTGTTCTGGGGCAAATCTACTCCAACAATTCTTATTGCCATTTGTAAATTGAATAAAAATAATATAAAAACGTTTGATTCTCGTTAAAGAGCATGCAAAATTAATCATTAATTCAGCAACCAATGATTAATTACAAATCTTTAACATCAACCCTGGCGCAATTTGTACTTAGGGTTCTTCTTGTTGATAACGAACAGACGACCTTTGCGACGAACAATCTTGCAGTCGGGTGTGCGCTTCTTTAATGATGCTCTTGTCTTCATTGCTGTAATTGAATTATTTGTATCTGAATACGATTCTTCCTTTGGTCAAATCGTACGGACTCATCTCTACTTTCACTTTGTCTCCCGGAAGTATCTTGATGTAGTGCATCCGCATCTTGCCGGAAATATGAGCTATAATCTGCACACCGTTCTCCAACTCCACACGAAACATCGCGTTTGAAAGAGATTCAACGATGGTGCCATCTTGTTCAATAGCTGATTGCTTTGCCATAATGAATATTTGTGCTTCTAAATTTAATTGCCACTACGTAATGTCGCTCGCCGCAACAGGGATAAGCGGAATCATGCTTTGTGTAAATATTCCTCCAAATGGAAATCCTCACCACCTCGGCCGAATGTCAGGACAGAGGAGTCGAGTCATATCCATCCGGAGGATTGAAAGCAGGAGCGATATCCTGCTGTTGCAAGTCTATGGGCAATTGTAAATGCCGTGAGAGAACGATATATGAATATCAATCTCAGTAGGCAGATACGCCGCCTCTACTACGTGTACGACCCGAATTGAGAAGACCGTCATAATGGCGCATCATCAAATGGCTTTCAATCTGCTGCAAGGTGTCGATGACCACGCCGACCAAAATGAGAAGCGACGTCCCCCCGAAGAACTGGGAGAAAGCGTCCTGGACATTGAGGAGGTGGGCCAACGCCGGCATGACGGCGATGAAAGCGATGAAAAATGAACCTGGAAAAGTAATACGAGACATGATGGTATCAATATAGTCCGCCGTATCCTTGCCCGGCTTGACACCGGGAATGAAGCCGTTGTTGCGCTTCATGTCCTCTGCCATCTGCGTCGGATTAAGCGTAATCGCCGTATAGAAGTAGGTGAAGGCCACGATGAGGACCACATAGATACAATTATACAGCAAGCTGCGGTTGTCCATCAAAGAACGCATGAGCCACGAAGAGTTCTCTGCCTGGAAACGCACGACCACCAACGGAATGAACATCAATGCCTGGGCAAAGATGATTGGCATTACATTGGCTGCAAAGAGCTTCAAGGGGATATATTGACGTGCACCACCATATTGCTGGTTGCCGACCAGACGCTTTGCGTACTGAACAGGAACCTTGCGTGTCCCTTGCACCAGCAGAATGGATGCGCAAACAACTGCATAGAGAATCAGAATCTCGACAATGAACATTACGAGTCCACCACTGGATATGGCGGTGAAACGAGAGCCGATTTCCTGCACGAAAGCCTGTGGCAGACGTGCAATGATACCAATCATAATGATCAACGAGATTCCATTCCCCACTCCTTTGTCCGTGATGCGCTCGCCGAGCCACAGAATGAACATGCTCCCTGCCGCAAGGATGATGGTGGCGGGAATCATGAACACCGTCCATGAAATCCCCGACGCCAAAGCCTGGGTGGCCTGAACCTTCAGGTTGAGAAGGTAGGCGGGAGCCTGGAACAGCAAGATGGCCACAGTAAGCCATCTTGTGTACCAGTTTATTTTCTTATGGCCACTCTCGCCTTCACGCTGCAACTTCTGGAAATAAGGCACGGCGACAGCGAGGAGCTGCATAACGATAGAAGCTGAGATGTAAGGCATGATTCCAAGTGCAAACATGGATGCATTGGAAAATGCACCACCAGAGAACATGTCCAGAAGCGACATAAGGCCGCCTGCGGTTTGCGACTGAAGTTTGTCCAACATGCTCGGGTTGATGCCGGGAAGCACAACGAACGAGCCAAAACGGTAGATAGCCGTAAATAGAAGAACAACGAGGAGGCGCTGACGCAAGTCCTCGATCTTCCAACAGTTCTTTAGTGTCTCAATAAACTTTTTCATTTACTTAGATTATAGTTACATTACCACCAACGGCTTTGATTGCTTCTTCGGCCGTCTTAGAGAATGCATTCGCTTCAACATCAATTTTGGCCTTCAGCTCGCCGTTGCCAAGAATCTTCACCAGGCTCTTTGCCTTGGCAAGACCTGCGGCCACGAACTCTGCCTTGCCAATCTTGGTGAAGCCGTTGGCTTCGGCCAGAGACTGGAGGGTCGAAAGATTGACAATCTTGTATTCCTTATGGTTGATGTTCTTAAAGCCAAATTTGGGAACACGGCGCTGCAGCGGCATCTGACCACCTTCGAAACCAATCTTTCTCTTGTAACCAGAACGAGCCTTGGCACCCTTATGGCCACGAGTGGAAGTTCCACCGAGACCGGAACCCGGACCACGACCAATACGACGAGCAGAATGCGTAGAACCCTTAGCGGGCTTCAAACTATGTAAATTCATCATCGATTCGATTTAAAAATTAATTATTCAACTACGGTTACCAAGTGATGAACCTTGCGGATCATGCCACGAAGACTAGGAGTGTCCTCAACCTCAACAACCTGTGAGATCTTATGCAGACCCAAAGCCTTCAGAGTGCGCTTCTGGTCTATTGGATAACCAATCTTACTTTTAATCTGCTTGATTTTAATTGTTGCCATTGTTTGATATCCTATTAGCCGTTAAACACTTTGTCCATTGAGATGCCCCGGCAGCCTGCGACAGTATAGGCATCGCGCATTTCGCCAAGAGCCTGAATGGTGGCCTTCACGAGGTTGTGCGGATTGGAGGAGCCTTTCGACTTGGCAATCACGTCGGTGACGCCGGCACTCTCCAACACGGCACGCATGGCACCACCGGCCTTCAGACCGGTACCGGCTGCGGCGGGCTTCAGGAGAACCTGCGCACCACCAAACGAGCACTCCACTTCATGAGGAACAGTTCCTTTCAAAACAGAGACCTTCACCAGGTTTTTCTTTGCCGACTCAACGCCCTTGGAAATGGCAGTCGTGACTTCGCCGGCCTTTCCAAGACCCCAGCCGATTACGCCCTTACCATCACCTACAACGACGATGGCAGCGAAAGTGAATGTACGACCACCCTTCGTAACCTTGGTTACACGGTTGATAGCGACCAGACGGTCTTTCAATTCTACATCACTATTTACTTTTACTTTATCCATTGCCATAATCGTTTAAAATTTAAGGCCGCCCCTGCGAGCGCCATCAGCCAATTCCTTCACACGACCGTGATAGAGATAACCGTTACGGTCGAAGACAACAGACTCCACGCCTGCGGCCTTTGCCTTCTCGGCAACCAACTCGCCTACCTTGCCAGCCTGCTCACATTTAGCCATCTTTTCCAGGCCGAGTGAAGAGGCGGAAGCCAGCGTGTTGCCGGTCAAATCGTCAATAACTTGAGCATAAATCTGCTTGTTCGAGCGGAAAACGCTTAAACGTGGACGCTCTGCGGTTCCCTTGACACTCTTGCGAATGCGGAACTTTATCTTAATTCGTCTTTCAACTTTCTTTGTTGTCATAATTGCAAATTCAATTAAAATTACTTGGCTGCAGCTGTCTTACCAGACTTTCTGCGAATAACTTCACCCTTGAACAAGACACCCTTGCCCTTGTAAGGCTCCGGCTTGCGGAAAGAACGAATTTTTGCACAGATGAGACCCAGCAAAGCCTTGTCGCAAGATTCCAACGAGATGATTGGATTCTGGTTTCTCTCAGACTTCGTTTCGACCTTCACTTCGTTGGGAAGCTGGATGAAGATGGGGTGCGTATAGCCCAGAGAGAACTCCACGAGATTGCCCTGGTTGGAAACGCGATAGCCTACGCCCACGAGTTCCAAGGTCTTCTTATATCCTTCGCTTACACCGACAACCATGTTGTTCACCAGCGAACGATAGAGGCCGTGGAAAGCTTGTTTCTGCTTGATGTTTACAGGACTGTCCTCATCCACCTCGAAAGTGAGGTGACCGTCTGCGTTGCTGAATTTGATGGAGGGGTCTATCCATTGTGAGAGTTCACCCTTGGGGCCTTTCACCGATACTACATTCGTGTTCTTGTCGAAGTTTACCGTAACTCCTGCAGGAACTTCAATTGGCATTTTTCCTATTCTTGACATATTCAATCCTCCAATTAATAAATGTAGCAAAGAACTTCGCCACCAATCTTGAGGTCGGCAGCTTCCTTGTTGGTCATGACACCTTTGGACGTAGATAAGATTGCAATACCCAGTCCGTTGATAACTCGCGGCATGTCTTTGTAGCCGGTGTAGCGGCGAAGACCTGGCGTGGACACACGCTTCAAACACTTGATGGCGTTTTTCTTTGTTTCAGGATTGTACTTCAAAGCTACTTTGATAGTACCCTGGGGGCCATCCTCTATGAACTTGTAATTGAGGATGTAACCTTTCTCGAAGAGGATCTTTGTGATTTCCTTCTTCATGTTTGACGCAGGAACCTCTACGACACGGTGATGGGCCATGATCGCGTTTCTGAGTCGAGTCAGATAATCTGCTATTGGATCTGTCATAAAATATAAATGTTTAATTAATCGGGACTACCCCGACAATATTAAATAAATGGTCTTGTCGACGGCTCACAATAATTAGTGAATAGCACAGAAGAAAAGGTCTTCGTCGCTAATCACTAACAATCGTATGCCATTTTTACCAACTTGCCTTCCTTACGCCGGGAATGAGCCCTTGCGAAGCCATCTCACGGAACTGGATACGAGAAAGGCCGAACTGACGGATATAACCTTTGGGACGTCCGGTGATCTTGCAGCGGTTGTGCAGACGGATAGGGTTGGAATTCTTCGGGAAAGACTGGAGCTTACGAGCTGCCTCATAAGCCTCGGCCGGATCCTTGGCTGTAGCTATAACCTTTTTAAGAGCTGCGCGCTTTTCAGCGTAACGAGCAACGAGCTTCGCACGCTTTACTTCGCGGGCTTTCATTGATTCTTTTGCCATAATGCTTAATCGTTTTTAGCGTTCTTGAAAGGAAGGCCGAATCCCTTGAGGAGAGCATAACCTTCTTCGTCAGTCTTGGCTGTCGTCACGAAAGTGATGTTCATACCTTGGATGCGGTCAATCTCGTCGATGTTGATTTCAGGGAAGATGATCTGCTCCGTGATACCCAACGTGTAGTTGCCACGACCGTCGAACTTGCTCTGGATACCCTTGAAGTCGCGGATACGGGGCAAAGCCACGCGCACGAGCTTCTCCAGGAATTCATACATGCGCTCACGACGCAGCGTCACCATCACGCCGATTGGCATTTTCTTACGAAGCTTGAAGTTTGCGATGTCTTTCTTGGAGTAGGTGGCAACGGCCTTCTGACCCGTAATGGTCGTGATTTCGTTGACTGCGACATCGATAATCTTCTTGTCTTGTGTAGCGTCGCCCAATCCCTGGTTGATGACAATCTTCTGCAGTACAGGAGTCTGCATAGCTGAAGAGTAGTTGAATTGTTTCTGCAAAGCAGGTGCAATCACCTCTTTATATTGCTTCTTTAACTGTGCTGTTTCCATTACTTAATCACCTCCCCGGATTTTTTAGAGATACGAACAACGTTCTTGCCCTCGTGCTTGATGGCTACGCGAGTGGGCTTGCCGCTCTTCGGGTCAATTAAACTCAAGTTAGAAATATGGATGGAAGCCTCCTGCTTGACGAATCCTCCCTGAGGATTCTTGGCTGATGGCTTCATGCTCTTTGAGACGATGTTCACGCCTTCGACGATGGCACGGTTCTTTTCAACCAACACCTTGAGCACCTTACCAGTCTTGCCCTTATCGCCACCCGAAAGGACAACCACTGTATCGTTTTTCCTTATATGTAATTTACTCATTACTTTTAAAATTAAATGATTAAAGAACCTCAGGTGCCAAAGAAACGACCTTCATGTTCACTGCACGGAGCTCACGAGCCACCGGGCCGAAGATACGGCTGCCGCGAAGCTCACCTGCGTTGTTGAGCAGTACGCAAGCATTGTCGTCAAACCGGATGTATGAGCCGTCTGCCCGACGAATCTCCTTCTTTGTACGTACAATCAAAGCTTTAGATACCGCACCTTTTTTCAAATCACTTGAGGGGATGACATTCTTGACAGAAACGACAATGACGTCACCAACACTTGCATAACGGCGGCCGGTACCACCCAGGACACGAATGCAAAGAGCCTCGCGCGCGCCGCTGTTATCACATACTGTAAGTCTTGATTCTGCTTGTATCATAATTACTTAGCCTTTTCAACAATTTGAACTAATCTCCATCGTTTCGTCTTCGACAAAGGACGGGTTTCCATAATGAGAACGGTGTCGCCCATGTTGGCTTCGTTCTTTTCATCATGCGCATGGTATTTCTTTGTTTTCTGAACAAACTTACCATAAATAGGGTGCTTCTCCTTGAACTTAGCTGCAATAACAATGGTTTTATCCATTTTGTTGCTGACGACAACACCCTGTCTTACTTTTCTTAAATTTCTTGTTTCCATCTGGACCATTATTATTTGTTAAGTTCTCTCTGACGAAGTTCGGTTTTCATTCGGGCGATGTCACGACGAGTGGCCTTAATCTGAGATGGATTCTCAAGCGGAGCGATGGCGTGGTTCAGCTTCATCCGTGTGAGCTTTTCCTGAATCAACTCCAACTTCTCTACCAAATCCTTGGTTTCGAGTTCTTTTATTTCTTTACTCTTCATAACTAAGCGTTTTTATCGAAATCACGTCTTACAACAAACTTTGTCTTTACCGGCAGTTTCTGTGCTGCGAGACGGAGCGCCTCCTTTGCGATATCGAAACTTACACCTTCCACTTCAAAGAGGACACGTCCCGGTGTAACGGGAGCGACCCATCCTGCGGGGTCACCCTTACCCTTACCCATACGAACATCGGCAGGCTTGCGGGTGATGGGCTTGTCCGGGAATATACGAATCCATACCTGACCCTCACGGTTCATGTAGCGATTCACTGCCACACGGGCAGCTTCTATCTGGCGGCTGTCAATCCATTTGGCCTCAAGCGTCTTGATACCGAACGAACCGAAAGCCAACTGTGTTCCTCGCTGGGCATTGCCTTTCCTGCCGCGCCCATCCTGAGGTCTTCTATATTTTACTCTTTTTGGCTGTAACATGATAGCTTCTTACTTTTTAACGGTTATTGTTTCTCTTGCGATTACCGCGGCCGCTACGGCCACCATTGTTAGAACGGCCACCATTCTGTTTCTCCTGAGCAAAGTTAGGTGTCAAGTCTCGCTTGCCGTAGACTTCACCACGGCAAATCCAAACCTTGATGCCCAGCAGACCTACCTTGGTGAGGGCTTCTGCCTGACAGTAATCGATGTCCGCACGGAACGTATGCAGCGGGGTGCGTCCCTCCTTGAACATTTCCTTGCGAGCCATTTCCGCACCATTCAGACGACCGGTAATCTGGACCTTGATACCTTCGGCACCTGCGCGCATCGTATTCTGAACAGCCATCTTGATGGCGCGGCGATACGAAATCTTGCCTTCCACCTGACGAGCGATGTTGTTTCCTACAATATTAGCGTCAAGTTCAGGCTTCTTCACTTCGAAGATATTGATCTGAATGTCCTTGTTGTAGAGTTTTTTCAACTCTTCTTTCAATTTGTCAACGTCTTGACCACCTTTACCGATAACGATACCCGGACGGGCTGTGCAAATAGTGATGGTGACGAGCTTCAGCGTGCGCTCAATGACAATACGAGAAACACTTGCCTTAGCCAAGCGCTCGTTCAGATACTTGCGGATTTCACGATCCTCTACGATGTTGTCTCCGAAGTCCTTGCCACCGAACCAATTTGAATCCCAACCACGGATGATTCCAAGTCGGTTTGCTATTGGATTAACTTTCTGTCCCATTCTATCTATTATTTTTCGTCGTTAGTTTTGGCATCAACAAAGAGAGTCACGTGGTTGGAACGCTTGCGGATTCTGTAACCACGGCCCTGCGGTGCCGGTCTCATACGTTTCATTGTAACACCTTCGTCAACAAAGACTCTGCTTATATAGAGCTCTCCGTCTTCTGCCTTACGGTCGTTTTTTGTTTCCCAGTTGGCAACGGCCGAACGCAGAAGTTTCTCAACATCTACAGCAGCCTGCTTTTTCGAGAACCTGAGTACTCCGAGGGCGCGGTTCACCTCAAGGCCACGAATCATGTCTACGACGTAGCGCATTTTGCGTGGCGAGGAAGGAACACCCTTGAGCTTGGCGAAGTACTGGTTTTTGCGTGCTTCCTTTAATTTTTCAGCAGCGATATGTTTTCTTGCTCCCATTATCAATTCTTAATTTTAGATGGTTTAAACCCGCTTACCTCTTGTTGTTACCGGAGTGACCGCCGAAGCGACGTGTAGGCGCAAACTCGCCGAGCTTATGGCCTACCATGTTCTCGGTAATGTAAACAGGGATAAATTTGTTTCCGTTATGAACTGCAACAGTGTGTCCCACAAAGTCCGGGGATATCATTGATGCTCTGGCCCATGTCTTGACAACATTCTTCTTGCCACTTTCGTTCATGGCAAGAACCTTCTTCTCAAGAGAAACGTTGATATATGGACCTTTTTTAAGTGAACGACTCATAATTTACTCTTTATTATTTCTTGTTAGCTCTTTCGATAATATACTTGTTGGAAAGCTTCTTCGGTGCGCGTGTCTTGAGACCCTTGGCGTACAGGCCCTTGCGTGAACGCGGATGTCCACCGGACTGACGGCCTTCACCACCACCCATCGGGTGATCGACAGGGTTCATGACAACACCACGGTTGTGAGGACGGCGACCCAACCAGCGGGAGCGACCAGCCTTACCAGACTGTTCCAGAGCATGGTCGGAGTTACCCACACTACCAACAGTAGCCTTACAAGCAGAGAGAATCTTACGAGTCTCACCGGAAGGAAGCTTGATTACACAATAGCTACCTTCACGAGAAGTCAACTGAGCAAAATTACCAGCCGAACGAACGAGCAAAGCACCCTGCCCCGGACGCAATTCAATGTTGTGAATTACAGTACCGACAGGAATGTTTGCCAAAGGAAGTGCATTACCGACTTCAGGGGCAGCTTCTGCACCCGACATCAATGTAGTGCCTACTTGCAGTCCGTTAGGAGCAATAATGTAACGTTTTTCACCATCAGCGTAGAAAAGCAGGGCAATGCGGGCAGACCTGTTCGGGTCGTACTCGATTGTCTTCACTACAGCTGGAACACCATCTTTCTCTCGCTTGAAGTCGATCAGACGATACTTCTTCTTGTGACCACCGCCAATGTAGCGAACGGTCATCTTACCGGTGTTGTTTCGACCACCGGTAGAACGCTTACCGTAAACGAGAGACTTTTCTGGCACGGATGCAGTAATATCCTCGAACGTGCCAATAATCTTGTGTCTTTGTCCCGGAGTTACCGGTTTTAATTTACGTACTGCCATTTTTTATTTAAATATTGCTGTAAAAATCAATTGTTTCGCCATCCTTGATGGTCACGACGGCTTTCTTGAACGCATTTCTCCGTCCCCTCACGAGACCCGTCTTGGTGTAGCGGCTTGAACGCTTGCCGGCGTAGCGAAGTGTGTTCACTTCTTCAACTGTAACATTATACAGACCCTCGACCTCTTTCTTAATCTGGAGTTTGTTAGCCTCAGGACGAACGATAAAGCCATAACGGTTTGGCCTCTTTTCTGTAATTTTGGTCATCTTCTCAGTGACCAGAGGTTTGATGATAAATCCCATATCTAATTTCTCCTTTTATTTGATTAAGACAGTTTCGATTGCCTTCAATGAACTTTCTGCTATGACAAGAACATCTGCATTCAAGACTTTGTAAGTATTGAGTGTAGATGCGGGCATAACTTCAGCACCCTGTAAGTTACGAGCGGACAAATATACGTTTTTATTTGCTTCTGGCAAAAGGACGAGAATCTTCTTGCCTTCGACTTTAAGATTTTTAGTGATATTTATAAAATCTTTCGTCTTCGGAGCTTCCAATGTAAAATCTTCGACAACAACAATGCCGTTGTCCTGAGCCTTGTAGGAAAGGGCCGACTTGCGAGCCAACACCTTGACTTTCTTGTTCAATTTGAAGTCATAGTTGCGTGGCTTGGGGCCGAACACGCGACCACCGCCGACGAGCACCGGAGAATTGATGTCGCCTCGACGTGCGCCACCGCCGCCCTTCTGACGACCGAGCTTGCGTGTGGAGCCGCTCACTTCGCTTCTCTCCTTCGTCTTCGCAGTACCCTGACGCTGTGCTGCCAGATACTGTTTTACATCGAGCCAGAGGACGTGATCGTTAGGCTCTATTCCAAAGATAGCCTCATTCAGGGTTACCTTTCTGCCGGTCTCCTGACCGTTGATATTCAAAACACTAACTTCCATTATTTCTCAATTAAAACAGTTGAACCTTTGCATCCAGCGAAAGAACCCTTTACGATGAGAAGATTCTGTTCTGGAATTACCTTTAACACCTGAAGATTCTGAGTGGTGACTCTGTCACCTCCCATTTGGCCGGCCATGCGCATGCCCTTGAACACCTTTGCAGGATAAGAGCAGGCACCGATGGAACCTGGTTTGCGGGCACGGTCATCCTGTCCGTGGGTAGACTGTCCTACTCCACCGAATCCATGACGCTTGATAACGCCCTGGAAACCTTTACCTTTGGATGTACCCACCACGTCGACAAACTTGCTGTCTCTGAAGATGTCCACCGTAATCGTGTCTCCGAGGTTGTATTCCTCATCAAACTTGAACTCGGCCAAGTGCTTTTTAGGTGTTGTGCCTGCCTTCTTGAAGGTTCCCATCAGAGGCTTTGAAGTACGCTTCTCCTTCGCCTCACCGAAACCCAGCTGAAGGGCCTTGTAACCGTCTTTTTCTACTGTCTTGACTTGGGTTACAACACAAGGACCTGCTTCGATAACAGTGCACGGCACATTCTTGCCGTCGGCACTGAAAACGGATGTCATTCCGATTTTTCTTCCAATTAATCCTGGCATTTCAATATAATTTATAAATTTAAAAATCCGCTATTCAATTCATTAAACCTTGATTTCCACTTCTACGCCTGAAGGCAATTCCAGTTTCATCAGCGCGTCAACGGTCTTGGCGGTAGAGCTGTAGATGTCGATGAGACGCTTGAAGTCGGAGAGCTGGAACTGCTCGCGCGACTTCTTGTTAACGAAAGTACTACGGTTTACAGTAAAGATACGCTTGTGGGTGGGCAATGGAATGGGGCCGCTGACGATGGCACCCGTAGCCTTCACAGCCTTTACAATCTTTTCGGCTGACTTGTCAACCAGCTGATGGTCGTAAGACTTCAGCTTGATTCTGATTTTCTGACTCATAAAATATTAGTGTAATTAAATTTATTATATAAGAAAAGAGAAACATTGTTTAAGAGTCATTCGCTAAACAATGTCTCTTTTCCGGTTGGTTTTCAACGATTATACGAGATCGGCATGGCCTTTCACTTCCTCCAATACAGCTTTGGCTATGCTGGAAGACAACGGCTCATGGTGGTCGTATTCCATCGTGCTGGTGGCACGTCCGGAAGTGATTGTACGGAGGGCCGTCACATAACCGAACATTTCAGCCAAGGGAACCATGGCTTTGACGATACGGGCGCCGCTTCGGGCCTCTTCCATACCTTGCACCATGCCGCGGCGCTTGTTCAAGTCACCGATGACGTCACCCATGTTCTCTTCTGGAGTAACGACCTCCACCTTCATGATGGGCTCCATCAATACAGGCTTGGCCTTCGGGCAAAGAACCCTGAACGCCTGATGGGCAACCAACTCGAAAGACAACTGGTCGGAGTCTACGGGGTGGAAGCTACCATCGGTCAGCGTCACCTTCATGCCGGTCATCGGGAAGCCGCCGAGCACACCGTTCTTCAGGCAATCCTGGAAGCCCTTCTGCACTGACGGAATGAATTCCTTGGGCACGTTGCCACCCTTGACCTCGTTGACGAACTGCAAGTCGCCTTCCGTGTAATCTTCATCCTTTGGACCGATGGTCACGTCGATGCAAGCGAACTTACCACGACCTCCGGACTGCTTCTTGTAGGTTTCGCGGCTCTGGGCTGTACCCATGATGGCTTCCTTGTAGTTCACCTGGGGCTTGCCCTGGTTACATTCCACCTTGAACTCACGCTTCAGACGGTCGATGATGATATCCAAGTGCAACTCACCCATACCGGAGATGATGGTCTGTCCGCTCTGCTCGTCGGTACGCACGGTGAATGTCGGGTCTTCCTCGGCCAACTTTGCGAGTCCGTTGTCCAGCTTCGTGATGTCGGCCTGGCTCTTCGGTTCCACTGCGATGGAAATCACGGTGTCGGGGAAGGTCATGGATTCGAGCACGATGGGATGGGCTTCGTCGCAAAGCGTGTCACCCGTGCGGATATCCTTGAAGCCCACACCTGCGCCGATGTCGCCGGCGTCGATCGAGTCCATGGGAATCTCCTGCTTTGAGTTCATCTGGAACAGACGGCTGATGCGTTCCTTCTTACCCGAACGCGGGTTGTAAACGTAAGAACCGGCGGCAATCTTACCCGAGTAGACGCGGAAGAACACCAGTCGACCCATGAACGGGTCTGTGGCAATCTTGAACGCAAGAGCTGCCGTAGGCGCTTCCTCCGAAGGCTTGCGGTCTTCCTCCTCATCTGTATCGGGATTCGTACCGACGATGGCCTCCGTATCCAGCGGAGAGGGCAGGAATGCGCATACATAGTCGAGCAAAGGCTGAACGCCCTTGTTCTTATAGGAAGAACCCAATGTCATCGGAGTCAGCTCCATGGCAATGGTACCCTTGCGGATGGCCGCAATCAGCATTTCTTCCGGAATATCCTTTCCTTCAAGATACAACTCCATCAACTCGTCGTCGAAATTGGCTGCGCTCTCAACCATCTTGTCCCTCCACTCGTTCGCCTCATCAACGAGGTCGGCGGGGATGTCCTCGATGTCATATTCCGCGCCCATGGTTTCGTCATGCCACAGGATGGCCTTCATCTTGATCAGGTCCACGACGCCTTTGAAGTTCTCTTCCGCGCCGATGGGAATCTGGACAGGGCACGGGTTGGCACCCAAGATATCCCTCATCTGCTGCACAGTCTCGAAGAAGTCCGCACCCGAGCGGTCCATCTTGTTGACATAACCGATGCGGGGGACATTGTATTTGTCAGCCTGACGCCATACGGTTTCCGACTGAGGCTGAACGCCATCGGCGGCAGAATATGTAGCGACGGCTCCATCGAGCACACGCAGCGAACGCTCCACCTCGGCAGTGAAGTCCACGTGCCCCGGGGTGTCGATCAGGTTGATCTTATAGGAATTACCCTTGTAGTTCCAGTTGCAGGTGGTTGCGGCCGACGTAATCGTAATACCTCGCTCCTGCTCCTGGGCCATCCAGTCCATGGTGGCGGAACCATCATGCACCTCACCAATCTTGTGAGTCTTGCCCGTATAGAACAGAATACGCTCAGAAGTTGTTGTCTTACCGGCATCGATGTGCGCCATGATACCGATATTACGAGTCAAATGTAAATCGCGATTTGCCATTTTCTTTTGTTACCTTTCTTTTTTAGAATCTAAAATGAGCGAATGCACGGTTAGCCTCGGCCATACGGTGCATATCTTCCTTACGCTTGAACGCTCCACCCTGGCTGTTGTAGGCGTCCATGATCTCAGCGGCAAGCTTGTCTGCCATCGATTTGCCACTGCGCTTGCGGGCAAAAGCGATAAGATTCTTCATAGAAATGCTCTCCTTGCGCTCCGGACGGATTTCGGTCGGCACCTGGAAAGTGGCGCCACCGATACGACGGCTCTTCACCTCCACCTGCGGAGTGATGTTGTCCAAAGCCTGCTTCCAGATTTCGAGGGGCGACTTCTCTTCCTTCGACATCTTGACTTTCACGGCGTCAAGGGCATTGTAGAAAATCTGATAAGAGATGGTCTTCTTGCCATCATACATCAAGTGATTCACGAACTTCGAGACCTTCTGGTCGTTGAAGACGGGATCCGGAAGGATCACACGCTTCTTTGGTTTTGCTTTTCTCATTATTGAAAATAAAAAAATTTGTAGTCTGCGGAGGCTGTAATAATGTCTTGTCTTCAACGTCCGCTCCCGGACATTTACTCAACCTGTGTTAACAATTCTCCAGCAAAACAACTAAAAAATAAAAAAAATGTAGAGCTCCCAGCCCTCAGCCTTGTGGCTCTCGGCTCTCAGCTCTCAGCCAAATTACTTCTTGGCTGCCTTTGGACGCTTGGCACCATACTTGGAGCGGCGCTGTGTACGGTTGGCAACACCGGCGGTATCCAACGTACCACGAACGATGTGATAGCGCACACCGGGAAGGTCCTTTACACGACCACCACGAACCAAAACGATCGAGTGCTCCTGCAGGTTGTGGCCTTCTCCCGGGATGTAGGAGTTGACTTCCTTCTGGTTTGTCAAACGAACACGGGCAACCTTACGCATTGCCGAATTAGGCTTCTTGGGAGTTGTCGTATAGACACGAACGCAGACGCCACGACGCTGAGGACATGAGTCCAACGCCGGCGACTTGCTCTTGTCTACCAAAACCCTTCTGCCTTTTCTTACCAATTGTTGAATTGTAGGCATAATTTTACTTTTAAGATTTATATATTTATTTTGTTTATAATCAGAGAATTACAAAAACGGGTATAATACCCCCCATTTCGGGCTGCAAAGGTAGGAAGTTTTTTTCAAACCACCTAACTAATATTACAACAAACAAACAAACGAATACGTTATTTAACACAATATAATCATTCTTCAACCTTTGAAATAGGCAGAAGAACTACACAGGAGCAGCAATTGCAACGTCACGCCTGCGCGCCGCCGTTGCCGAACGGCGCCACGATGCGTTCTTCCTGTATGCCCAAGTCAATCTTGCCGAACTCCTGTTCATATTTCATGAGGTTCTGCTGCAGGGCGGCGGCCAACCGCTTGGCGTGCTCCGGGGCCATGATGATGCGGCTGCCGACCTCGGGCTTCGGCATGCCGGGCAGGATGGTGGCGAAATCGAGGACGAAGTCGCTGTGGGAATGGCTGATGAGTGCCAGGTTGCTGTACTTCCCGACAGCCACTTCGGGCTTTATTTCAAGATTGATTTCAGGTGCTTGGTGGATCTCTTCCATGTCTGATTAATAGTTTTTACGGTATAATGTTGTAACGACAGCCAATGGCCGGCCCTCATTGGGCGGACATTGCACAGCAAAGGTAAAGGAAAAAGGAGAAAAAAGCAAATGGATTGCAAGTTTTTAACCGACCAACAATTTTTTCCCAAAATCCGACATGGCTCCATAACAAAAAAAGAAGGGCCAACGCTTTGGCCCTCTGTCAAGTCTGGCTTCTCACGAAGCTTTTCTACATAAACATTTTACATTTTACTTGATTTTCAATGAGTGATTTAACAGAAGCCGACAATCAGTATCTGCAAGTCCACGGGCTACTCTTCCAAACTTTCATCATCATCAAAGAACCCTTTTTTAGCGCATGCCGGTTCCGTTGCGGGATCGTCACTGATTTTCACCGAGGTCGAACCGGCCAGAATGCTGCTTGTCAATTCAAGTCTAACTACTTGGGTGCTGGGGGGGTGACATATATCTTTTTCATTGTTGTTGATGGTTTTAATGGTTGTTCGTTGTAGGGGGCGTGATGAATCACATCCCCCTACATGCGTCAATGCACGATCTTTTTACCGTTACCGATGTAGATACCCTTGGGCTGACCTTGGAGCGTAGTACCGATGTAACGCCCCTGTAGGTCGTAGTAGCGCATGGTGCCGTCCTGGTCGGTGGTCTCAATGGCGCGCAGGCCGGTGGTCTCGCCGTCGATGATGATGGAGAGCTGCTTGGCGCCTGAGGTCTTCGGACAAACGACATAGGCATGATAGGCGGGAACCGTGGCGGTGGGATAGTCCGTCGTCACCTTGTGGAACTTGCCGTCGTCTTGCAGGATGTAGGCGTTGGCGGCGGCGGCAGCGGCGTTGTCCAAGCCGGCTACCGTGCCCGTGAAGCTGTGGCCTGTGCCTGCGGCGGTCTGCTTCAGGACGTCGGCCTTGTAGGCTTTCACCTGTATGTTCTCGCCGCCGAGCTGTGGCACACCGTCGGCAGTAATCAGGTAAGGCTTGTAGGCTTCGAGCTTATCCTTCGCATCCGCGAAATGGACTGCGCTGTTGTCGCCGCCCGAGAGGGTGTAGGCCTTGAAGCCGTTGGCGGGCAGCTCGTAGGGCAGGCAGATGGTGGCCTTTCCGCTTGCGGCGAACGTGCGCTCGTAGGTCGCCCTGGCGGCGATGAAGTCGAGCCCGATGGGCAGCGACTGGCCGTCGGTGAGGCGGAAGTCGTCACACGCCCAGCGACTGTTCGCCGTATCATAATAAACGTAGTTGGTCTCTGCCTTGCCGGTCTCGCGGTAGGGGCCCGGCGTCTCGCCCAACGGCTGTGCCCAGTGGCATTGGTCGGTGCGATTGCCTTGCAGGAGCTTCGCCACGTGGCCGTTCTTGAGTTGCTCGGCGGTTACCCTGTCGCCCTGTACCTTGCCGCAGGCGTTCAGGTAGTAGCAGTTGGTGATGCGCGTAAAGCCGGTGCCCTCGTTCAGCTCACTTTCCGAGCAGAAGGTGTGGCTAGTTTTGTCGTGGTCGAGGGCGTTGTTGGTGCCGAGGTAGAGGCAGTTGTTCAGCGTGCAGGCGGCATCTTTGTGCCTATGAGCTATAAATCCGGATATAGTTCTATATGTACCGCCATTCAGGTCGGACGTGGCGTGGAAGTTTCCCTTGACTAAGCAGTCGTTAATGGTGATATGGGCAGTGTCATCCGGCCATTGAAGTATGCCTGCCAATGAGCTGCTCCCCTTGAGGTCCACGTCGATGACGCAGCCCGAAACGGTGGTGTTGCCATACGCGTAATTAATTAATCCTGCCGCCTGACTACCGCGCGACTGTGGGTCGTCCGGTTTTTTTAAGGTCAGCGTGATGCTGCCCTTGATGCGCAGGTTCCTGATGGTGGCGTCCTTCACGTTCTTGAAAGGGGCTCTTTCGTCGTCCGGGGTAGTCCAGTTGTAAGAGAGCGTGTGGCCCTGTCCGTCGAACGTGCCTTCGTAAATGTTGGGCAAGTAATAGCCCAGCATCAGGATTTCCTCGCCGAGGTCGACATCCTGCGTCAGCTTGGCGTCGACGCCGGTCTGTCCGTCGTTCACAAGTTCGCGGAACGCCTTCCAGTCTTCCTTCGAGGCGATTTCGTAGCAGTCTTTTTCGGTGATGCTGACAGCCACCTGCTTGTCGGCTGTTACGGTGGTGGAGGCGTTGAAGCCGTCGGCAAAGGTCAGTCCGGTGTAGTAATGGTGTGGGTTGTAGCTGTTGCCGAGGGCTTCCTGCAAGGTGGGCAGACTGACGGTGCCACCCTTGTTGGCGTAGCGCGCGGCTTTTACCTCGTTGTTGTAGGTGAATGCCACCTGATATACTTTCTTTGCCGAGTTGTCGAAGGCGATGAGCCGCGGCTCGTTGTCGGTGCCGAGCGTCTGTCCCCAGAACTGCGTGTCTCTGCCGTTCTGCAACTTGTAGGCCACGTAGCCGTTCTTGAGCTGCTCCTCGGTTATCTTCTCGCCCTGCTCATTGCCGCAGGCGTTGAGGAAGTAGCAGTTGGTGAGGGTGGCTTTGTCGGCAAAGGTGTTGCTTCTTTCAGTGGCGTTGTTTGTGCCGGCGTAGAGGCAGTTGGTCAGCTTGCAGGTGCCATACTGACCATATACAAATCCGCCCATGCCTTTCTTGCCATTGTCGGTCGTGGCGTGGAACTTTCCCTTGACGAGGCAGTCGGTGAACTCAACACTGGCACCGCTGGTTACATGGTGAACCATGCCCGAAGCGTCGCATCCGGCATTTTTATCATAGCTGCTCGTGAGATCCACATTGCTGACGCAGCCCGAGATGGTGGTTGCGCCATCCACGGAATAAATCAATCCGGACAACCCATAAGTGTTCGACTTGATATACCCTTCGGTGCGCAGGTTGCGGATGGTTGCGCCCTTCACATTCTGGAAAGGTGCTAATTGTCTGGCTGAAACGCTATTCCAGTTGATCTTCAGCGTATGTTCCCCTCCGTCGAACGTGCCGGAATAGTTTCTGGTCACGCCCACCATCACGATGTCCGAGCCGAGGTCGACGTCCGCCGTCATCTTGGCGTCGAGGCCGGCCTGTCCGCCGTCCACGAGGGCGCAGAACGTCTTCCAGTTGTCCTTCGAGGCTATCTCGTAGGCTTCCTTATGGTTGAAGAGCACTGCCACGGTCCGGTCGGCGTTGACGGTGGTTGAGCCGTTGAAGTCGCCGCCAAAGGCGATGGTATAAAAATGGTGCTCGTTGTAGCTGCTACCCATGAGGTCCTTTGCGGTAAAGGTGGGCATGCCGCCGTGGATACCCTTGCCGTTGGTGGCGTAGCGCGTGGCTTTCACCTGGTCGTTGTAGCTGAAGTCCACCTTGCAGACGTGCTTCTCGGCTTTGTCGGTGAGCTGCGGCTCGTCGTTCGTGCCGAGCAACTGTCCCCAGATGTTTTCCGTGCGCTTGTTCTGAAGCAGATAAGCCACCTCGCCGCTCTTGAGCTGCTCCTTCGTTACCTGCGTGCCCTGCTTATCGCCGCAGGGGTTGAGGTAGTAGCAGTTGTTGAGGGTTGAGCCAGAGTAGGGGGCGAAGGTCCTTGACCATCTGGTTCCATTGTTCTCGCCGGCGTAGAGGCAGTTGTTCAGGGTGCACTTACCATACAGAAGATGTACAAATCCGCCGATGCTTTCCTTGCCTTTCTCTGTCGTGGCGTTGATCTTGCCCTTGACAACGCAGTCGGTGATGGTAACATTGGCATTATCCCTTACGCATTCAACCATGCCCGCCGCGTCGCATGAGGCATTGCCATAGGTGCTCGTGATGTTCACCGCGCTGACGCAGCCCGAGATGGTGGTGTTGCCATAGGCGCTTTGAACCAATCCTGACAAGAAGTACGAGCTTGACTTAATCTCTCCTTCGGTGCGCAGGTTCTTGATGGTGGCGCCGTCCACAGTGTAGAAGGGGGCTAACCAGCCTGATGTGTCATTCCAGTTGATTTTCAGCGTATGTCCCTGTCCGTCGAACGTGCCGGCGTAATGATTGCCCACCTGCCAAATGTCGGAGCCGAGGTCGACGTCCGCTGTCATCTTGGCGTTGAGCTTGGTCTGTCCGCCGTTGACGAGGTCGCGGAACGCCTTCCAGTCAGCCTTCGAGGCGATTTCGCAGACTACCTTGTGGGTGAAGCTTACTGCCACCTGCTTGTCGGCGGTCACGCTGGTGGAGCCGCTGAAATTGTCGGCAAAGGTCAGTCCCGAGTAATAATGCTGTGGGTTGTAGCCCGTGCCCAGAATTTCCTGCACGGTGGGCATGGAGCCGTAGATGGCCTTGTTGCGCGTGGCGTAGCGCGTGGCGCGCACCTGGCTGTTGAAGGTGAAATCCACCTTATAGACCCGCTTCGCGCCGTCGGCGGTGAGCAGGGGCTCGTCGTCGCTGCCGAGGTTCTGGCCCCAGACGTTTTCCGTGCGCTTGTTCTGAAGCAGATAGGCCACCTCGCCGTTCCGGAGCTGCTCGGC
>NZ_AUFQ01000015.1 GCF_000426585.1 Segatella baroniae DSM 16972 = JCM 13447
ACATGAACCGCCACAGAAGTAGATACTCATGAGAGAACGGATGATTTCGCTGTACTGATAACCGAACGATCTACACCTTAGACCGAGGGTTGAGTCGATGACAGATGATAATGTGGAGTCAAATTGCTCCATGATTGAAAATAATCCCCCAAAAGGAGTGAGTCTCTCAGATTTAATTTGTATCTTCGCCATGTCTATCGTTGGATTCTCTTGTTTTTTTTTGCAACACTAAGATAAGTGAAAATTCTGACATGGCAAAATCCTGAGCAACTTTTTGTTGCTCAGGTACTTAAAAAGTTTAATTTATAATAGTGTTGCGGAATTAAGGTTTACCTTTTATATGTTGTAAAGAAATCAGAAAAAGTCCTCATTTGTAGGGATAAAACGCCCTTTTTGCATAATCAAACATGGGAAAACGTAAAATTATAATCTGTCAGATGGCAAAAGCAAGGGGGTTGATGGTATTGATATCGCTTGCTGGAGGGGCCTTGTCGGCTTGTCAATCATCTGTTTTAGGTATTGTTCCGTATTGGCATTTCGGTTATTTTTGGCGATATGGAAGGCATGGCGGCAGTGTCATGTCTGGCTTTAATACCTTTTGAAAATGAAAAATAACAGAATCATCGGCATGGTTTGTGCCGTCATTGTCTACCTGCTCAGTTTGTTGGCAGCGTCGCTTCCCGGTTTTCTTTCTCCTTATTTGTGGACGGCCAGTCCCGTCGTAGCCGCGCTGCTGTGCGCCTTTTCCTACGTCTGGCTGGCCCGGCGGTGGCGCGGCCCCGGGCTGGGTGCCGCGCTCTCGCTGGTCTTTGCCGTCTTTCTTTTGGCCTTCGGCGAGGTCGACATGCGGACGGCCGTCCTCATGGTGATGGTCGGTGTGCTCTCCGATGTGGCGCGTCGGTTCTTCGGTTCGGAGTCCGACAAGAGCCTCTTCCGGGCCTATCCCATCCTCGCCTTGGTCCCCGTAGTCCGCTTCCTGCCCCTTTGGGCGGACGTGCAGGCCTACTATGAGGGCGCCGTCGAGGAGATGGGACAGGACTATGCCCATGTCATTTTTTCGCTGTCGACCCCCTGGATGGATGTCGCCGTGGTGCTGTGCACGCTGCTCGCTGGTGTGGCGGGCGTGCGGTTGGCGGCAAAGTTGTGGAAAAGCTGACCGCTCAATACTGCGAAATGTTGTCCAATCGCTCCATCTTCGCTTCGTCCGAAGCGGTGTGGAGCAGCCTTTCCAGCTGGCCGAAGGTGGCATAGTGTGAGGCCGGCCGGAAGGCGTCGGACTGCATGTAGCGCAGCAGGCTGTTGGTGAAGGCCCGTCCTTCGGGATAGCGGCAGGCCCGCGCGAGGTCGCTCATGCAGAGCAGCAGCTTGCCCCGGCCCACCGAGAACTCCATGACAAGCCCTAACTTGTGGTTGCGTTCCACGTTGTCGATGACCTGAACGATGGGCAGATAGGCCTTCGGGAGTGCGTCGAGTACGAGCGGCCGGCTGTTCTTGACGACGGGAAACCACTGCCAGTCGGTGTGCTCCGCAGTCGGAAAGGCTTGGAAGAGCGGATGTTTCGGGTCGGTGAGGAGGCCCAATGTGCCCGGCGAAACAGGCTTCTTGTTGTTCTCGGAGATGGTCTTGAACATGCGGTAGTTCCAATAGTCGGTCTGAAAGAGCGGGCCTACGGTGTTGGCCGCGAAGGCCGCCGAGTCGGGTGTCCACAGCACGCGCGCCCCCTTTTCCAGCCTTCTGACAGTCTTCTCGTCCATCACGGTGACGCAGACAATGCCCTTCGGTTCCGTCTCCTGTAGGCCGTCGACGGGATATACCCATATCTTATACCGATTCCGGCCTATCCCCGGCTGCTTCATGCCCGTGTCGTCGATGAATCCCAGTTCGAGTGTCAGACACGACGGCTCCCTGACGGCCGACAAGTCCAGGTCGATGGAGTCGGCGAGCGACAGTCCGAGCGGCGTCGCGCCCCGTCCGATGGTGCGGAAAAGCGGTTTGTTCCTTCCCGTTTCATCGGTCAGCTGTACATACATGCCCATGTTGTTGAATCTCTCACCGCTGTAGTTGGCCACCTTCACGGCCGCCTTCAGCCGTTCGTCGCCGCGGAAGCACAGCTTGTCGCTCACCAGCAGCGGCACCACCGGCGAACAGAACTCGCGCCATTCTTCGGGCGTGGTGAATCCCTTGCTGTCCATGAAGGCGTCGAGCATGCCCACATAGGCGCTCCCTTGGCCCGGATAGTCCTGCAGGTCGAGCAGCTGGAAGCCCGCCATCTCCGCCGTTCTGAGGTCGGCTTCGACGTCGGCCTTGTAGAGTTCGAAGGCCCATCGGCCGCTGGCCCGCTTGAAATCCTTGGCCTGCGGCAACATGCCGGTGCGCTCCAGCCGCCTGCGGAACACGTCGATGTTGTAGGCTCGCAGCACCCCCGTGTACTTCTTGGCTTCGTCGAAGTCGGGGAAACTCTGGAACTGGCCGGTCTCATGGCTGATGACAGGCACGTTGGAGGCGCGGCAGGCCTCGTCGAAGTCGAAGCTCGTGTTGGGGTGTTGGTGGTTGATCAGCCCTCCGTCGGCGGCGTCGACAAAGGCGAAGCTGCCCCGGGTGTGCGTGCCGTAGGTGCCCCAAGGCTCCCCGCCCACACGACAGGTGGTGAAATAGTCCATGCCCGGCTTCACGCCTTGGTAGCCCAGGCAGTGGTTGCTGCCGAAGGTGAAGAGCATTTCGGGCGCCAACCGTCGGAAGTCGGCGACGAACTCCTGCATCTTTTCCGCGCTTCCCCACAGCTCGTTGCCCAGGCCCATCATCACGAACGACGGGTGACGGGCGTATTCTGTCAGCATGTTGACGCCCTCCTTGTGGAGAAAGTCCATCAACACCGTGTCCTTGTCATTGAAATCGCCCCACAGCGGCAGCTCGGGTTGCAGGTAGAGGCCCAGGCTGTCGGCCGCGTAGAAGGCCTGTTCGGACGGGCACCACGAGTGGAATCGGATGTGGTTGATACCATACGCCTGCAATTTCTGCATGTAGTCGATCCACGACTGCCGGTCCATGGCCACGTGGCCCGTGAGCGGCCACACGCAGGCGTCGTGCTTGCCCCGAAGAAACACGGGCTTGCCGTCGGCCATGAAGCGGCGTCCCTCGGCGCGGAAGCCCTTGAATATGGGCGCAATCTTCGAAGGCAGGTCGGCTTTCAGCACGGCGTTGCGGTTCACGTTGGCGATAAACATGCTGCCGATGACGCCGTTCCAGTTGGTCTGGGTGTCCTCGGTCATGGCGTGACTGCCGGCATACACCTGGGCAGGTTGCCCGTGGGCGTTGTCCACGACGATGGTCAGGCGGTGCCGTCCGGCCTTGTTGATGGGCAATGAGAAGCGTTGCGGCGTGGAGATGTCGTTGCTGCCGCCCACACGTTGGCCGTCGATGAAAATCTCGGTGGTCTTCGTCCGTTCGAGAAAGAGCTGCCGAACGGCGCCCCGGAGCGTCCAGCCGCGGGGGATGGCGATGTCGCGTTCGTAGCGGGCGCGGCCCCGGTAGGCGTGGAGACGGGTGAGATGCGTGGTCTCCGTGGTGTCGGCGGGGGCGTAGCCCAGGCCGTTGGTGTCGGTGGTGCCGGGCAGTCGGACGGTCGTCGTCACGAGTTTGTCGGCCGGCAGCGGCTTGCCTTCGGCGTCGTCGAGCAGCGTGCACTGCCATGGGCCCGAGAGGTTGATGACCTGGGCCTGCGCCGTCGTGGCGCAGGCGAGGGCCAGAAGAAAGATGATGATTTGTTTCATAAGTAGATTTGTTTATCAGTAGAATGGTCTATAAGTCGAGTCGTTGCATGCGTGGATGCGTTTCATGAATGGAGTTGACGAGTCGTCGGTCGGCGAGTCGTCAACTCTTCCACGCTCTACCTTGCGTCTATTTCCTTGATCAGTCGGTCGGCGTGCCCCCACTTGTCCATCATGTAGAGCACGTAGCGGATGTCGACGCCGATGCAGCGGGCCAGTCGCTTGTCGAAGTTGATGTCGCTCGACAGGCTGTCCCAGTTTCCGTCGAACGCCAGGCCGATGAGGCGGCCGTTGCCGTCGAACATCGGGCTGCCCGAGTTGCCTCCCGTGATGTCGTTGTTGGTGAGGAAGCAGAGCTGCAGCTTGCCGCTGGTCTTGTCGGCGTAGCGTCCGTAGTCGTCGGCACTCATGAGTTGGTGCATGACAGGCTCGGCCTTGTAGTCGAAGACGCCCGCGTCGCCCTGCTTCATCTTGGCCAGCAGACTCTCGGCCGTGGTGTAGTAGCCCGACGGGCGGCCGCCCAGGTCGAAGCCGCCCACTTGTCCGTAGGAGAGCCGCATGGTGAAGTTGGCGTCGCTGTAGTGGGGCATGTCCTCCTCCATGCGCAGCTTGGCGGCGCAGAGCCAGCGTTCCTGGTCGGCGATGGAGTCGGCGTATTCACGCATGCCGGTGGTCAGCGCGGCGCGCGTCTCGAGCAAGTCCAGACCGAACTGCACGCCCGGGTCCTTCTTGTAGCTCTTCTTGTTGACATAGATCTTCGTGCCGCTCTTCATGAGGAACGACGTCTTGTAGAGATAGTCCACGTAGGCCTGACAGTCGCCGCCGAACTTCCGGTCGATGGTCTTGTAGAAATCGGGCAGATAGGCGGCGTCGGCATGCTCGCGATAGTTCTTGAGCAGCGTGGCCATCACTTCCTTGTCGAGGGGCGCGTCCCACTCTTCGCTGTTGTCCTTGAACAGGATGTACTGCTTCTTCGGATTCTTTTCAGGGCCTTGAATCTCTATCTTGTCGAGCTTGGCAGCCCGTGTGGCAAACTCGCTTGTGCGACGGAAGGTCTCGTTGAAGTAGAGAAGGTTGCGCATGGTGTCGAACCGCCGGGCGTAGAACCGGGCCATCTTGTCGAAGTCGAGCTGCCCTTTCAGGAAGCCGGTGCTGTCCTGCCAGGCGGCGATGCGGTCTTCGTAGGCCTTCTTCTGGTTGATGATGCCGATGGAATCGATGCACTTGTTCATGCCGATGGAGTTCTTCCAGTAGTTGGCGCTCTGCGCGAACTTGGAGTCATACTTGATTCTTACGGCCTCGTCGGCCCGCATGTGGCGCGTCATCACCTCCTGTTTCACGCCGCGCACCTGTGCCCGTGGCGTGTTCTGGGCGTCGCGCATCTCGCGAATGCCATAGCTGGAGAGATAGCGGCTGGTGCTTCCGGGATAGCCCATGGTCATCGCGAAGTCGCCGTCGTTGTAGCCTTGCAGGCTCACCCGCGCCCAATGCTTCGGCCGATAGGGCACGTTGTCCTTGCTGTATTCGGCCGGTCCGTTGGTCTTGGGGTCGGCGTAGACGCGGAACACGCTGAAATCGCACGTCTGGCGCGGCCACATCCAGTTGTCGGTCTCGCCGCCGAACTTGCCCATCGACTTGGGAATGGTGAACACCAGGCGCAGGTCGGGGAAGTCCTGATAGGTGGTGGCGTAGTACTGGTTGCCCTCGTAGAAGGCGTCCACGGTCACGTGGTAGCTCTTGTCCAGCTTCCGGGCCTCCTTGGTCAGCGCGTTTTCGAGCGAATCGACCAGGAAGTTCTGCCGCTCCTTCGACAAAACGCCGAATCCCAGCTTGTCGAGCATGGGCGTGATGTCGCGCTGTTCCACCATGAAGCTCACGAACATGTTCTTGTTGGGCAGCTCTTCGGCGAAGCTTTGGGCCACGAAGCCGTCGCGCAGGTAGTCGTGTTCCACCGTGGAATGGCTGCGAATGCCCTCGAAACCACAATGATGGTTGGTGAAGACGAGTCCGTCCGGACTCACCACGACGCCCGAACAGTGGCCCGAGAAGTTGACCACGGCGTTCTTGACGGCGTCTTTCCCGCGATAAAGGTCGTCGTAGCCCAACTTGAAACCTTCCATCTTCATCTGCTCATACACGGCCTGCGGCAGGTTGTAGAGCGTCCACATGCCCTCGTCGGCATGCGAAGGCAGGAACGAGAGGAGAGAGGAGAGTAGGAAAAAGAGTGCTTTTGATTTTCTCATTGTCTATGTTTTTATTAATGAATTATAGAAATATGATAAGCCTCAGAAGCTTTGGGAAGTTTGACGTGAGTTCCTATAAGAAAGTTGCGTTAAAAAGTTATAAGGTACGAAACAATAAACGCACGTGCGTAGAGGGGTTGAGGGAGTTGCTACTTGTTGTCCCTGGGGGGGGTAAAGACATGTGCTTTTTTGATGATTTATTGATGTCTTGAGGCGAGGGGCTGTGCAATGGGTTTCTGAAAGCAACCCTTTTAGCGTGTAAAAGCAGTCCTTTCAGCTCCTCAAAGCAGCCCTTTCAGCGGCCAAAAGGGCTGCTTTCGGAAACTACTTGCGGAACTTCCTGCCGATGACGGGCAAACTGCCGAGCGGCAGGTCGCGTTTGATGATGACGCCGACGAACAGCAGAATCAGCAGCGTGTTGAAGCCCATGGCCGTCCACGAGCCCCATTGGCGGTTGGCGAAGCTCATGCCCAGGAAGAGAACCACGGCCAGAAGCACGTAGCGGAAGATGTCTTTCAGCGGATAGTTCACGGGATAATACTTCTGCCCGAACACGTAGCTGGCCACCATGCTGACGCCGTAGGCGGCGAAACCGGCCCAGGCGCAGGCCATGTAGCTGAACCGTGGGATGAGCAGGACGTCTATCGTGAGCAGCACCACGCAACCCAGGCCCGAGAAGTAGGCACCCCAGATGGTGCGGTCGGTGAGCTTGTACCAGAAGCTGAGGTTGAAATAGACGCCGAACATGATTTCGGCAGCCATCACGATGGGTATCACCCGCAGTCCTTCCCAGTAGTCGGGGGCCACCACATGGCGCAGGATGTCCATGTAGCCGATGACGCAGAGGAAGGCCAGTAGCGTGAAGATGATGTAGTATTTCATCACCTTGGCATACGTTTCCTTCTTGTCGGCGCTCTTGTTGGCAAACACGAACGGTTCGTAGGCGAAGCGGAAGGCCTGCGTGATGATGACCATGATCATCGCTATCTTGATGGTGCTGCCGTAAATGCCCAGCTGCGCGCGGGCCTCCTGTATGCTGCCGTCGTAGAAATAGGGGAAGATGAGCGTTGAGGCGCTTTGGTTCAGCTGGCCCGCCACGCCGAGAATGAGCATGGGCCACGTGTAGGAGAGCATGCGGCGGCACATCGCCCGGTCTAAGCCGAAGGTGATTCCGCGCATCTCTTTCAGCAGAAGGAGCGTGGTGATGACGCTCACCACGAGGTTCAGATAGAACACAATGCCCACGTCGGGCACGAAGTCGGCGTCGTAAATGCCGAACGCGTTGACGCGCAGCAGGGGGAAAACGATGAGGAAAAGGGCCACGAGGGCCACGTTGATGGCGATGTTGAGGCACTTCAGCGTGGCGAACTTGACGGGTCGGTGCTGGTAGCGCAGGTAGTCGAACATGATGCACGACCACGCGTCGATGGCCACGCAGATGGCCATGGAGCCGATGTACCAGGGATGGTCGCCGTAGCCCATGGCCGTGGCGATGGGCTTGAGAAAGAGGATGACGCCCACGGCGAAGGCCACGGCGACGCCCCCCACCATGCGCAGGGCGGTGGAATAGACCATCCGGGCGTCCTCTCCTTCCTTGTTGGCGAAGCGGAAGAAGGTGGTCTCCATGCCGAAAGTGAGGGCGATGATGAGGATTCCGATGTAGGAATAGACGTTCGTGATGATACCATACTGCCCCCCGCTGGCCACCCATGAGAAGGTTTCGATGGGCACGAGCAGGTAGTTGATGAACCGGGACGCAATGGTGCTGATACCGTAGATGGCGGTATCTTTCAATAAAGACTTCAGATTTGCCATGGTTTGTTTGGATTAAAAGAACAGATAGCACACCGCGATGGCCGCCATCGTGCCGATGAGGTCGGCCAGCAGGCCGCAGGCCACGGCGTGGCGCGTGTATTTGACGCCCACGCTGCCGAAGTACACCGCCAGAATATAGAAGGTGGTGTCGGTCGATCCTTGCAGGACGCAGCTCAGCCGGCCCACGAAACTGTCGGCGCCGTAGGTCTTCATGGCCTCCAGCATCATGCCTCTGGCGCCGCTACCGCTCAGCGGTTTCATGAATGCCGTGGGCAGACCGCCCACGAAGTCGCTGTTCAGCCCCAGCCACTCCACGCCCCGGCGAATGCCGCCGATGACCATGTCCATCGCCCCCGAGGCGCGGAAGACGCCCACGGCCACGAGGATGGCCACGAGATAGGGGATGATGCGCACGGCCGTCGTGAAGCCTTCCTTGGCTCCTTCGATGAAGGCGTCGTAGACGTTGACGCGCTTCCACAGCCCCGCCAGGATGAAACTGACGATGACACTCAGCAGTATCAGGTTGCTCCCGACGCTCGTCACCGTGGCCATCGTGTCCTTGTCCATCCGTCCGAAGCCCCAGATGAGCAGCCCCACAAAGGCCATGATGCAGCCCAGCGTGGCCAGGAGGGCCGGCTGGAGCAGGCTCGTCTTCTGCCACAGCAGCGTCAGCACGATGCCGGCGAGCGTGGCAATGGTGGTCGAAAGTAAGATGGGGATGAATACATCGGTAGGCATGGCGGCCCCGTAGGACGCACGGAAGGCCAGGATGGTGGTCGGGATGATGGTCAGTCCGCTGGTGTTGAGCACCAGAAACATGATCATGGGGTTGGTGGCGGTGTCCTTCTTGGGGTTGAGTTCCTGCAATTGGGCCATCGCTTTCAGTCCGGTGGGCGTGGCGGCGTTGTCCAATCCCAGCATGTTCGAGGCGATGTTCATGAACATGGAGCCCATGGCGGGGTGGTTCTTGGGTATTTCGGGAAAGAGTTTGGTGAACACCGGGCTGAGCATGCGGGCCAACGCGTTGACGGCCCCGGCCTTTTCGCCGATCTTCATGATACCGAGCCACAGCGCAAGCACGCCCGTCAGCCCCAGGGAGGTCTCGAATGCCGTCTTGGAAGAGTCGAAAGTGGAGTCGACAATCTTCTGGAAGACGGTCGTGTCGCCCATCAACAGTCCGATGATCGCAAAGAGAAAAGCGATGACAAAAAAAGCAATCCAAATATAGTTCAGCACCATAATCAAATGCAAAGTTAAGCTAAATGGCGCAAGTTTTCGGTGTTGGGGAGTTAAAGAAGTTAAATGTGGGGGAGTTGTGAGGGGGTGGAGGGGGAGTTGTGAGGGTGTTGGGGTGTTGGGATGAATGTTTAGTCTGACTGTACTGAATCGACTGAATCGCTTTCCAAGTCGATGGTAACCGTTCATCCTCACACCCCTACACCCTCACAACCTTTATAGATTAATCTGAACGGCGCCGCCGGCTACGACCCAAAGGCCGGGCTGGGGCACGTTGCCGATGTCGACAAACTTGCGGCCGGTGAGGTTGTTGCCCTCCAGATATACGTTCCAGGTGGACGCGTTCCACTGCAACTTGCCGTCGAGAAGCCCGTAGGTGCCGTAGCGATGCGACGCGCCGGCCAGGTCCTTGTAGCTTCCCGTGCGGTGTTGCAGGCGGTAGTGCAGGGCCAGTTCGAGCTGTCGCCACAGTTGCAGACGCGCGTTGGCTACGAATTTGTTCTTCAGATACTCCAAGGCGTAAAGACTTTGGATGTCGGAAGGCTCGTCGTGGTGCTGTTGGATATAGCAATAGCTGAGGCCCAACTCGCGCAACAGCCGCTGGCCGCGCAGCAGTAGCCGCATGTCCAGCTTCATCTGCGCCTCCAGACCCACGGCGTTGATCTTGCCGAAGTTGACCGACTTCCACAGCAGGGCGCCCGTGTCGTCCTTCGTTCCGTCACTGATCCAGTCGATGAGGTTGGTGTGATGGTTGTGGAAGACCGACGCCGACGCCGTCACGGCATTGGACGTATAGCGCACGCCGGCCTCCAGGGCGGTCAGTTCCTCGGGCTTCAGGTTGGGATCGGCCAAGTGGCCGCCCTTGCTGTAGTAGAGTTCCGTCACCGAAGGCATGCGCAACGATGTGTTGTAACTGGCGTAAACCTTCAGTCCTTCGCCCACGCGCACACTGGCGTCGAGGCTCGGATAGACGTGCATCGGGCGTTCGCCCCAACTGTTCTTGGCCGCCACAATGCCGCCCGAGAGCGTCAGCCGGCTGAGCAACACGTTGTGTTCCAGCACAAACTGCGTGTTGGTGCGGTTCAGTCCCTTCTTGTATTGACGGCCGGTGCCGTGTATCGGGCGCGGCTGGTGCAGCGGTTCGCCCAAGTTTGTGCTGACGAGGTCTTCATTGCGCAGCTCGGCGGCCACGGCCGTGCGGCCCAGCGACCAGTCCACATAGGCGTTGAGGTTGACGCCCATCACGTCGGTGCGGTGATAGTTGAACGGAATCTTGCCCGTCCGGGCGTCGTCGCCACGCAGCAACTCGAAGCGGTCGTACTGATGGTTCCAGTAGATGGCGGGACGGAAACGGACCCGTCCGCGGCGCGTTTCGGCCTGTAGGGCGGTGAAAGACTTGAAAGTGTGTTCGAATTGGTTGTCGAATTTCGGGCTGTAGAACGTGCTTGAACCGAAATCCTTGAGGCTCATGCCGGCGTGCCAGCTCACGGTCAGGTCGTCGTCGGTGTAGTTGCCTTGGTAGAAAGCCCGTGTCTTTCGGTAGTCGGTGTTGAGCTTTCCCTGGCCATTGCGGGTGTAACCGTCGCTGCGGGCATAGCCTGCCGACAGCTGGTTGTTCCACCTTCCCCGGGCCATGTTGGCCCTTCCGCCCACGCTGAGATAGCCGAAGCTGCCCCCTTCGGCATGTGCCGAGAGGCTGGAGCGCGGTGGCGTCTTCGTCACGATGTTGATGGCACCCAGCAACGACGACGTTCCGTAGACACGTCCGGCCGGCCCTTCCAACACTTCGATGCGCTCGATCTCACTGATGTCGACTGGGAAGTCAGCCACATTGTGGCCCGTCTGCGGGTCGCCAATGTTGATACCGTTGAGCAAAACCGTGATCTGTTCGTAGTTGCCGCCGCGCACGCTCACGTCGGTCTGTGCCCCGCCGGGTCCCCGTTGCCTGACGTCGACGCCCACGGCGTACTTCAACAGATCGTTAACACTTTGCACCGGCGCCGCTTGAATGTCCTCGCGGCTCAGTACAGTTACCATTCTCGCTTGCTGACTCTGCGTCAGCGGCGCCCTCGAACCGGTGACTTGCACCTCGTCGAGCGTCTTCTGCCAGCTGTAGGCGGTGTCGGAGATCTTGGTAAGGTCGTCGCTGATTCCGTCGGCCTTGGCATGGGTCAACGTAGCGACGCTCAACGTACCGATGATCACCTCTTTGCCCAAGCATGAGAAGAGGGCGTAGCCGTGGTTCGAGAAGTGCTTGAACCGCAAACTACTGCGCTTGTTGAAAATCGTTTTGTACATAAAATAAAATAAAAAGAATGCCTTGCTTCCTGCGCAAGACGAGTGCAAAGGTAATAAAAAAGGTAAAAAGGTAAAAAAGTAAAAGGCAAAAGGAAAGGTAAAAAGGTAAAAGGACCCCTTTTTCCTCCTTTTTACTTTTTAGAGAGTGTAAAACAAGCCGTGTCAGGTCGGTTCATGGGAGCATGGCCATGGTGCACTGCGCACTACCGCCAAGGCGGTAGCTGGCGTATCGCCCCAAATGTGCATTGTATTCTGTCTGAACTTCGGACCGCCCGCAACGCACTGGCTGAGACGCCACGTGTTTCTTGTTTAGAACTCCCGTTTTTCATGAAAAGCGAGAGCTGGCCTTTCACGTTGTAAAAGGGCAGCGATTGGACGACAAAAGGCCAGCTGTTGGAAGATGAAAGCAGCCCTTTCATCTTGTGAAAGGGCTGCTTTGGGAATCCAAGGGATGGCGAATCGGACGACAGGCGATCGGCGACTTTTGTTTCGGTGGTTCATTGCCTTGCCGTCGGTGGTTGATTGCCTTGCCGTCGGCGCCTCGCCTATTTGCCATGGGCGCCTCTCCCCTATTTGTATTCGGGATGTTCCTTCTTGTATTCTCGGTAAGGCTTCGTCAGGTCGAGATGGCGGAAGTTCTGCGGGGGAAGCTGCGGGGGCGGCGTCATGTAGTCGCCGTAGCAGTAGCGCAGGTAGCGGTCGGGATTTTGTACGCCCATGAGGGCGTGGCCGCAGAAGCAGACGGGCGTGGGCGTGCCGTAGACTTCGCGGGGCAGGATTCCGCGACAGGGCTTGTTGTCGTGGTCGGCCACGAGCCCCGTCTTCTCGATGGAATACTGCCGCTGAAGGGCGTCGAGACGGCGGTGGAGCCACGACTGTGAAAACAGCCTGTGGCACAGCTTGATGAAGAGGCAGCCGAGGCCGCGCCCGTGCTTGTAGGGGTCGCGCTGGGCGAAATACATCAGACGGATGAGCACGTCGTAGCGGCGGTAGTGGATGTAGCGGGCCAGGGGGTTGCGTGTCATGCCGTCGAGGGGGAACACGTCGACGGGCAGTCCGCCGGCGAAGTTGAAGCAACGGCGCAGGATATAGGTGGTATTCTTGTTCTGAATACGAGCAAAAGCATAGGGATAGTATGGATTCTGCACGCCGCTGACGAGTTCCAGGTGCGGGGGCAGCCACTCGTTGGCGTGGGCCACGAGCCGGTCGTAGTCCTCGCGGGGCATGGCCACGTCGGCGTCGTCGTCCCAGGGCACGAACCCTTGGTGGCGGACGGCACCCAGCATGGTGCCCGCGATGAGATAATAGCGCAGCCCGTGGGCTTGGCAGACGCTATGGATGGATGTGAGGATGTCCAGGAGATACTGTTGCATTTCGCGCGTCTCGGCGTCGGATATCCGTGGTCGTTGTTCTTTCATCATGACGTATCATTACTGTTGCGGGTGCAAAGGTATGAAAAATATACGTAACGTGGCGGCGTTTGAGGGGCAAAAAGGTGGGCTAACGCCATGAAAAACAGGAAAGAAGATGGAATTGTCGCGCAATATCGTTACTTTTGCAAAAACAACGAATAGATATCTCTAATGAAGAATGTTCTGATTGACCTCTCACATCTGGGCACTTACTGCGGCTTCGGCTATGTGGAAAAGGAGTTCAGCAGCCAGCTGGCCTTGCAACTCGACGACCAACTGCATTTCATCCTGATGGTGCCCGAGCGGTTCGTGGGCTTCCTCGGGCCGCGTTTCGACTACATCCGCAAGGAATGTGCCGAGGCCGACCTTGCGGCGTTGGGCAAGCCTGTCGACCTGTGGCACGCCACGACGCAGCTGTTCCGCTTCCGTCAGCATGCTCCGGGGCGGCTGCAGCTATACACCATCCACGACCTGAACTATCGTTACGAGAAGCAGTTCTACAGCGTTTGGAAGCACCAGTGGCGCCAGAAGCGCTACATCGCGCAGTCGGACTACGTGACGACGATATCGAAGTTTGTGGAGAATGAGGTGGCTCGCCACATAGGGTTCCGCGGCAAGGGCCACCGCGTGATCTACAACGGCGTGGGATGGCTGCCGGGACAGCCCATGCGCAAGCCCGACTTCGTGAAGGACGACAACAAGATACTCTTCACCATCGGACAGGTGAGGGACAAGAAGAACTTCATGAAGCTGGTGGAGATGATGCCTTACATGGAGGGCTACACGCTCTACATCTGCGGCGACAAGTGTGTCAAGCGCGGCAAGTACGCCCGACGGCTCGAACGCCGCGTCGCCGAGCTCGACACGGGCCGCATCTTCCTGCCGGGCATTGTCAGCGACGAGGAGAAGGTGTGGCTCTACACGCATTGCGACGCCTTTCTCTTCCCCAGCAGGCTCGAAGGCTTCGGCCTGCCGCTCATCGAAGCGATGCAGTTCGGCAAGCGTGTCTTCTCGTCGCGGATGACGTGTCTGCCGGAGATAGGCCGCGACTATGCCGTCTATTGGGACCGTTTCGAGCCGCAATACATGGCCGAGGTGGTGAAGGAAGGGTTGCGCCGGCCCGCAGATCCCGCCGAAATAGACTATGCACGGACGTACAGCTTCGAGCGATACACCAAGGAATATATCGCGCTTTATAAGGAGTTGTTGGGTTGTTAGGTTGTAGGGGTGTTGGGGTGTTGGGGTGTTGGGTTGTGAGGGTGTTGGGATGAATAGTTGGTTCGTCTATTTGAAGAGACTGCGTTCCTCTCTATAAGATAAAAAAAGGTAACTATTCATCCCAACACCCTTACACCCTTACACCCTCACACCCCAACAACTCAACAAACGGTCGGAGTCGCTGCCACACGGCTTCGACCGTTATGTATCCGTAGGCCTCCGCACAGGGCATGTCGGGCGTGGCACCCAGTTCAAGGGCGGTGACGCCTTCGGCCGGAACGTCGTTCCGTGGCAGCCATTTGGCCTTGCTGACATTCGGCGCGAACACCACGAACGAGGGTTTGCCGCAGGCATGCGCCACGTGGCGAGCCCCACCCTCATTGCCGAAATACATGGTCACGGCCGAGCACAGAGCCACCAACTCACGCTGACTGCGGGCCTGCACGTCGATAAAGACGTTGCGGGGACTCCCCAATCGCTCGTAGATGTGGCGGGCGGCGGCTTCCTCCTGGCCCGGCGCATAGTTGAAGATGAACTGCATGTCGGGCCAAGTTTGCGTCATTCGGCGCAACACCGCCGTCATGCGGTCCTCATCCCAGGTCTTACTGAGCAGTTTGGCGGTGACGCCGGCCAGCAGAATGGGGCGTTGCAGGTCGATTCCTTCGGCCCTGAGATAGGCGCGATAGCGGGCATGTTCCTCGTCGGTGATATGGAGCGAGAACATGGAATCATACCGGATGGGGGCCACTTCCTCAAGCGGCCGCAGGAAGGACAGGTTGTGGTCGATGATGTTTTGGTCGGCGCGACAGGGCATGACGGTGTGGTTGTATAGCCCGATGCGGTGGCGTTTGCGCAGTCCGACGCGGAAGCGCGACCGTGGGGAGAAGAGCACGAAGGGCAGGGTGTTGGGCGTGGAGCGCAGGTCGATGATTGCGTCGTAGCGACCGCGGCGCACCGTCTGCCACACCTTGCGCAGATAGCACCACACGCTGTGGCGTTCGTCATAGCTGAAGGGAATCAGATGGTCTATCGAGGGATGGCCCTCGAAGAGCGCGCAGAGGTTGGCGTTGAGTACAAAGTCGATGGTGGCGTCGGGAAACGTGCGGCGCAGCGTGTTGAGCACCACGGTAGAAAGGATGGCGTCGCCCATCTGGCGAAAGCGGATGACGAGGATGTTCATGCGGTCTGGTTGATAGAGATGATGAATGGCCTGTTTTCTACAGTTTTACCTGGTAGGAAACACTGTGTTTCTTCAAGTATTTGGTCCAGAACTTGCGGCGGGCAGAGAGGATGAGGCGCTCGCTCTCGTTGATGTCGAAGCCGCGGGCGGTGGCGTAGCTGCGGGCCAGGAGCATGAAGAAGCGGATGGAGCCCCACAGGCGTGCGAAGTTGGCGCAGCCCTGCCGCTTGTCGACGGGGCCGATGCGCATGCGGTTGATGTCGACCAGGGAGAAGACGAAGCGGCCTTCGGCGTCGCGGTCCCACAGGATGTTGCCCGGCGAGTAGTCGAGGTGCATGATCCCGGCGGCGTGGAGGCGTGCCGTGTAGCGGCCGAAGGCGCTGCAGAAGTCCTCGTAGCTGCCCTTCTTGGCGCGGCCGAACTCGTACATGTCGTGGCGGTAGGGGCATTGCAGGCTGATGAAATAGCTGTAGCCCAGCAGTCCCAGGTGGCGCTTCTCGATGTAGGCCACGGGCTCGGGCGTGTCGAAGCCGGCCTTGCGGAGCACTTCGGGATATTCCCAGGCCCGTTGTCCCTTGGGTTTGCGAATGCCCAGGGAGTAGATCAGCAGGTTGACGTGGCGGGGACGGCGGTAGCGTTTCACGTTGAGGACGGTGCCGTCGGGGGCCGTGAACTTCTTGATGAGGTTGCGCCTGCCGCCGTAGACATGCTCGCCTTCGTTTTCGAAGCGGGACGGAAGGGCTGCAAGCCAGGCCTGCAAGTGGGTGTATTTGGGGTTTATTTTCATGTTTTCGTTTGTTTTTTGCTTTTTTTGATTGGAGGGGAAGGCGGAGGGGAAGGCGGAGGAGAAGGGGGCGGGAAGGACGGGACTGAAAGGGACGGGCGATGATATCGCCCGCTACACAGAACATCTTGGCGGACATGCCACTTGATTTCTCACTTTCAATTCATCATTTCCCATTCCTCATTTCCCATTCCTTCTTCGTCCGTTTCCATCGGTTGTGCGTCCAGAGGTAGTAGCGCGGTTCGCGGCGGATGGTGGCTTCGAGCAGTTGGAAGAAGCGGATGGTGATGGCATGCTCGGGCATGTCGTTGGGCCGGCGGGTGATGAGGTGGTAGGTGGCGGTGTAGTAGCCGCGGCGGGGGCGGCTCATCTCCACGTAGAACACGGCGTCGTCCATCTTGCGCATGATGCGTTCGCCGCCCGTGAAGACCGGTGTCTCGGGGTGGTTGAGGAACGGCAGCCACAAATGGATGTTTTGCCACTTGGGCCCTTGGTCACTGATGTAGCCGAAGATGGACATGATACCGCGCCGCCGGTAGTCGACGAGATGGCGCAGGATGTCTTTCTTGGGGATGGGCACAGCGTTCTTCTCGTGCGAGCGGATGCGGCGGAAGAGGTTGTCGAAGGCCTTGTTGCGCAACGGATGATAGATGAGGCCCGTCACACGGCTCTCGTCGAGGTCGATGCCCACGCACGACAGCCATTCCCAGTTGCAGTAGTGTCCAAGGATGGCCGCCACGTTCTGGCCCTCGCGGAAGCATTGCTCCACCTGTTCGGAACCGATGACGCGGAACCGTCGGCGCAGTTCGCCGTCGCTGATGGACAGCAGTTTGATGGCCTCGAAGAAGTAGTCGGCGAACCATCGGTAGAAGCCGCGCTCAATGCGTCGTATCTCGGCCGCACTCTTCTCGGGGAACGAACTCGTCAGGTTGCGGCGCACGGTGCTCCGTCGGTAGCGGAAGACATAGTAGAGCAGCAGATATTCGAAATCGGCCACCACGTAGAGCAGGCGCAGCGGCAACAAGGAGAGGATGTAGAAGAACTTGAACATAAGATACCTACCCCAACCCTCCCAAAGGGAGGGAGTGCCTGACGGGGTAAAACGAGTTATATTTTTGGTTGTAATTTATTACTTTAAAGTCAGCCGTTTATTTATAAATAGCGCAAGTGAGTGGCTCCCTCCCTTTGGGAGGGTTGGGGTGGGTATCTACTGTTGCATATCGTGCAACTTCTTATAATACCCATCCTTTTCGATGAGGCTTTGGTGGGTACCACGCTCCACGATACGGCCCTCGTGGAGCACGCATATCTCATCGGCGTTCTTGATGGTAGACAGGCGATGGGCGATAGCCACGGTGGTGCGCGTCTTCATTAGTCGCTCCAAAGCATCCTGAACAAGCCGTTCGCTCTCGGTGTCGAGTGCCGAAGTGGCTTCGTCAAGGATCAGTATGGGCGGGTTCTTTAGGATGGCACGCGCAATACTTACACGCTGACGCTGACCGCCCGACAGCCTTCCGCCACGGTCGCCGATATTGGTATCGAAGCCTTGTTCCGACGCCATGATGAAGTCATAGGCATTGGCAATCTTGGCCGCTTCTATGATTTGATCCTCCGTAGCGTTGTCTACGCCGAAGGAAATGTTATTGCGGAATGTGTCGTTAAATAAGATTGCTTCCTGATTAACGTTACCGATGAGTTGGCGAAGATCGTGCAAACCAAGGTCGCGCACATTGATTCCATCTATCAATATCTCACCTTCCTGCACATCGTAATAGCGTGGAATCAGGTCGACAAGCGTACTCTTACCCGACCCACTCTGACCCACCAAGGCCACGGTCTTACCCTTGGGAATGATGAGGTTAATATTTTTGAGCACGTAAATGAGCGGTTCACCCTCGCCCGAGGATGACGAACGGTAGGCGAAACTGACATTACGAAATTCTATCTGATGTTCAAAACTGCTGATATGAGTGGGATTTTCTTTCTCCTTAATATCAATTTCGGCCTTCAATATCTTGTCTACACGTTCCATCGAAGCCAATCCCTTCGGTATGTTATAGCCCGCCTTGGAAAACTCTTTCAGCGGATTGATGATACTATAAAGCAGCGTCATGTAGTAGATAAACGAAGGTCCGTCGATGGTTTTATTGCTCAACACGAGAATACCGCCGAACCACAGCACAACAACAATCATCACCGTACCCAGAAACTCACTCATAGGGTGGGCCATTTGCTGACGAATATTCACCCGCATGATGTCACTTCGATAGGCCGAATTAACGCGATCGAAGCGGCGGTTCATCTTTTCCTCGGCACAGAAGGCTTTGATGATGCGCAAACCACCAAGCGTTTCCTCCACCTGACTCATCGTATCGCTCCACAGGGCCTGCGCTTTGATGCTCCGGGCCTTGAGCTTGCGTCCCACCAATCCCATGAACCAACCGAAAAGGGGCACGAAAACAATGGTGAAAATCGTCAGCTGCCACGACAGCAACACTAAGGCCGAGAAGTAGATAACGATAAGAATAGGGTTCTTGAAAAGCATGTCGAGGCTCGACATGATAGAGCTTTCTATCTCCTGCACGTCACCACTCATGCGGGCAATGATATCGCCTTTGCGCTCCTCGCTGAAGAAACCGATGGGCAACGCGTTGATTTTCTGATAGAGTTGGTTGCGAATATCGCGCACCACACCTGTACGAATAGGAATAATCGTGGCCGAAGAAAGGAAGTAGGCGGCCGTCTTGAGCATGGTCATGAAAGCCAACATGAGGCCGATGATGAGCAATGTGGTGGTGGCACCCCAGCTATTGACGAGCTGACTCACGTAGTAGTCCATGTTGTTCATCAGCGAATCCTTCAGGTTACTGAGCGTAACGGGCATGAGCGACGTAGCACTCTGTCCGTCGCCGGTCTTGAAAAGAATACTGAGCATGGGTATCAGCGTGGCAAAAGAGAACACGTTCAATATGGCCGAAAGGATATTGAAGAACACGCTCCACGCCAAGTAACGCTTGTAGGGCGGCACAAACCGAAGGAGAACTTGAAGGAATTCTTTCATGAAATGGCTTTTTAAAAGGGCCTGACGCTACCTGTCGGGGTCAGACTGAATTATATTTCTTCGCCAAACAACGTGGCACTGGTAGAGCCGGTGATTCTTACTTTCACCCGTTCACCGATATGATGATTACCCTTAGGAATGATAACGGCCTTGTTCTGTTCGGTTCGTCCCATGAGATGATTGCGATCGCGCTTGGCAAAACGCTCAATAAGTATCTCAAATTCCAGGCCCTCATCCTTCTTGTTTTGCTCGGCACTGATTTCCGTTTGCAACTGAATGAGTTTGTTCAGGCGGGCCACCTTCTCCTCTTCGGGTACGTTGTCGGGCAGGTGTTTGGCCGCATAAGTGCCGGGACGTTCGCTGTATTTGAACATGAATGCCGAATCGAAGCCCACTTCCCTGACCAGACTGAGCGTCTGTTCGTAATCTTCCTGCGACTCATTATGATAACCCACAAAGATGTCGGTGGTGAGTCCGCAACCCGGAATGATACGGCGGATAGCCTCAACTTTACTTAAATAGTCCTCGCGGGTGTACTTGCGGTTCATCACGCGCAACGTGGCGTTGCTACCACTCTGTGCCGGGAAATGGATATGTTTGCAGAGATTGGGTTCGTCGGCAATAGCATGGAGGATGTCCTCGGTCATGTCTTCGGGGTTAGAAGTGGTGAAACGCACGCGCATATCGGGCACGCTTTGGGCCACCTTGCGCAGCAGTTGGGCGAACGAAACGCCGTCGGCAGGTCGCTTCCCATTAGGCAACAGACCGTAAGAGTTGACATTCTGCCCCAGCAGCGTCACTTCCTTAAAACCCTTATCGTGCAAATCGCGCACCTCTTTCAATATACTTTCTACGTCGCGACTACGCTCCCGTCCACGCGTATAGGGCACAATGCAGTAATGACAGAAGTTATTACACCCGCGCATGATACTCACGAAGCCGCTCACTCGGTTGCCCCCGATGCGTTGCGGAATCACGTCGCGATAGGTTTCGGTGGTCGATAGCTCCACGTCGGCCGCGCTATGACCCAGTTCGCACTGCGCAATCATTTCGGGCAGATTAAGATAAGAGTCGGGACCGCACACCAAATTGGCGTGATGGTTTTGTATCAAGTCGTCCTTCACACGCTCAGCCATGCAGCCGAGAACGCCGAGGATGGGTTGTGGGGTTGTGAGGGTGTTGGGTTGTTGCCTTTTTTGTTCGGCGGCCCGTCTTCGCTGTTCGGCATGAAGCGTGTCAAGGCGATGATAAATCTTGTTTTCCGCATTCTCACGAATACTGCAGGTGTTGAGGAAGACAGCATCGGCCTCTTCCTCCGTTTCGCATATCTCGTAGCCGGCCATCTGCATCACAGACGCCACCACCTCACTGTCGGCCACGTTCATCTGGCAACCGTATGTTTCGATATAGAGTTTCTTCATATTATATTGCTTGTTGTTTGAGATTGGACAGCCCAGACTGCTCCCGTCAGCCTGCTGTTCCCAGTCAGCGCCCCCTCCCTTTGGGAGGGATGGGGTAGGTTTTTGGGTAGGTCTTCATGAAAAGCCAGAAAGTCAATACTCCCGTAGGCAGTCCAGCGAAGGCGTCGACAGCGTAATGAGCCTGAATATAGACCGTAGCCAGACAAAGAAGGATGTAGAACGGGGTCATCAACAGGAGCAAACGATAATTGCGTGCCCAGCCGATGAGCAGCATGCAGACCGTAGAAATGCCCACGTGCGAACTGGGGAAGGCGGCCGTGGGACGCTCGCCGGCGGCCTTGGCGTCTTCTACCAGATGATAGAACAAGCCATCCTGATAGCCCGGACTGGGCAAACAATCCTGGTGAGTATTGAAATAATCGTGCACATTGGGGAACACACCGCGAGCAATATCGCCCATTCCTACGGCCTTGTAATAAAAGGTGGGGCCCACGACAGGCACCAGTACGAACACGACATAGTAGGCAAAGAACGACGCGATGAGCACGAACGTTGCCCGATGAAAATCTTTATAGCGATAGAAAAAGAAATATAATCCTGTCAACGCTATCATCGGATAGTAGGCGGCATAGCCCATATCCATGAGTTCGCTCACTATATACGACGGAAAACGCTGAGCAAAGACCAGCGCCGGCTGATAACCGAAGAACCATTGGTCGGCCCAAGCAAACTCATGGTCAAGATTGGGCAGCACGCGGTTCAACTCATACGTGTCGGGATACCACCAGGCCAGCAGCGCAAACTGTGCCATCACCCGAATAAACATCACCAACCGACAGGGCAACAGCCTGTAACTGGCCCACAAACCTGCCGTCATAATGCCCACTTTCAGCCGATCCCATATCATGGATTCGGGGTTTTCGAGGCGCGTAAAAGTGAAAAGCACCATCAATAACGTGAACATCATGTAGCCCAGTACGGCCCATTCCAAAGGGAGTAGGCCGCGTCGGGGAGAGGATTCTATCTTAAATAAATCTTTAATGATCATAACCAATGGTTCTCCTGATACCAGCGGATGGTGAGGTCGGTGCCTCGTTTCAGGTCGTAACGGGCGTGATAGCCCAGTTCATCCATCGTCGGTTCTATGTTGCATCGCCAGTTGCGCTGGCGCAGAATGTTGTATTTGTCGTTGTTGAGCGCCGTCATGCGGCCCGTGGCGCGCCCCCACCACTCCCCTACCCTCGTCACGAGGCGCAGCACCCACAGCGGTGCCGTCAGCCTGACGCGGAACGGGCGTCCCAGGGCGTCGTGGATGTAGTTGCTGAAGTCGCTGCTCTGATATACGTTGCCGTCGCTCAGGAAGTACTTGCGGCCGTTCATGCCGTGGTCGAAAGCCAGGAATACGGCTTGCACCACGTCCTCCACATACACGAAGGTGATGTCCTGACGGCGGAATCCCACCGCGAAGTCCATGTGCCGCCGAATGCCCTTGGCCATGAGGAAGTAGTCCTTCTCGCGCGGCCCGTAGACCCCCGTGGGCCGCAGCACGATGTAGGGGAAGTCGTTGCCGATGCTGTCGAGATAGCGTTCGGCCTCCAGCTTGCTCCGTCCGTAGGCCGTGTTGGGCCGCGGCATGTCGTTCTCGTCAATCTCCTGATAGGGTTGTTCTTCGCGGATGGCGCCGAAGACGCTGAGGCTGCTCAAATAGACGAAGCGGCGGAGCGGCATGTCGAGGGCCAGCAGGGCGTCGACCAAGTGCTTCGTCCCCTCGGTGTTGACACGGAAGAAGTCGTCCGTGCGCAGGCATTTGGTGGCCCCGGCGGCATGCACCACATAGTCGAAGCGGTGGCCCCGGAGCTGCTCCCGCAGCGTGTCTGCGGAAGAGAAGTCGAGTTCGATCAAATGAATGCGTGAATCCTGAAGGTATTGGCGCGAGCTGCTTTTCCTGACGCCGGCCCACACCTCCATGCCTCGGCGCAAGGCTTCTTCGACCACAAAACTGCCGATGAAGCCACTTGCGCCCGTCACTAATAAGTTGAAGTTCATTCTGTCTTATACGCGTATAGGCCGCAAAGATAGCGATTATTCCGTGGAAACGGCAAGAAAGGGCTTATTTTTCTATTTCTTTAAGCCTCAATAGACCCAACGGCCAACAGACCAACGGCCCAACGGCCCGACGGCCTCCCCCGCCCCCTCCAAAGGGAGGGGAGTGCAAACTCCCGACGGCCTCTCCCAAACCCTCCCCACGTAGGGAGGGCTTACCTGACGGATAGAAACAGGCAAAAGAAAGCTGAATGCTTCACATTCCACATGAAATTACACTACCTCCCACTCTCACTTCTCACTTCACATTCCACCTTGCTTTATGTCTTTCTTGGCCGCTTGCGGCCCTTATGTCTTTACCCCGACAACAAGGAAATATGTCCTTATGTCTTTATGTCTAAAAACACACAATCGGAAAAACATGTCCTTATGTCTTTATGTCTAAAACACACAATCAGAAAAAACATGTCCTTATGCCTTAAGAACATCATGTCTTTATGTCTTAAAGACAAAAGCTGTCCTTTTGCACGGTAATCGTGGCCCTTTTGTCTTGCAATCGTGGCCCTTTGGCAACGTGAAAGCGGGCCTTTGGCTTTCTACCCTTTTGCCTTTCTGCCTTTCGTGCTCTCCCCTACTGTGATTGCCATGATTACAAACGGCATGAAAGGGATGTGGAAGCGGGCTTCGCCATGGCCGGCGACCAGCAACATGAGCGTGCCGAGCAGCACCACGGCGGCGGGCAGGAGCAGGCGGCGGGGCTGTCGTGCCACGGCCACGAGGAAAAGGAGGAGCAGGGTGGCGTAGAAAAGCAGGTTGAAGACTGTCAGGGCCTGCACGGGCGTGAGGTGCGGCCAGTCGCGCCAAAGCGAGCGCAGGCTCAGCGGCCCATAGAGATAGGGCGATGTGGCCTTGTCGGGCAGGAAGGCGCAGAAGTTCACGTTGTCGGAAGCATAGGTTTCGGCCAGCTTGCGTGGCATTTGTGTCAGGTATTCTTCCGGGTGGCGGGCCATCCATTGCAGCGTGCGGCTGCGCCACAGGTCGTTGCGTTGCGGCGCGTTCAGGCCGTCGGGCGTACTGAGGAGGGCCGTGTCGGGTGCCGCCGCGTGGTCGACGGAATATTGCAGCAGCGCCATCCAGCCCGTTTGGGCCTGGCAGATGAAATGACCCGTGCGCAACTGGCAGCTGCCGCCGATGAGCAGCAGGGTGGCGGCATAGCTTAGGCACGTGGAAAGGATGGAGCGGCGTCGCCCGTGCGCCCACGCGTACACGGCCCAGGCCAGCAGGAAAACCAGCGCGAAGGGGCGAATCCACTGCGCCAAGGCCAACAGCGTGCCCGCCGCCAGCGGCCGATGGCGCAGTGCCTGATGGAAGGCGAGCATGACGAGAAAGACGAAGGGCGTTTCGCTCAGCACGGAAGTGCACTCGCCGTAGTTGGCGGGATAGGCCACGTAGAGGGCCAGGGTGAGCAGTGCCGTGCGACGGCCGAAGAGGCGGTGGGCCACGGCCGTCGTGAGCCAGGCCGTCGCCCCTTTGAGCACGGCGTAGAAAAGGAGCAGGGGAGTGATGGAGTGGGTGAGCCACAGGCTGAGAGCCACCAGGTTGATGGCCCCGCAGTTCCAGATGAAAGGTTCGTGGTTGATTTGTTGCAGCGTGGGGTAGAGGCTGCCTTGGGCCAGGCTTTGACGGGCCAGCAGCACATAGCCTTCGGCGTCGGGGTAGGGCGTGTAGCCGTAATGGGCCAGCAGCAGGAGTTGCGCCAGCGTGAAAAGGGCCGCGACCCCCAGCGTTATCTGACGATCGCGATTTTGCATACCGTTCCTTTCTTGCCGTCGGCGGTGGCCGTGAACACTGTGTAGACGCCGCTGGCCACCCGTCGGCCTTGGCGATCGCGTCCGTCCCAGGTGTAGCTGCCGCCCAGGCTCCGTCCCTGATGCACGAGCGTTCCGTCGGCTGTTGCTATCTTCACGTCGGCGTCAAAGCTCAGTCCGGTGATGGTGATGGGGCCGCTGTAGTCGGGCCGCACGGGGTTGGGATAGGCATACACGCTGTCCTGCCGCATCTCGCCGGCCGGTTCCGTGGCGTCGGCCACATAGGAGCAGAGGCCCTTGTCGGTGCCGATGAAGAGGCGGCCGGTGCGTCCGTCGATGGCCATGCTCTCCACATTGTCCGAGAGCAGGGGGCTGTTGGCACGCGTGAAGTGCTTCACTTCCCGGATGTTGTCGGCACTGATGAGATAGAGGCCGCTGCCGTTGGCGCCCATCCATTTGCGGTTGGCGCCGTCGATGGCGATGCAGTTGATGTCGACGCCGCCCAGCAGGTAGTCGGCACGGTCGCTGCCGTCGTCGCGGGGCACCTTCACCTGGGTGAACACGGGGTTTTCCTTCTCCGTTTCGGTGGCGTCGAGCATGAGCGGACCGATGTTGGTGGCCAGCCAGAGGTTGCCCTCGCGGTCTTCCACCGCGCTTCGCAGATGGGTGACGACGAGCGTCGTGCCGTCTTGGTTGACGAAATTGCGGATCATTCTCAGCTTGTCGGTGGCCGGCTCGTAGCATAGAAGGGCGGGCAGTCCCCAATGGGAGTTGACGAACCATAGGCGTCCTTGGCGGTCGAAGAAGGCGCTGCGCATGAAGAGAAGGCTTTGGCCGCCGTCCATCAGCCCTTGCTGGAAGTGGGACACCCATTCGCCTGTGGGCTTGATTTCGAAGAGGTTGCGGTCGGGCGAATAGCTGTTGAGCAGCCACAGGCTCCCTTGGGGGTCGAAAGTGAGGCCCGAAATGATGGTGTAGTCGGGGTTCACCCCCGTGGAAAGTTCGCTGTTGCTGCTGTTGAACGCGTCTTTGAGCACGCCGTGGTTGAAGGTGAACAGGCCGCTGCGGGCACCTACGGCCACGTGGGCCGTGTCGGTGGGGTCGACGGCCAACGCCTCCGAGGCCACGAAGTTCAGTCCGCTTTTCTCCTTCACGTGTTCGTCGAAGAGCGACCAGGCCTCGCCGTCGCCCTCCATCTGCTGCACCATGCCCGGCGTGCCGTCGTCGGTGAGGTAGCTGAAGCCGCCGCCGGTGGCATAGAGTCGGCCGTTGGCCCAGGTCAGTTGGTGGAATTTGTTGTAGCGGGGGCCGCCGGGGCGCAGCTGCCGCACCTCGGCCAGCAGCTGCGGGTCGATGTCTTGCGGCCGTGGCGTGTAGTCGCCCGTGCGCTGCCAGTTGGCTTTGTCGAGCAGGTTGGCCGTGAGCGGGGCCGAATAAAGTCCGTTGGTGGAGCTGGCAGCATAAAATCGGCTGCCTTCGATGTAGCAATGGTCTACGCGGAAGCCCAGGTTGTAGGTCTCGCTGACCTCCGCCTTGCGGGCGTTGAGCTTCACAATGCCGAAGCCCGTGCAGAGATAGGTGTGTTCGCCCTGCGTGTAGAGGCTGTAGACGGTCTTGTCGCCCGTCACGGTGGCGGTGTGGTAGGCGGTCAGGTTGCTGACGTCGCCACGGTCGTCGAGCAGGTCTATGTTCTGGTTCGTGTAGACGATGACGAGCCGGCGGGCCGCCGTGTTGTAGCTGATGTGGGCGATGTCGCAGTCGCTCAGGCTGCGGGCCTTGTCGAAGGTCTGCAGGCTCTGGTCGCCGCGGTTGTAGGAATAGAGCGCGCCCGAGGCCCTGACGTAGAGCAACTTGCCCGCCTGTTCCACTTGTTGCAGGTCGTGGTAGGCGGGATAGGCCCTCCAGGTGCCGGTCTGCGCCATGCCGTGAGAGGCTGTCAGCAGCAGGAGAGCGATGATGAGTTGGCGGGTGGTGTTCAAGTCGGCGGGTGGTTGTTCAGATGGATGGGTGAATGGGTTGGCGAGTCAGCTCGTCCACCAGCTTCTTCACGGCTCTTGCGCGGTGGCTGATGGTGTTCTTGACGGCTTCGCCAAGCTGCGCGAAGCTCTCCGTGTGGCCGTCGGGCACGAAGACGGGGTCGTAGCCGAAGCCTTCGGAACCGTGGGGCGAGGTGCTGATGCGGCCTTCCACGACGCCCTCGAACTGCTGTTCGCGGCCGAGCGGATGGTCGCCGTCATGGCGGATGAGCGAGATGACCGTGCGGAAACGGGCCTTGCGGTTGGCCTTGCCGGCCATTTCGCGCAACAGTTTGGCCATGTTGGCCCGGCTGTCGTGGTCGGTGCCTTCGGCATAGCGTGCGCTGTGTACGCCCGGCGCGCCGTCGAGGGCCTCCACTTCCAGCCCCGTGTCGTCGGCGAAGCAGTCCAGCCCGTAGCGGCTGAAGACGTATTCGGCCTTCTGGCGGGCGTTTTCCTCAAGCGTGTCGCCCGTCTCTGGGATGTCCACGTTGCAGCCGATGTCCTTCAGCGACACGACGTCGAAGCCGCTGCCGAGTATCTCGCGTATCTCCTCCAGCTTGTGCTTGTTGTTCGTTGCGAATACGATTTTCATGCCTTCTCTATCTCCTTTTTCTTCTTTACCTTCACTTTCATCTCGTCGAAGCCCTCGCCGTAGACGCCGATGACGCTGCTCTGGCTGACGAACGCGTTGGGGTCGATCATCTTGATCATGCGGAATATCTCCGTGCTCTCGTTCTTCTTGGCCAGCACGCAGAGCACTTTCACGTCCTGACCGGTGTACCAGCCGTGGCCGTCGAGTATCGTGACGCCGTGATTCGTCTGCGTTCCGATCTCGTCGGCGATTTCCATATACTTGCGGGAGAATATCATGAACTGCACCGATTCGCGTCGGGCGTTCATCACATAGTCGAGCGAGACGTTCTCAAGGGTCATCACGCAGAGTCCGAACATCACCTTGTGGGCGCGCTCGATGTAGGTTCCGAACTGCGGAATGAACATACAGCTGCCGATGATGCAGAAGTCGACGGCGATGAGGACGGTGCCCAGTGAGATGTTGTGATACTTGTTGATGGAGGCCGCGATGATGTCGGTGCCGCCCGTGGAGCCGTTGTGCAGGAACACCGTGGCCAGGGCAATGCCCGTGATGACGCATCCGATGACCATCGACATGAAGTCCTGGCCCTCACCCAGCAGCTTGATGGGCAGGCCGTTGGGCTGTTTGGGAAGGAGGTCTTGCGCCACAATCAGCATGAAATAGAGCGTGAAGATGGCGAAGATAGTCTTCATCATGAACTTGAATCCCAGCACTTTCAACGCGACGACAAGCAGCGCCAGGTTGATAATAATGTAGGTGTTCTCGATGCGGAAGCCCGTGGCGTAGTAGACAATGGCGGCCAATCCCGTCACGCCGCCGGCCACAATCTGGTAGGGCATGAGGAAAACGGTGAACGAAATGGTGTACAAAAGGAGACCGATGGTGATGAACAAGTAGTCCTTGGTCTCATTCCAGATTTGCTGTTTACGCATCATTTGATGACAATATTAATGATTTTTCGTGGTACGATGATTACTTTGACGATGCTCTTGCCTTCCAAATACTTCAGGCTTCGCTCGTCGTCGAGAACAGATTGCTCTATCAGCTCCTTGGAAGCGTCAACAGGGAAGAGCTTCTGATAGCGTGCCTTGCCGTTGAAGCTGACCGTGAGCTGCATCTCGTCTTCGGCCAGATAGGCGGCGTTCCATGTGGGCCATGCGGCGTCGCACACGCTGCCTTGCCCGCCCAGCTGCTGCCACAGCTCCTCGGCGACGTGCGGGGCGAACGGCGCCATCAGGATGGTGAGGTCGCGGAGCAGCCCGCGGCTGTGGCACTTCTGCTGTCCCAGTTCGTTGACGGCAATCATGAAAGCCGAGATGGCGGTGTTGTAGGAGAACTTCTCGATGTCTTCGGTCACCTTCTTGATGAGCTTGTGCAGGCTCTTGAGACTGTCCTTGCCCGGCTCTTCGTCGTTGACGACACTCCCGCCGGTGCGGTTGTCGAAGTAGAGATTCCAGAACTTGCGCAGGAAGCGGTGGCAACCGTCGATGCCGTTAGTGTCCCAGGGCTTGCTCGCTTCCACCGGACCGAGGAACATTTCATAGAGACGGAGCGTGTCGGCGCCGTACTTCTCGACGATTCTGTCGGGGTTGACAACGTTGAACATCGACTTCGACATCTTCTCAACGGCCCACCCGCAGATGTATTTACCGTCTTCCAAGATAAATTCGGCGTCGTTGTATTCGGGTCGCCAAGCCTTGAACGCCTCCAGGTCGAGCACGTCGTTGTCGACGATGTTCACGTCGACGTGGATGGGCGTAGTGTCGTATTGGTCTTTCAGTCCGAAAGATACAAAGACAGGAGCCGACGACGCCACATCCTCGGCCGACTTATTGACACGGTAAACGAAGTTGGAGCGCCCCTGAATCATACCTTGGTTGACAAGTTTGCGATAAGGTTCCTCCTTGCAACTTACGCCACAGTCGAACAGGAACTTGTTCCAGAAACGACTATAAATAAGGTGTCCCGTGGCATGCTCTGTGCCACCGACGTAGAGATCCACATCCTGCCAGTAGTCGTCGGCCGCTTTTCCCACGAGGGCCGTCGTGTTGCGGGCGTCCATATAGCGCAGATAGTAGGCCGAACTGCCCGCGAAGCCCGGCATGGTGTTGAGTTCGAGGCGGAAGACGGACACGTTGTCGACGCGCGCGGTCTCCGTCACCTCCCGGTTCTTCTCGTCCCACGCCCACCGCTTGGCACGTCCGAGAGGCGGTTCGCCGGTCTCGGTGGGCTTGTAGGTCTCGATGTCGGGCAGCTGCAAGGGCAGGCATTCCTCGGGTATCATCCGTGGCATGCCGTCCTTGTAATATACGGGGAACGGCTCGCCCCAGTAGCGTTGGCGCGAGAAGATGGCGTCGCGCAGGCGGTAGTTCACCTTTACGCGGCCCAATCCGTGGCTCTTCACGAACTCCTTCGTCGTGGCGATGGCCTCCTTCACGGTCAATCCGTTCAGGCTGAAGCCGTCGAGTGCCGTGCGTCCGGCCTTCGGCGAGTTCATCACCGTGCCCTCCTTGGCGTCGAAACTCTCCTCGCTGACATCGGCACCCTCGACCAGCGGGACGATGGGCAGGCCGAAATGCTTGGCGAAGGCATAGTCGCGGCTGTCGTGGGCGGGCACCGCCATGATGGCTCCCGTGCCGTAGCCGGCCAGCACATATTCGGATATATAGATGGGAATGTTGTCTCCCGTGAACGGATTGACGGCGTGGCTGCCGCTGAAGACGCCCGTCACCTTGCGGTCGCTCATGCGGTCCAGCTCGGTGCGCTTCTTGACATAGGCCAGGTATTCGTCCACTTCGGCCCGCTGCTCCGGCGTCGTCAGTTCGTCCACCAGCTCCGACTCGGGCGCCAGCACCATGAACGTCACGCCGAAAATCGTGTCGGCGCGCGTCGTAAAAATAGTGAAATGCCGCTCGCTGTCGGCCACCTTGAATTCCATTTCGGTGCCTTCGGAACGGCCGATCCAGTTGCGCTGCGTCTCCTTGATGGACTCCGTCCAGTCGATGGTGTCGAGTCCGTCGAGCAACCGCTGCGCGTAGGCCGACGTGCGCAGGCACCATTGCCGCATCTTCTTCTGCACCACGGGATAGCCGCCGCGCTCGCTCACGCCGTCCACCACCTCGTCGTTGGCCAGCACCGTGCCCAGTCCCGGGCACCAGTTGACCATCGTCTCGCCCAGGTAGGCGATGCGGTAGTTCATGAGCGTCTGCTGCTGCTCCACCTCGCTCATGGCGCGCCACTCCTCGGCCGTAAACCGCAGTTCCTCGCTCTGCGCCGCGTCGAGTCCTTCGGTGCCCCGCGTCTCGAAACGCTTCACCAGCTCTTCGATGGGACGGGCCTTCCGGCTGTCGTTGCAGAAGTAGCTGTCGAACATCCGCTCGAAGGCCCACTGCGTCCAGTGGTAGTAATCAGGGTCGCAGGTGCGCACCTCGCGGTCCCAGTCGAACGAGAAGCCTATCTTGTCCAGCTGGCGGCGATATCGTTGGATGTTCTCCTCGGTCGTCTTGGCCGGGTGCTGCCCCGTCTGGATGGCGTATTGCTCGGCGGGGAGTCCGTAGGCGTCGTAGCCCATGGGGTTCAGGACGTTGAAACCTTGCAGCCGTTTGTAGCGGGCGTAGATGTCCGAAGCGATGTATCCCAGCGGATGGCCCACATGCAGTCCGGCGCCGGAAGGGTAGGGGAACATGTTGAGCACGTAGAACTTGCTCTTCTTCTCATCCTCCACTACGTGGTAGGTCTTCTCTTCGGCCCATTTCCGTTGCCATTTGCTTTCAATGTCTCTGAAATTGTAATCCATTTTATGATTGTGTTATTTTGTTTTCGTCGGGTGATGGTTGCAAAGTTACATATTATTGCCGAGAAACGTCCCAGAAACGAATACAAAAAATCGGGCGGATTTTCACAAACCCGCCCGATTGTCAATCGGCATGATACAGCTTGTCAGCAAATGTCTCTCCGGCTGGAGCGACCCGTCGGCCGGCTCACAGGGTTTCGGCCCCCAGGGCGCCGAGCAGTGCCGAGGCCACCGCTATGACCACCTTGATGACGATCTGCCAGGAGTTGAGGTTCATCTTCGACATCAGTTGCCTCCTTCCTCTACGCCTGCGGGCTTGCCGCCGGGCTTGGTCGTAGTGGTCTTGTCGCCTTCGCCGTCGGCATGCTTGCCGTACTCGCGCAGTTCCACGCCTCTGAGCAGCGACTTGGTGCGCACCTTTCCGGCGCGGTCGACGGTCATCTCCGGCTGGAAGATTACGTGTATGTTGCGCAGGTTCTTGGCCAGGCTGAACTCCTTCTGCGTGTCGGCGGCGCGGGTGGATATCCCGATCTTGAAGCTGCCCAGGCCGTTGATCTTCACGCGCATGGAGTTCTGGAGCATGTCGGTCATCACCTCGGTCAGTTCGATGAGCACCGCCTGTACGTCGCTCTGCTTCATCGAACTGTTGCGCTCGATGATGGCGGCCAGTTGCTTGGTTTCGACGACGCCGCTGTGCGTCGCCCGGGCGAACCACTTGCCCTTCGTCTTGCTTTCCTTTCGGTTGTCCTGATACATTTTGTAATTTACTGCCATAATGTCTTGGTGTTTTAAATGGTTGATAATTGATTGATTGATAATTGATTGATTTATGAAGACGAGGTCGTTGCCGGCGTTTGACCTCGAGGTTCTTAGCCTCCCCCGCCCCTCCAAAGGAGGGGAGTGCCTGCTGGAATGAAGCAGGCGACGGAAGCGGGCGGCTCCCCCTTGTAGGGGAGATGGGGCGGGGGAGCCGCTCTAACTTCACATTTCACATTCCTAATTCCCCATATAGTAAGGAATCATGACGCAGCGGTTGTGGCTTTCGTTGTAGCTCACGTGAATCCACTCGCCACCCTGGGCGTTGTGTTCCAGCAGCAGCTGGTCGTAGTCCAGTGTCATGAAGATGAACTCAAGCATTTCAACGCCGCGTCGGCGGTCGGGGATGTGGATGTCGGCCGCCTGGCCCAGGATGTGCTGCGAGCGCTTGACGCCACCCACCAGGTGGTTGAGCCACGCCGACCGATAGCCGCTCGTCACCCGGACGGGTCCGAACTCCTTGCGGAGCGGCTCCAGCACCTTCGTGCAGAGCGTTTGCAGGTTGTGGATGACCTCCGGTGTCGGCGTGTTGTCGATGTCGTAGAGGCGGGCGGTCTCCGAGTGCGTCATCTCTTCGAGCGTGAAGTGGGGTGTCAGCCTGAACGGACAAGCGTGTTGTGTGTTTTCTCTTTTCATGTTTCGATTTTTTTTGTTGTTTTTGTTCATGTTCGCCCGAGGGTTTTTCATAGTATTGGATTCAGGCGGTCAATGTCGTGTGTTTCTCTTATTGACAATGCAAAGTTACGACGTTTTCCGGCTTGTTGCAAGAAGCTGTGCGATACACTTGTGCCTACATCCTTTCTGCCCTGCGACGGCAGTCTTTCTGTCCTGCGACGGCGGTTCTTTCAGCACGCGACGGCAGCCCTTTCAGCACGCGACGGCAGCCCTTTCGCCGGCCGAAAGCTCAGCTTCGGTCGAGCAGTTCGCGGCGGGGGTCGCAGCCGTTGAGCTTCATCAGCACCCAGCGGTCGAGCAGCGAGCTTTGGCGCATCGACTTCCGCATGCGCGCCCGGTAGGCATACGACCGCGGATTGCGGGGCACGGGCTTCACCAGTCGGCGGCAGACGGCCCGCACCATGTAGCTGAAGGTGAGGTCGCAGCCCCGTGCGTCCTTCACGTCGCCGAGCGTGTAGACGTCGTCAATCATCTCCACCAGGTCGGTGGTGGTGCTTTTCCACTTCGGCCGCCCCTCGGCGCGGTCGTCCATCAGTTCCATCACGAGCTGTTGCATCTCCGTCATGGCTTCTTCCCGCAACGGTCTGAGTTCGGATTTCCTGAAAGTCCTCACTCGTCCCTGATACATCAATTTTACATTTACGTCTTCCATCATGTTCATTATAAGATTTGTGTGTTGTTTTCGCCTGCAAAGTTAGGGCGTATGATGGAAATATAATTTCACCGAAGGGTCGGAAAGGTTTAAAAGGTGTTAGGATGTTGGGGTGAAGGGGTGTTTTTTGGGGGGCGGGTGTCAATTCGACCGCTTCATCACCACGCAGATGGTGTTTTGTCGCAGATAGTTTTCGTTCATGTAGACGAAGCCCCCGAAGGCGTTGCCGGTGCCCCAGGAGTTCTTGGCCACGTAGAGTTTGTGGCCCTTGCGGGTGCGCACGATGCCGACGAGCGCCATGCAATGGTCGTCGGTGGTCTGCCGCCGCTCGAAAAGCCGCTGGCGAAGAGCCTGGCCGACATGCAGCCGCGGGTCGACGCGGGCCGTGCCGCTGGCGAAGGAGAAGCCGTCGTTGGAGATGTCGCCCTCCCAGCACACGGGATGGCCGTGGCGCAGGGAGCGGTCGACGCGGCTGACGAGCGTGTCGAGCGGCAGGTTGAGGCAGAGGTCGCCCATGCGGTTGTCGGGCACTTCGAGGGCGAACCTCCGGCCGAAGGGGTGGTGCGTGAAGCTGGTCAGGGCCTCATATTCGTCGGTGCGGCACACGCTGTGGGCGAACTCCAGGGGCGTGTAGCTGGCCCCGAGCATGTAGACCCGGGCCGCGGGCATGACGCCGAGCCCTTGGTCGAGCAGGTCGTCGGCGCGCCGTTGCAGCCGATGGAGGTCGGGCGCGTGGCGCGAGGCCTGCTCCAGCTGCCGGCACAGCACGTTGCAGTTGGCCCGCGGCTCGCGTTCGGGATAGCTGTCGTAGGGCACGAGGCCGTAGGTCTGGACGAGGCGGAGGAGCATGGGGGCCGTGCCTCGCAGCGTGATGGCCGTCCGGCCGTGGCCCAGGTAGTGGCTGCGGGCCTGCTGCGTGAGGTAGAGGCGGGCGATGTAGTCGGGCGAAAGGTTGACGGAGTCGCCCTGCGTCAGGTGTTCGGTCTCGATGGTGGCCAGCATGGCGTAGACCCAGCACAGCTCGCTGCGGCCCTGGTCCTTGACGGGCGTGGTCTTGAGCATGATCTCCGTCGTGAGGTGGGGCCGTGGCGTGGGCTTGGGCGGCGTGGAACGGCCGCAGCCGAGGAGGAGGAAGGAGAGGAGGAAAAGGCCCGTCGGCCATTTCAGGACGGTGCGAGGCGAGGGCGTGGAGGCTGTGCGAACCTCCTTGAAGCTGCAAGCTGATTCTTTCATTTTCATCTTTTTTCTGTGTAGGGGGCGTGCCGTTGCCGGCGGTTTGCGCATGGCGAAGTTACGGAAAAAAGGCGGCATGCGCAAGCCCGTGGCCCTTTTACGTGTTTTTTCCGCCTTTCGTGGCGGTTGTGGCGGACTGTCGTTTAACTCATATTAACGCGACTGGGTTGCGAAAGCACCTGTTTTTTGCCTACCTTTGATAACTTTTACAGCATTCGCTGTCACTTATTGGTTTATTCATATCAAATTTTTCAGTCTCTTCCAAATGAAAGATCGTTCCGTATTCCCGCGTCCCCATTCAGTCGGTCGCGTGCTCGTGTGGCTTGTCAGCCTGTTTTCGTTGTCTTTTTCCGGCCTGCATGCCAAGCCCATGGCCGTGAGTCCGCGGTTCTCGGGGCTTGTCGACGGCCATAAATACAGGCTGGAGAGCGTGGCCCTGGGCAAGGGTGGCGTCTGCGACGGCAAGCACCACGGCGTGGAAAAGAAGGTCTACTACGAGCAGGACGAGGCCAAGTGGACCGACGACGGCCTCTGGGTGGCCGAGCTGGGCGAGGGGGGCGTGAGCTTCCGCAATGTGGCGACCGGCCGTTATCTGTCGTTCACGCCCGCCAAGGATTATAAAACCTATCTGCGGCTGGAACTTGTCGAGAGCAAGGGCGCCACTGCGGTGTGGACGGTGGGCACCACCGACGGCGCCTATACGTTCAGCTATGCCGACGGCGGCACGATGGACTACTTCATGGAGACGGCGAAGGACTTGCTCGTCGGGGCCAGCTCGGGCGACGGAAGCGCGAAGGAAATGCGCTTCACGCTCTACGACGAGGCCGGAAAGAAGGTGGCCGTGCCCGTGGCGACGCCCTTCTCGCTGTATGGCCGCGGCGTGACCTTCTGCGGCATGCGGCTGCCCTTCGACCAGCAGGGTGGCAGCTTCTTCTGCACCTTGCCCGCCGACGGCGCGCAGAAGACCGACGTAGGCTTGCAGGACGCGCTTTCGAGCGGTTGGCAGATGCGGGTCGTGGCCAAGGCTTCGGGGCTTCCCGTGGCGACGATAGGGGAGGTCAAGCCGGGCGAAGCCTATGTCTTCCGCCTCATGGAGGGAAGCGACGTGAAGGCCGAAGCACCGGTGGTCTTCACCTCTCTGCCCGTCATAGACCTGTGGACGGACGACCCCACGGGCGCCGAATACGCGCCGGGAAAGCTCAGTCTGCTCGACGGTACGGCCCAGTCGTTGCAGGACATACGTGCCGCCTTCCGCCAACGGGGGGCCACGGCGCGCCACTATCCCAAGTGGTCGCTCAACGTGAAGCTGCTCAATGAAAAGGGTTCGTCGCTCGACACCACCCTGCTCGACATACGGAAGACCGACAAGTGGATTCTCGACGCCATGGCCATCGACGTCATCCGCATGCGCAACCGCGTCTGCTTCGACATCTGGAACCTCTATTCCAAGACGCCTTACAAGACCGATTTCGACCGCCGCAACGGCACGAAGGGCCGCTTCGTCGAGATGCTTCTCAACGGGAAGTACAACGGAATCTACTGCCTGACCGACAAAATCAACCGCAAGTTGCTCGACCTGAAGAAGGAAAAGGTGAACAAGGACAAGAACGTGACCATCAAGGGGCTGCTCTACAAGAGCAACTCGTGGGACCACACGGGACTTCAGCTGTCACTGTTGGACGACAGCCAGCCCATGACGACCGTCGACTGGAACGAGTGGGAGCTGGAAACGCCCGACAAGCACCCGTCAGCAGCCGCCTGGCAGCCGCTCAGAGACCTCTATACGTTCTGCGAGGAACCGAAAGAAAAGTTTGCGGAGGACTTTGAAAAGCACTTCTATCTCGACAACGTGGCCGACTTCCACCTGTTTGTCCTGGCCCTGAACCTCATCGACAACGGCAACAAGAACATGTTCCTCAGCACGCCCGACCTCACCAAGGGACGCCGGTTCCTCATCACGCCCTGGGACTTGGACACCTCGTTGGGCGGCTATTACGACGGCCGCTTCAAGGAGGGAACCTACGACCAGACGGCCATTGCGGACGAACGGGTCAACAAGAACAATCCCTACGCCAAACTCTGGGAGGACAACTTGCTGAACTACCGCACCTATCTGGCCGACCGTTGGATGACGCTTCGAAAGGGCGCGCTGTCGCAGGAGACGGTCGACGGGCTGCTGGAGAAGTATGCGGGGCTGTTCATCGGCTCGGGCGCATGGCAGCGCGAGGTGGCCCGATGGACCGAAGGCACGCCGGTGGTCGGCGACCTGAAGGCTGAAATCGGGCATGTCAAGCAGTGGTATGCCCAGCGGCTGGAGCAGATGGATGCCTATTTCAAGCCGTTGGCGTCTGACATCGCTGTCGTCCGCCCGCCTTTGAAGAATGCCGGCACGGTCTATTCGATCGGCGGCCGCAAGGTCTCCTCGGCTTCAAGGCTGCAACAGCTGCCCCACGGCGTCTATATATTGGATGGCAGGAAGGTGGTGAAATGACCTGTTTGTAACACTTTCCGAGACTTGTTTCGCATCCGGACAATCGCTATCTTTGCATTCAAACAAAAAATCGGTCGGGCGGAAACGGACTTGGCGCTTCGACATTCTTCGATACCATTCATTTGAATAATATGACTTTACAGGAAATTCTCAATCACAGACGGGCCGTCCGCCATTTCGACCCCGAAAAGCAGCTCGACTCTGAGCGCGTGAAGCAATGTCTGGAACTGGCGACGCTGGCTCCGACGAGTTCCAACATGCAGTTGTGGGAGTGCTACCACGTGACCGACAAGGCCATGCTCGCGAAGCTGGCCCACGCCTGTCTCGACCAGCTCACGGCACGGTCGGCCCGGGAGATGGTGGTCTTCGTTACTCGGCAGGACCTCTACAGGCGGCATGCCGCAGCCGTGCGCCGCTTCGAGGAGGGCAACACGCGGCGCAACAGCCCCGCCGCGAAGCAGGAGAAGCGCATAGCCAAGTGGAATCTGTATTATGGCAAGGTCATGCCCCTGCTCTACAGTCGCTTCTTCGGCCTGAAAGGATGGCTGCTGAAGGGGCTGGCGCAGCTGGTGGGGCTGGCCCGTCCCATCGTCAGGCAGGTGTCGGAACATGACACGCGCGTGGTGGTGCACAAGAGTTGCGCCCTGGCCGTGCAGACTTTCATGCTGGCGATGAGCGAGGCCGGCTACGACACGTGTCCGCTGGAGGGCTTCGACAGCCTGAAAGTCAAGCGGGTGTTGCACCTTCCGGCGGCGGCCGAGGTCAACATGGTCGTCACTTGCGGCGTGCGGCTGCCCGACGGCGTGTGGGGCGACCGCTACCGCCAGCCCTTTGACGAGACCTACCACCGCGTTTGACAGGCGGTGGATAGGTTGAAATGCTTCTTGGCGGCGTCGGCGCAGGCCTACTTTCCGCTTCTTTTCATGCAATAAATCCCCAGAATGATGAAGGGGATGGAGAGTATCTGCCCCATGTTGAGGAGCATGCCCTGCTCGAAGTCCACCTGGACGTCCTTGGTGTACTCGATGAAGAAGCGGAAGGCGAAGATGAGCGTGATGCAGAGACCGAAGTAGAAGCCGTGGCCCACGGGACGCTTGGCGTGGCGGTAGAAGTACCAGCCCACGAAGAAGAAGCAGGCGTAGGCGATGGCCTCGTAGAGTTGGCCGGGGTGGCGCGGCTGCTGGTCGACGCGCTCGAAGATGAAGGCCCAGGGCACGTCGGTCACCTTGCCGATGATCTCGCTGTTCATGAGGTTTCCCAGGCGGATGAAGCAGGCCGTGATGGGGGTGGCGATGGCGATGTTGTCGAGCACCGTCCACAGGCGGACGCCCGTCTGTCGGCTGTAGATGACGAGGGCCAGCATGAGGCCGAGCGTGCCGCCGTGCGAAGCCAGTCCCTCATAGCCCACAAACCGCCACGAACCGTCCGCCATGTGGTGGATGGGAAGAATCATCTCGACGACGTGGTCCCACGACGAGAGGAAGTAGTCGGGCTGGTAGAACAGGCAGTGGCCGAGGCGCGCGCCGATGAGAATGCCCAGGAAGCAGTAGATGAGAAGCGGGTCGAAGACGTTTTCTTCGACTTTCTTCCCATCTTTCACGATGGTGCGCGTGGCTATCCGCTGGTCGCTGAACAGCCATTTCACCATGAAATAAGCGCCCACCAGGCCGATGAGCCAGCACGTCGAGTACCAACGCAGTCCCCATGATCCCAGGTGAAAGACGTAGAGATCGGGGTTCCAAAGGATGAAAAGTAAGTTATTCATAAGAGAAAAGGATTTTAAAAGCGGCCTCTCCCAACCCTCCCCAGTGGGGGAGGGCTTGCCTGCGGTTTGAAAAAGGGGGCAAAAGAGGTTGTTGCATTGTGGACTTGAAGTCAGCGACGCAAGATGGTGGCTCACCAACAGGGAAGGTTTGCCTACCGGTTTGAAACAGGCGACGCAAGATAGTGGCTCCCCTCCCTACGGGGGAGGGGCGGGGGAGAGGCTATACATTAAACCTAAAGTGCATGATGTCGCCGTCCTGCACGACATATTCCTTGCCCTCGATACCGAGCTTGCCGGCCTCGCGCACGGCGGCTTCCGAACCGTATTGGATGTAGTCGGCGTACTTGATGACTTCGGCACGGATGAAACCTTTCTCAAAATCGGTGTGGATGACGCCGGCACACTGCGGGGCTTTCCAGCCTTTATGATAGGTCCAGGCCTTCACTTCTATCTCTCCGGCGGTGATAAAGGTCTCCAGATTGAGCAGGGCGTAGGCCTTTTTGATGAGGCGATTGACGCCGCTCTCCGTTAGTCCCAGCTCTTCGAGGAACATTTGCTTGTCCTCGTAGGTCTCGAGCGAGGCGATATCTTCCTCGGTTTTGGCGGCAATCGTCATGGCCTCGGCGCCTTCGCGGGCAGCAATTTCTTCTACTTTACGGCTGTATTCATTGCCCGATTTGGCACTGGTTTCATCGACATTGCAGACGTAGAGCACGGGTTTGGTGGTGAGAAGGAACAGGTCGTGAGCCGCCTGTTGCTCCTCTTTGCTTTCAAAAGTTACCTCGCGAGCGTTGCGTCCCTGCTCCAGTACCTCTTTATAAGCCTCGAGTACCGTCACCATTAGTTTGGCATCCTTGTTGCCGGCGGCCGCTGCCTTCTGCTGTTTGGCCAGTTGCGCGTCGATGGTTTCGAGGTCTTTGAGCTGCAGTTCGGTGTCGATGATTTCCTTATCGGCCACCGGATCTACGGCCATGCCGCCCTCGCGCACAATATTATCATCGTCGAAGCAACGGATGACATGGATAATGGCGTCGCACTCACGGATGTTTCCAAGGAATTTATTGCCCAAACCTTCGCCCTTGCTCGCACCTTTCACGAGGCCGGCGATGTCGACAATCTCGCAGGTGGCAGGCACGATGCGACCCGGATGCACGATTTCGGCCAACTTATTGAGACGCTCATCGGGCACGCTGATGACGCCCAGATTGGGTTCTATCGTACAAAAAGGGAAGTTGGCCGACTGCGCTTTGGCACTCGACAAACAGTTGAATAATGTAGACTTGCCCACGTTGGGGAGTCCCACAATACCACATTTTAAAGCCATAATCTTGTTGAAATGTTTATAAGAAACGGTCCTTGCCGGACAGTAAATGATTGATATTCTTTAGATAATGCTGCAAAAGTACACAAAAAACATGAATAGGCCTATCTTTTAAGGGAAAGACTCGTCGGCCGGACTGCCCTGATCGTGCCATCCGAACCCATCAGAATCAATCAGATAGCCTTTTCTACAAACTCTTTTACGCGCCTGCTGTATTCCTTTTTATGGTCTCGATAGCTGCGGGCGTGCTTCGAACCGGGTGCTATCCACAATTGTTTCGGTGCCGGTTTGGCCCGGTAGAGGTCGTAAACCATGTGGGTGGGCACGAAGGTATCGTTGCTGCCGTGGATGAAGAGCATGGGTTTGCGACACCGGCGCACGGCGTCGATGGCCGCAAAGTCGCGGAAGTCCCAGCCGTTGCGCCATTCGCAGAGCATGGATGTGGTGTAGAGTAGGGGAAAGGCGGGCAGTGAGAATTGCTCCTTGAGCTGTCCTTCAAACTCGTTGAAGGTGCTGCTATAACCGCAGTCCTCCACGTAGGCGGCCACATAGCGCAGCGGCGCGTCGATAGAATCCTTGTTGCGACCGTCCAAATTCTGCTCGGGAAAGCCGCCGCTGAGCGTCATCACCGTGGCCGCACCCATCGAAACACCGTGCAGTATCTGGCGAGTGGCCGGCGAGGAACCCCTCCACAGGCTGTCGGCATAGGCCATCCACCGACGCACGAGCAACTGATCGTCGCCCGCTCCCATGTGCATGAAGTTGCGGGGGCTGCGTCCGCAGTCGTTAAGGTTGGGCAGAAGCAGGTTGAAACCCATGTCGGCATAGATTTTTCCAATCATAAGCATGGAGAGATGGCTGTCGGTATAGCCGTGAACAAGGATGGCAACGCGGTTTGTCGGGTGTGGCGCGTCGACGCGAAGGGCATGATATCGTCCGCCCGGTCGTGTGAGCCACACGTCCTTCCAGCCGCCATTGCGTCGCAAACTGTCGAGCCACGGTTTCATTTCGGGGTACTGTTGGCGCATGCGATGGTAACAATAGTTGATGCGTCGGCCCCTGTTGTTGGACGGTTGCAGCGAATAGCCCAACATATAGTGGCTGACGGCCAGAAGCAGACCTGCCAAAAGAAAAAGGATAATCAGAAGAATACGGATGATTTTCTTCATAAAAAGTAAATGTTAGAGGGCCTGACAAGCCCTGAATCCAAAAGATTCTATCAAATATAGTCAGTATATAAGCCCAAAGAATAGCTGCCATTGGTTGCAATTACGTGGCGCCAGGTCAGCAATCGAAAAACTAATATTCAACAAACAACTGTCATTGGTGTTTCAATCACGTGGCGTTAGGTCAGCAACCGAAAAACTAATACTCAATAAACAGCTGCCTTTAGTTTCAATCCGGTAGGTACTCCCCTCCTTGGGAGGGGCGGGGGAGGCCTCCTTTAATGCGCCTCCAGCCAGTTCTTTCCCCAACCGGCATCGGCCGTCAGTGGCACGCTTAACTCGTAAGCGCCCTGCATTTCCTCCATGACAATGCGCTCAACCAGCTCTTTTTCCTCGGGTACAACGCTGAAATTGAGTTCATCGTGCACCTGCAACATCATCTTCGAGCGCACACCTTCGGCCTTAAACCGCTGCCAGATACGCACCATGGCCAGCTTGATGATGTCGGCCTCGCTGCCCTGAATGGGTGCGTTGATGGCGTTGCGCTCGGCAAAACCACGCACGGTAGCGTTGCGGCTGTTGATATCGGGTAGATAGCGGCGGCGGTGGAAGAGCGTTTCGGCATAGCCTTGGCGGCGTGCCTGCTCTTTCGCCTCTTCCATATAGGCCCGCACTTTGGGGAAAGTGGCGAAGTAACCATCAATCAACGCTCGGGCTTCGCCGTTAGAAATGTCCATGCGTTGGGCCAATCCGAAGGTCGTGATGCCATAAATGATGCCGAAATTAGCCTGCTTGGCCTTCTTTCTTTCTTCGGATGTGACGTCCTCAAGGGCCTTATGCCAAATCTTCGCGGCCGTTGCGGCGTGAATATCGAAGCCCTCGCGGAAGGCTTCTATCATCGCTTCATCGCCCGAAAGATGAGCCATGATGCGCAGTTCGATCTGACTATAGTCGGCCGAAAAGAAGAGACAACCCGGTTCGGGGATGAAACATTTGCGTATTTCCTTACCATCATCATCGCGCACGGGGATGTTTTGCAGGTTGGGATCGCTCGATGAGAGGCGTCCTGTGGCCGTGACCGACTGGTTAAAGGACGTATGGATATGCCCCGTTCGGGCATTGATGAGTTTGGGAAGTGCCTCGACATACGTGCCGAGCAACTTCTTCAGGCCGCGATAGTCGAGGATGGCGGCGATGATAGGACTCTTCGGACGCAGCTGTTGCAGCACTTCTTCCGAGGTGACATACTGCCCCGTCTTGGTCTTTTTGGGTTTGTCTATAATCTGCATCTTGCCGAAAAGGATGTCACCCACCTGCTTCGGACTGGAGATATTAAACGATTCGCCGGCCAGTTCATAGATGCGTTGTTCGAGCTCCAGCAAGCGGTTGTTGAACGTTTCTGCAGTTTCGGCCAGTGCTTTCGTGTCGAGTACCACGCCCGAAAGTTCCATATCAGCCAGCACTTGGATGAGCGGCATCTCGATATGGTGGAACAATTCTTCCACGCCAAGCTCCTTCAGCTTAGGCTCCAGAATGTTCTTCAGCTTCAAAGTCACGTCGGCATCCTCAGCCGCGTATTCATAAATGTCGGTCGGAGCAAGGTCGCGCATCGACTTTTGGCCACGTCCTTTGGGGCCGATCAGCTCTTCTATGTGGATCGTTTGGTAGTTCAGATAAATCTCTGCCAGGTAATCCATGTTGTGATGGAGCTCGGGTTGGATGAGATAATGAGCAATCATCGTATCGAAAAGCGGACCTCTGACTTCAACGTCGTAACGTCGCAGCACCTCGATGTCGTACTTGATGTTTTGCCCTACTTTCATGATTTCGGCGTTTTCGTAGAGCGGTTTGAATATGTTGACGGTTTTTAAGACTTCTTCACGATTAGCGGAAATGGGTACATAAATCGCCTTTCCTTCCTCCACACTGAAGCTCAAACCGACCAATTCTGCGTCGATTGCGTTCGTCGAAGTCGTTTCCGTGTCTAGACTGATAATTTCTTTTGTAAGAAAAAAGTCACAAAAACGACGCATTTCTTCCTCATTATCAACGAGTTGGTAGTTATGAGGGGTCGTTTTAAGGCTCAAATAATCGGCTTTTTTTGCGACAACCGCCCCATCGTTCGTATTTTCCGCAAAGATATCAAGCTCAATATTTGCGTTTTTTTGCTTTTGTTCGGGTTTGTTTAAGATTTTGTTTGTGAGCGTCTTAAACTCCAGTTCGGTGAAGATTTCGGCCAGTTTGTTCTCGTCGGGTGCTTCTACCTTCAAATCGTCGAACGTCACATCGAGTGGCACATCGGTTCGGATGGTCGCCAAGAATTTTGACATCTTGATGTCTTCGATGGCCCCTTCCACCTTCTCGCGCATTTTTCCTTTCAGTTGGTCGGTGTGGGCGAGGAGCTCTTCGGTAGAACCAAATTCATTGATGAGCTTCGCCGCCGTCTTTTCACCTACCCCCGGACAGCCCGGAAAGTTATCGGCCGAGTCGCCCATGAGGGCCAACAGGTCGATGATCTGTGCCGGAGTGCTGATTCCATATTTCTCTTGAACCTCGTTCGGTCCTAACTTTTCGTAGCCGCCGCCATGTTGCGGACGATACATATATACGTTGTCGCGAATCAACTGGCCATAGTCCTTGTCGGGCGTGAGCATGTAAGTCTCGATGCCTGCCTCACCGGCGCGTAGCGCCAGTGTGCCAATCACGTCGTCGGCTTCAAATCCATCGGCCTGTAGGATGGGGATGCGGAAGGCCCGCAGGATGTCTTTGATAATCGGAACGCTCAACTTGATGTCCTCGGGCGTTTCCTCGCGCTGTGCCTTGTAGGCCGGAAACGCTTCGTGACGGAACGTCGATCCATGGTCAAAGGCCACGCCGATATGAGTGGGGTGCTCCTTGGTCATCACCTCGTGGAGCGTATTGACAAACCCCATCACGGCCGAAGTGTTCAATCCTTTTGAATTGATGCGGGGTGATCGGATGAAAGCATAGTAGGAACGATAGATTAACGCGTACGCATCTAACAGGAATAATTTATCCATTCTTATTTGTTTATTTGGCGTAAAATTAGTAAAAAACAATCACACTTCCCGATTAATTCATTAATTTTGTGACAAATTACAAATTAGAATGGACTACCTTTCTCTTATTCAGCGGCCTATCCAAGCCGAATTGGCCGATTTCATCGCGTTGTTCCAAGCTTCATTAGACCATTCCGACGGTCTTCTGGCCCAAGCGCTTGCGCATATCCGAGGTAAAGGCGGCAAGCGGATGCGCCCGATGTTGATACTGCTGATGGCCCGCAACTTCGGTTCGGTGAGCAGCGTCACGCAGCATGCGGCCGTGGGACTGGAACTTCTGCACACGGCCAGCCTCGTACACGACGACGTGGTGGATGAGAGCGGCGAGCGGCGGGGCCAGGCCAGCGTCAATGCCACGTACAACAACAAGGTGGCGGTGCTGGTGGGCGACTACATCCTGTCGACGGCCTTGCTCTACGTGTCGCGCACCCATTCGGAAGTCATCGTGCGCCACCTGGCCGAACTGGGCCGCACGCTGTCCGACGGCGAGATTCTACAGCTGTCGAACATCCAGAACCAGCAGATATCTGAGGAGGCTTACTACGAAATCATCAAGCGCAAGACGGCCGCCCTGTTCGAGGCTTGTGCCGCCATAGGCGCGGAGAGTGCCGGGGCCGACGGAGAAGCGGTGGCCGCCGCCGCGCTGTTCGGGCAGAACCTGGGCGTCATGTTTCAGATTCGCGACGACATCTTCGACTATTACGACGCCGCTGAAATCGGCAAACCTACGGGCAACGACATGGCCGAAGGCAAGTTGACGCTGCCGGTCATCCACGCGCTCAACACGACCGGCGACGCCGACATGGCGGCTTTGGCCCGCAAGGTGAAGGCCCGCACCGTCACTCCCGACGAGATTGCCCGTCTCGTTGCCTTCACCAAGGCCCATGGCGGCATTGAATATGCCGAGCGTCGCATGCGCGATTTCCACGCTTCCTGCCTGCGGTTCATCGACGAAAGGGTGGGGGATGCGGCCATCGGCGAGGCGTTGCGGGCCTATCTGGACTTCGTGATAGAGAGGAGGAGTTGAGAAGGAACCAACCCTACGACCTACCCCGGCCCTCCCAAAGGGAGGGAGAACTGACTTGCGATACAGTTGCAATGCTAATTAGTTCTCAAGATTATTTAGGGAAATAAAACTAATAGAAAGTCAATAGAAAGTAAATAGCCAATATCTTTGCTTTAACGCAAAAGATATTGGCTATATTCTTTTAAAACGATATCACGCCCCAAGTGTTTCAAGCAGCGTATCGCAAGTTAGTTCTCCCTCCCTTTGGGAGGGCCGGGGTGGGTAGCTGGGTCGTTGGTCCGTCCTTTTTTAGAAGTACTTCACCTCTTTCCCCTCAATCTCACTTAGCAGCAGGTTGGCCAATCGGCTGGTGCCGAGGCGCAACCACTTGTTGGTGAGCCACTTTTCGCCCAGCACTTCCTTCACGATGGTGTAGTAGGCGAGGGCGTCGTCGACCGTGTTGATACCGCCGGCAGGTTTGAAACCCACCTGGCGACCCGTCTGGTCGTAGTACTTCTTGATGGCCTGGCACATCACGTAGGCGGCCACCGGCGTGGCACTCACCTTCTCCTTGCCCGTGGAAGTCTTGATATAGTCGGCACCCGCGTACATAGAGAGGATGGAAGCCTTCTTGATGTCGGCCGTATCGCGCAGGCAACCCGTCTCCAGAATCACCTTCATGGCCACATCGTCGCCGCAAGTCTCCTTCAGTTCGCTGATGTCGTCGCACACCCCTTCGTAGTCGCCGCAGAGGAACTTGCCCACCGGCATGACGATGTCGATTTCATCGGCGCCATCCTTCACGGCCAGTGCCGTCTCGGCCACCTTCACTTCGATGAGGGCCTGCGACGAGGGGAAGGAGCCGGAGACGCAGGCGATGTTCACGCCGTCCACGTCGAGCGTGTTCTTCACGGCCGCGGCGAAGCAGGGATACACGCAGATGGTGGCCACGTGGGGCAGTTCGGGATAGTCGTTGTCGAAGCGGTTCACCTTCTCCGTGAAGGCCATCACGCTCTCGTCGTTGTCCGTATTCTTGAGCGTGGTGAGTTCAATGCTGCCGAAGAGGAATTTCTTAACCTCCAAATTGTTGTTTTCGGCCATTTTCTCGTCGAGCAACTGCTTCACTTCCGCAGCCACCTGCTCGTCGTTGAGCGCGCAGTCATACTTGCTGAGCGTTTCTTCATACTTGTTTTCACCGGCTTTCCGGTTCTCGTTGATGTCGTTCATCACTGTTTCTTTGATTGTTCCCATAATGTTGTTATTCTATTGGTTATCAGTAAGTTTCTTATTATTGATGTGCCTTGTGGCGTCTCTCTTCGTTTTCTTTTCCATGCTTTTCCTCAGTTCGTCGGTCAGGTTCACGCCCGTTTGGTTGGCCAGGCACAGCAGCACCCAGAGCACGTCGGCCATCTCTTCGCCCAGATTGGGCTTTTCGCCGGCTTTGAAACTCTGGTCGCCGTAGGTGCGGGCGATGACGCGGGCCAGTTCTCCCACCTCTTCAGTGAGGCAGGCCATGTTGGTGAGTTCGCTGAAATAGCGCACGCCGTAGCTCTTGATCCAGTTGTCTACGGCCGTTTGGGCTTCTTGGATGGTCATGTTGTTGGTTGTTGGTTGTTGGGTTGTGAGGTTGTGGGGATGAATGGTTTGTTTTATGGCTATTGTCCTCTCCGCATTTTCCCGCTGATAGCCCTCCCTCCCTTTGGGAGGGTCGGGGTAGGTCTTACTCCCTCCTCTTGCTATCCATCACGATCGTCACGGGGCCGTCGTTGAGCAGTTCCACCTTCATGTCGGCGCCGAACTCGCCCGTGCCGACAGGCTTCCCGATGGCTTCGGAGAGGCGGGCGCAGAAGGACTCGTAGAGCGGGATGGAATGCTCGTGGCGGGCCGCGCGCAGCCAGCTGGGGCGGTTGCCCTTCTTGTAACTGGCGAAGAGCGTGAACTGCGAGACCACCAGCAGGTCGCCCGCAGTGTCGAGGATGGAGCGGTTCATCACGCCGTCCGCGTCGTCGAAGATGCGCAGGTTGACGACTTTACGGGCCAGCCAGTCCACATCTTCCTGTCCGTCGGCCTCCTCAATGCCCACCAGGAGCAGCAGCCCGGGGCCGATGGCCGACTTCACCTGTCCGTCGATGGTGACCGAAGCGTGGCCAACACGCTGAATGATAATTCTCATTATATACTAATTGGTTGATTATCAGTAATTTATTGTCGATAAGACGCCTTCTTTCCGTTCGTTGCTTCTCCCTTCATTCTTCCCCTTTCACTTCCCAATGCGCCTTCAGCAAGCGTGCTTTGGCCGCGCCTACCACTTCGGCCAGCTGTGTTTCATCGGCTTCTTTCATGCGCTTGACGCTCTTAAAGGCCGCCATGAGGGCCTCACGGGCCTTGGGGCCAATGCCTTTGATGTCGTCTAACTCACTGTGAATCTGATGTTTAGACCGCTTGTTGCGATGAAAGGCAATGGCGTAGCGGTGCACTTCGTCCTGAATATGCGTCAGCACGTGGAAGAGTTCGCTCTTCACGTCGAGCGCCACCACCTGCGGCGGGAAGCCGAAGAGCAGTTCGTTGGTGCGGTGGCGGTCGTCCTTGGCTAGTCCCGCAATCGGAATCGGCAGTTTCAGTTCGTCCTCCACCACCTCGCGCACCACGTTCATCTGGCCTACGCCGCCGTCCGTGATGATGAGGTCGGGCAGAGGCGTCTGTTCCTCCACCATGCGGCTGTAGCGTCGGCGCACCACCTCCTGCATCGAGGCATAGTCGTCAGGCCCCGTCACGGTGCGGATGTTGTACTTCCGGTAGTCCTTTTTCGAGGGTTTCATGCCCTTGAACACCACGCATCCCGCCACGGCGTCGGTGCCCGAAATGTTGCTGTTGTCGAAGCATTCTATCTGGTAGGGCAGCTTCGGCAACTGCAATTTCTGCTGCAATTCCTTCATCAGTCGCGTCTGTTTCTGTTCAGGATTGAGCTTCTCGGCCTGCTTCAGTCGGTCGAATTTATACTGTTTTCCGTTCATTTCGCTGAGGTCGAGCAGGTGCTTCTTGTCTCCCCGCTGCGGGATGAAAAACTCCGCGTCCTTCAGTTTCCACGTCATCTCCATCGGCACGATGATCTCCTTGGCGTGGCTGTGGAAGCGTTCGCGAATCTCCGGAATCGCCGTGATGAGCAGCTCCTCGTCCGTTTCGTCCAACTTGCGCTTGTATTCAAAGGTGAAACTCTGGTTGATGGTGCCGTTCTTGACGTGTATGTAGTTGATATAGGCGTTTTTACTGCTGTCGTCGTCCACGATGGTGAAGACGTCGACGTCGTCGATCGTGTGGCTCACCACCTCACTTTTCGACACAAATTCGTCCAGCAAGACATACTTCCGCTTCAGTTCCTCGGCCCTCTCGAACTGCAGCAGCTCCGCGTTTTTCATCATTTCTTCGTAGAGCCACTTGCTCACCTGCCGCGTGTTGCCCTTCAGAATCTCCCGTGCCTGCCGCATGTTCTCCTGGTAGTCCTCATAGCTTTGCTTGTCGATGCAGGGCGCGCCGCAGTTGTGGATGTGGTATTCCAAGCACGGCCTGTACTTCCCTGCCGCCACTCCCTCCTTCGTGATGGGCTGCCGGCACGTGCGCGGCTTGTAGAGTTTCTTGATGAGTTCCAATACCGCGTACATGCTGGCGATGTGGGGATAAGGCCCGAAGTACGTGCCGAAGCGCTTGTTGATGGTGCGCGTCTTGAAGATGCGGGGGAAATACTCGTTCGTCACGCAGATACTGGGGTAGGTCTTGCCGTCCTTCAGCAGCACGTTGTAGCGCGGATTGTACTTCTTGATGAGGCTGTTTTCGAGCAGCAGGGCGTCTTCCTCCGTGTTGACGACCGTATAACTGATGTCGTGAATCTTCGACACCAGCACCTTGGTCTTGTATCTGTCCACCTCTTTGTGGAAATACGACGCCACCCTTCGCTTCAGACTCTTGGCCTTGCCCACATATATGATAATGTGGTCGGCGTCGTAGAACTGATAGCTACCCGGCTTCTCAGGCATGTTGAGCACGATGTTCTTGAGCCGAGCCAGCCTTTTTTCGTTTTCTTCTTTCGTCAAGGTGTTGTGGGGGTTGTGGGGTTGTGGGGTTGTGGGGGTGTTAGGATGAATAGTTTGCCCTACAGCGGACAGAAAAGGTAACCATTCATCCCGTCATCCCAGCACCCCTACAACCTAAAATTCCAGCAACGACGTAATCTCCACATCCTTGTCGAAGGCTTCGCGGCTGTGTGGAAATTCGCTGTTGAGTTCGATGATGAAGTTGGCATACACCTTTTTGGGGCCGAACTTGCGCACCAGGTCGCAGGCCGCCTTCATCGTTCCGCCGGTGGCCAGGAGGTCGTCGTGGAGCAATATCACGTCGTCGGCCGTGATGGCGTCCTTGTGGATTTCGATGGTGTCTATGCCATATTCCTTCGCGTAGCTCTCCTGCACCGTCTCGCACGGCAGTTTTCCGGGCTTGCGGCAGAGCACGACGCCCGCGCCCAGACGCACCGCGAGGGCCGACGACATCACGAAGCCGCGGCTTTCAATGCCCACAATCTTCGTGATACCCTTGTCCTTGTAAAGTTCATACATTTCTTCGAGAATCTCCTTCAGCGCATCCGGGTTCTTGAATAGCGTGGTGACGTCGCGGAAATTGACGCCTTTGATCGGCCAATCCGGTATGCACCGCAGATTGTCGAGTAATACTTGTTTGTTCATTTTATTATTGATATGATATTTGTAATTATCTGATTGATGTATGCCCGCAGCGAAGGGGCTTGCCGACGCTTTTTCAAAAGCTGTCCTTTTGCCTTCTCAAAGCTGCCCTTTTGGCTTGTAAAAGCAGCGCTTTTGAATCCTCAAAGCTGTGCTTTTAAAAACCCAAAGCCGTGCTTCCGGAACCTACCCAGGCCCTCCCAAGAACCAACCCCGGCCCTCCCAAAGGGAGGGTGGACTATCAGCGGGGAATGGCGGAGAGGACAATAGTCTTAAAACAAACCATTCATCCCGACACCCTCACAACCCAACAACCCTCACACACACTGTTCATCCCAACAACCTGACAGCCCAACAACCCTCACACACACTATTCATCCCAACACCCCGACAACCAACAACCTGGCAACCTCTAACCTTTACGCTTCCCTTTAATGTTTAATCGATTGGGAATCAGTCCGTTATTTGTGTGTAAGTTTCACGTGAAACATGGATCGTTTACGGTGAAACATTCTGTGGTGGCAGGCCTTTGACGGCCAGGCGGGGCTACTTTGGAGGTGGGACGGAAGGCTATCTTCCGAGCAACACCAGCATGACATTGATGTCGCTCGGGCTTACCCCCGGGATGCGGCTGGCTTCCGCCAAGGTGTCGGGCTGAATGCGCTGGAGCTTCTGGCGGCCTTCTGTGCTGATTTCGTGAAGTTCGTTGTAGTTGAAACGACCTCTTATCTTGATGTTTTCCAGGCGGTGCATCTTGTCGGCAATCATCCGTTCGCGGTCGATATAGCCCTGGTATTTCATCTTTATTTCCGCGGCTTCGGCGATTTCTTCCTTCCGGTTTTCGGGAGAATCGAGCTTTTCGCGCAATGCGGGGATGATGGCTGCCAACTGCTTGAGGTCTATGTGCGGGCGTGCGACCAATTCGATGAGCTTGCAGCCGGCACGGAGTGGGGTGGTGCCGATGGCTTCCAGCGCGCCGTTGATTTCCGTCGGTTTAATCGGGAATGAACGGCAGAAATCCATGAGTTCATCGATGTCCTGCTTTTTCTGCATCCACCAGTCGTAGCGGGCACGTGTGACCACCCCTAATCGATAAGCTTTCTCGGTGAGACGGGCGTCTGCGTCGTCCTGGCGCAGCAAGATACGGTATTCCGCACGCGACGTGAACATGCGGTAAGGTTCGTCCACACCTTTTGTGGTGAGGTCGTCGATGAGCACGCCGATGTAGCTTTCGTCGCGCCGCATCACGAACGGTTCGCCGCCCCCGCAGCGCAATGCCGCGTTGACGCCGGCCACCCAGCCTTGTCCTCCGGCCTCCTCGTAGCCCGTGGTGCCGTTCACCTGTCCGGCGAAGAACAGCCCCGGCACCACTTTCGACTCCAGCGAGTGGCGCAGTTGAGTAGGGTCGAAGTAGTCATATTCTATTGCGTAGCCCGGCCGGTACACCTTGGCGTCGCGCAAGGCCGGTATTTTGTGGAGGGCGTCGAGCTGCACCTGCATCGGCATGCTCGACGAAAAACCGTTCAAATACATTTCGTTGGTGTCCTCCCCCTCGGGTTCGAGGAAGAGCGGGTGTTGGTCTTTGTCGGGGAAGGTGACCAGCTTCGTCTCGATGGAAGGGCAGTAGCGCGGCCCCGTGCTCTGTATCTGGCCGTTGAAAAGCGGCGAGTCGGTCAGTCCGGAACGCAACGTCTCGTGCACCTCCGCGTTGGTGTAGCACGTCCAGCAGGGCAGTTGCTTGAGCACGCGGCGCGGCCCCATGTAGCTGAACTGGTGGAAGTCGGCCTCGCCGGGCTGCACTTCCATATCCTCGAAATGAACGCTTCGTCGGTCGATGCGCACCGGTGTGCCCGTCTTCATGCGTGCCGCGTTGATACCGTGGCGCGTGACGCTCTCGGTGAAGTGGCGCACGGCCGGTTCGGCGCAGCGTCCCCCCTCCACCATCCGGCGTCCCACGTGCATGAGTCCGTTGAGGAACGTGCCCGCCGTGACGACCACGCTCTTGGCCTGGAACTCCACGCCCCAGACCGTGCGCACGCCCACGGCCTCGCCGTTCTCCACCAACAGTTCGTCGGCCTGGTCCTGCCAGATGTCGAGACCGTCGATGTTGTCGAGCGTTTCGCGCCATTTCCAGATGAACTTGCCGCGGTCGCACTGGGCGCGTGGGCTCCAAACGGCCGGTCCCTTGCCCCGGTTGAGCATGCGGAACTGGATGGCCGTGGCGTCCGTCACGTGCCCCATCTCGCCCCCCAAGGCGTCGATTTCGCGCACAATCTGGCCCTTGGCAATGCCGCCCACGGCTGGGTTGCAACTCATTTGTCCGATTTTGTTCATGTCCATCGTCATCAGGCATGTCGTGGCGCCCATGCGGGCCGCCGCCGCCGCCGCCTCGCAACCCGCGTGGCCGCCCCCGATGACGAGCACATCGTAAGAATACGTCATTGTAGGAAGATTCTTCTATTTTTCGGCAAAAGTAAGAAATTAAATTGAATTTTTATGAAATGGCTTTGAATTATCGGTTTATTGTACTAATTTTGCACACGAATCATGCGGGTGAAATACCTACTTTAAGGTATTGTGAAATAGCTTTCGCGGCGTATTTGCCCGTCGTCGTACAATTCATTCCTGTCAGATCGTAACGTTTAAATTTAATAAATAATTAAAAATCAATCATTTATGTGGTTAATCAATTCATCTGTCGGTAGAAAAGTCGTCATGTCCGTAACAGGCCTTGCGCTGATTCTATTCCTGACGTTCCACGGTTGCATGAACGTAGTGGCGCTTTTCTCCGGAGAAGCTTACAATGCGATCTGCGAATTGCTGGGTGCCAATTGGTATGCGGTCGCCGCAACGGTAGGCCTGGCCGCGCTGGCAGTTTGTCACATCGTCTACGCGTTCATCCTGACCGCACAGAACCGTCGTGCCCGCGGCAGCGAACGCTATGCCGTCACCTCCAAGCCCGAGAAGGTGGAGTGGGCCAGCCAGAACATGCTTGTGCTGGGTCTCGTCATCCTGCTCGGACTGCTGCTCCATCTCTTCAATTTCTGGTTTAACATGATGTTTGCCGAACTTACCGGCATGACAGTCGCCCACAGCCCCTCTGACGGTTTCGCCTTCATTCAGGACACATTCGCGAATCCCGTCTACGTCGTGCTCTACATCATCTGGCTCGCCGCGCTCTGGTTCCACCTCACACACGGCTTCTGGAGTGCCATGCAGACCTTCGGCTGGAGCGGAAAGACGTGGCTCGACCGCTGGAAGACGATCGGTTGGGTCTATTCCACGCTGCTCATGCTGGCCTTTCTCGTCGTGGTGCTGGCCTTCGCCTTCGGTTGCGCGCCCAGTCTCGGCTGCGCCATCTAATCTTTAACAACACGTGTTCCGCCGCCGGCGACGAGCCGCGGCCGTCATTCTAAAATCTTTAAATTATGACCAAGACATTAAATTCCAGAATACCTGAAGGACCGGTGGCCGAGAAGTGGACCAACTACAAGGCTCACCAGCGTCTGGTTAACCCCAAGAACAAACTGAAACTCGACGTCATCGTCGTCGGCACCGGTCTGGCCGGGGCTTCGGCTGCCGCCACGCTCGGCGAGATGGGCTTCAACGTCCTCAACTTCTGCATCCAGGACTCCCCCCGTCGCGCGCACTCCATCGCCGCCCAGGGAGGTATCAACGCCGCCAAGAACTACCAGAACGACGGCGACTCCGTATATCGACTCTTCTACGACACCGTGAAGGGCGGCGACTATCGTGCCCGCGAGGCCAACGTCTACCGTCTGGCAGAGGTCAGCAACGACATCATCGACCAGTGCGTGGCTCAGGGCGTGCCCTTCGCACGCGAATACGGCGGCATGCTGGCCAACCGCTCGTTCGGCGGCGCGCAGGTGAGCCGCACCTTCTATGCCAAGGGACAGACCGGCCAGCAGCTGCTGCTCGGCGCCTATTCTTCGCTCAGCGCGCAGGTGCAGACCGGCAAGGTGAAGCTCTTCACCCGCTATGAGATGGAAGACGTCGTGATTGTCGACGGCCACGCCCGCGGCATCATCGCCAAGAACCTCGTCACCGGCCAGCTCGAACGCTTCACGGCCAACGCCGTGGTCATCGCCACGGGCGGTTACGGCAACGCCTACTTCCTTTCCACCAACGCCATGGGTTGCAACTGCACCGCCGCCATCCAGGCCTATCGCAAGGGCGCCTACATGGCCAATCCCTGCTACGTGCAGATTCATCCCACCTGCATACCCGTTCACGGCGACAAGCAGAGCAAGCTGACGCTCATGTCAGAGTCGCTGCGCAACGACGGCCGCATCTGGGTGCCCAAGAAGCTGGAGGACGCCAAGAAGCTGCAGGCCGGCGAAATCAAGGGTTCCGACATTCCCGAGGAAGACCGCGACTACTATCTGGAGCGCCGCTACCCGGCCTTCGGCAACCTGGTGCCCCGTGACGTGGCGTCGCGTGCCGCCAAGGAGCGTTGCGACAAGGGCTTCGGCGTGAACAACACCGGCCTGGCCGTGTTCCTCGACTTCTCCGAATCGATCAACCGCCTCGGTATCGACCAGATTCTCCAGCGCTACGGCAACCTCTTCGACATGTATGAGGAGATCACCGACGTCAATCCGGGCGAACTGGCCAGGGAAATCAACGGCGTGAAATACTACAATCCGATGATGATCTTCCCCGCCATCCACTATACGATGGGCGGAATCTGGGTCGACTACGAGCTGCAGACCACCATTCCGGGCCTCTTCGCCATCGGCGAGTGTAACTTCTCCGACCACGGGGCCAACCGTCTCGGCGCGTCGGCGTTGATGCAGGGCTTGGCCGACGGCTACTTCGTGCTGCCCTACACCATCCAGAACTACCTGGCCGACCAGGCTCTCTGGCCGAAGGTGGAGACCGACCGCGCCGAGTTTGCCGAGGCCGAAGCCGGCGTGCAGAAGGAAATAGACCGCCTGATGGCCATCCAGGGCAAGCGTTCCGTGGACTCCATCCACAAGGAACTGGGCCATATCATGTGGGAACACGTGGGCATGGGCCGTACCAAGGAGGGCCTGGAAGAGGGTCTGAAGCTGCTGAAGGAATTGCGCGAGGAGTTCGACAAGAACCTCTTCATCCCCGGATCGAAGGAAGGTTTGAACGTGGAACTCGACAAGGCGATCCACTTGCGCGACTTCATCCTCATGGGTGAGCTGGTGGCCTACGACGCCCTGCACCGCGAGGAGAGCTGCGGCGGCCACTTCCGCGAGGAGCACCAGACGGAGGAAGGCGAAGCCAAGCGCGACGACGAAGGCTTCTTCTACGTGGGTTGCTGGGAATACCAAGGCGACGACCGCAAGGCTCCCGAACTCGTGAAGGAACCGCTTGAGTATGAGGCAATCAAGGTGCAGACACGTAACTACAAGAATTAGAAGTTGCCTCTCCCCGGCCCCTCCCGCGCAGCGAGGGGGGAACCATCCGGCTTGAGCTTGATGACGGAAGCCGGAAAGGCTGCAAGCAGGATGGCGGGAGTAAACAAAACATTCATTAACCAACATTAAAAAGGAGAAGTCAACAACCCTCCGGCGTCCTTCCGCAGGCCGGAAACAAGATGCGGACAGCTTCAGGCCCCACGACGGGCACGGAGGGAGAGGCTTTAAAGTATATGGCAAAGAATATTTCATTCACGATAAAATATTGGAAGCAGAACGGTCCCAAGGACCAGGGCCATTTCGACACGCACGAAATGAAGAACATTCCCGACGACACGTCGTTCCTCGAAATGCTCGACATCCTCAATGAGGAGCTCATCGAGGCCGGTCAGGAACCCTTCGTGTTCGACCACGACTGCCGCGAAGGTATCTGCGGCATGTGCTCGCTCTACATCAACGGCACGCCCCACGGCAAGACGGAGCGCGGAGCCACCACCTGCCAGCTCTACATGCGCCGCTTCAACGACGGCGACGTCATCACCGTGGAGCCTTGGCGTTCGGCCGGTTTCCCCGTCATTAAGGACTGCATGGTGGACCGTTCGGCCTTCGACAAGATCATCCAGGCCGGCGGCTACACCACCATCCGCACCGGACAGGCCCAGGACGCCAACGCCATCCTCATCCCGAAGGACAACGCCGACGAGGCCATGGACTGCGCCACGTGCATCGGTTGCGGCGCCTGCGTGGCCGCCTGCAAGAACGGTTCGGCCATGCTCTTCGTCAGTTCCAAGGTGAGCCAGCTGGCCTTGCTGCCACAGGGCCGTCCCGAGGCCGCCAAGCGCGCCAAGGCGATGATTGCCAGGATGGACGAGCTGGGCTTCGGCAACTGCACCAACACCCGTGCCTGCGAAGCCGTGTGCCCCAAGAACGAGTCCATCGCCAACATCGCGCGCCTGAACCGCGAGTTCATCTGCGCCAAGCTGAACGACTAAAGACCCACGATTACACGCTGAAAGCATGCCTTTCTCGTCTCATTTGCTGTGAGATGAGAAAGGCGTTTTCGTGTTATGGCGACGCAACGGAGCCTCTTTTCCAACTTGCCCGACGGTCGAATGCCCGCCCACAACCGGCATGCCTGTCTTTGGGCGGTTCGGGGCGAGAGAAGCCGGGCCGGCCGGCTGCCGCAGGTCGGTAGGGTCTTTTGCCACCAACGGGTCGTTGGGGAATGGTCATGGTGCATTGCGTATGCAATCCGCGTTTATTGCGCCTGCAACCGCCTTGGCGGTTGGTCCTTTTGTAGGACAGGGTTGTGAGCGCAGCGAGCTACCCTGTCTGGGACGTGGCGACAAGGAACTAGGCCGAAGGTCTTGGTCTTTTTTACGTTTGTGGTGCTTGTTGTCGGGTGTAAAGGGTGAGCCGTCAGCATTGCCAATGGATTTTGAAGCATGGGGAGGCACGAGCTGCAAGGGCGATATGATGGTCATGGTTGCGGACGGCTGCCCATCCGTGGCGGACGGGCAGGCTCGCATATCGGCACCCGAGGCCTTCCTGCGGGTGTTGAAGCCGGCGGCTTCACCTCTCCGTAACCCCCGGTCATGCCGCAGGATGACCGGGGGAGGTGTGCCCGCCATCCATCCGTCGACCCTGAAGGGGTCGCCCACCATCATCACGGCTGTCTTTGGGCGACCCTTCCAGGGTCGATTTCCGCTTGGTCTTCTATCCCCTGGTCACTCCGCTTCGCAGAGATGACCAGGGGTTACTGAGCGATGAAGCCTCCGGCTTCACTTCCTGCGCCGCCTGCGACAGGCATTTCCTTATGCCCAATCGATGTATAGGGACATGCTCATGGTGCATTGCGCCTGCAACCGCATGTACTGTGCATACAACCGCCTGTTCTGTGTATGCAATCGCATGTACTGTGCATGCAACCTCCTGTTCTGTGCATGCAATCGCCTGTACTCCGCCTGCTATCGCCCTGGCGGTTGGTCCTTTTGTAGGACAGGGTTGTGAGCGAAGCGAACTACCCTGTCTGGGACGTGGCGGCAAGAAACTAGGCCGAAGGCCTTGGTCTTTTTATGTTTGTGGCGATTGTTGTCGGGTGTAATGGGTGAGTTGTCGGAGTTGCCAATTGGCTTTTGAAGCAAGCGGGCACATGCAACAAAGGTGAATATGATGGGCATGCGCATTGATTTAAAACACGATTTCCCGCAAAAAGCGATGATTCAAATGTAAAAAGACCAAGACCTTCGGCCTAGCTCCCTCCATCACAGACCAGGCAGGGTAGCTCGCTTCGCTCACAACCCTGTCCTACAAAAGGACCAACTGCTACGCAGTAGCCCTGCAATCCCATGCAGAGTAATGGCCAAAATCTTGCATGCCCGAACGACCGTCAGGCGGTAGCTGGTGGAATGCGTCTCTGTCCTCACTCCCTGTCCCCCCTCAAACGGGCCAACTGCTATGAAGTGGAGCAATCGAAAAGTGAGCGATGGAGTGGGCGACGTCCCTGGAATGGCCGCCAAAATGCTTCTCATAGCCCTCAACTGCCTGACCTTAGTCGCAAGCGGCCTTGTTTTCACGCCATGCCCGTGGGGTGGAAGTCCTCAACTGTCAAGGCCTTAGCCTTAAGCGGCCCTGCTTTCGTGTCGAGGTTGGCGGCGGCAGGCCTACGAGAAGGTTGCGATTGCAACGAAAAACGCTTTCTTTCGTAAACCAAGCGTTGTGATTCGGTTTTTATTTTATAAAGAAAGTTAAATAGAAGAGGTAGATATTAATATTCATTATCACATCAACGGGAATGTTGTGTACCCACGGTAAATGGTTTACCTTTGTGCCGCAATTTATGTTTTTCGGATATATATGCGCCGAAATCTTATAGAGAGTCATTGTCATGAACTGGCCTTTCTTCATGGAAGCATGAGGTCATTCTAACAGAAAAATATCGAAGAGCGTAGGGGAAACGCCCCTGCAGAGAGTTAATAGAGAGCAATGAGATTCATAAAAGGCCAAGTTCTTTCTACGACATGAATAGGTATTAGTGAAATCAGAAGGCATGCGCCTTTATTTGCAATATATGTGAGCCCGCCACGTAGGTTGGCGGCGGACCCCGGCCTGTTGACAATAGAGGCCTACCCTTGGAATGGAGCGAGCGGACATGCTTTCCGGCTCCGGATAACGAAGAGAGTCATCAATAAAGGATAAAGCATTGTTGATTTTTCTGTATTAAATTCTTTTAACGCCGATGGCTTGTAGCTGTTGATAATTAATTATACTTTCGTGACAAAGTGTCGCCGGGATAACGGCCGAGACAGAGGTGATATTCTATGAAGATCAAGATTTTATTGATACTCTTTGCATTGGTCGTTCTCGTGACGGTCGTCGGAGTAGCCATACACGCCAAGATGGTAGGAAGCACTTCGTTTTCTATTGCACAGAACTCCTTCGTGGAACCCGGTACGCTGACCCGCGACTTCTCCGTCTTCGACGCGATTCGCTACAACGGCTACCAGTTCACGTCCTGGTTCAACGTATATCCCCTGGTGGTGCGCATCTCCTACCTCGTCGTAGTGAGCAGTATCCTCGTGTGGTTGTTCACCGTGGTGAAGATTCTCGTCAACCAATGGTTCGACCGCCGTCGGCAACGAATCTTCTCACATCTCTACGAACAGTACTACGACACGCTGAACGAGATCCTCTATTCGGGGCGGCGCATGAGCAAGGAGGAAATCGTTAAGCGCATGGCCCTGCCCAAAGACTACGCCATCAGTTCGCAGCGCGAGCTCGACTTTTGGTTCCGCATCTACATTGTAGACCATGTGAAGCGCGTGCGTGAGGTCAACCGCAGCAACGAAATGATCCTGCTGCGCGTGCTCCACATGCGCGAATATCTGGAGCACACGCTGCTCGAAGGCACCACCAGCCAGCGCATCAGCGTGATGCAGGCCGTGCGCTACCTGAGCATACCCATGAACGGCGGCCTCGTGGCCCGTCTGGTCAACACCAAGAACTACCTTCTCAGGCGCGAGGCACGGCTCTTCTACATGATCAACACCTACGACGAACCCTTCGAGATGATTGACAACGACGAGACGTTCACCCTCTGGGACCGCATGGAAATCCACCTGATGATGTCCCAGACCAATGCCATGGGCAAGCCCCTGCCGCCCTTCTACGCCCAGATACAGCAGACCAAGGACATCCCCAACAAGGCCTTCCTCATCCAGGAGCTCGGCTACTTCGGCGCCCCGGAGGACATAGAGCTGCTGCTGCAGTATCTCGACTCCACCGACGACCGCATCTTCCGCGCCGTCGTGAAGAGCTTTGCCCATCGCGAATACGAACCGGCCGTCGAGCCCATCAAGGCCAACTACCGCCGGTCGTCGCCCCACACGCGCCGTCTCATCCTGCGGTCGCTGCTCAAGATACACGCCGGCGACGACATCGAGGACTTCTACGCCTGGTGCTACGACGTGTCGCCCGACTTCAAGACCAAGCGCGCCATCCTCCGCTGCCTGTGGGAGTACAGCCTCCGCGGCAAGCGCAAGGTCGTGTTGCTGCGCCGGGCCGCCTCGCCCAAGGAGCAGGTGCTCTTCCTGCACATACAGAACGAGATCCTGCGGTCCACCGAGGCCATCAAGCTTTAGCGTCGACCGACGGCCGGGAAGCCCCCGCCTGTCGGCGACGATGTTCCATCAGAAAAGTCTTTTACAGATATATGTGGCAATTAATATTAGATATCTACGGCTACGTCATCTTCTTCTACTCCATGACGCTGATCGTTTCCTACGTCATCCTCATGCTGTTGGCCCAGAAGGGCATATTCACCCAGTATGACGAGATAGAGGAAAGCTACGCCAAACATATCGTATGGAACAACCCCTATACGCCCGGCGTGTCCATCGTGGCCCCCGCCTTCAATGAGGAGAAGACCATCATCGACAACGTCGAGTCGCTCCTCATGCAGGACTACCCGCTCTTCGAGGTCGTCATCGTCAACGACGGCAGCCGCGACTCTACGCTGGAGAAGCTCATCACCAACTTCGAGCTGGAGAAAGTGCCCTTCAACTACGTGGAACACATCCACACCAAGCCCTTCAAGGCCCTTTACCGCTCGCGCAATCCGAAGTACTACCAGCTCACCGTCGTCGACAAGGAGAACGGTGGCACCAAGGCCGACTCCATCAACGCGGGCCTCAACGTGGCCTCCTATCCCTATTTCGTCAACACCGACGTGGACTGCATCCTCAGTCCCGACGCCATCTTCCAGTGCATGTTGCCCGTGATGAGCGACTCCAAGATTGTCGCCGTCAGCGGAATGATGACCATGAGCAACGGCTGCGAGGTCGACCATGGCGTCATCACCAAGGTGCAGCCGCCCACGACGCCCATCTCGCTCTTCCAGGAGCTGGAGTATCTGCGCTCCTTCATGGTCGGCAAGATGGGATGGTCGGCCATCAACGCCATGTCCAACGTGTCGGGAGGCTACGGGCTCTTCAGCCGCGAGGTCGTCATGGCTGCCGGCGGCTACGGTTCCGACTCCTTCGCCGAGGACATGGACATGCTGCTGCGCATCATGGGCTACTGCTGCGAGAACAACATCGACTACCGCGTGGTGCAGATACCCAAGGTGTGCTGCCGAACCGAAGGTCCGGGCAACATCCGAATGCTCAACCGCCAGCGCACGCGCTGGGGTCGTGGACTGATCCAGACCTTCCACTACCACTTCCACATGCTCGGCAACCACAAGTACCACCGCGTGGGGCTCATCACGCTGCCCTACGTGTTCGTCTTCGAGTTCCTGGCACCCGTCATCGAGGCCGTCGGCTTCTTCATGTTCATCTACCTGGCCATCACCGGTGGCATCAACTGGGAGATGGCCTGGCTCATCTTCGCCGCCATCTACACGTTCAGCGTCATGCTGTCGTTCGTCGTCATCTTCTACACCTACGAAGCCAAGTGCACCTACACGAGCCTCAAGTCGTTCGTTCCGCTCATGCTGGCCGCGCTCGTAGAGCCGTTCCTCTACCATCCCATGCTGGTGTTCTTCTCCATCAAGGGCTATTTCAACTATCTCACCGGCAAGAAGGCCGTATGGCATTCCATCGCCCGAAAGGGATACAAGAGCGGCGACGCCCAGACCGGCGGAACCTCTTCCCCCAATCCATCGAATACTACGACGGATACTGACGCCGGACAGCTGGCCGGCGTGGGCCCCATCCCCTCTTAGAAGTACGTAACTCCTTCCATCTGACATTATGTTGAAGAAACTCATCCTCTCTCTGGTCGTCACAATGACCGCCATCGTCTCCCTGGCCATCCTTCCCTTCGGCGACAGCCACACCGTAGGCTATTACAACAGCAACGCCCGCGTGCTGCTGAAGAACAAGGATTTCTCCGCCGCCCAGAAGCTGTTGGAGCGTGGTCTGAAGGACTATCCCACCGCGTCGGGGCTCAACGGCATGATGGGTCGCATCTATTATGAACGCAAGCTGTTCGACAAGGCCCGCTACTATCTGTTCCGCGCCGTCAGGGAAGACCGCGAGAACCGCGAGGCCAAGCAGCTGCTGGTCAACGTCGAGGAGTTTACGGGCAACTATTCGAGCGCCATCTGCTACATCAACGAGCTGCTGCAGATGGCTCCCTACGAGAAGACGCTGTGGATCAAGAAGATAGGTATCTACCGCATCCAGGGCAACCACGTCGAGGCCGACCGTCTGTTGCGCCGCCTGGTGCAGGTCTATCCCAGCGACAAGTCGCTCGTGCGCCGCTTCCAGGGCCGCGTGGAGGAGAACGTCGCCGCCGCCCGCAAGTCGGGAAAGCTCGGCGACGCCATCGCCAACCTGCGCCAACTTGTCCGGCTGTCCCCCAACGACCCCGCCAACTATCTGCAATTGAGCAACCTGCAGTTGCAGGCTGGACTCTCCGAAGAGGCCCTCGCCACCGTGGGCGAAGGCCTTCAGGCGTCGCCCGGCAACGCCGCGCTGGCCGAGAAGCGTGTCGGCATTCTGGCCGGCCTTCACCGCTACGCCGAGGCCCTTGAGTTTCTGACCACCCATCTCCGGTCGCATCCCAACGCCCGCCTGGCCTCCATGGTGAGCGGGCTGCGCGAATCGGCGGCCGCCGACGCCATGGCTGCCGACCCCTATGTGGCCTACGGCCGCCTCTATGAGAGCAGCAAGTCGACCGAAGCCCTCAACTTCATGCTCAACACCTCCGTGGCTCGCGGCTATGTGAGCGACGCCCTCTACTATCTGGGCGAGGCCCGCAAGCGGCAGGGCAACACCCCGGGCCTGCTCTACAAGGAGTTTGAAATCTACAAGCGCATCGGCGACGACCGCAAGGCCGTGGCCCTGCTCGAAAAACTCCTCCGGTTGCAGCCCCGCAATGCCGAAGTGGCCGATGAATTGGCCTCTTTTCGGCTCCGGCAGGCCTCCGACCTGATGGTCACGATGGACTATGTGGAGGCCATTCCGCTGCTCGACTTCGTCGCCCGCCGCGCCACCGACCGCGAACTCGTGCAGAGCGCCATGAACAAGAAGTACACCTGCTACTTCGAGACGCGCCGCTACAAGGACGCCTCGGCCCTGCTCGACACCATCCACGCCCGTTTTCCCAAGCAGCCCCGCAACTATTACGTGCAGCGGGCCACCCTCCTCGCCCAGCAGGGCAAGAGCATTGAGGCCCTGGCGCTGCTCGAAAACGCGCTCGACAGCACCTCCACCGACGACAACCACGCCCTCTATCTCTCCACCTACGAGACCATCGCCGTGCCCTTCATCAAGAATCTCATCGCCGTCGGGGCCGCCAAGACGGCCATGGACGCCAGCGAGCGTTTCCTCCGCATCATGCCGTCGTCCCACGACGGACTGCTCTACGCCATCAACTGCGCCGCCCTGCTGCACCGCGACATAGACTACGGACAGTACACGCAGATGGCGCTCAACTATTATCCCGACGACGTGGCCTTCCGCGTGAAGCGCGCAGCCTACCTCGGCAGCCGCAAACGCTACGACGAAGCCCTCGGCCAGTTGCGCCCGTGGCTCGACACCTACGTCGGCGACAGCATTCTCATCGGCTCATTCTCGGCCCACAGCGAACTGCTGGCCCACACCCACATCAAGCGGCACGAGGGCCGGCGCGCCATCGCCGTGCTCGACTCGGCCCTTCTCTACGACGCAGCCAACCGCACGCTGCTCTATACCAAGGGTCTGGCCTATGAAAGCATGAAGCAGTACGACTCCGCCTACGTGTATCAGAAGTACTATCAGCCCTCGCTCATGGAGGTGAGCGGCCACAAGCTCCATCTCGATGAATTGGCCACAAAGGACGCCGACAACCTGCTCAGCCTGGAATATCGGCACGCCCGCTACGGCGAGGCCGACGTGATGACGGCCGCCGCCATGGTGGGCTACACCCGCAAGCTGGAGCGCAACGCCTACACGGCCCGTCTCAGCTATGCCGGCCGCGACGGCCGCGACGTGGGCAACACCGCCGAGAGCTACGCGCCGGGCGGCGTGGGCCTGCAAGCGCAGCTGGAGTGGGAGCACACGTTCTCCGACAAGTGGTCGGGCATGGTCAACGCGGCCGTGGCCAACCGCTACTTCCCGTCGTTCAGCGCCAATGCGCGCCTCCAGCGCACGCTACCCTACGACTGGGTGGCCGACGTCCATGCAGGTTATCGCCGCGTGGAGACCAACATGCGCGACTTCAGCTTCAACCAGAATACCCAAGAATGGCAGTTCTCGCACTGGAACACCGACCACAAGCACATGCTCAACCTTGGTGTGGGCGCCACGAAGAGCTTCGACCAGTTCTCCCTCGGCGGCAAGGCCGACCTCGTTTCCTATGCCGGCAAGTTGTGCTACAGCGGTGTCGTGGTCGGAAAATACTTCCCCTTGCAGAGCCGTTTGCTCGATTTGACCGCGTCGGCGGGTATCAGTTCGGCCCCCGAGACCACCATTCTCGACGCCGCGCTCCCCGGAACGTTCGACAAGACCAACACGATGGTGAGCCTGGGTGGCAGCTATCTGCTGTTCCACAACATGACTTTCCGGCTCGAGGGCATTTGGAACACCTTCACCAACACCACCGTCTCGCCCGAACCCGCCGATTCCAACAATCCGGCAGCCGGCTTTTACAACGTGTTTAAAACCAGTTACAAGAACCTCTTCCATGTCGATGCCTCGCTCATCATCTCTTTCTAAGTGGCGAAGCCGGCTCCACACGCCGCTGCTGCTGGCCGTCCTCCTGCTCCTGTCGTGCTCCAACGCGTCGCAGGACAAGGAGTTGCGGGCCTTCAGCAGCTATGCCGTGACGCCCTTGGACGAGGATGACAAGCTCGACGTGAAGTGGGCCGACTATCTGGCCTCCCATCTGGAGAAGCGGGGGGCAGTCGCCGGCCTGGTAGGCAGCCAGCCCGGCGAGGACGCCCTGCTGCTGCGTGTCGATCTGGACCCGTCCTTGAAGGAGGGATTCAGCTGGCAGTGGAGCCGCAGCGGCGTGCTGACGCTCCGCGCCCGTGACCAGGAACGCATGCTCTGGCTGCAATATCAGGCCATTTCATCGATAGGAAAGGCCGACATCCGCTTTGAGGTGGGCGACATTCCGCCCCCTTCCGTGGCCATTGCCGACGACGGTGAAGGCGACTTTCCCTTTGAATATCGAAGCATCTACTCCCCGTCCAACCGCAACGAAGACCTCATGCCCATCCTGGGCTGCGGCAACATCGACTACGACTGGGCGCTCTGGGGGCACAACCTGGGCAAGGCCTTGGGCGAAAACCTGCCCGACGACGCCTTCGCGCTCGTAGACGGGGCACGCGACCACGACCAGTTCTGCTTCTCTTCGCCCGAAATCTACGGGCGGCTGGAGCACTTCGTTATCGACCAATACGGCGAAGGCGCAGCCGACGACGGCCAGCGTTTCGCCATCATGCCCAACGACAACGCCGTCGTCTGCGGGTGCGAACGTTGCAAAAAGCTCGGAAACACCGCCGTGTCGGCCTCCCCCGCCGTGTCGGCCCTCATCGAAAGACTGGCCCGCCGCTTCCCCCATCATCTCTTCTTCACCTCTTCCTACGCGTCGGTGAAGGAGCCGCCGTCGAAGACCATGCCCGCCAATGTGGGCGTTCTCATCAGCGCGATGGACCTGCCGATGGCCAATCCGCTGCCTGACAGGGCGCGCGAGGACTTCAGCCGGCTCGTGAAGCGGTGGCGGCAGACCGTCGACCGCATCTACGTGTGGGACTACATGCGCAACTTCGACGACTATCTGACGCCCTATCCGCTGCTCTCGGCCGTGCGCGGCAGGCTGCAGCTCTACCGCGAGCTGGGCGTGCGCGGCGTCGTCTTCAACGGCAGCGGCGAGGATTACGCCACCTTCGACGACATGCAGACCTTTGCCGTGGCCGCGCTCATGCTCCGCCCCGACTGCGAGGTCGAACCGCTGGTCGAGGCCTACTTCGACAAATACTTCCCCAAGAGCGGCCCGCAGCTCGCCGACTACTGCCTGCAACTGGAAAGGTCGGCCCGCACGCTGCCCTTCTACGGCGGCATTGCCGACATGGCGGCGGCCGGTCTCGACCCCGCGGGGTTCATGAAATTCTTCAACGCGCTCGACAAAGCGTCGAAAACCATCAAGGGCGACGAGCGCAAAAGGCTCAACAAACTGCTCACGGGACTCAATTTCACGGTGCTCGAACTGCAGCGTTCGCCCCTCGTCCGCCCCGACAAGGAACTTGTGGCTACCAGCCTTGAGAACCTCGGAGGCCACAGCTACTTCCCCGACATGGCGCAGTATCGCGAAGCCGAAGGCTCCCTGAAGGACTACCTGGCCTATTACGCCGCCCATCCGTCCTTCGTCGGGCGTCCCGTAGGGCTGTCGTGTGCTAACGTTCCCCAGCTCACCGACGGCTATGTGGGCTCGCCCTACGACTACCACACCAACTGGCGCATCAGCCCGTCGCCCGTCGACACCGTGCGCCTCACGTGCGAGAAGCCGTCAGGCAGCCTGCGGGTGTCGTTCCTCCACGCCTCCCGATGGCACATCTACCAGCCGTCCTCCGTCACCTTGTGGCAGGACGGCCGCCAACTGGCCGAGGCCCGTTCGCCCCAGCCCGCGCTGAACCGGAAGTCGGAAGGCTTCCACCGCGTCACCTATACGCTCCCCCTCACCCGAGTCCGTGCGGACAGGCCCTTCGAGCTGCGCGTCAGCCGCATGGAAGGCCGTGGCAAGACCACCACCGCATGTGATGAAATAGAAATCAGATGAAGATGAACGCAAAGATACTCCTTCTACTCCTGTTTTTCGTCGCCCTCCTCTCCGGCTGCGCCCGCAAGGTGGGGCCGACGGAAGTGACCGTCGTCGACTCCGTGCGCCACTACCGCCCGCTGCTGCTGGGCGAGGAACTCACGATGCACTACGATGTCACCAACGTGGGTAAAGAACCCTTGGTCGTCAACGACATCCAGCCCTCGTGCGGCTGCATCCTCACCAACATGAGCAGCAACCTCATCATCCTGCCGGGCGAGACCAAGCGGCTCGTCTTCACCTACAACAGTTCGGGCAACACAGGTTACGTGAAGCACACCATCCGCATCTACGGCAACGTGCTGCCCAAGGGCGAGATCGATCTCGTGTTCGACATCAACATCATGCCGCCGAGCGCCGACACGCCCGACTACGAGGAGCTCTACAACCGCCAGCTGGAGAAGGACAAGGCCAAAGGGGGCAAGGACGCCGTAGACGGCAACCACGTGGACTACTACACCGACGAGGTGTTTGAAGACGACAACGTGAACGAGAACACCATCGGCAAGACGCTGCGCGAGAAGGCCAACGCCGCCGCCAGAAAGTAGTAGCTGCTTCCAAGCCCTCCGCCGCAGGGAGGGCTTGGCGCCTGTTTGAAGCGAATGGCGCAAGGCCATGAGGGTCCTCCGCCCTGCGATGGCGGGTGGGAGGCGGCCTGTTTCGCATTCCCCGGTTGCTTTTTGCTTTCCCCCGCTTGTTGCCTGACTTGCGCCGCGTCGTTGGCACGGTGGAGCAATGACAAGACCACTCAACAACCCTTTTGTCATCTACGGTTATAAGGGTGCCGACAATCTTTTGACCGATGAAATCGCAAAAACAACGGCCCATTCGTTGCGCCTGTTATAATAATTTGCTACTTTTGCACGCATGAGAACAGCCATCTTCGTGGGTAGTTTCGACCCCTTCACCGTGGGCCACGACTCCATCGTGAGGCGTGCGCTGCCGCTTTTCGACCGCCTCGTCATCGGCGTGGGCGTCAATGTGGACAAACACTACATGTGGCCGGCCGACGAACGGGTGGCCGCCATCCGCCGCCGCTATGCCGCCGAGAAGGCCATCGAGGTGAAGACCTACGACGACCTGACCGTCGACTTCGCCCGCCGGGAGGGCGCCCGCTTCGTGGTGAGGGGCGTGCGCAGCGTCAAGGACTTCGAGTATGAGCGCGACATGGCCGACGCCAACCGCGCCCTCGGTGGCCTGGAGACCATCCTGCTCTACGCCGAACCCGAACTGGCCTACGTCAGTTCGTCGCTCATGAGGGAGCTGGAGAGGTTTGGAAAGGGGGAAAACCTACCCCGGCCCTCCCAAAGGGAGGGGGCACTCTCTGAAGATAAGACGGAAAAAGATTAATATTAGATAAAAAAGCCCCGTCTCTTGACTTTCTCAAGTCAGTACACCCTCCCTTTGGGAGGGCTGGGGTAGGTTACCACATGATCACTTACAACGTAGACGGCGTGAAGATGCCGAAAATCAAGAAGCGTGAGACCACGGCCTGGATCAGGCGGGTGGCGGCTTCACACGGCCGCAAGGTCGGCGAAATAGGCTACATGTTTGTAGACGACGCAAAGATTCTGGAAGTGAACAACGAGTATCTCGGCCACGATTACTACACCGACATCATCACCTTCGACTACGATGAGGGCGATGTGCTCAACGGCGACCTCGTCATCTCGCTCGACACCGTGCGCAGCAACGCCCTGCAACTGGGCAAGGACTTCGACGAAGAGCTGCACCGCGTCATCATCCACGGCATTCTCCACCTGTGCGGTATCAACGACAAAGGCCCCGGTGAGCGTGAAATCATGGAGGCGAACGAGAACAAGGCCCTGGCCATGAGAGGGTGAACGGCCCCACCACAATCCTCCTCCAATGCCCCACAACCATTGCTTTCCCTCGCTTCGCGAAAGCGGCCTCTTTGCCCTTCAAAGACACGGCGATTGCTTGCCAAAAAACACCTTTTTCGCCCTTCAACCCAAGTTGGTTCATTCAGATTTGAAATGCAAATCTTGATTCCAAATTGGTTCATTAAGCATTTAAAATGTACATCTTTATCCCAAATCGGCCATTGAAATATGGTCATGGTGCATTGCGCATTCTATCGTCTGTACTCTGCCTGCAACCGCCCTGGCGGTTGGTTCTTTTGAAGAGCAGGGTTGTGAGCGCAGCGAGCTACCCTGTTTGGGACGTGCCGGCAAGAAACTAGGCTGAAGGTCTTAGTCTTTTTAAGTTTGTGGTGGGATGTTGTCGGGTGTAATGGCTGGGCCGTCGGAGTTGCAATGGATTTTGAAGCATGCAAAGGGACGAACAAAAAGGGCGAATATGATGGGCATGGTTGTGGGTGGCTGCCCATCCGTGGCGGGCGGGCAGGCTCGCGTGCCGGTACCCGAGGCTTTCCTGCGGGTGTTGAAGCCGGCGGCTTCACCTCTCCGTAACCCCCGGTCATGCCGCAGGATGACCGGGGGAGGCGTGCCCGCCATCCATCCGTCGACCCTGGAGGGGTCGTCCACGGTCATCACGGCTGTCTTTGGGCGACCCTTCCAGGGTCGATTTACGCCTGGTCTTTTATCCCCTGGTCACTCCGCTTCGCAGAGATGACCAGGGGTTACTGAGCGATGAAGCCTCCGGCTTCACCTCCTGCGCAGCCCGTGACAGGAATTTCCTTATGCCCAATCGATGTATAGGGACATGGTCATGGTGCATTGCGCCTGCAACCGCATGTGCTGTTACTAATGACCGATTTGGGTTTAAATGTAAAAAGACCAAGACCTTCGGCCTAGATTTCTGCGTCATAGAGCAGACAGGGTAGCTCGCTGCGCTCGCAACCCTGTCCTACAAAAGGGCCAACTGCTACGCAGTAGCTGGCCCTCATGGACGCGCTAGCTGGTCCTCATGGACTCTGTAGCTACTGCCTATGGACTCTGTGGCTGACACATCCTCTTGTTGGCGGATGAAAGCGGTCTTTTCATCCTGCAAAAGGACAGCGACAGGCGGATGAAAGCAGTTCTTTCACCCTACAAACGGATAGCGACAGGCCGATGAAAGCAGTCCTTTCACCCTGCAAAAGGACAGCGACAGGCCGATGAAAGCAGCCTTTTCATCCTGCAAAAGGACAGCGACAGGCGGATGAAAGCAGGCCTTTGGGCGGCGCGTTGCGGGCCTTTTGTGCGCTAAAAGAGCGTCAATGCCTTCTTGACGATGGCGTTGCGCTCGTTGATGATGTGGAAGTATTCGCTCATGTCCCACAGGTCGCGGGCCACGAGGGCCTTGAGTTGCGCGCGCAAGGCGGGCATGGTGGCCTTGAGTTCGGCGTCGTCCTTGGGCTTGACGTTCTGTTTGGCGGCCTCGGCCACAATGCCGTCAATGAGACTCTGGGGCGGGTTGAAGTCGCTCAGGAACGCTTCGAAGGTGGGATAACGCCTCTTGAGCTCCTTGCGGTGGGCGTCCACGTAGGTGAGGTTGGCGTTGATGATGAAGCTGCGGGCCAGGAGCTGGCGATGGAAGCGCGTGGTGGCCGTGGTGTCGAGCGGCACGAAATGGTCGGGCATGACGCCACCGCCGCCATACACCGTGCGGTGGAGGCGCAGCGTCTGGTATTTCAGCGAGTCGGCGAAGTGGATGCTGTCGGCGCTGTAGAGCTCGCCATGCTCGAAACGCTTCTCGATGTCCATGGCGTAGTCCAGGTTTTCGCCTTTCTTGTAGGGCTTCTGGATGCAGCGGCCCGACGGCGTGTAGTAGTGGGCGATGGTGAGGCGGATCATGCTGCCGTCGCTGAACTCGATGGGACGCTGCACAAGCCCCTTGCCGAACGAGCGGCGTCCCACCACCAGGCCGCGGTCTTGGTCTTGGAGCGCGCCCGTCACGATTTCCGCGGCCGAAGCGCTGTACTCATTGATGAGCACGACCACCTTTCCGTCGAGCAACCGCCCCGTGCCGTCGGCCTTGTAGTCCTGTCGTTCGGTGCGCAATCCTCGCGTATAGACGATGAGGTCGTTCTTCTTCAGGAACTCGTTGGCGATGCGGACGGCTGCGATGAGATAGCCTCCGCCGTTCTCCTGGAGGTCGAGCATGAGGTCGTGCATGCCCTGTTTCTTCAGCGTGTTCACCGCTTCCATGAACTCGTCGTAGGTAGTTGCGCCGAAACTGCCGACGCGGATGTAGCCCACTTGCGGGCGAATCATGTAGTAGGCGTCGATGGTTTTCACGGGAATCTTGTCGCGGGTGACCGTGAAGACGAGCTTGTCCTTGATTCCCCGGCGCACGATGGTGAGCTTCACCCTGGTGGCCCGAGGGCCGCGCAGCCGCTTCATGATTTCCTCTTTCGACATCTTCACGCCGGCGATGGCCGTGTCGTTGACGGCGATGATGCGGTCGCCGGCCAGGATTCCGACCTTCTCCGACGGGCCTTTCAGCACCGGTTGGATCACGAGCAGCGTGTCCTGCACCATGTTGAACTGCACGCCGATACCGTCGAACGACCCTTGCAGCGGCTCGTTCATGGCCTTGGTCTCCTTGGCGGTGGAGTAGGCGGAGTGCGGATCGAGCTTTTCGAGCATGCCCCGAATGCCGTCCTCCACGAGTTTCTGCTCATCCACCTGGTCTACATACAGGCTTTTGATGGCCATTTCGGCTATCTGCAACTTGCGGGCGGGGTTGTTGCCGTCGCCCAAGTCGATGACTTGTGCGTGGAAAGGTAAAAAGATAAAAAGGTAAAAGGGTAAAAAGATGAACCCTTTCCATATACGGTTGATACTCCGGGGGCTTATTCTTTGTTGATAGTTTGATTTCATTGCTGATTCTCTTTCTCTGTTTTTATTGATAATGTTGGCCAATGTGCCTATGATGATGCGGGCGTCAGCCTTTTTACTCTTTTACCTTTTTACCTTTCCTCTTCTTCCGGAATGTCCTCTTCAATCACCAGGTTGTCGATGATGAAGTTCTGGCGTTCCATCGTGTTCTTGCCCATGTAGTATTCCAGCAGCTTCTGCACCTGGTCGGTCTTGTGGAGTGTCACCTGTTCCAGGCGGATGTCAGGCCCGATGAAGTGCACGAACTCGTCGGGGCTGATCTCGCCGAGGCCCTTGAAGCGCGTGATTTCGGGGTCGGGGCCCAGTTCCTTGATGGCCTGTTGCCGCTCTTCGTCGCTGTAGCAGTAGCGCGTGATGAAGTCGTTCTTCTTCTCTTTCCTGCCCATCTGCTCGTCGGCCTTGGCTATGGCCTGCTTGTTTTTCATCTTCGTCCGCTTGTTGCGCACGCGGAAGAGCGGCGTCTGCAACACGTAGACGTGGCCCTTCTTGATGAGTTCGGGGAAGAATTGCAGGAAGAAAGTGATGATGAGCAGGCGGATGTGCATGCCGTCGACGTCGGCGTCAGTGGCCACGATGACCTTGTTGTAGCGCAACGAGTCGAGTCCGTCCTCGATGTCGAGTGCCGCCTGCAGCAGATTGAACTCCTCGTTCTCGTACACCACCTTCTTGGTGAGGCCGAAGGAGTTGAGCGGTTTGCCGCGCAGGGAGAACACCGCCTGCGTGTTCACGTCGCGGCTCTTGGTAATGCTGCCGCTGGCTGAGTCGCCCTCGGTGATAAAAATGGCACTTTCTTCCTTGCGGTCGTTCTTCGCGTCGCAGAAGTGGATGCGGCAGTCGCGCAGCTTCCGGTTGTGCAGGTTGGCCTTCTTGGCCCGTTCCCGCGCCAGTTTCGTCACGCCGGCCATGGCCTTTCGCTCCCTTTCGGTCTCCTTGATCTTGTTCTCCAGCACCTCCGCCACGTCGGTGTGGATGTGCAGGTAGTTGTCGACGTTCTGCTTGATGAAGTCGCCCACGTACTTGTTGATACTCTCCCCGTCGGGCGCCATCTGCGTGGAGCCAAGCTTTATCTTCGTCTGCGACTCGAAAACAGGCTCCTCCACGTTGATGGCGATGGCCGCCACCAGCCCGTTGCGGATGTCGCCATACTCGTATTTGCCGTAGAACTCCTTGATGGTCTTGGCGATGTGCTCCTTGAACGCGCTCTGATGGGTGCCGCCCTGCGTGGTGTGCTGGCCGTTCACGAAGCTGTGGTACTCCTCGCCATACTGGTTGGTGTGGGTGAAGGCTATCTCGATGTCGTCCCCTTGCATGTGGACGATGGGGTAGAGGCCGTCGTTGGTCATGTTGTCGCTCAGCAAGTCCTCCAATCCGTTGCGGCTGCGGATGCGCCGTCCGTTGTACATGATGGTCAGTCCGCTGTTCAGATAGGTGTAGTTGCGCAGCATTGTCTCAACGATGTCGTCGTGGAAGCGGTAGTTCTTGAACAGCGTCGCGTCGGGTTCGAAGTGGATGTACGTGCCGTTCTCGTCGCTTGAGGCCTCTGTCGTGTCGGCTTTCAGCTGTCCCTTCTCGAACTGCAGGCGGCGCACCTTGCCCTCGCGATACGACATCACCTCGAAGCGTGCGCTCAAAGCGTTGACGGCTTTCACGCCGACGCCGTTCAGTCCGACGCTCTTCTTGAACGCCTTGGAGTCGTACTTGCCGCCCGTGTTGAGCACGCTCACGGCCTCCACGAGCTTCCCCTGCGGTATGCCGCGGCCGTAGTCGCGCACGCTGACTTGCAGATTGTCGGTCACGTCCACCTCGATGCGGTCGCCCGACTTCATCTTGAACTCGTCGATCGAGTTGTCGACGACCTCCTTCAGCAGCACGTAGACACCATCCTCGGGCAGCGATCCGTCGCCCAAACGGCCGATATACATGCCCGGTCGTGTGCGGACATGCTCCATGTCCGACAGGTGGCGGATGTTTTCGTCGGTGTATTCGGGTGTTGCGGTTGGTGTTGTCGAGGTGTCGGGATGAACGGTTTCTATTTGGCTCATGATGATTCTGCTTAAATAAACTTCTTATAACACTTGCGGCGCTTGTGCAAATGGGTGTCGAAAGCTTCCCATTGGCTCTGCACGTTGGCGTTGGACTCCATCTCCACCTGCGTCTCCCCCCACTTGATTCCGTGCGCGTTGTAGCGCGGAATGAGGTCGTAGAACAGCAGGACGTTGGCCCCCTTGGCCCTGTATTCGGGCAGGAAGCCGACGAGAAGCAGGTCGACGCCTTCCGTCTTGCGGCACTTGAGGGCCCGGATGACGTGCCACCAACCGAAGGGCAGCAGTCTTCCACGCCTGCATTTCTGCAAGGCCAGGGAGAGCGAAGGCATGGTAATGCCGATACCGGCCAGCCTGTTGTCGGCCCCGGCGTCCTCGATCACCGTGATGAGGTCGAGGTCGAGCAGCTTGAAGTACATGTCGATGTACTGCTCCACCTGCCGGTCGGTCAGTTCACTGTAGCCGTAGAGGTCTTTGTAGGTGTCGTTGATGAGCTGGAAGATGCGTTTGCCGTAGCCCCGTTCGAAGATGTCGCGCTTCGTGAGCTTCTTCACCCGCAGGTTGTAACGCTTCTGTATCATGTCCGCGAGCTTCTCGTAGCGGGCCGGCAACGCTTCGGGCACCATCACCTTGAACTCCACGTAGCGGTTGTCCACGTCGTAGCCCTCCATGGCTTCGATGTGTTCGGGGTAATAGGGGTAGTTGTAGAGGGTGGGCATGGTTCCCAGCTGGTCGAATCCCCACGTGAGCATTCCTTCGGGGTCCATGTCCGTGAAGCCCAGCGGCCCCACCACTTCGGTCATCCCCCGCTTGCGGCCGAAGTCCTCGACCGCCTTCAACAATGCTGCCGACACCTTGCGGTCGTCCACGAAGTCGATCCATCCGAAGCGCACCGACTTCCGTCCCCACCGCTTGTTGGCCTTGTGGTTGATGATGGCGGCCACGCGCCCGACAAGTTTACCCTTTTTATAAGCCAAGTAGTATTCGGCCTCGCAGAAGTCGAACGCCGCGTTCTTGTCGCGGCTGAGCGTGTTCATGTCGTCGCTGAACAGCGTCGGAACGTCGTAGGCGTTGCCCTCGTATAAGTCGTAATGGAAGTCTATGAAAGTCTTGAGATCATGGCGTGTCTCCACTTTCCTTATTTCAACAAAAGACATCTTCTAATTCTTTTTAATGCTTTTAAAACGTGCAAATATACTCATTTTCAAGTAGAAAGCCAAACAACGAGCGGTTTTTAGCATTTAAAAGGCGGGCCGACGGCACAAGAATGCCGCCGGCCCGCCGCCTTTCTGTTTCGTCACGGGGGGCAAACGCTCCCGTCGGTCGTCACTCCGGACGCGTTCCGAGGATGTCGTCGATGTTGGCCACGGTGTGTCCGTCGCGATGGCGGAAGAGGTTCAGGATGTCGCGCACGCTGCGTTCTTCCTCCACCTGCTCGTCCACATACTTGTCGCAGAAGTTGGCTGCGGCCCGGTCTTTCTGCTCGTCGGCCACTTCGGCCAGCTTGTCGATGAGCGAAGAGATGAGCTGTTCGTGCGCCATCGTGGCCTCGAACACCTCCTTCGGGCTGCCCCACTCCGTGGGAACGGCCTCGATGGCGGTCAGTTTCACCTCGCCGCCGCGGTTGAGAACGAAGTCGGCCATGTCCATGGCGTGCCGTTTCTCCTCATCACTCTGCTTGGCCATCCAGGTGGCGAAACCCTTCCAGCCTTCCTTGCGGAACCAGAATGCCATCTGCAGGTAGAGATTGGAGGAGTAAAGTTCCTGACTGATCTGCGCGTTGAACGCGTCTTGCATCGTTTTGTTGATATTCATAATCGCTTGTTTTTATGTTTTGCAAGAATAGCTCTTGCGGCTTTTGCTCTGTTTGCTCACTGCCGGCACAGCAACGCGCGGGTCTGTTCGAGGATGTCGGTGAGTTCTTCGACGGTCGTGGCCCGCAACATGGCGATGCGGGTCTGGCGGAAGTCGGGGATTCCCTTGAACACCGGACTGGCCGCCAGGTGGCGGCGGGTGTGCAGAATGCCGCGGTATTCGTCGATGCGCTCTACGTTGATGCGCAGCTGCTCCTCCAGCACGTCGATTTTCTCGTCCGTCGTCAGCGGCTCGCCGTCCTCCCGCATCTCGCGGAATATCCACGGACGGCCGAAAGTGGCCCTTCCCACCATCACGGCGTCCACGCCATAGTGCTCGAAAGCCGTGCGGGCTTCTGCGCCCGAGGTGATGTCGCCGTTGCCGATGATGGGAATATGGATGCGGGGGTTGCCCTTCACCGTGCCAATCAGCGACCAGTCGGCCTCACCGGTGTACATCTGGCTGCGGGTGCGGCCATGTATCGTGAGCGCCTGAATGCCACAATCTTGAAGCTGTTCGGCCAGCGTCGTGATGATGAGATGGTCGCTGTCCCAGCCCAGTCGGGTCTTCACCGTCACGGGAACGTTGACCGCCTTCACCACCGCCCGCGTGATGTCGAGCATGAGGGGCACGTTCTTCAGCATGCCGGAGCCGGCTCCCTTGCCCGCCACCTTCTTCACGGGACAGCCGAAATTCAGGTCGATGACGTCGGGCCGTGCCTCTTCCACACGCTTGGCGGCCTCCACCATGTCCTCCACCGTGCGGCCGTAGATCTGTATGCCCACGGGGCGTTCCTCGTCGCAGATGGTCAGTTTGTTGACCGTGGCCTGGATGTTGCGCACCAAGGCCTCGGCCGACACGAACTCGGTGTAGACCATGGCCGCGCCGAAACGCTTGCAGAGCATGCGGAATCCGATGTCGGTGACGTCCTCCATGGGGGCCAGCAGCAGGGGGCGGTGGCCCAAATCAATCTTTCCTATCTTCATACTAACCGCAAAGTTACGTATTTTTTGGGAACATTCTCAGCCTTCGGCCGCTATACTTTCTGCCCAATGAGCAATAAATGGTGGCCTTCGGCGTCGGTAGTAGCATATATATAGTGGTCGCCGCCGTCCTTTAATTTCAGTTTGCGGCGCAGTTCTTCCACCGTCATCGGGAAGTTTCTCACGGCCAGGTTGGCCTTGTCAATGCACGCAAGGGCCTGCCGCAGCTCCTTCTGGTTGAAGGACGAGACGGCCGAAAGCCTGAACGTGCGGCCGGGGAAGCCCTCGACGGGCTTTTCCGAAAGGAAGAGATGGGAGTTGGGGGCCAGCTGCCGCAATCCGAAGGCTCGTTCCAGTTCGGCGAAGCAGCCCGCCTTCATGATGGAGGCGGAAGGGAGGAGGAGGAAGGACCCACCCCGGCCCTCCCAAAGGGAGGGTGTACTGACTGACGCATCGAACACTTTGAACAGGCTGCACCCGTTTCTGCCGGTAGGTACTCCCCTCCTTGGGAGGGGTTGGGGGAGGTAGTCCCATTCCTTTCCGTCATCCACGCAGTGCAACCGCGGCCCGCCCGCATATCCCGGCTGCACCATCAGCAACAGTTCCTTGCATTCGCCGTCCACCGCCACGATGAACACGTCGGTCACGGCGCCCACATCCTCCACTGCCTTGTGCCAGTCGAGCATGGGCGACAGCTTGAGCAGCAGCCGGCGGGCCTTCCGCACGAGCAGGGGGCGCAGCGCGATGACGTCGGGCACGCAGTCGGCGATGGCGAAGGTGCGGCCGCCATGGCTGTCGCGGCGGGCCGGGTCGATGAAGACGAGGTCGGCGGGAGCCATCCGCTCCAGGTATTCCGTACTGTCGGCGCAGACCACTTCGGCTTGCGTCAGCCCCAGCAACGCCAGGTTGTGGCGGGCGATGGCGCAGAGCTTTTCCTGCCGTTCCACGTAGACGGCCTTGTCGAAGCCGCGCGCCAGATAGGAGAAGTCCACGCCGAAGCCGCCCGTGAGGTCTGCCAACAGCCTCCGCTCGGGGCACAACCGCGCCACGATGTCGGCCTTCAGCTGTGCCGTCGCCTCGCTGGAGCACTGTTCCATCGACAGGTGCGGCGGATAGATCAGTCCTTCCCGCGCCGCCCATGCGGGCAACTTGCGGCGCGCCGTCTGCCAGCCGCGTATCTGGTCGAGCGCGAACGGCAGGTCCACCTCGGGATACTTATCCTGAAGAAAGGCCAACCGACGCACGTCGTCATGACGATATTGCTTGATAAATTCCTGTGTTGTCATACCTTACATGCTGTTTTCATAAATGCTACAACTGATAGGAAAGCCCCAGTTTCACCTCAAAAGTGCGGGCTCTTACATCATGATAATAGCGGTAATGAGTCTTGCGGCCGAAGAAGGCACCGCCGGCTTCCAACTGTAACCCACGCGCCAGATTGATATTGAACGCCGGATTCAGCACCAGCAGCGCGGCATAACCTCGGTCGCCCTGGGCGTTGAGGTAGAGTGGGTCGACCGTCGCGAGGTTCCGTTGCTCGTAACCTTTCCATGTGAAGATGCGGTAGTAGTCGAAGTTGATGACGAAATGGCCCATGCGCGGGAACTCCATCAGCGTGTTCATCTTGACACTGTAGCCCGACCCCATGTTGTAGTCGCGGTCGATGACGTTGTAGTAGTCGCTCTTGGTGCCGCCGAGCAGGATTCCGCTGACGAAGACGCGCTGCTCCAGCCGCGACACGTTGGCCACCTGCGGAAAGCGGTAGATGACGCCGGGGCCCACCGAGGCGGCCTCGCTGATGCGGTAGGGCGTGAGCGACGTGCCGTCCTTCACGGGTTTGGAGTCGTAGTAGTTGAAGTGTTGGAACAGTCCGAACTCCATCAGATAGCCGTTGCGTGGCTCGAAGAAGCGTCCCCACAGCCTTCCGAGCAGGTGGACGCCGTTGACCGCGGGCTGGTTGGCCGAGAGACTGAACGTCACGTTGGCCGTGAAATAGTCGTAGGGGCGGTTGGTCGATGCCTTGAAGACGTCGCCGTATTCCATCAGCAGGCCCACGTAGGGATTGCTCTCGCCCCGGAAGAGTCCGCCGTTGTCGGCCAGGTAGCGGTTGCCGAAGGTCAGGGTGAAGTCCACGGGGATGGCCTTGTGGTCGTGGTAGAGGTGGTTTGACCGCCTCACGCGCCAGGCGTCGCCGTTCATCAGGCGCACCACGCCCTGCATGGGGTTGATGACCGTGGCCAGAAACTCTCGTGCGAAGCGGCGAAAGCCACGGCTGCGGTCGTCGAGCACGAGGGCCGACACGCGGTGGGTCACTTCGCCGATGCAGATTCCACCCACCGTCGTTGCCATGAGGTCGTTGACGGCGGGCGGCTCCGTCTCGCCCAACATCTCCCACATCAGGCTGCCGCCCAGGGCGTAGGGCGCGCTCTGCCAGAAGTCGAGGCCGCGGCTGCGCGCGCTGTTGAAGTAGAGATTGCCGTGGTAGGGATGGGCGAAGAGGTTGGTGGAGAAGTTGTCGTTGTCCCACACGAAGCCGTGGCGCCAGTTTCGGGCCATGCTCCTGAACGTCACTCGGGCGTAGTCGGCCTGCAGCGCGAAGCGGTCGAAGGCGTGCACCAGCAGGTTGATGCCCGTGGCCTGTAGCGCGGCCTGCCAGGGATGAGGCTCCAGGTAGTCGGCGTCGGCGAAGCGATAGAGGTTGCCCATGCCCGTGGTGTCGCGGGGCTGGGCCAGCGCGGAGGGCCTCGACAGCCGTCGGCGGCCCAGGTGGTTGTGGTAGTTGACGGTCAGACCGGCCTGCACGATCCAGCCGTGGCGGTATTCCCTGCCGCCGTAGTGACGCGTGTCGCCGTAGCCGAGAGACGCGAACGCGCCCGCCGCACGGCAGAAACGGTAGTCCAGGTTCAGGTGTCCTTGCAGCGAAAAGAGGCGTTGCGGGTGGGTGCTGCTGCGTTCCTCGAAAGTCTCCACGTGATAGTAGCCCACGTCGCCGCTCACGCTCCAGCGGGGCGAGAGGTCCACATAGCGGCCCAGTCGGTAGAAGATCGTGCCCGAGAACTTCCTGTCCAGCCCCATGTAGTGGGTTCCTGCGCCGAGAATGCTGTAGCCGCTGCGGTTGCGGTAGCGCACAGCGAAGTTGAGTTTCGACGTCGTTCCGGCGAAGGCCATGAAGTCGATGCGGGTGTTGGGGTTGATGTTGACGAGTCCGAGCTTGTGGGCCGTGGTGTCGCGGCTGACATTGAGCACGCCCACCTGCCAACCGCGGGGGTAGCGCAACGCCACATTGATAAGTCCTATCTGCGAACCGTTAAGCTGTTCGGTGAAGTTGTAGGCGCTCACCTGTACGCCACGCATAAAGCCCGCGCTGACATTGGCCGCCACCGACAGTTGCACGCCACGCTTCACGCCCATGGCAATATTGGTCAGACCGGCCAGTTGCAAGCCTTCCAAAGGTTTTCGGCTCAGATTGGTAAGTCCCGACAGCTGCATTCCTTGCACGCGGGTGGCGCTGTTGATAAGCAGGGCACCCTGCAAACCTTGCATCAGTCGGTGCGTGCCGGCACTGATCAGACCGATGTTCGCGCCCCGCAGCGTGTCGGTATTGGCAAAAATGCCCACGTTGACCGCCCTCGTCCGGGTAGAATCGGCATTGTCGTGCCCCACGCCCACGGCTATATTCATCGATCGAAGTGCTGTCGTCGTCTGTGCTCGCAACGCCAACAGGGACAGCGTCATGAATGTCATCAGCAAGACAAGCCGCCGAACGACCATGCCCGCGTCAGACCGCAGCAGCCGATTGAGCTTCTGCATGGCCTTGGCCACTTGATGTTCCACGGTGCGCTCCGATATATTCAGCTCTGCCCCAATCTCTTTATAGTGCATACCGTCGCGCTTGCTCATGAGAAACACTTGACGGCACCGCTCGGGCAGCCTGTCAATGGCTTCCCAGAGCCGCGCCTCGTCCTCCGAGCGGCGTTGGGCCTCGTCGTCGCTGATGACGCCTTCGAGGTCGTGCGGCTCCATGTCGACCATGTCGAGCCGTGCCCGCCGCAGATGGTCGATGCAACGGTTGCGCACGGCGGTGTAGAGAAAGGCTCGGGGGTTGCGCGGCTCGTGCTGCCACAGGCTGACGAAGCACTCCTGCACGATGTCCTCCGCCGCGTCGGCAGCCCCCACATAATGCAAGGCATAGAGACAAAGCGGACGATAATGATGAGCGAATAATTCCTTGATATCAAGCTGCATAACGCGTTGTTTCAGGCCACAAAGGTAAAGGAAAAACGTCAGTTGGGGATAAGTTTTTCCTAAATCTTGCACTTTCAATATGTAGGGAATGCCTCTTTTTTTTAGAAGTTACTACCCATAAAAAAAGTAGGAACGCATCGTTCATGCATCCCTACCTTTTTATTTGATATGATTTTTATTTATCAACAAATTGAATCTTTGTGTCCAGTTTGCTAATCTTAGCCTTGAGCTGAGCAATCTTCTTTTCTAACTTTTTTACACCTTTCAGGCTCTTATCTAACTTCTTGTTGATTTTTTTCGCCTCTTTCAGTTTCTTAATAGTATCCTTTGCGTCCTTTACAGTGCTTGAAGGATTGGATGCCGTAAAATCTGTTGTAACCGCGTTGGCTTCAGCATTAACGCTGGCAGCCTTACTAATAAGCGCGCTATGTTCAAGTTTCTTTTGCTCACATTCGAGCTGGAGGTTGTTCAATTTGGCTGTTAATTCGAGCACTTTCTGCTGTTCCTTTAAATCCTTAACAGCCGTTGCGTCCTGAGCAAAGCCGGCAACTACGGATAAAATCATTATCCCAATCAAAAATAATCTTTTCATTCTTAAAACTAATTTAGAGTCATTAAATGCGAAATATACAATCTCTTTGATATGTTATTTTCGGTTTATCGGGTGCAAAGTTATACATTATTCCCGAATAAAAACAAAAAAAAGAAAGATTTCCGTAAAACTTATGATCGCTTCTTTCCCATTCAAAACGAGTAAGTTACAACTATAAAAGATACGAAAAGAGGCTTCATGGGCAAGGAGGAACGTGAGGGGCGTTTAAGAGAAACGTGTTTTTTGTTTGAGCGGAACGTGATGAATCACGCCCCTACGGCTCACGCCATCACATTTAAAAACACTAAAATTACGAGCCACGGCTGGCGCATGGCGACTGATTTGTGGCATAAAAATGTAAAAATCCTGTCGCAAAAACGGGCGATAAAAATGCTTCAATTAGAACGAAAAACAAATATGAAATGGCGATTTTTACGCTTGCGTGTGGTCGTTTTGGGCTTTTTTTGAAGTCAAAACATAGCTTTGAGGTTGCAAAAGCTATGCTTTGACAATCGTCTTCTCCACACCCCGATAGCCGATTATATAGCTTTGAGGTTGCAAAAGCTATGCTTTGACAATCTAAAAGCAGCCATTTTACCATGTCAAAGCTATGCTTTCGGCGGGTAAAAGGGCTGCTTTCAGGTGGTTTTGATTGATGTTTCAGCGGATTTTTGATGCGCAAGGATATCACTATACAACACAAATCACTGATAATCAGACGTTTATCTATTTAATTACAACTACCCAAATGCTTGGCTTATTTGCGACAAAAAATTTCTTGACGCAAAAGAAATGAGCGGTTTGTACGAGATTTTCACAGTAAACGAAAGCCCACCCCGGCCCTCCCAAAGGGAGGGTGAACTAACTAACAGATTATGAAGAAAGTTAACCAAATCAAAATTAGGAATATAAACAGATAAGCATGGAAGCTAACCAAATCAAAATTAGGGATATAAACAAATAAGCATGGAAGCTAACCAAAACCAAAATTAGGGATATAATTAGCTTTCTCAAGTTAGTTCACCCTCCCTTTGGGAGGGCCGGGGTGGGCTTCCCACTTTGGCCGGAAAGGGCTTCTATTTCCACGTCCATGGCCTGCTCTATCACCTTGAGCAAGGTCTCCAGCGAGTCGGCGGAGAAGTCGCCGGTGAGCAGGCGGTCGGGCTCCGTGGTGCGCAACGGCACGCCATAGTAGGCTTCGAGGTCGGCGAGCGCGCGGCGCAGGGGCGTGCGGTCGAAGTGGAAGCGATGGGTGGCCCAGGCCGCATGGTTGGTGTTGGGCTTCTCCAGCAGGCGGGGGAGCGGTTCGCCGTGCCTCAATACGGCCTCCATGCCTTCGCGCAGGTCGATTCTCCGATGGCCCTTGGCGTCGCCGAAGCGCACGGAACCCTCGGTGACGAGCACGCGCGTATGCCGTTCTTCCTCGACAATCTCGAAGCAGGTGCCCAGGTCGTCGACGAAATAGCGGTCGTCCACGACGGTGAACGGGCGGCGGTCGTCGTGGCGCACCTCGAAGTAGACGCGGCCCGTCATGGCGAGTCGGCGGTCGTAGACGCCCCGCCACGAGAGGGTGGCGCCGGGCGCGAGCACCACGCGGGTGCTGTCGTCCAGCAAAAAGGTGCGGGCCACGGTGCCGGCCGACAGCGTGGTGAGCCGAAGGGCAAGCCACCAATAGGCGCCGAAGGCCACCAGGGTCGCGACACCGGCGGCAGCCCACACGGGCCACAGCCGACGGCGGACGTGCAACGATTGGCTGCGGGCGAACCGCTCGTAGCCTTTCCGGGGGTCGAAACGGCCGGGCCGGTAGTGGTGTAGTACGAATTTCATGGTTGTTGAAGTTAGTGGAGGGCTTCCGTTGCGGGCCACTCCGTGATAGGTTTCTTTACTTCCAGTTCAATGGTGTTGTCGTTTTTCACCACTTGCGTGATGTCGCGAATGGCAGAAAAGACGCCGTCAATCTCCGTATTTATACGCTGAATCTGAAAACGAGGTCTTTTGTAGACATCGCTATACAGGTTTTCATTGTAATTCACAATAATCTCGAAGCGATGGTCGTCGAAGGGGAAGAGCCGGCTGTCGAACGTGAAGCGCGGACTGTTGTTGTTCAGATGGTTGTAGCCGTCGTTTCCGCACAGCACGTCGGCCCCCATGAGCAGCGTCACCTTGCTGTAGGTGTCGTCGAGGGGGGTGGCGTCCATGCTGATGAAGCGGCCCTGGGTCTCGGCCATTCCCCAGATTCCGCCCCCGTTGACGTTCACGCTGAGCCGGCAGGGATTGTCCTTGGGAATCAGGTCGGTGCGCACGCGGGGCAGAATCAGCCTGAACTTCAGCTCGGGTGCGTAGTGGCGCAGGAGCACGTAGTCGCGCGTGCAGAGGAAGGTGGCCACGGAGTCGTCCGTGTTCACGCCGTTGTACAGATAGTGTCGGGTGATTTTCATCCGCGTGCCGACCATCTCCACGGCGTTGATCGAGTGTATATAGAGGCTTCTGCTGCCGTTGACGACGACCTCCACGGGGTGTTCTGTCGCCGCGAAACGGATGCAACGGCGGTCGCGGAACGTCTCCAGGGTGAACGGCACGGGGCTGTTGTCGTTGCGGTTGATGACGCTCACCTGCGTGCGGTCGGTCAGATTGGTGTCCAGCGAGTCGACGAAGAGGATGCGCAAGTCGCGGAACGAGATGGTCTCCGCCATGTCCGGCGAGAGCCTGGGGTCGGGGTCGTCGCCGCCGCAGGCCGTGAGGAGCAGGGCCGGAAGCAGCAACAGCGGAAAGAGAATGCGTTTCATTGTCCTTGATTGAGTTTGTTCCAGGAAGTGAGTTGGCGGGAATAGCCCCCTACATAGCCGATACCGCCCTTCACGTTGCTGTAGGTGGGCGCGATGACGGCCAGCCCCACCTTCGCCAGGTCGCTGTTGTCGGCGTCGCTGATGGACTTGAGGAAGTGGTAGTACTCGGGCGTCAGGCGGTAGAGCTCCACGGCCGTGGGCATGGTGCGGCTGTAGTAGGGGATGTTGAGCCGCAGCGTGTAGGTCTGTCCGTTGATGAGTCGGTCGTCGAAGAGGTACATGTGCTGGTAAGGCGTGTCGTCGAAGCCGAAGTCGTAGTCGATGTTCGAGAGGTTCTTCAGCACGGGTTCGCTGTCGCTGTGGATGGTGGCGTAGCTGTAGGTGGTCACCGGCCGCGTGTCGTAGAAGCCCCAGTCGGCCCCATACCACACGTTCTTGTTGGCTTCGGACAGGTTCACGGCCCTCACGGCGTAGTAGTCGCGGCTGTCGCCCGGCTCGGTGAAGGTGACGCGGAGCTGCAACTCGTTCTGCACGGTCTCGTCGTAGGAGTCGTAGATGCGTATCTCCTCGCTCGTGAAGTCGCTTATCGTCACGGGCAGGGGGATGCGGGTGGAGGCCGAGACGCTGCCGAAGCCTTTGGCGCCGACGCCTATTTCCACCTCGTCGCCGCCCTTCTGCCGGGCCACGACGCGGTAGTTGCCGTCGCCCAGGTTCTCCACCGTCTGCCGTTGGCCGTTGAGGCGGTAGTCGATGACGGCGTCGGTCACGGGCGGACTGGCCTTCTTGCTGCCCACGGGCAGGCTGCTCGTCACGCGGATGAGCGTCGTGTCGCCGGCCGCCGGCATGCTGTAGACCACCAGTTTGCTCGCGTAATTCAGCTGGTCGACGTTGAAATTGTCGTGACAACCCGAAAGAAGGAGGGCCGACAATAAAGCCATAAGTCCGTATTTGCTTGTCTTTTTCATCATTCTTGTTTTTCGTTTTTCGTTATCCGGGCGGTGATGCCGCCCGCTGCACCTGACTTCTCATTGACACCTGTCGCCTTTCACCCGGCCCGCATCGCCTAAAACTTGATCGTATACCTGAACGACGGGATGATGGGGATGAAGCCCTTGGCCTTGGCCCTGACGCGGCCGGTCGCCTCGTTGTACTTCATGTCGACGAACAGCGTGTTGAAATGGCAGTAGGCGTTGTATATGCTCCAGTTCCAGATGCGTTCGTGGCCGCGCTTGGTCTTGTGATGGATGTCGAATCCCAGGTCGAGGCGGTGGTAGGCGGGCAGCACGACGTTGTTGGGACGCTCGTAGACGAAGCCCTGCGAATGGCCTTCGCCCAGGTCGGGCATGTCGGCATACTGCGTGGGGGCCGTCATGCGGTTGCCCGTGCGGTAGATCCAGCCGGCATAGAAGTGCGTGCCCTTCGACAGTTGGCAGCGCATCGTGACGTTGAACTTGTGCCGGTTGTCGAACTTGTCGTAGAACCATTCGGGAAAGAAGTCGTCGAAGCGGCGGCGGTTCCACGACAGCGTGTAGGCGGCGTCCACCTTCAGCCGCTTGCCCTGGTAGTGGGCGTCGGCCTCCAGGCCGTAGAAGCGGCCCCGTCCCTCGGAGACCTTCGTGTCCCAGTCGTCTGCCGGCGGCTCCAGGCCCAGCCAGTTGGCGTATTGCAGCAGGTGGTTGGACTGCTTGTAGTAGCCCTCCAGCGACAGCAGCCACCGACGGGCGGGCTGATAGTAGGCGCCCACGGCCAACTGGTTGCTGTGCATGGGGTGCAGCCGTTCGGTGGTGGGCACCCAATAGTCGGTGGGCAGGTCGATGTAGGAGTTGGAAATCTTGTGCACGAACTGCGTCATGGTGGTGTAGCTGGCCTTGAAAGAGAGTTTCGGGCCGACCTGATACTTCACCGCCACGCGCGGGTCGGCGCGGAAGAACCGCTTGCGGCGCGTGTCGAAGAGCGACAGGTTGGCCCCGAAGTCGACGCTCCAATGGTCGTCGAGCGTCCATTCGTCCTCCACGTAGGCGTTCAGTTCGAGCGTGCCGTGGTGGTTCTTGCCCTGCTGTTTCAGCGTGTCGGCCTTCTCGTCGGAGCCGAAATAGGTGAGCGAAGCGTAGGTCTGGGGCCGGAACCAGTGGTAGGTGAGGTCGTGGCCGAAGCGCAGATGGTGGCTCGGCAGCGGCCGGTAGTCGAAGGCCATGCGGTAGCCCAGGTCGTTGATGGTCGAGTGGTAGCCGTGTTCGGAGTGCGACACGGTGGAGCTTCCTGCGCTCTTGTAGGTGTAGTCGTCGAGCGTGTGGAAGCGCGAATGGTTGTAGGTGTACACGCCCGTGAAGTTGGCGAACAGCTTCGGTGAGAAGATGTAGTTCCAATCGAGGGCCATGTTGAAGTTTCCCCAGTTGAAACGGTTTTCAAGCAGGTCGCGGTCGGTCGTTTCGCTGCCGCCCCATTTGTCCTCACTCTTCGTCAGGAGATAGTCGCGGCCCCAGTAGGTGCTGAGCGAAAGCCGCGAACGGTCGCTGAAGACATGGACGATCTTGGCGTTGAGGTCGTGGAAGTTGTAGTTGAGGCGGAGCTTGTAGTCGTCGTTCGAGCGGTTGACGATGGCGAAGATGGGCGTCGTGAGCAGGTCGAGCCACGAGCGGCGCATGCCGAAGTTGAAGCTGGTCTTGCCCCGCCGGATGGGCCCTTCGAGCTGAAGGCTGCCGTCGAGCAGTCCGATGCGGTAGCTGCCGTGGTAGTGTTGCAGGTCGCCGTCGGCCGTGCGCACGTCCATCACGCTCGACAGGCGGCCGCCGTAGCGGGCCGGAAAGCCGCTCTTGTAGAAGTCGACGTTCTTCACCACGTCGGCGTTGAACGAGGAGAAGAGGCCCATCGTGTGGTTGATCTGGTAGAGCGGCGTGCCGTCGAGCAGAAAAAGGTTCTCGTCGTTGTTGCCGCCGTGCACGTAGAGGCCGCTGGCAAGCTCCACTCCCTCGGCCACGCCGCTGGTGCGCTGCACCGTCTTCACCACGTCGGGCGACGAAAGCAGCGAAAATTCGGTCTTGATGTCCTTCTGCGAGAAAGTGCGCTTGCCCGTCTGCGTGTTGAGCAGGGGCGAGTTCATGTCGCCCGTGACGACCACCTCGGCCAGGTTGTTGCGCTCCCGCAGGCCGACGTTCATGCGGCGGTCGGCCGTGAGGTCGATGGTCTCCTCGTGTTCCTCGAACCCCAGGTAGGAGAGGCGCAGCCGGTGCCGGCCCTCGGGCAGGGTGATGGAATAGAAGCCGTATTCGTTGGTGGTCGTTCCCTGGCGGGTGGTCAGGTCGTAGACCGTGGCATTGATGAGCGACTCGCCGCCGCTGTCCTTCACGTAGCCGCTCACGGTGAACCGCCGCTGGCGTGCGGGGTTCTCCGTGGGCTTCGCGGCCGGCAGCCCGGACTTCTCCTGCTTCAGGATGACGTAGCGTCCTTCGCGGCTCCAGCCGATGCCGGTGCCCTGGAAGAGCGTCGCCAGCGCCTTCTCGAGCGTCAGCCCCCGCAGCGTCGGGCCGTGGTAGGGCTGCTTCACGTCGATGGCGGCGTCGTAGACGAAATCCACATGGTGGGTGGCATGGAGCCACTCCATCTGCTTTTGCAGGCTGCCCTCCGGCGCCTTGGCCCGCAGCGTTGCCGTGGAGAGCAAGAGGCTGCACAAAAACATCATGATTCTGGTTTGCATATAAATACTCGACTGTGTCACTATCCCTATGACGGAAGGTCGTGGAAAATCCCCCATGGGCAAGAGTTGGTTCATGATAAAACAAATCATAAACCCAAATCATTGGCAAGTCTGCTCACATTGGGCAAACGTCTCGGCAAATGACGGCAGATTTGCCGAGGCTTGAGAAATCGTCACGTCAAAACGGATGTTGAATGCGCGACGAGAGAAACCGTCACGTCAAAACAGATGTTAAATGCGC
>NZ_AUFQ01000016.1 GCF_000426585.1 Segatella baroniae DSM 16972 = JCM 13447
GAGACTAGGACGTCGATAGGGCGCAGGTGTATAGACGGCGACGTCACAGCCGAGCGCTACTAATTGCCCGAAACTTTCCTTGCGCTCCATCCTTTTGGCTGTCGTGCGGTGATGGTCTTTCGTTCTTCCTTCCGTCCTTGCCTGTGTCCCGATGTCAAACCATAAAATCAGGTGGTTCTTGCGGCAGGGCCCCACCTCTTCCCATTCCGAACAGAGAAGTTAAGCCTGCCTGCGCCGATGGTACTGCAATGCAATGCGGGAGAGTAGGTCGCCGCCTTCTTTCAGAGCCGAGCCCCGGTCACTTCACAGTGGCCGGGGCTCTTTGCGTTTGGGGGAAAGGAGGAGAAGGGGCGGCTCTGAACGGCTACAGGCGCCCGAAAAAAGGGGAGCTGCGCGAATGGTGGCGCAGCTCCCCTTTTTTCTCATGACGTGGACAGCCTTTACCAGGCGTCTTCACCATTGATGGTTTTGTCGTCGTCGAAGTATATATCCACATTTTGGGTCTCGGTCTCCTTGAAATTGCCGCTCACGCTCCCGGAAAGAATCGCCTGCGGGCTTATCTGTATCACCGTCATCACCGGTTTCAAATAACTCTTCTTCATACACATGTTCTTTTATTTGACATAAACTTTCTTGCCATTGACAATGTAGATACCGCTTGGCAGCCGGGTGCCTTCAAGCTTGTCGGCCACCTTGCGGCCCTTAAGGTCGTAGACGCCCTTGCCGGACATGCCATCGACACGCGTGCGACCGATTCCTGTCAGATCATCGTCGGTGAAGCGTATCTTCAGGCTGGATTTGGCGGCGGCCACGCTGGTAGGCACTTGCAGGTAAGCCTTCTTGGCTGCCAACTCACCCGTGCCCGAAGCCTTGTAGAAACCTGCAACACCATTGTTCTTTCCGTAGAGGAAATTGGTGTAGCCCCCTTCGGTGGCAGGCACCACCTTGGCCGTGAGATTCGGCTTCAGCAGGTTGACGTAGTAAGAGGTTGCCGTTGCATAAGGCACCTTGTAGGTGAGGCCCTCTGTTCCCACGAGGAACAATCCGGTGTTGGCCGGCACGACGTCCACCTTCGAGAGCTGCACCGTGCCATCCCGGTCGAAGCCGCTGGCAATATACGCTGTAAGCCCATAGACTTCGGAGAAGTCCAGGTCGCGGTCGCAGCTGAAGGAAGCCTGGCCGTTGGTCATGGTGATGAACTCCTTGGAGGACTTCCAAGTGGCAACGACTGTCACATCGCCAGTGACCTCTTCGATGATGTATCTATAGTCGGCAATCTGCGATGTCACATCAACGTTGTTTACAAGGAGGCTGGCGAGTTCAGTATCGGAATCAGGCAGGATGGTCAGCATTACATAAGCGCCATATTCGGGGCTATAGTTGTCGGCGGTCACGCCACCACCGGTGATGTTCACGGTGTAGTGCTTGATTTGCCACGTAGCCGTGACAGTGAGGTCCCCGGCGGGCATGGTCTCGGGCAGCTCGGGAGTCCAGCCGATGAAGTCATACCCCTCCCTCGTCGGGTCTTCGGGCGGCGTGACAGCCGTACCGTAGTCCTGTACGATGGGTGCCACATCGTCGTTGCAATCTTCGAAGTAGATGGTGTAGGAATTGATCTTCCATGTGGCGGTGTAGGACTTGTTGCCGGTGCAGCCCTTGTCGATGGTGACATTCATCTGTGCTTCGCCCTCGCCATCGAGTAGCCAACCATTGAAGGTGTAGCCCTCGCGGGTGGGGTTCACGAGCGTGATGGCGTCGCTCTCGATGGTGTAGCTGGCGGGATTCTCCACGGCGGCGCCACCTGCGAGGTCACAAGTGATCGTATATATAATAGGTGTCCACGTGGCGGTATAGCTGCGGTTGTCGGTGCTGCCCTTGGCAATGGTCACGCTCACAGTGGCTTCGCTGAGGTTGGTGCCAGTCCATCCGGCGAAGGTGTAGCCCTCGCGGGTGGGGTTCACGAGCGTGATGGCGTCGCTCTCGATGGTGTAGCTGGCGGGATTCTCCGCGGCGGCGCCACCTGCGAGGTCGTAGGTCAGCGTGTAGCTGATGGGGCTGAAGGTGGCGGCGAGCGTCACGTACTCCTCGCCCTCGCTGTTGGCGCGGCTCTGGGCTGTGCCGAGGTCGGGCAGGGGCGAGACGGGGTTGCCGTTGTCGGTCAAGGCAGTCGGCTCGTAGCCCGTGTCGGCGGTGAGCGTGTAAGCCACGGGGGCGTCCTTCGCCTGGCGATACTGCGCCGAGCCGCCGGCGGCCGTGGCCTTTTCGTTGGCGATGGTGCCGTGGGCCGAGGCCGTCAGGGTGACGAGCGTGCTATGATGGTTCATCTTGGTGAACTTCTTCCATATATCCGCGGCTTGATAGGCTTCCTTGGTGCCGCCGGGAACCCACAGCGTGATGTCGCCGTAGTTGCCTTTGCATATATCCTCCGTCTGCTCGATGGGGGTGGTCCATGGTACGTATATGTCAGATACGTTGCCTGTTCCGGGCATTAGCTGGCCCAGAGACGTTACCTTCTCGCCCAATTCCACAACTTTTGCATAGGCGATGATGCTGTTGCTGAGGTTATCGATGCGCACGATGTTGCGGCCCACGTAGATATGGTCAAGCGTGTGCGCCGGTGTCATGTTCAGGACGCCGTATTTGTGGATGCCTGTCGCATAGGACAGTGCCGTGTCGCTGTCGGCAATAACCATCTTCTTCAGGTTTTCGTTACGCTGGAATACACATGTGCCGATCTTCTTCAACGAGGCCGGCAGGGTTATCTCCTTGAGAGCCTTGCAATCGTAGAAGGCGCCGTGGCCTATCTCCTCAAGACCTTCGGCAAGCGTTACGGTGGCCAGCGAGTAGCATTTCTCAAACGTCTCCTTCGGCAGCACCTTGAGGGTGGACGGCAGAGACACGCTTGTCAGACCGGTTTCTCTGAATGCGGCGGCACCCACTATATTTACAATACCCTCGCCGACCACGAGTGTCTTGAGCGTACTTTTACCTTGGGCGAAATTCTCCGGGATAGTGGTCATGCTGCCACCGAGGGTGAGCGATTCCACGTTGCCGAACATCGACGTGCCCTCTGTGAACGTAAGATTGCGGCCTATGTAGAAGGTCTTGCCGGGAATCGTTGAGTAGGCACTAATGGAAAGCGGCGTCTGGCTGTCGGAGATGTGAAATGTATCTATTGGGCAGTCCTGAAACGCCTGTCTGCCCACCGATGTAACTGACGCTGGCAAGGTGACGCTGGTAAGGGCACAATTATAGAACGCATCTTTACCCACAGTGGATAGCCCTTCGTGCAGCGTGACGCTTGCAAGCTTGGTACATCCTTCGAACATGCTCTCGGAGATTGTGGGGAGGCTTGCAGGAATGTCGATGGCTGTGAGCTCAGAACAGCCTTGGAAACACGCTTTGCCCACCTCCGTCAGATTGCTGCCGAGGGTCACACTGGTGAGCTGCGTGCAGCCCCAGAACATGTTCTCATTCAACTTGGTCACGTCGTCGCCCACGACGAGCGTCTGCACGTCGCTGAATATCGACGTGCCTTCTGTGAACGTAAGATTGCGGCCTATGTAGAAGTACTTGCCGAGAATCTTTGAGTAGGCACTAATGGTAAGTGCCTCATCGCAGTCGGAGATGTTGAACTCTTCTATAGGGCAGCCCTGAAACGCCTGTCTGCCCACCGACGTAACTGACGCTGGCAAGGTGACGCTGGTAAGGGCACAATTATAGAACGCATCTTTACCCACAGTGGATAGCCCTCCCTTCAGCGTGACGCTTGCAAGTTTTTTACATCCTTCAAACATGCTCTCGGAGAGCGTGGCGAGGCTTTCGGGAATGTCGATGGCCGTGAGCTCAGAACAGCCGTAGAAACACGCTTTGCCCACCTCCATCAGATTGTTGTCGAGGGTCACGCTGGTGAGCTGTTTGCAGCCCCTGAACATGTTCTCATGCAGCTTGGTCACGTAGCCGCCCACGACGAGCGTCTGCACGGTAGGAAAGTCGGCAACTGTCGACCCCTCTATGTCGCGGTCAAGGTTGACTTTGGTGGCGGGGCAATTTCCAAATACAGCATAGCTGGCATGGTTCAGCGTGATGGGCTCGTCCGTGCCGCTGAAGGTGATTTCGGCCAAGGCCGTACAATTGTAGAACGCGCCCCGACCGATGGATGTCACTGAGGACGGAATGGTGACGGCCGTGAGTTTTGCATTGCTGTTTCCACCACTCTGCATACAAAGCAGATAATCGCTGATGGTCTCCAACCCATCGTTGAGGGTGATGGACGCGATGTTTTTACAGTTTTCGAAGCAGGAACCACCAGTGCTGCGCATGCTGGCAGGGAACACCACCGACGTGATGTTGGCATTGTCCTTGAAACCACTCTCTGCGATAGAGGTGACGCTGTAGCTCACTCCGTCGTTCTGCGCCGTGGCGGGGATGACGAGGTCGCCGCCGACTTGGTTGTTGGCCTGCTTCACCGATACGGTCTTTGCGTCGGCATCGGTGACGGTGTAGGTAAAGTCACCTGATGTGAACGTTGTCTGCGCCCAGGCTGTCGTGGCTGCAACGACAGACAACAAAAGGGAGAAGAATTTTTTCATAAGCATTGGTTTTATTAAAATCATTTAAAGTTGTTGGAACACATACCTTTTATGAGCGCACAAGTTACAGCCATTCGTCTGGATGCGTTTCCCATATTCACAAAAATGTTTCCCATATTCACAAAAACACGTTGCGGGCGTGCTTTTTCGGTTGTGTAATTTCAACTGTGTCGAGCGTGTAAAGTAAACTGTGTCAGGCGGTTCATGGGAGCATAGCCATGGTGCACTGCGCACTACCGCCTTGGCGGTTGGTTTTTTGTAGGGGAGGGTTGCGAGCGCAGCGCGCTACCCTGCCTAAGCTTTGTTGGTGGGAAGCTAGGCCGAAGGTCTTGGTCTTTTTATCCCAAATCGGTTTATTGGTATATGGTCATGGTGCACTGCGCACTACCGCCTTGGCGGTTGTTTTTTTGTAGGGTAGGGGTGCGAGCGCAGCGCGCTACCCTGCCTAAGCTTTGTTGGTGGGGAGCTAGGTCGAAGGTCTTGGTCTTTTTATCCCAAATCGGTTCATTGGTATATGGTCATGGTACATTGCGCATAAAGAAATGCCTGTCGCAGACCGCGCAGGGAGTGAAGCCGGAGGCTTCATCGCTCAGTAACCCCTGGTCATCTCTGCGAAGCGGAGTGACCAGGGGATAAAAGACCAAGCGGACATCGACCCTGGAAGGGTCGCCCAAAGACAGCCGTGATGATGGTGGGCGACCCCTTCAGGGTCGACGGATGGGTGGCGGGCATACCTCCCCGGTCATCCTGCGGCATGGTCTGCGTCCTTGCCGTAAAGACGGTAGTTGCGGTAGAACGTGGAGAGCGAGTTGTAGCCCGAAGCTGTGGCCACATCGGCCATGGCAATGCCGGGGATGTCCTTCATCAATTGCACGGCGTAGGCGATGCGGCGGCGGTTGACCAGTTCGGCGAACGACGTGCCCATCTGCTTGTTCACCACCTGATAGACGTATGTGCGGTTGGTGTATGCCATGGCAGCCACGTCGTCGATTTTCAGGTTGGGCTGTAGAAAGACCTTCTGTTCGCCAAACAGCGTGAGGATGCGCTGGTGGATGGCGTCTTCATCGGGTACGGGCGTGTCGTCGGACAGTTCGGCACGCATCTCGCTGCGCAGTTTCTCCAAGTCGACGATGGAATACGTGCGGTGCAACCCCACATAGCCGAACGCAAAGAGCAGGCTGGTGAAAAGCAGGGAGGGAATGGCCAAGGCCGCGGTGGAATCGACAAAGATGTGGCGGCCTATGACGTTGAACACCAACGAGAAGCAGGATATCACGACCACGAGCACCAAAACGTTGCGCACACTGCGCATGGTCATGTGCTCGGTGTCGGCGAAATACCGTTCGAGGGCCTTGTCGTATTCGCGTAGCCGACGCGTGGCTGTCACAAGCACATAGACCACGAGCAAGGCAAAGGCCACCTTGCATGCCGTATGGATGTAGGCCTGCCACAGTGCCGCCCCTCGAAGTCCATCCATGCTGTTCCGATAAAGGTATGTGTCGAAGAAGACATGGGTCTCCGCTTGCGGCATAAAGGCGTACAGTATGCCGACGGCCAGCGCGGCCACCACAGCCGGAGCCAGCAGCCAGTAAATGCGGGGCGAGCGATCGGCCACGGAGAGGCGGGTGACATAGATGAGATAGAGGGGGTAGACGGCAAGGTTGGCAAAGACATACAGCGTGTCGGTGAGGGGCAGCAACGCCTCGGCGCGCAGGAAAAAGACGTTGTGGCCCGCGTACAGCATGGTGCTCACGAGCATGAAGCGCAGGAACGACGGCAGTTCGCGCAATCGGCCACGGCGCAATTCCAGTGCGATGATGGCCGACATCACCAGACAGGTCAACATCGGCAGGTCGGCAAGCAGTCCTTTCAGCATTTCAATCGCGCGGATTAGGGTCGGCTAATAGAGTTCAAACCATTGACGATTCGTGAACCCGAATAAAGTGTATCAGTCAATGCCGGCACCATATCCCCGACTGCAAGATAAAGCTTTTCCCGTTCGGCAGCCGATGCGGTGTGCGCCTTCCGGCCCTCGAAAAGCTGTATGGTAAAGTTTATGTTCATGTTTTCTCTGCTGTTTGAAATCAAATGCAAAGGTAGTCATTTTCCGGAATAATCCCATCAACGACCTTGTTAAACCCCATCGGGCGTTGAAAAACCGGGCATGGCGGCTAGGCCGAAGGCCTTGGCCTTTTTGTAGGCCAGGGTTGTGAGCGCAGCGAGCTACCCTGACTGGCCGGTGGTGGAGAGAAGCTAGGCCGAAGGTCTTGGCCTTTTTACGTTTCCATCTGAAGCTCGGGGCCAACCGCCATGCGGTTGTTGGCACAGTACATTATGACGATGTGGCAATGAGTGGTTGGGGAATGGGAAATGGGTGCCTCCCCTGACCCCTCCCAAGGAGGGGAATACCCCCGGTGACGGCGGGGCAGTGGGGGTGGTAATAGACGGTGATGGATGGGCTTCGGCTTTTCCTCTTCTCATCGACGCCCTTTGGGCTTCTGAAAAGGCAGCTTCGGGCTTCTGAAAAGGCAGCTTTGGGCTTCTGAAAGGGCAGCTTCGGACTTCTGAAAAGGCAGCTTTGGACTTCTGAAAGAGCTGCTTTGAGCTTCTGAAAAGGCTGCTTTTGCAAGTCGAACACCTCATCCTTCAGGCCCTACAACAATCATCACAAACGTAAAAAGACCAAGACCTTCGGCCTAGTTACCGACCACCGGCTTAGACAGGGTAGCTCGCTGTGCTTGCAACCCTGTCCTACAAAAGAACCAACCGCCATGCGGTAGTTGGGGCAATACATTATAAGGATTTGTCAATAACGCGGATGGGATTGACGAAAGCTACACCGTGACGGTTTGGCGATGACTGATGGGGGCATGAAACCGCCTCCACCGAAGAATAAGGACAACCGATTTCCCCGCGTGCGCATGGTCGGGGGACTTGGGGCAACGCATCTCTATTTCTTGTGGAGGACAAGCGTCTTGGGAATCTTCACCCATTTGCGGTCCACAACAATCTTGATGGTGCTGCCTTCCCCCTGTTTTAGTATGTAGTTTCCATTCTTGTCCTTGTAAAGAGTGGCGGACAAGTCTTCGCTGCCATAGTCGTTGATGATGTCGACGCGGGCCGTGGAGTCGTTGAGCAGCTTGATGTCGGTTATCAACCATTTGCGCATGTCTCTCTTCGCGCCGAAGTAGCCCGGCAGTTGGCCGAAGATCTCTTGGTTTGGCACAAGGATGTTCTTTTGATAGAAGTCTATGTCGAGATAGACTTGGTATTCGTCATTATACAAATGCCCTTTGAACACTTGTCGTCCCTGGGCGTTCAGCGCCGTTGCGAAGGCCAAACCCATGATGGCTGTCATCATTCGTTTCATCAGATTCCGATTCAGTTTATAGCCGGTGATATTCCCTTGTCAATCAAGGATGTTGCAAAGATAATTCTTTTAGGTCAAGAATGCGGACGAATTATTAAAATATTGTCTTCACAAGTTGGTTTTTCATGTAAATTATAGTATCTTTGCGCCGCTTATATTAGTTGTATGGTAAGAAAGTTTGTTCTTCCCGATTTCATTTTTGAGTCAAGTTGGGAAGTCTGTAATCAAGTAGGTGGGATTTATACGGTATTATCTACGCGCGCAAAGACATTGCAGGAGATTTTAAAAGACAGAATTATTTTCATCGGTCCGGACTGTTGGTCGGAGACAGCCAGTCCCTTCTTTGAAGAGGACGCTTCGTTGTTGGCGGAATGGCGGTCGTCTGCGGCCCAAGAAGGGTTGCGGTTGCGTGTCGGTCGCTGGCTTGTTCCGGGCCGACCGCTGGCAGTTCTTGTTGATTTCAAGCCTTTCTTTGCCCATAAAAACGAAATATACACCCAGCTTTGGAACGATTTCGAGGTCGACAGCCTGCACGCCTATGGCGATTATGACGAAGCGTCCATGTTCTCATACGCGGCGGGCAAGGTGGTGGAAAGTTTCTATCATTTTCAGTTGAACGACTCCCTGAAGGTCGTTTATCACGGCAATGAATGGATGACCGGCCTGGGACTGCTTTACATTCAGAAGCATGTGCCGCAGATTGCAACCATCTTTACGACCCATGCCACGAGCATAGGGCGCAGTATTGCGGGCAACAACAAGCCGCTCTACGAATATTTGTACGCCTATCAGGGCGACGGGATGGCCGAGGAACTCAACATGCAGAGCAAGCATTCGATAGAGAAGCAAACGGCATTGCATGTGGATTGCTTCACAACCGTCAGCGACATAACCGCCAGGGAATGTCAGGAACTGTTGGACAAACCCGTGGACATGGTTCTTCCCAATGGTTTTGAAGACGATTTCGTACCCAAGGGCGCAACGTTTACAGCCAAACGGAAAGCGGCCCGGCGCAGGATGTTGGAAGTGGCGTCCGCTTTGCTGGGCGAAACTTTCGACAACGATACGTTGATTCTCTCGACAAGCGGACGCTATGAGTTCCGCAACAAAGGCATTGATGTCTTCATAGAAGCCATGAACAGGCTGAAAAGCGACGGCCGCTTGTCAAGAAAAGTGCTGGCTTTCATCGATGTTCCGGCATGGGTGAAGGAGCCTCGCCGGGATTTGGCGGAGCGTTTGGAGGGCGGGCAGGCTTTCACGCAACCCCTTGAAACCCCGACGCTGACGCATTGGCTGAACGAGCAGGAGACCGACAGGGCCTTGGGAATGATGAACCATCTTGGCCTCGACAACGGGCAATCGTCTCGTGTGAAGCTGATTTTTGTCCCTTGCTATCTGACAGGGCAGGATGGAATCTTCAATCTCTCCTATTATGATTTGATTTTGGGCAACGATCTCTGCGTCTATCCATCCTATTATGAGCCTTGGGGATACACGCCATTGGAGGCGGTCGCCTTCAAGGTTCCTTGCATCACGACCGACTTGGCAGGCTTCGGCCTGTGGGCCGAGCAGACGTTGGGCCGCGAGAGTGGAATCATGGACGGCGTGAAAGTCATCCACCGCACCGACTACAACTTCTCCGAGGTGGCTGATGGTATCAAGGAGACGGTAGTCGCATTCTCGCAGTTGGACAAGAAACAGGTGGAGACATCACGTTCACACGCTTTCCAATTGTCGAAGAAAGCTTTGTGGAAGCACTTTATCAAGCATTATGAAGCAGCCTATGATTTGGCGCTGGGCAACGCGCGGACGCGTTTGCAGGCCATGGCTGACGCATGACGCGACAATGTAGGTAAAAGAAACAAGTGGAATAATATAACTAAACAAGAGATTTATGAAAATTAAAGCTGATTACGCGAATGCTCCGCAGTGGAAGGAGCTGTCTATCAAGTCGCGGTTGCCGGAGCAACTGCAGTGTCTTGATGAGTTGGCTCATAACATGTGGTGGGCATGGAATTATGAGGCACGCAATCTTTTCAAAAGCTTGGACGAGAAGCTTTATGAGGAAGTGGGCCACAATCCGGTAATGCTTCTGGAGCGTTTGAGTTACGACCGCAAGGAAGCCGTCGTCAAGGACAAGGCTCTGATGAAGAAAGTGAATGACGTCTACGCGAAGTTCCGTGCCTACATGGACGTGAAGCCCGACGCCACACGTCCTTCCGTGGCCTACTTCTGCATGGAGTATGGTCTGAATCAGGCGCTCAAGATCTATTCAGGCGGTCTCGGCATGCTCGCCGGCGACTATTTGAAAGAGGCTTCGGACAGCAATGTAGACCTTTGCGCCGTCGGTTTCCTCTATCGTTTCGGCTACTTCACGCAGAGCCTGAGCATGGACGGCCAGCAGATAGCCAAATACGACGCACAGAACTTCAACTCGCTCCCCATAGAGCGGGAGCTTGACGCCGACGGCAACCCCGTTGTCGTGGACGTTCCCTACATGAACTATCAGGTGCATGCCTATGTGTGGCGTGTCAATGTAGGGCGCATCAAGCTGTATCTGCTCGATACGGACAACGAGATGAACTCCGAGTTCGACAAACCCATCACCCACTCGCTCTATGGCGGTGACTGGGAGAATCGTCTCAAGCAGGAGATTTTGCTGGGTATCGGCGGTATTCTGGCACTGAAGAAGCTCGGTGTCACGAAAGACATTTACCATTGCAACGAAGGTCATGCCGCCCTCTGCAACCTGCAGCGGCTGTGCGACTATGTAGAGTCGGGCCTGACCTACAACCAGGCATTGGAACTTGTGCGCGCGTCTTCACTCTATACCGTCCATACGCCTGTGCCGGCGGGACACGACTACTTCGACGAAGCCTTGTTCGGCAAGTATATGGGTGGCTATCCCGAGCGTCTTGGCCTCACCTGGGACGAGTTTATCGGCATGGGACGCCAGAATCCCGACGACCACAGCGAGCGTTTCTGCCTTTCCACCTTCGCCTGCAACACCTGCCAGGAAGTCAATGGCGTGAGCAAGCTCCATGGTTGGGTCAGCCAGAAGATGTTCGCCCCCGTCTGGGCCGGTTACTATCCGGAAGAAAACCACGTGGGCTATGTCACCAACGGTGTCCACCTGCCTACATGGACGGCTACCGAATGGCGCAAGGTCTATGACAAATACTTCGATCCTTCCTTCATGGGTGACCAGAGCAATGAAGATATCTGGCATGCCATCTACAATGTGCCCGACGCGGAGATTTGGAACACGCGCATGGCCTTGAAGCAGAAGCTGGTCAAGTATATCCGTGAGAAGTTCACGCAGTCGTGGTTGAAGAACCAAGGCGATCCCGCCCGCGTCGTATCTCTGCTCGAACGCATCAATCCCAACGCGCTGATGATTGGCTTCTGCCGCCGCTTCGCCACCTACAAGCGCGCCCACCTTCTCTTCACCGACCTGGAGCGTCTGTCCAAGATTGTGAACGACCCCGAGCACCCCGTGCTCTTCTTCTTTTCGGGCAAGGCCCACCCGGCCGACGGCGCAGGTCAGGGATTGATCAAGCGTATCTTCGAGATCAGCCAGCGTCCCGAGTTCCTTGGCAAGATTATCTTCCTGGAGGACTACGACATGCAGTTGGCACGCCGCCTGGTTTCGGGCGTCGACATCTGGATGAACACGCCGACCCGCCCGCTCGAAGCCAGCGGCACGTCGGGTGAGAAGGCTGAGATGAACGGCGTGGTGAATCTCTCCGTGCTCGACGGCTGGTGGGTGGAAGGTTATCGTGAAGGTGCCGGCTGGGCTTTGCCGCAGGAGCGCACATACGACAACCAGAGCTATCAAGACCAGCTGGATGCCACCACCATCTATAATCTGCTTGAGAACGAAATCATTCCTTTGTATTACGACCGCACCAAGAAGGGCTATAGCGAGGACTGGATTAAAGTGGTGAAGAACTCCATTGCAACCATCGCGCCCCACTATACGATGAAGCGTCAGCTCGACGACTATTACGAAAAGTTCTACAACAAGCAGGCTAAGCGGTTCAAGAAGTTGGCCGCCAACGGCAACAAGCTTGCCAAGGAAATCGCTCTTTGGAAGGAGAATGTGGCCGAACGCTGGGACGCCATCCATGTGGTGTCGAAGGACGACGCCGCATTGTACAACGGTGGTGAAACGGGCAGGGACTTCAAGCTGACTTACGTGATTGACGAGCAGGGGCTGGATGACGCCATCGGTCTGGAGTTGGTTGCGCTGAAGAACAATCTTGAGGGCGGCGACCATGAAATCTATTCGATTCACGAGTTCAAGGTCGTTGGCCACGAAGGCAACAACTATACTTTTGAAGCAAAGGTGGAACCTGTCAAAGCCGGCACTTTCCGCACTTGTGTGCGCATGTATCCCAAGAACAAGGAACTGCCGCACCGCATGGACTTCTGCTATGTGAAGTGGCTCGACTGATGTCTTCAGTCGACACTTTGCTTCTTATGGAAGTATCGATATCATAAATGAAAACGGATGGTTTGTGCCATCCGTTTTTTTATTGCGTTTCGCTTGCGAGAGCCAGTTGTTTTTACTTGTCAATTCACAATCCTCTTGCTTTCAGCAGACTTTCGGCATTCGGCGCCTTCAGTCCCGTGAAGTCGGTGAACATCTGCATGAGGTCTCCGGTGTTGCCCCGGCTCAACACCTTGTCGCGGAAAGCCTTTCCCACGGCGGGGTTCAAGGCGCCATGCTGCGCAAAATGGTCGGCGATGTTGTCGGCCAGCACCTCTGTCCACAGATAGCTGTAGTAGCCCGCCGCGTAGCCGCCGCCCCATACGTGGTTGAAGTAGGAAGTGGCATAGCGTGGAGGTATCTGCGTGTCGAGCAGTCCCATCTCGTCGAGGGCGCGTTTCTCGAAGTCGGCGGCATGTTCGGCCGTCGGCACGTCCTTGCTGTCGAGGCAATGCCAGGCAAGATCCAGACTCGTGGCTGCCAGATTCTCACCCAGTGAGTAGCACGGTTGGAAGTTGATGGACTTCAACATCTTCCGCTTCAGTTCTTCGGGCATGGGTTCGTGTGTCTCCGTGTGGCGTGCGAAATGGTTGAACACCTCGGGAATCGTTGCGAACGATTCGTTGAATTGCGATGGCATTTCCACGAAGTCGCGCGCCACGGCCGTACCCGACAGCGTGTTGTATTTGCAGTTCGAGAGCATGCCGTGCAGAGCATGGCCAAACTCATGGAACATCGTCGAAACTTCATCCCATGTCATCAGTGTCGGAAATCCTTCAGGCGCCTTGGCCACGTTGGTGACATTATAGATGATGGGCAGCTGTCGGCGCAGTCGGCTTTGCTTGGCGAAGGAACTCATCCATGCTCCGCCACGTTTCGTGGGACGGCGGAAATAGTCGGTGTAGAACAAGGCCAGCGGCTTGCCCGTTTTGTCGAACACTTCAAACACCTTCATGTCGGGATGGTAGGTGGGCAGATCCTTGCGTTGCTTGAACGTCAGTCCGTAGGCCCGGTTGGCAGCGTAGAACACGCCATTCACCAAAACAGAGTCGATGTTGAAGTAGGGCCTCACGTCGTCGTCCGACAGTTGCAGCTGCTCTTTCTTCATCTGAGCCGAGAAGTAGAAGCGGTCGTAAGGCTGCAACTGGAAGTCAGTGCCCATCCGCTCTCTCGCAAAAGCCTCTATGTCGTGCGTCTCGGCCTGTGACTTGGGGCGGTAGGCGGCGATGAGGTTCCGCAGGAAGGCGTACACCTTGTCTGTGGAGTGGGCCATTGTCCGCTCCAACGAGTACGACGCGTAGTTCTTGTAGCCCATCAGTTCGGCCATTTCAGCCCTTAGTTTTGCCATTTCCGCAACGATGGGGAAGGTGTTGTACTTGCCCGTTCCGTCAGCCCTGTGAACCGAGGCTTCGAAAACCTTCTTGCGCAAGTCCCGATTTTCCAGGCTTGCGAGGATGGCCTGCTGCGTCGTGTTGACGATGACGATGCAATAGGGGGCCTTGCCCCCCAGGTTTTCGGCGTCTTTCTTGCATTGCGCAATGTCCGCGTCGCCCAGTCCTTTCAAGTCTTCCACCTTGTCCACCCACACCACGGCGTGGTTGGTGGCCTCGGGAAGCATTTCGCCCCATTGCTGTTGCAGCTCGGCGATGCGCTTGTTGATGGCCACCATGCGGGCTTTCTTTTCCTTGGAAAGCAGCGCGCCCGACCTTACAAAGTTCTTATACATCTCTTCCAGCAGTTTTCTGTCTTCACCTTTCAGCTTGTGCAGTTCGTGGTCGTAGACATACTTGATGCGTTGGAAGAAACGTTCGTTGAATGTCAGTTCATTCTTGAAATCGGTCAGCAGCGGCATGACGGCCTTCTGCGTGCTTGCAATTGCCGGCGTCTTGTGCGCGCCGGTCAGTCCGAAGAAAATGCTCTGCACGCGATCCAGCGTCCTTCCGCTCTGTTCGTATGCCAGAATGGTGTTGGAGAAAGTGGGCTTCTGCTTGTTGTTGACGATGCGGTCGATTTCTTTGCGTTGCAGTTCAATCGCCTTCTTGAAGGCCGGCAGGTAGTCGCTTTCCCTGATGACACTGAAGTCGGGCGCGCCAAACGGCAGCGTGCTGGGGCTGAGCAGCGGATTGGCGCGGTCAGCCTGGGGGTTAGCTCCCGTAGTCAGCAGCACCGACGAGGCCAGGCCTGCCGTCACGAATGCTTTTTTTAATTGATGTTTCATCTGTATTGTTGAATAGTTGTTGTTGTCTTCAATAAAATGGCGTTGCCGTTTACAGGTCTCCGTTGTGGGTGACCGGCAGGCAAGCCCAATCACTTATCGTTCCTGTTTCTGAACTGAACGCTATGCCGATTTTGAAACACGGCCTTCTGTCGGTTGCATACTCGCGTGCGTAGCCGCACTTGTCAATCTGTTCGATGGCCTCCGCTGCGGGGCGGTTGAGCTTGTATTCAAAGATGTAGACGTACTTGGGCGTCTCTATGATGAAGTCGGCGCGCCCCTGGCTGGTCTGCTTCTCGTGGTAGACGGTGTAGACACTCATCAGCCGCATCAGGAGATAGACGGTGTATTGGAAGTAGCGTTCCTGCTCCCGCTCGTTCTCGTGGCGCCGCGCCGAGTAGGGAATGCTGGCCAGGAAAGAAGTGAGCAGTTCGCGATAAAGCTCCGTGTCGCCCCGCTTCAATGCCAAAACCATCTGCGCCACGGCCGAAGAGGCGCTTTCCTTGGACTTGAAATAATCTGCCGAAAGCAAGGAGATGAAGCCCTTGGTGACCTCGGCGTTGGGGAAGTCGAGCAGGAACTGGCGCACGTCGGGGTCATAACCCTTGATGGTCAGGTAGCCGCTCTGGTAGATCATGGGCAGCGGCTTCTCCACGTCGGCCTTGTAGTCGACGAACTCCTGGGCGTCATAGTACCTCCCCACCAGCTCGTTGACGTTCTCCTCGCAGTGGTCCAGCAGCCTGAGAAGGTAGGAAGGCGTGCCCGTCTGGAACCAGAAGTCACGGATGTCCTGGTTGTCGAAGGCCTTGAGAAGGCTGAAGGGATTGTACACGTCGGTCATCATCCGGCTGAAATGATAGCCGTCGTACTGGCGTTTCAGCTGCCGCTTCATGTCCTCCGCCGTCGTCCCAAGGCTCTCGGCCAGCTCGCTTATGCCCTCGGCGAAGACCGTGTGCAGCTCCTCGGTGGTCACGCCGCAAAGCGCGTCGTACTTAGGGGCCATGCTGATGTCGTTGGGTTGGTTGAAGCCGCTGAACACGCTGACCTGAGAGAACTTCGTAACGCCCGTGAGAAGCACGAACTGAAGGTCCTGGTCGGCCGCCTTGAAGACCGAGTAGAAACCTTTCAGAACCTCACGGTTGTATTCCTCAAGCGTCTTGTCTACATTGTTCTTGCGGATGGTGTCGGGGATGTCCAGCACGTCGAGAAGCGGCTTGTCGTACTCGTCGATGAGCACGACGCAGCGCAGTCCCGTCTGTTCGTGGGCGGCATGCAGCACGTGGGCGAAGCGCCTCCCGATTCCCAATTCGTCGATGGCCTTTCCGTAGCGCCGTTCCCCTTGGGCAACGAAAGCCTCTATCGTTCGTCCCAGTTCATCTGGGTCGGTGAAGTTGCTGCCGTTGAAGTCGAGATGGAACACGGGATATTGCTTCCACTCCGTCTCCAGCGTGTCGATGGCAAGCCCTTTGAACAGATTCTTTTCGCCCAGAAAGTAATATTTCAATGTGGACACGAGCAGCGACTTGCCAAAGCGGCGGGGACGGCTTAGAAAGTAGATGGCTCCGTTTTTCACCAAATCATGGATAAGGTCTGTTTTGTCGATGTAGACATAACCATCCTCTCTTATCTTTCTGAAGTCTTGAATGCCGATTGGGTATTTCATTATATTATAATGTGTGATAAGTCCTTTTGCAAACTTACATATTTTTTTCGGATATCTGGTGGATTATGCCAAAAAGTTGCGCTGTTGAGCGAATTGTCAGCCCCTTTGAATCATTCAATCGCACTGCCTTTGCGTGCAAAAAGCAGTGTGGTGGGCTTGTAAAAGCTATCCTTTCAGCTCCTCGAAAGATACTTGTTGTCCATTCAGGGCTGGTTACGGTCTATTCCGCGGTCATCTGACGATGTGGAAAGACGCAGTCTAAAATTAACCATAAAATAATTGGAAATTATAAGATTAGTTCGTATGTTTGTAGAAGGATGTTGAGTTGACGGTTAAAATGGGTGGTCATTTGGCCGGATACGAAGAACGTCTTTGTTTAGCAAATCGTAAAATCTTGTACAAGTATGAAAGTTGTTTTCTCCGGCCTGTTGCTGTTTTCGTTGTCGTCCGTCGTGTCCGCCCAGACACTGAGCAATGGCATACGCCTGCCCGAGCAATGGCCCCCGCAATACCCCATTCCCACGGAACGGCATGAAATGCCTGTGCCTTATCTTCAGCCCAAACCGCAGGTGTTGCCCATCAACAACGGCCGCCAGCTGTTTGTCGATGACTTCCTCGTCAGTCGAACCGACTTGCAACGTGTGTGCCACACGCCCGATTTCTATCCAGGTAATCCGGTACTTGAGCCGACGGAGAAGTGGGAGAACACAACCGATGGCGCCCCCTATGCGGCCCCTTTCTCCGATGGCGTTTGGTATGATGAGAAGGAGAAAGTCTATAAGATGTGGTATTTGGCGGGTGCGGGAACGATGCACAAGGAGAGTAGTCAAACCTTCTACACCTGTTATGCGGAGTCGAAGGACGGCAAGAAGTGGCGCAAGGTCAACCTCGATGTCGTTCCCGGCACCAATGTCGTCGACACCTGCTGGCGTGACGCGGCCACGGTGTGGCTTGACCGATTTGAAAAAGACCCGCAGAAGCGTTGGAAATTCTTCAATATCGAGCGGCGGACGGCCGACAAGCGTTGGCAGGTTGTCCTGAAATATTCGTCAGACGGGCGTCGGTGGAGCCGTGGCGTTGCCCAGTCGGGCGATGTCTACGACCGTTCCACTGCATTCTACAATCCTTTTACGCGTCGTTGGGCCCTCAGCCTGCGTGATGGAACACCCGTGTCGGGGCGTTCACGTGCCTATATAGAGCACGAAAATCCAGAGACGCTCGTGAGCCTTACCCATCGTTTCCGCCATGATATTGCCGACCGCAACATGCGTTTCTGGTTTGTTCCCGATGACAAGGAGCTGCGGCATGAGAAGTATCCTGCAACGGAACCGGGCATTTACAACTTTGATGTCATACCCTACGAGAGCATTATGCTGGGACAATACACAGCCTGGGCCGGGCCGGAAAACAACGTCTGCCAGCAGGAAGGCATACAGAAGCGCAATGTTGTCTCGCTGGGCTACAGCCGTGACGGCTTTCACTTCCATCGTCCAACCCACAATGCGTTCATGAATGTGAACGAGACGGAAGGGGCTTGGAACTGGGGCAACGTGCAGTCTGTCAACGGTACGCCGCTCATCGTCGGCGATTCGCTGTATTTCTATGCTTCCGGTCGGCGTCTCAACAAGATCATGTGGGACAGCTATACGTCCACCGGCCTGGCCATGCTGCGCCGCGACGGCTTCGTCTCTATGCGGGCCGGCGGGAAAGAAGGCTATCTCATCACCGAACCGCTCACCTTTGATGGCAAACATCTGTTTGTCAATGTCGATGTGAGGCGGAGAGGTCTGCTGGCCGTGGAACTTCTCGATCGCGACGGACAGGTGATTCCCGGCTATGGCAGGAAGGACTGCCGCATGCCGCGCGGCGTGGACAAGACAAAGTTGCGTGTCACATGGAGGAAGCATGATGACGTGGCGGCATTGGCGGGCAAAGTCGTCCGCATGAAGTTCTATCTGACCCACGGCGACCTTTACGCTTTCTGGGTGTCGCCATGGGAGAGTGGCGAGAGTCGTGGCTTTACCGCGGGTGGAGGCCCCGGGATGAGTGCCGGTGGGGTGGATAAGCCAGAGTAGTTCTCAGGCCAAAGCAAAGAAAACGGCTGGAAATCAACAGTGACTTCCAGCCGTTTTTTTTTCTTATAGCGAAAGATGTGGCGAGTGTCTTATACGAGATATTGCGATGAAATGCTTTCGTTCTCGACAACGCGGCGGATTGTTTCGGCGATCATGTCGGCCACCGAGAGCTGCTTCACCTTGGCGCAGCGGTTGGAGTAGGGGATGGAATCGGTGAAAACGATTTCTTCCAATGCCGAACCCTGTACGCGTTCGGACGCCGGACCGCTCATGACGCAGTGGGAGGCGCAGGCGCGCACGCTCTTGGCACCGGCCGCCTTCATGATGTCGGCCGCCTTGGCAATCGTGCCCGCCGTGTCGACCATGTCGTCGACGATGACGACATTCTTGTCTTTCACTTCACCGATGATCTGCATGCTGTCGACGACGTTGGCGCGCGCGCGGGTCTTGTTGCAGAGCACGAGGGGACACCCGAGATACTTGGCATAGGTGTTGGCGCGCTTCGAACCGCCCACGTCGGGCGAAGCGATGACGAGATCTTTGAGGTGGAGGCTCTGAAGATAGGGCAGGATGACGCCGGAGGCGTAGAGATGGTCTACCGGAACATCGAAGAAACCTTGAATCTGGTCGGCATGCAAGTCCATCGTGATGAGGCGGTCGATACCTGCCACGCTCAGCAAGTCGGCCACCAGCTTGGCGCCGATGCTCACTCTGGGCTTGTCCTTGCGGTCCTGTCGGGCCCAGCCGAAGTAGGGGATGACGGCAATGATGTGGCGGGCGGAGGCACGTTTGGCCGCGTCGATCATCAGAAGAAGCTCCATCAGATTGTCAGAATTGGGAAAAGTGCTCTGCACAAGGAATACATCACGGCCGCGAATGGACTCTTCGTAGGAAACCGCAAATTCACCGTCGGAGAAGCGGGTGACGACGAGGTTGCCGAGGGGACAGCCTAAACTGGCGCAAATCTTTTCTGCAAGGTATCTCGTGTTGGTACCTGAGAAAACTAAAAAAGAGTTTTTCTCACTCATTTCTTGTTGGTTTTATATTACAAATGTTAAGGTGTTGCTGCGGGAAAGCATAGGCTGACAATTGCTTATGCCTATCTGAAAAGAATAGACGGCCTGAATGGATAATGCTTGGCTGAATCATCATTGTCAACATTGAAACGGTCTTTTCACCTGCAAAAGTAGAAATTTTATATCAAACAGCCAATGTTATTCTTATAAAAAGCTATCTTTGCTGGGAAATTGACGGAGGTTGCCGGGCAGGCCGACGAGGAATCGGACGGCGACCGTCGCCGTTTTGCACAGTACCGCTTTGCTGTAAACAATATACTACATATCTATAATCGTATGAAAAAACTATCCTTATTTGTCATTTCATTGGCGGTTTGCATGGTTGGCCTTGCGCAATACCGGCCTGCAAAGGAGAATCTGAATGCCAGAAAACAGTTTCAGAACAACAAGTTCGGCATCTTCATCCACTGGGGAATCTACTCCATGCTGGGCGACGGCGAATGGGTGATGAACAACAAGCACATCAATCATGAGGAATACACGCATTTGGCCGATGGCTTCTGTCCGTCCAAGTTCAATGCCGACGAATGGGTGAAGGCCTTCAAGGCGGCGGGCGCCAGATACATCACGTTCACGACGCGCCATCACGACGGCTTCTCGATGTTCAAGACGGCTGAGTCCAATTATAATATTGTGGACGGCACGCCATACGGAAAGGATGTGGTGAAGGCTTTGGCCGAGGCCTGCCGCAAGCATGACATCGGTTTGCATCTCTATTACTCCCATCTGGATTGGCAACGGCTCGACTATCCGCTCGGGCGCACGGGCCTCAAACTGGGACGTCCCACGGACCGACAGGACTGGGAAAGCTATTTCTCTTTCATGAACAGGCAGCTGACCGAACTCCTCACCAACTATGGAAAGATGGACTGCATCTGGTTTGACGGCTGGTGGGACCACGACCAGGACCCGTCGTTCGACTGGCACCTGCCCGAACAGTACGCGCTGATTCACAAACTGCAGCCCGCTTGCCTGATAGGCAACAACCACCATGGTGCCGTGAATCAGGGCGAGGACATCCAGATGTTCGAGCAAGACCTGCCCGGACAGAACACTTATGGATTGCAGGGCGACGCTTCGATCAGCGAACTGCCGCTTGAGACCTGTCTGACGATGAACGGTGACTGGGGCTACAGCATAACGGACAAGAAATACAAGTCGACGGAGAAGCTGATACAGATGTTGGTGGGCGCGGCCGGGCGCAACGCCAACTTGCTTCTGAACGTGGGGCCGCGTCCCGACGGGCAGATTCCCGTTGAAGCTCTCGAACGTTTGAAGGGTATTGGGGAGTGGATGAAGGTGAATGGAGAGACCATCTACGACACCCGCGGCGGCATGGTGGCGCCTCGTGACTGGGGCGTGACCACGCAAAAGGGCGACACGCTCTATGTACACATCCTCAATTTGGCCGACAAGGCGCTGTTCCTGCCGGTCGCCGCAAAGAGCGTTGCCAAGGCCCGCATGTTCGCCGACAAGAAACCGGTGGGCGTCGTGAAGGCCAACGACGGCGTTCTTCTTCAGCTTCCGGCCGTCCCGACAGGCGTCGACACCATCGTCGAAGTGCAGTTGAAGTAGGGGAAGAGGAGTGTCAAAACGACAATAATCCAATCAAAACGCTTGTTGTTCAGTTGTAAAGTGTTATTTTTGCAGACTGAACAACAAGCGTTCCTTGTTTGATGGCCGATGGCCACGCAGCACAGACAGCTCTTTTCACGCTTCGCTTCAAAGCGTTGGCAACTCGTTCATTATCAATGGAATATGAATCGTGGCCTGTTTGGGCTGCCAAAGCAGCCCTTTGACCGCTTCAAAGGCCAGCTTTCAGCCGCCGAAAGGGCCGCTTTTGCGAGGCAAAAGGGCTGTTTTTGCAAACAGAAAGGACAGCTTTGGTAAAATGGAAGATATGAAGATAGACATACAGACCTGTCGGGGGATGGACCGACCGATGTATATATTGGAGGAAAACCGCCTGCGGAACAATCTGAAAACCATCCAGCGGGTGGCCCGTGAGGCTGGGGTGGAGGTCATTCTGGCCTTCAAGGCTTACGCGCTTTGGAAGACATTCCCCATCTTTCGCGAGTATATACACTCCACGACAGCCAGCTCTCTGGCGGAAGCAAGGCTGGGTTTGGAGGAGTTTGGCAGCCCGACACACACGTTCTCGCCGGCCTACACCGACTATGAAATCGACGAGATAGCACGCTGTTCCAGCCATTTGCAGTTCAATTCGCTTTCGCAGTATGAGCGCTTTCACCAGCGGGTGAGGCGGCAGAACCCCGCCATTCAGCTGGGGCTGCGGGTCAACCCCGAGTATTCCGAGGTCGAGACGGATCTGTACAACCCCTGCGCGCCGGGCACCCGGTTTGGCATTGCGGCAGAAAAGCTGCCCGCCGATTTGCCCGAAGACATCGTTGGCTTTCACTGCCATTGCCATTGCGAGAGCGGGGCCGACGTGTTTGAACGCACCTTGCACCATATCGAGGACAAATTTGCACGTTGGTTTCCGCAGTTGAAATGGATGAATTTCGGCGGCGGACACCTGATGACGCGCGCCGGCTATGACGTCAGCAGGCTTGTCCGGCTGTTGAAAGCGTTTCGCAGCCGTTATCCTTGGCTCCAAGTCATCCTGGAACCGGGCAGCGCCTTTGCCTGGCAGACGGGACCGTTGGTGTCGCAGGTGGTCGATGTGGTGGAAGACCACGGCATACGCACGGCCATTCTGAACGTAAGTTTCACCTGTCACATGCCCGATTGCTTGGAAATGCCCTATTCCCCGACTGTCCGTTTCGCGGAACACATGGACGCGCCCGACGCGTCGTCGACCGTCTACAGGCTGGGAGGCAACTCGTGTCTGAGTGGCGACTTCATGGGCTATTGGAAATTCGACCATCCGTTGGAGGTCGGCGAGCCTGTCATTTTTGAAGACATGCTGCATTATACCACCGTAAAGACAAACACTTTCAATGGCATTTCTCATCCTTCCATCGGCTTGTTGCACGAAAGTGGCGAGCTGGAAGTTCTGCGTTCGTATTCTTACGAGGATTACAAGAGCCGGATGGATTAGCCTGATAGTGAAAGGATTATCATGCTTTTGGCCGTATTCTTTCGAAGAAATGGCTGCCTGAAGCTGAATAAAAAACAAGCGTTGCGTTGAAAAAAGACGCCGAAAAGTTTGCAGGAATAAAAAAAAACCTTACCTTTGCAACCGCATTTAGAGAAGTGCTCCTTTGCAATAAAGGGTTTGCGGAAATAGCTCAGTTGGTAGAGCACGACCTTGCCAAGGTCGGGGTCGCGGGTTCGAGTCCCGTTTTCCGCTCAACATGCTGAACAAAATACCGGAAAGTTTTCTTCTTTTGCCCAGGTGGCGGAATTGGTAGACGCGCACGTTTCAGGTGCGTGTGTTTTACGACGTGCAGGTTCGAGTCCTGTTCTGGGCACTCATTTTGTTCAGCATACAACATTTTGGAGAGGTGGCGGAATTGGTAGACGCGCTACTTTGAGGGGGTAGTGTCAATTGTGACGTGGGAGTTCGAGTCTCCTCCTCTTCACTTTGTTGAACTACTTTGTTTGCGGAAATAGCTCAGTTGGTAGAGCACGACCTTGCCAAGGTCGGGGTCGCGGGTTCGAGTCCCGTTTTCCGCTCTTTTTCTTGACGAGAAACATAAAAGCAATCAATGAACTTATATTTGCGATATTTCGATAAAGAGACATTAGTTTCTAATGTTGAAGAAGCCTTGGACTTTCTCTATTCCATACCGGAAATCGGTGTAACTCCCGAATTGGAGGCAGATATTCGAGACTATGTAAACAGCGATGTCCTTTATCCGAAACGCTATAAAGTCCGTCAACGGGTATATTTCATCATCATCAAGACACTTGCCCCGACCATGATGGACTTCAAACAAAAGAAAGCTGTACGGCAGATTGTAAACGAAAAGCAGGGACTTGCCGCCACTGCGGTGACGCGGTTGACCGAGAAAGTGCCGGGTTGGTACGAGGGAACGCTCGATTTCAAGCGGGTTGTCATGATTCCTTCGACGGGCAAGCACGAGTATCGCGACACGCATTTTGTCGTTGCATGCAAGGCCACGTCGGGCTTGGAATGCTATGACAGAATCGTGGATTACTTGCGTGAACGCGTCGACGGCCGTTCGCAATTCCCCTCTGCCAAAGGCAAGAACTTCCGTTTCAAGTATCTTGGAATGTGGAAGTGACCCCCGTCTCTCAATGGAAAGCCGCTATGAACAAAGTAATGCTGATAGGAAATGTAGGCAAGGAGCCTGATGTTCGTTATTATGACAACGACCAGGCTGTGGCGCAATTCCCGTTGGCGACAACCGAACGGGGATATACGTTGCAGAACGGAACGCAGGTTCCCGACCACACGGACTGGCACAACATCATCATGTGGCGCGGTCTGGCCAAGGTTGCCGAGAAATATGTCCATAAGGGCGACCGCATTTATGTGGAGGGACGACTGCGCTATCGGTCGTATGACGACCAGAAAGGGCAGCGGCGGTATGTCACGGAGATTCTGGCAGACAACATGGAGCTTCTTTCGACGAGGCACGACACCGACGCCGAGAAGAAAACCGCAGCCCAATCGGATGAGCGTAAGGAAACCGCAAACGACACCAAAAGCCCACTTCCATTCTGATGATAGCCGTCAGAATGGATTTTAGGTTTAGACCAACAGCGTGATAATACGACAAACAGACTTTATTTTCAATCTTCCGCATTTTGGATAGCTCATTTATAACAGACGCGTTTCAGGACATTTATTTTCAAATGCCGACAGCCGGCGTGCTGCTGGCCGCCGTATTGGCCGTTGTCCTGCTCCTTTTCTCGGGCTTCGCAAGCGGTTCCGAAATCGCGTTTTTCAGCCTTTCCCCAACCGATATTGCAGAACTTGCACAGGAAAAGACCGAGCGGGACAGAAAGATACAGCTGCTGCGGGCCGATAGCGAACGCACGTTGGCAACCATACTGATAGCCAACAACTTCGTCAACGTGACGATCATCATGCTCTGCAACTATATTTTCGGTTCCGTGTTGCACTTCGGACCGCAGGCATATTGGCTGCAATTCCTCATCCTGACCGTATTGCTCACGTTCATCCTGTTGCTCTTCGGCGAGATCATGCCCAAGATCTACAGCCGGCAAGACCCCTTGATGTTCTGCCGCAGAGCCGTCAACGGCGTTCTCCTGATACGAAAACTCTTCTGGCCTTTGGAGACCATTCTGCTGCGAAGCGGCGTCGTTGCCGAGAAGGTGGTGCAGAAGGAGAGCCACGTGCTCAGCGTGGATGAACTGGAACAGGCGCTGGAATTGACGGACAAGGACGATATCAAGAACGAACAGAGCATGCTGAAGGGTATCATCCGGTTCGGCGACGAGACAGCCAAGGAAGTGATGACAAGCCGGCAGGACATCGTCGACCTGGACATACACAGCGATTTCGCCACCGTGTTGAAGTGCGTCGTCGACAACAACTACAGTCGGATTCCCGTTTTCCAGAACAACGAAGATGACATCAGGGGCATTCTGTATATCAAGGACTTGCTGCCGCATTTGCAGAAGAATGCCAATTTCAGGTGGCAAAGCCTGATTCGGCCGGCCTATTTCGTGCCGGAAACGAAGAAGATAGACGACTTGTTGCGCGAATTTCAGGACAACAAGGTGCATATCGCCATTGTCGTCGACGAGTTTGGAGGCACCAGTGGCATTGTCACGCTGGAGGATATTCTGGAAGAAATCGTAGGAGAAATCAACGATGAGTACGACGAGGACGAGCACATCTATTCCAAATTGAATTTCAACACTTATGTTTTTGCGGGCAAGACACTGCTGAGCGACTTCTGCAAAATACTGAACATCAACGACGACGAGTTCTCCGAAGTGGAGGGGGAAGCCGACACTTTGGCCGGATTGCTGCTCGAAATAAAGGGAGATTTCTTGAGTGTGCACGAAGTGATAGACTACAAGAACTATACGTTTGAGATTCTCTCTGTAGACGAAAGGCGGATTACCAAGATCAAAGTGACCGTTCACAAGAAGACCGATGGCACTCCTCAAGATTGAGAAACTCGGGTCCGGCGTCCTGTTGGGCCTGTGGGAGATAGAGCAGGAGGCAGAGGACTTGCGTCCACTCGTACCCGAATCGATTTGGAAAAAGGTGCTGGCAGACTGCAAGAGCGAGTCACGCCGGAAGGAGACGCTGGCCGTCTATGCCCTGCTTCATGCCATGACGGGCAATCGTGAGCTTGTCATTTCCCATGAACCGTCGGGCCGTCCCGTCGTGGAAGGCTGGCATATCAGCGTCAGCCACACCTGTGGCTACGCCGCGGTCATCCTCTCCGAACGCTACAATGTGGCCGTCGACGTGGAGTATATGAGCGGTCGGGTGGACCGGATAGCCGAACGTTTCGTCCGCCGGGACGAATGCGCGCCCGACACGATTGGCCGCTTGATCGTCTGGTGCGCGAAGGAAACGCTGTACAAGCTGTACTATGAAGACGAACTGCAATACTTTGACATGCGTTTGGTCGAACAACCTGTGCTTGAGACAACCATGACAGCCGATGGAGAAGTCCGTCGGGGCGTCATGGAAAACGTGTTGCGGAAAATAGCTGTCGGCTTCTGCTACCGGGTGACGCCCGCCTACGTGCTGACATGGGCCGTTGGCCGATGAGAGGCGGCACAGGTTTCGGGGGGTCGTCGCATGTAGAAGAGCGATGGGAACAATATAAAAAAAACTCATCTTGGTGCAGAACCAAGATGAGTTTTTTAGTGTATCATCGAATGACCGTAGGCATTCATTCGCCCTTGATGGCCGCAACGCCCGGCAACACCTTGCCTTCGATGGCTTCGAGCATGGCGCCGCCACCCGTAGACACGTAGCTCACCTTGTCGGCCAAGCCGAACTTGTTGACAGCTGCCACGGAGTCGCCGCCGCCAACGAGCGAGAACGCGCCGTTCTCCTGGGTGGCCTGGGCCACGTACTTGGCGATTTCACCGGTTCCGTGGGCGAAGTTCTCCAACTCGAAGACGCCCACCGGACCGTTCCAGAGGATGGTCTTGGAGCTGAGGATGATCTTCTTCCACGCTGCGAGGCTCTCCTCCGAAGCGTCCATGCCTTCCCATTCGTCGGGAATCTGGTCGATTGGGAACACCTTGCGCTCCGTGTCGTTGGAGAAGTCCTTGCCGCATACGGTGGCAACGGACAGGCTGAGGTTCACACCCTTCTCCTTGGCGGCTGCCATGACGTTGAGTGCTTCAGGCATCAAGTCGTCTTCGTGGAGCGACTTGCCTATCTTGCCGCCCTGTGCCTTGATGAAAGTATAGCCCATGCCGCCACCGATGATGAGGTTGTCGACCTTGTCGAGCAGGTTCTTGATGACCCCGAGCTTGGAACTTACCTTAGATCCGCCGATGATGGCAGTGAACGGGTGCTGCGCATTCTTCAACACATTGTCGATGGCGGTCACCTCTTTTTCCATCAGGTAGCCCAACATCTTGGCGTCGGCGTCGAAGTAGTCGGCGATGACCGCTGTGGAAGCGTGCTTGCGGTGGGCGGTTCCGAAGGCGTCGTTCACGTAGACGTCGGCGTAGGAAGCCAACTTCTTGGCGAACTCCTTCTGGCTTTCCTTCATGGCCTTCTTGGCCTCGTCGTATTCCGGAGTGCCCTTTTCAACGCCTACCGGCTTGCCTTCCTCCTCGGGATAGTAGCGCAGATTCTCCAGCAGAAGGGCCTCGCCCGGCTTCAATGCGGCAGCGGCCTCGTCGGCCTTGGCGCAGTCGGGGGCGAACTTGACGTCGACACCGAGGGCGTCGCTCACGTTCTTGACAATCTGGCCGAGCGAAAGTTCGGGCTTTACTTTGCCTTTGGGCTTGCCCATGTGGCTCATCATGATGAGAGAACCGCCGTCGGCCAGCACCTTCTTCAGTGTGGGAAGGGCGCCGCGGATACGGGTATCGTCGGTCACTTTGCCATTTTCATCCAATGGCACGTTGAAGTCTACACGAACAATTGCCTTTTTGCCGGCAAAGTTGAATTGATCGATTTTCATTTGTTTTACGTTTATTTTGTGAGTAAAAAATATCGGGTTGTAAACAATCGCAAAGATACGATATTTAATTCGATTGATAAAATAAGCCGTTGACAATTAATAGTTTTTGTACGGCTGTGGCCTTTTATTGCCACATCCGGATGGCAAAAGTCCGAGCTTTCGGGCCGTCTTCCCTATTCTTCATAATCGGTGGTGTCGGCAATGCCCGCGAATGCCAACGCCTCTTTGCGCTCGATGCAGGTGCCGCACTTGCCGCAGTGCCTCTCACCGCCCTTGTAGCAGCTCCAGGTTTCGGCGTAGTCCAGCTTCAACCGCTTGCCGACGGCCGCTATTTCGCCTTTGGTGAGATGGGTGTAAGGGGCCTCCACGCGGACGTCGGCAAAGGTTCCGGCCTGCGCCGCTCGGTCGATGGCCGCGATGAAGGCGGGTCGGCAGTCGGGATAGATGGTGTGGTCGCCGGCGTGGTTGGCTATCAACACCTTGGTCAGTCCGTAGCTTTCGGCCATGCCCACGGCGATGGCCAGCATGATGCCGTTGCGGAACGGCACGACGGTCGACTTCATGTTGTCTTCGGCATAGTGGCCTTCGGGAATAGCGTCGGCCCCCTCCAGCAGCGAGCTTTTGAAGTGGCGGCCCATGAAGTCCAGGGGGATGGTGACGTGTTTGATACCCAATCGCTCGCAATGCAATTGGGCGAAGGGGATTTCCTGGCGGTTGTGGTTGCTGCCATAGTCGAACGAAACGCCCAGCGCGATTTCGTCCTTCTTGTCGTGAAGCAGCGTGATGGAGTCCATGCCGCCGCTCACGATGATGATTGAATCTTTCATTTTATGTCTCAAGTGATGGTCTGGTTGAATGTGCAAGAGAATCGGTGGAAACGCCGTCGTTGCGCGGAGCGTTTCGCAAAGGGCCGCAACCGCTTTCCAAAAGGGCTGCTTTTGGCGTCTGAAAGCAGCCCTTTCGCGTTGCAATCGCTATGCTTTTGGCGGCTGAAAGGGCTGCTTTGGGAAAACGGTTGGCCCACGGTGTCGCAACGGGAGTGGGATGGTGATTGTAAGTCGCTGATGGATAGTCGTTTGCACGGTCATCCGAAGAGCAGCCGCAAGGCCTCTTCCACCTTCTTGACAGGGTGCAGTTGAATGTTGAACTTCGCCGTGTTCAGCCCTTGCAGATTGTATTTGGGGACGATCATGTTGTGGAATCCCAGCTTCTCGGCTTCCGAAATGCGTTGCTCGATGCGGTTGATGGGGCGCACCTCGCCGCTCAGTCCCACTTCGCCGGCCATGCACCAACCCGACTCGATGGCCGTGTCGACATTGCTGGAGAGTATCGCCGCGATGACACTCAGGTCCATTGCCAAGTCCGTTACACGCAGACCACCGGCGATGTTGACGAACACGTCTTTCTGCATCAGCTTGAAACCGACCCGCTTCTCCAGCACGGCCAGCAGCATGTTGAGCCTGCGTTGGTCGAAGCCCGTGGCCGAACGCTGCGGCGTTCCGTAGGCGGCCGACGACACCAGGGCCTGCGTTTCGACGAGAAAGGGCCTCACGCCTTCCACCGCCGACGAGATGGCAATGCCCGAAAGGCCCTCGTGGTCTTGCGTCAGCAGCAGTTCCGACGGGTTGGAGACCTGCCGCAGTCCGTTCTGCTGCATCTCGTAAATGCCAAGTTCGGAGGTGCTGCCGAATCGGTTCTTGATACTTCGCAGGATGCGGTACATGTGATGCTGGTCGCCCTCGAACTGGATGACCGTGTCGACGATGTGTTCCAGAATCTTGGGGCCCGCCAGCGTGCCTTCCTTGTTGATGTGTCCGATCAGCATCACGGGTATGCCGCTGGTCTTGGCAAAGCGCAGCAGCAGCGCCGAGCACTCCTTCACCTGCGAAATGCTGCCCGGCGAGCTTTCGATTTCGCCCGTCGAGATGGTCTGTATGGAGTCGATGATGACGATTTCGGGCTTCACTTGGCGGATGTGCTCGAAGATGTCTTCCAGCGAAGTCTCGCAAAGTATCATCACGTTGTCGTTCCGTTCATGGCTCAAACGCTCGGCCCTCATCTTCAGTTGGTGGGCGCTTTCCTCACCGCTGACATACAGAATCCTCCTGCCTCTGACGCCCATGACGGTCTGCAAGGTGAGCGTGCTCTTGCCGATACCTGGCTCGCCGCCCAGCAACACTATGCTTCCGGGCACGAGTCCGCCGCCGAGCACGCGGTTGAGTTCCTCGTCGTGCAGGTCGATTCGTGGCTCGTCCTGAGCCGAAATCTGATGAAGAAAGAGGGGATGGTTGCTATGGTTGAGCGAAGTTCTGACCGATTGGGCCGCTTGCCTGGCTGTCGTTGCCGCGGTGTCGTTGGCTATCCGGATTTCCTTGAACGTGTTCCATTGTCCGCAATTCGGACATTTCCCAATCCATTTTGTAGATTCCTGGCCACAATTGCCGCACACATACGCTGTCTTCTCTTTTGCCATGACGTTTCAATATGGGTAAATCTTTACAAAAGTAGTAATTATTTCAAGAGTTACAAAATTTATTGTTATTTTTGCACGCATAACGAACTCCGTGTAATGGATATGGTTTTTCAGCGAAAATACATTGTTTTTCTTCTCGTCTGCATGGCTCTGGGGGCTTGCGGCAACTCCTATGAAGAGCGGCAGCGTGCGTCCCGCGCCCGCCAGGCAAGCCTTCTGCGGCAGGATTCGCTGGCTCTGAAGGTGGCGGTGCTGCCCACCTTGGACTGCCTTCCCATCCTGGTGGCGCAGAAGGAACGGCTCTTCGACACGTTGGGCGTCGACGTCCGACTGCGTCATTTCAATGCGCAGATGGATTGCGACACGGCCCTCTTGGGCGGCAGCGTGGAGGGAATGGCGACCGACCTGGTCAGGGCGCAGCGTATCGTGCGCCGCGGCACGCCCCTGGAGTATGTCGCTGCCACCGGCTTGTCGTGGCAACTCGTCGCCAACCGCAAGGCCCGGCTGCGCCGGTTGAATCAGCTGGGCGACAGGATGGTGGCCATGACCCGCTATTCGGCGACCGATTATCTGACGCGGAACACCCTGGACACGGTGAAGTTGAAAGAGAAGGTGTTCAACATACAAATCAACAATGTCAGGCTGAGGCTCCTCATGCTGCTCAACAACGAGATGGACGCCATGTGGCTGCCCGAGCCGCAGGCCACCAAGGCACGCCTGATGGGGCACAACATCCTGGCCGACTCGCGCCGACAGGGCGTCCACTTCGGCGTCATCGCGTTCCGCAAGGCGGCGTTGGCTGACAAGCGGCGGCGCGAGCAGTTGCGGAACTTCACGAAAGCCTACGACATGGCCTGCGACAGTATCAACAAACGGGGATTCGTCCACTACGCCGAGTTGCTGAAAAAGTATGACGTCGACATGAAGACCATCAGGCAGTTGCCCCCTGTTCGATATGAACACGCGCGAAAGCCGCAGGCCGCCGATGTGAGGAAGGCCGACCAGGAAGACAACAGAACATTTTGAAGATGAAGAATATAGAGGCCCAACAGCACTTGGAGGCCATCGCCAAGGCCATCGCGCAAGGAGACATACGGGTGGGCGTTGCGCAAATCCGTGATTTTCAGGCTGTATACAAGTCGGTGGCCGACCTTTCCGTCGTCGAAGAAGCCGAAAGCGACTACCGGATGATGGCGGATTACTACCGCAAGGGCTTGGCCGACGCAAGCCGCGAGCGAATTTTCAGGGACATCCAGAAAAAGCTGTTGCAGGCCTATGGCGATATGGCGATGGACTATCAGTGCCGCTACAATGCGGTGATGGCTGCCGTCACGGCCCGCCTTGCCGGCAAGCGTGTCGAGGTGGGGCAGGCCCGCCGCCGGCTGGAGGAGTTCGTTTCCGACCTGGCCATGCTCTCTTTGGAGCCTGAAGACCATACCCAGGAGAAGAGCGAACGTCTTCATGCCGCGCATTTCGATACGCTGCGCAATGTCTTCAACCATCTTTTCACGTCGCGCATGTGGACGGAGAGCGACAAGCAGAATTGGACTGCGCTCGTGTTGTCGCCCACGATTGATTTGAACGATGGGCTTGTGATGACCAGTGCCATCATGTTGGGCTGTATGATGCAGTTCGATTTGCGCAAGTTCCGGTCGCTGACGGAAATCTATTCCTACGCTTCCGACGAGCGTTTGCGCCAGCGTGCGCTGGTAGGTTGGCTGCTGGCGATGTCGAAACAGGCCGACGTCTATCCGGAACAGTTGCCCATCGTCCGCCGACTGCTGGACGACGAGCGTTGCCGGAGTGAGGTGGGCGAGGCGCAGATGCAGATGTTCTATTGCATGGATGCCGACAAGGACAGCAAGGAAATCCAGCGCGACATCATGCCCGGGCTCATCAAGAACAGCAATCTGCGCTACTCCGACCGGGGATTTGTGGAGAAGGAGGACGACGAGATGGAAGACATCCTGCATCCGGACGCGCGTGACAAGGCGATGGAAGACATGGAAAGAGGCTGTCAGAGGATGATGGACATGCAGCGCCGAGGCAGCGACATCTACTTTGGAGGGTTTGCCCAGATGAAGCGTTTCAGCTTCTTCTACTCCTTGGTCAATTGGTTCATGCCGTTCAACACGGCCCATCCCGACCTGCGTCCGGTGCTCCATAAGTTGCATAACGCCAAGCTGCTGGACGCGATGGTGAAGGGAAATCCGTTCTGCGACAGCGACAAGTACAGCTTTGTGCTGGCTTTGTCGGGTGTCATTGATAGAATGCCGAAGAATGTGCAGGAAATGTTGGAGCTTGGCGACTTGCGCCAAGACCTGTCGTTGGCTGGCGACGGGCGGCAGAACGACCCACGCTATATTCGCCAAACCTACCTCCAGGATTTGTACCGCTTCTTCCGATTGTTCATGCAGAGGGAGGAGTTGCCCCGCGTTTTTACGGCCAATCCGCTTCAAGGTGAGGTCACGCAGGCTGACGACGCGGCCTTCTTCATGGACCATCCGGCCTTCCGACTGCCGGAGATGGACGAGCGGAAGACGGTGTTCATGCGCTTTCTGACGAAACGGAGGATGACAGTCGAACTGCAGAGGGTGGTCGACAGCATGTCCGACAAGACTTCGGCGGATTACCTGTTGGCTGCGGCAACCGCCTTGATGGCCAACCGGGATATGCTTCCCAAGGCGGCCGGATTCCTCAAAGTGCTGTTGCAGCATGACTCCCGGCATGCGACCGCGTTGCGCCTGTTGGGCAAGGTCTACCGCGAACTGGGAGCTTACGAGGCTGCGGCAGGCGTTTATGAGAAGCTGGTTGAGCTGTTTCCCGACAATCGTGCCCATCTGTTCAACTTCTGTCTGTGCCTGGTCGAGACTTCCGACGAACGCGCCCGGCAGCAACTCTTCAAGCTGGTGTACAAGTATCCCGAAGACTCCAATGTCGTTAGGCTGCTGGCTTGGAGCCATTTGTGTGCGGGTGAATTGGAAAAGGCGAAGACGGAGTATGCGAAGATTCTGCAACTTGACGAGGCCGGACGGGCCGACTATGTGAACATGGGCTACTGCCATTGGTTTGGCGGCGACATTGACGGAGCGGTCGAGGACTTCCGCCACGCGGTGGAAAAGAGCAGCGTCGAGCAGGTGCTTGGCAATTTGGAGAGCGACGCGGAGCTCATCGCCCGCTTTGTCACGTCTGATGTTGAAGTGTTTTTAATGCGCGACCTTGTCAGAAGCGTGGCGGACGCTTGACGTGGCTTTGTTTTCCGGACGCTTGTCTTGTCCTTTTGAGACAAAGCGAATCCTTCTTGAAATAAAAAAGATGGCTTTTGCAGCTTGGAAACAGGTTTGTTCCGCCGCAAAAGCCATCTTTTTTGGATTTCGGGGTGTCGTATATCGGCTGGTTTATCCGTTCATGGAGAGCAGGAACTCTTCGTTGTTGCGGGCCGTCAGCATTCTGTTGTGGATGGAGTTCATGGCCTCTATCGGGTTCATGTCGGCAATGTACTTGCGCAGAATCCACATGCGGTCGAGCGTAGTCTTGTCTTGCAGCAGGTCGTCGCGGCGTGTGCTTGAAGCCACGAGGTTGACGGCCGGGAAGATGCGTTTGTTGCTCAGGCTGCGGTCGAGCTGCAGTTCCATGTTGCCGGTGCCCTTGAACTCCTCAAAGATGACCTCGTCCATCTTCGATCCGGTGTCGATCAGGGCGGTGGCGATGATGGTCAGCGAGCCGCCGCCTTCTATATTGCGTGCCGCTCCAAAGAAACGCTTCGGCTTTTGCAGGGCGTTTGCATCCACACCACCCGTCAACACCTTGCCGCTGGCTGGGCTGACGGTATTGTAGGCGCGGGCCAAACGAGTGATGGAATCAAGGAAAATGACGACGTCGTGGCCGCATTCGACCATGCGTTTAGCCTTCTCCAACACGATGCCCGCTATCTTGACGTGACGCTCGGCAGGCTCGTCGAAGGTGGAGGCGATGACCTCTGCGTTGACCGTTCGTGCCATATCGGTCACTTCTTCCGGGCGTTCGTCGATGAGCAACATCGTCAAGTAGGCCTCCGGATGGTTGGCGGCGATGGCGTTGGCGATGTCTTTCATCAGGATGGTCTTGCCCGTTTTGGGCTGTGCCACGATGAGGGCGCGTTGTCCTTTGCCTATGGGAGAGAACAAATCTACCACGCGGGTGGACAGATTGGTCGTGTTTGGATTGCCGCAGAGGGTGAACTTCTCATTGGGGAAGAGTGGAGTGAGGTGCTCGAAAGGAATCCTGTCGCGCACTTCTCCCGGGTCGCGACCGTTGATCTTGTCTATCCCTGTCAGCGGAAAATACTTCTCGCCGTCGCGCGGAGGACGCACTTTGCACTGTACGACGTCGCCTGTCTTGAGGCTGTATTTCTTGATTTGGTTGGTGGCAACATAGATGTCGTCGGGTGAAGACAGGTAGTTGTAGTCGCTGGATCTCAAGAAACCATAGCCGTCGGGCATGATTTCGAGGACGCCGTTGGCCTGTATGAGGTCTGAAAAATCAAACTTGGAGGAAGCCGTCGACTGCTGTTCCGGAAGCTGATAGGCCGGTGCCGGAATCGGTGTCGTGGGGTTGTCGAACATGTCGTAGTTGGGAACTGCGCCCTGATCTTCGATGGGAAGGTCCACCTTGATGATGAAACCAGTGCCGTCGCAGGGGTCTTCTTCCCAATAGCCGGACCTGACTTGCTTTGCGGCGGCATTGCTGTCGGGCGTGAAAGCCGTTCCGTTCTTGTCGGAAGGCTGAGTGTTTTCGCCATTGGAGGTGCTTTCCTGCGCATTGTTGTGCTTGGCTATCTTCTCCTGTAGCTTGGCTATCAGGTCTTCGCTGGCTGTGTCCTGGTCGGCTTTCGTGCCGAATTGCGCTTCCGGAACAAAGTCGGCCGGTTGCTCCGCAGGCTGTTCCGATGGGGTGGAAGCCTCTACGTCTTCTTCAGCAACGGCTGTGGAAGTGTCTTCTGGGGTGGCGGTGCCGGCCATGTTTTCGTCTTTGGCGACCTCCTTGACGTCCTCTTCAGCAGATTTCTCGGCCTCTTTCTTCGATTTTCGACCCCTTTTGGACTTTGTCTCAGCGGCTTTCTGGGCCTCTTTGGCTTCCTCTATCGGAGTGGTCGCGTCTGTTTTCTCGGGTGTCTCCGCACCGTCTTGAAACAATGGCAGTGCGTTTTGGGCGTTTCCGGCCGGCTTTTTCTTCTTCGTGTCGAAATTTTCGCCGTCTTTCCCCTTGACGGAATAGACTCTGTCTGTATCTTTTTTAACAATGCGTGTGCGTTTCCGTTTGGCACCCAATGGGTTTTTGTTTCCTTCGTCAGTAGCCTGTTTGTCCAGTATAGAGTATATAATGTCTTCCTGAGAGCCCTTAGTGTCATAGATAGCTCCCATGTTATTAGCAATGTCTTCGAGCTCAGTCATGCTCTTAGACAATAATTCGTCTTTGCTAAACATATAAATTGTTATGAAATAATTGTTTTGAAAAAGTTCGTTTCAAGAAGAGAAACGAACAATGTATTAAACTTTGTGGTGCAAAGGTAATGTTTTTTCTCGATAAATACTCAATTGGTAGATGGCATTTTGTGTGCTTAACATTTATTAGGAAAAGGCCGCGGCCTTGTCGAAAGCACGAAAAAAGGCATATTGCAGTCAACTGCAATATGCCTTCGGTTATGCTGAATCGGAATAATTCGATTACTCTCCCTTTTCCATCTTGGCCTTCAAGTCGGCCAGTACGTCAAGGTCGCCGAGTGAAGTGCCGGCTGTCACGTTGTTGATGACAGCTGCGTCGCTCTTCTTGGCGGCGTGCTTGCGAGCCGGTTTGGCTGCTGCTACGTCCTCCTTGCCCTCTTCGAATGTGCGGGAGTGCGACAGGATGATGCGCTTGGTGTCCTTTACGAACTCGATAACCTTGAAGTCGAGCTCTTCACCCAGCTGTGCCTGCGTGCCATCTTCCTTCACCAGGTGCTTGGGCGTTGCGAAACCTTCGCCACCTTCGTTGAGCGTGATGACAGCACCCTTGTCCATCATCTCGGTAATCTTGCCGGTATGAACGGAACCCGGGGTGTAGATGGTCTCGTAAGTGTCCCAAGGATTGTCTTCAAGCTGCTTGTGACCAAGGCTGAGACGACGGTTTTCCTTGTCGATTTCGAGAACGACTACATCGATGTCGGCACCAACGGTGGTGAACTCCGACGGGTGTTTTACCTTCTTGGTCCACGACAGGTCGCTGATGTGAATCAAGCCGTCGACGCCTTCTTCCAGCTCTACGAAGATACCGAAGTTGGTGAAGTTGCGAACCTTGGCGGTGTGCTTGCTGCCAACGGGGTATTTGCTTTCGATGGCTTCCCATGGATCTTCCTTGAGTTGCTTGATTCCGAGGCTCATCTTACGCTCGTCGCGGTCGAGTGTGAGGATGACGGCTTCAACCTCATCGCCTACGTGCATGAACTCCTGAGCTGAGCGAAGGTGCTGGCTCCACGACATTTCTGAAACGTGGATGAGGCCTTCTACGCCCGGAGCTATTTCAACAAATGCGCCGTAATCGGCAATGACGACAACCTTGCCCTTGACATGATCGCCCACCTTAAGGTTGGGATCGAGCGCATCCCATGGGTGGGGAGTGAGCTGCTTCAAGCCCAATGCAATGCGCTTCTTCTCTTCATCGAAGTCGAGAATCACGACATTGATCTTCTGGTCGAGGGCCACCACCTCGTGCGGATCGCTGACACGACCCCATGAAAGGTCTGTGATGTGGATGAGTCCGTCGACGCCACCGAGGTCAACGAATACACCGTAAGAAGTGATGTTCTTGACGGTACCTTCGAGCACCTGGCCTTTTTCGAGCTTGGAGATGATTTCTTTCTTCTGTGCTTCCAACTCGGCTTCGATCAGTGCCTTGTGGGAAACGACGACGTTGCGGAACTCCTGGTTGATCTTGACAATCTTGAATTCCATCGTCTTGCCTACGAATACGTCGTAGTCGCGTATGGGATGAACGTCAATCTGGCTGCCGGGCAGGAATGCTTCGATACCAAATACGTCTACAATCATACCGCCCTTCGTGCGGCACTTGATGTAACCCTGAATGACTTCCTCGTTTTCGAGGGCGGCGTTGACACGCTCCCAGCTCTTGCTCAGGCGAGCCTTCTTGTGGGAAAGAACCAGCTGGCCCTTCTTGTCTTCCTGGTTTTCTACGTAAACTTCCACCTTGTCGCCCACCTTCAGGTCGGGATTGTAGCGGAATTCAGAAGCGGGGATGATGCCATCGCTCTTGTAGCCGATGTTTACGACCACCTCTTTCTTGTCTACCGAGATTACTGTTCCCTCGACAACCTGGTGTTCCGACACCTTGTTGAGGGTTTCGTCATAAGACTTTTCAAGGTCTTCCTTGCTGACGCCGGCACTTGCGCCATTTTCAAACTCTTCCCAGTTGAAGTCGTCCAATGGCTGTACGTTCTTTAAATTTGACATAAATAATTGGTAATTGTTTTTTAAATTAATAAAGTTTGACTTTATATTAATCAATATCTGCCGAACAATCGGCATAAATCGGGCGCAAATTTACAAATAAATTTCATCATAGCCAATGAGTTACGATGGGCAATCGCTTTGTTTAGCAATTATTAACGCGGGCCGATTGCATTCTATTCCTTGCCGAGGAAGTGTTCTTTTGCGAAATCCATGTCCTGCACCATCTCCACCGTTCCCAGATAATGGCCGGCTTGGTCGCGCACGGCCATGTAGTTGACGAGCATTGCGTGGCCGTTCTTTTCCATCCAAACGGGCAGCTGGTCGCGCTTTCCGGTGCGGAAGTCGTCGATGATGGTCCTGACCATCGACTCTATTTTGGGCGGATGGCAGGTGAAGACTTCTCGGCCGAGGGCCATCTGCGGGCGTTTGAAAACCTTGGGGCCTTCGTTGAAATAGCGGTTGATGTTGTCGGCGTCGACGAACGTTATCTCCATCGGAAGCGTGTTGAGCATGGCCGTGAGCTGTTCCAATGTCAGCGACCCGCCCGGCATTGCTATCAGGTGGCTGTCTTGCGGCACGTCGTCTCCCTGCCGGCCTTCGGCTGCTTTCCACGTGTTCATGGCCACGCCGAGGCACTCCGCGTAATCCTTTCCGTCGTGATATATCCGCATCCACTCGTCTTCGGTGAAGTGGGCGGCGCATAGCGGGAAGAGGATGTTGTTCTCCTTGTAGGTCATTTCGAGCGCGCGGGTCAGCACGTCCTTGGCCCGTTGGTTCCACAGGGCGTCATGATTGTCCTGCCGGGTCAGCCTTCCCAGCTCGTCGCGAATCTCGTCATCCACCGTCCACATCACCTGCGACGGCCCCGTAATGTCGTATTTCACCTTCAAGTGGGGGTAGAGCAGATCGCCTTTCTTGGCATAGTGGATGGCGATGGCACGTATCTTCTCGATGTCTCGGCCGATGTCTTCGCCGGCCTGCTGCCGTTCGAGCGCGCGATCGGCCAACGCCGCCAGCGCGTCGTTTTCGCGGCGGAGCGTCTGAAGCGGGTGTCCCTCGACGTGTTCCAAGGCAACTGCCCTGTCCATGTCTTCGTCATTGCCGGTCTTTTCCTCATGCGTGGCGCCATGGAAGAGGGCCGAATGCACGTCGCACAGCCGCTGCACATCCCGCAACGGCAAGCCTTCCTGCATCAGTTCCTCCTCGGCCTGCATGATCTCCGACGCCTCCACGTCGTTGAAGTTGGCTGTGAAGTCGGCCCTTACGGCCTCCAGTTCCTCTCCCTTCGACAGCCTTTGGAGATAGGACTTCAGCAGTCCGATTCTTTCCTTGGCGTCTACCTCGGCGTGGTCGTGGCGCGGGTTCCCCATCGGGGCAGCCGTTTCCACCTTATTATATATAGGGATCTCGGCGGCAGGGGTGGCTCCCGCAATTTCGAAACCATGCTCCTGCAAGCTGCCGATGACGTCGGCCATGCTGATACCTTTCATCTGCGCGCCCTTTGGAATGGTCATAATCTTGCCGACCGAGCGCAGCATCACTTTCTTCTTGATTTCCGTGAAGCCCAACGTCGCCATGATATCCACCAACTCTGGGTATTCCTGTGTCAGTTCGAAAACCGTCTTGCTTAAATCAATCTTCTTGCCCATATCGCGTAATATCTATGTTTTCTTATCCTCGAATCATCGTCAACATCATCTTGAAGCGCCTGCCGGCGTGCAGCGCGTGGGCGGCTCCGCTCGGGATGACATAGCTTTGGCCTGCTTTCACCAGGCATTCTTCGTGGTCGACCGTCAATGCCAGTTCGCCGTCGATGACCTGTATCAACGCGTCGAACGGCGCCGTGTGTTCCGACAGGCCCTGGCCTTCGTCGAAGGCGAAGAGCGTGACACTGCCCGCCTGGCTGTGGACGAGCTCCTTGCTCACAATGCCACCTTCGGCATAGTCTATCGACTCGCTTGCGTTAAAAACCTTTCCTTTCTCAAATTGTGCCATAATCTTGTTGCTTTTGGTTCTGTTCAATCTGCGTCGCTGCAACAACCGTACCATGTGCAGCCCGTTAGCCGCGGATGGTAACAAATGTTACCGGCGGCGTGGCGTCTGTTGCATTTGTCACCAATCGTCCGTCGGCTTCTTGGCAGGCCGCAGGATGAGTCGCAGGCTCTGCTTGTAGTAGAGGTAGTTCCACACCCAGTTCAGGAACACGACGGTCTTGTTCTTCACGCCGAGGATGGAGCGCAGGTGGACGACGAGCCACAGCAGCCAGGCGAAAAGCCCGCCGAAGCGCAGTTTCCCTATTTCCGCCACGGCTTTCTTTCGGCCGATGGTGGCCATGGTGCCCAGGTTCCGGTAGACGAAAGGGCGTGGAGCCTGGCCGCAGTCCATGCCCGTCAGGTTTCTGGCCACGATGTCTGCCTGCTGCATGGCCACCTGTGCCAGCTGCGGATGGCCGTAGGGATACTGCGGGTCGCCCTCGACGAGGCTCTGGTCGCCGATGGCATACACGTGCTCCATGCCCTTGACGCGGCAGCAACGGTCGGTCAGTATGCGGCCGCCGCGGCCTATGCTCTCCGCCGGAACGCCCTCCAGCCTGTTCACCACGATACCACTTACCCAGATGACGGTCTTCGATGGAATCCTGGTTCCGTTCTTCAGCACGAGTTGTCCGCCCACGTAGTCCGTCACCATGCAGTTCTGTCTGACGTGAACGCCCATCTCCTTCAAGTCCTTTTCGGCCTCGGCCGACAGCTTCGGGTCCATCGCCGCCAGCAGTCTTTCGCCAGCGTTGATGAGATAGATGTGCATGCGGGCCGACAGGTCGGGGTAGTCTCGATGGATTACGGTGCGCTTCATTTCGGCCAGGACGCCCGCGATCTCCACGCCCGACGGGCCTCCGCCCACGACGGCTATCGTCATCAGGGCCTCGCGTTCGGCTTCGTCGGTCTGGCAAACGGCCTCTTCCAGCCGTGAGAAAATCGTGTTGCGCAGCTGCATCGACTCCGCGACGGTCTTCATCGGATAGGTGTTCTGCTCCAGATTCCTGTTGCCGAAGAAGTTGGTCGTGGCCCCGGCGGCCAGCACAAGGTCGTCGTAGTGTACGGTTCCGAATGTGGTTTGGATGGCCTTTTCCTGCGTGTCGACACCCTGAACCTCCCCCATTCGGAAGTGGAAGTTCCTGTCGTTCTGAAACATTCTTCGGAAGGGGAAGGAGATGTTGCTCGGTTCCAGTCCTGCCGAGGCCACCTGATAGATCAGTGGTGGAAACTGGTTGTAGTTGTTCTTGTCCACCAACACCACCTGGTAGTTGGTCTTTCTCAGGCTCAAGGCCAGCCGCAGGCCGCCCAGTCCGCCTCCCACGATGACGATTCTCCGCTGTTCGTTCCTCTTGATGTTCGCTCTCATATATCTGTTTGTTTATCGACGTCACATGATGTAGTGCTCTTCGACAGCACCACAATACTCGTGCCAAAGGTAATGAATAGTTTCCGAACGGCCGTGTTTTCATGCGTTCTTTCTTCAGTCGCCTTGCCGCAGCGGCGTCGCGTTGCCTGTCGGCGGGACGGAAGCTTGTCGGCGCCTTTCCAAAAGCTGCCCTTTCAGCGACAGAAAGGGCTGCTTTGGCCGTGTGAAAGGGCAGCGGTTGACGGCTCAAAGGGCAGCTTTCATCGGCTGAAAGGGCAGCTTTCTGAAAGCCGTTTTCAAGTGGCGGCCGTTGGACGGACAGGGATGGCGGCGTCATCGGCGGCAGATGATACCTACTAATGGCTACGAGTTGGGACGAAACGAGAACTTGCGTCGGCTTAAATACCTTGTTTTGTGTATTGTAAAGATTTCTTAAATATATTAATTTTGTGCCGAAAAGCAAAGGCCTGACGGCCAATTGTCGCTTTTTCTTTGATTATAATTAAATTAGACAATGAATACTTTTAAAATGTTATTTGCAGGCATGCTCGCCGTCGGTGCTCCAGGCATGGCAGAAGCGCAGGCCAATGCTGCCGATTCCGTGATGAATCACGCCAATGGGAGGCGACTGAGTGTCGGTGGGTATGGTGAAGTGGCCTACAGCCGCAACTTCTACAGCGACAACGGCTTCCGTTTCACAAATCCTTCCAAATACAAGAAAGACCCTTCGCATGGCCGTTTCGACCTTCCCCACGCCGTGATTTACCTGAATTACGACTTCGGCAAGGGCTGGACGATGGGCACCGAAATCGAATTCGAGCACGGAGGCACCGGTTCCTCCATCGAGTATGAGGCCGACGAGGCCATCGAGTTCGAGCAGGAACAGGAAAAGGGCGGGGAAGTGGAGCTGGAACAGTTCTGGCTCCAGAAGTCTTTCAGTCCGGCCTTCAACATCCGTGCGGGCCACATCGTCGTGCCGTTCGGCCTGACCAACGCCCACCACGAGCCGCTCAACTTCTTTACGGTCTACCGTCCCGAGGGCGAGCGGACCATTCTGCCGTGTACATGGCACCAGACGGGCGTCTCCTTCTGGGGGCGCAGCGGTGCTTTCCGCTACGAGGCGCAGGTGATTGCCGGTCTCGACGCCTACCACTTCAGCCGCGCCAACTGGATTCAGGGCGGTTCCCAAAGTCCGTTTGAATACGAAGTGGCCAACAAGTATGGCGTCTCGGCTCGTCTGGACAACTATTCCATACCAGGTCTGCGCGTCGGTTTGAGCGGCTATTACGGCAAGGCAATGCACAACTCGGTGCCCCACGACATGGAAGTCGGCGACAAGAAGAATATCAAAGGCAACGTCTACCTGGGTGCTTTCGACTTCACTTTAGACCGCTTCAATTGGGTCGTTCGTGGCAATGTGGACTATGGTTATGTGAGCAATGCCGACGAAATCGGCCTGCTTGTGCGGCCCAGCACGCAGAGTGTGAAGCCCTATCAGACCGGCAATGCCAAGTATTTCGGCAGCCATGCCATCGCAACCATGCTGGAAGCAGGCTACGACGTGTTCTCGCGCATCGCGAAACTGCGGGCCGACAAGCAGAAACTCTACGTGTTCGGACATGTGGAATACTATGATTCCTACCTCGGCGCGCAGACGAAACACTGGACGGAGAAGACCGTCTTCGCCGGAGGTGTCAACTATTTCCCGATACCGCAGATATGTGTCAAGGCCGAATACAACTACCGCAAGCTGAAGTCGGGCTACAACAACGAGCCGGCGCTCAACATCGGCATTGCCTACCAGGGCTTCTTCCTTTGAAAAGAACGTGCCCTCAAGCTGTTTGAATGATAAAAACACTCTAAAATAAAACAAAAAACAAAATGAAAAAAAACTAAAAGAATCGCCCGGCTGTTCCTCTTGGGAGCACTCTGCCTGGGCTTTGTGTCGTGCAGTGACGATGAGAAGAAATCGGATGTCGACAACAACGGCGTCATGAAGAGCATTGTCGACACTTACATCGATGATGTTGTATTTCCCACCTACAAGAGTTTGGCCAACAATGCGCAGACTCTCTATGACGCCTGCCAGACCCTTTACGCGAAAGCTCAGGCAGGTACGCTGACGCAAAAGGAAATCGATGCAGCCTGCGAAGCGTTCAAAACGGCCCGTCGCGATTGGGAGCAGAGCGAGGCTTTCCTTTACGGTGCCGCCGCCGACAACGAGATCGACCCGCATATCGACTCATGGCCGCTCGACCACAAGCAGCTGCAGGAAGCGCTCAACAACAAGGAACTCATTGCGGGAGTGAAAGGAGCGGATGCCGTTCACTACGTTTATACGCAGAACAAGCATTTCGATTCCGTTGTAGGATTCCACGGATTGGAGTTCGTTCTCTTCCGCGATGGCAAGAACCGGACGCTCGAAGCCATCAAGGCCGGTAAGGAAACGGCCGAAGGTTTGACCAGCGTGAACACGATGGACGAGCTTGCTTTCGCCGCCGCCGTGTCGGGAGACCTGCGCAACATGATCTTCTTGTTGGAGTACGGATGGCTCGGCACGAAGGTGGAAGCCGCTCATTCGGACGTCTTGAAGGCAGCTCCTTGGCTCACGGAGAACATGAGACACAAGGGACTTTCGCCCAAAGATGTCAGCTACGGCGACTATGTGCGCAGCGCCAAGCTGGCTACCGGCATGTTCTCTACGTGGCAGGAAACGCTGAAAAACATCTTCGTAGGCGGCTGCTCCAACATCTGTCAGGAGGTTGCCACACAGAAACTGGGCCAGGCTTATCGTGTGGCCACCGGTACAGCTTCGGACGACGATGCCGGCGATTACATCGAGTCGCCTTACAGCAAGCGTTCTTTCATCGACTATCAGGACAACATTCTTTCCATCAAGAACTCGTTGTATGGCGCGCGCAACGCGAAGGAACCCGTCGCCAAGTCGCTCCTGAGCTACCTCAAGGCCAAGAACTATGCTGACTTCAACACCCTCACTCGTGCCTTGGACGAGGCTGTCGACGCGCTTGAGAAGGCCAAGAACAGCGGCAAAGCGTTCATCGACGCCCCCGGCGACCCACAGGTGAAGACCTGCATAGAGAAGGTTCAGGCTCTCGACGACGCCCTCAACAAGGCCGGTACTTGGGTGGCAACCCTGACGGAAGAGTAAAATCATCGTTATAAAAACAAGCGAATTATGGAATGTAGCAAGTACATCCATTCGTTCATGGCTGTAATCATATTGACTATGGTTGCAGCCTGTTCGGATGATAAGGTGGAACCGGCTCAGCCGGAAGCCGCCTATGTGGGACAGCCTACGGGCAATTTCTCCGCGGACGAATGGTATCCCGGAGGACTGTTGGGCACGACCGACAACGTGTCGTCCAATTCCTACTCCGACCAGACACCGGCTGTGGACAACAGCCAGAGCCTCTCCAGCCACTTCTTCATCGGCGAGCAGATGTTCGAACGCCAGTACACGGAGACCACCGCGCCGTTCAAGGGCGTCGGCCCGGCGTCGGTTCGCCGCTCCTGCATCGACTGCCACCCGGAATACGGACACGGAAAGCGCATGAATCAGTATGAAACGCGCTATGGCAACGGCAACGGCTATCTGCTCGTCGTGTACCATCCGACGGCTGAAGGATCGAACGACGGCCCCTATATCTCCGAGGTTACAGGCATGCCGCAGACACAGGCGACGTCGCCTTTCCTGGCCCCTATCGACGAGAAGGGTATCAACATGAAGTGGGAACACGTCACGGCGATGGAGAGCGGCTTGCCGATGAAGTTTGCGGATGGCGAGACCTTCGACTTGATTTACCCTGAAATCACGATTGCCGCCAGTGCTTTCCGCACGCTTCCGGTGCCCACGAACTATGCCGTGAGGCTAGAATCGACGATCGGTATCGGCGGCAGCGGCCTGATCGACGCCATCCCCAACGACTCCATCAAGGCGCAGTATGCCAGAACCGCAGGCTATTTCAAGCGGGCGGGATTGGACGTGAAGGAGTATGTCAACCCGAGTTTCTGGGACGCTGGGGCTAATGATTTCACCGCAAATGCCTGGTACACCTCCGCCCGTCTGGGCAAAGGAAAGTTCGCCGACGGCTCCGATGCGTCGAACGCGCGGTTCGTCAAGCGGTTCACTTATGCGCTGACGCGCGGCTCCCTACAGGACGGGCCGGGCGCAAATGCCATCTGGAACATCACGAACGTGAGCCGTCCCGACCGCCCCTACCTCTATACCACCCAGGCATGGGCCGACGCCATGGCGCAGAACGAGGAGGTATTGGCCAAGATAAAGGCCGACCCCACGTCGCCTTACTTTGCCAACACCGATGAAGGAATACGCGAGAAGGTGAAGAATCTGTTGAGTCCGAAGGTCAACCAGTTCGACAATCCGTGGCACAAGTTCCAGCCCGACCAGAGCGCCGACCAGTTCTATTCGTTCATGGTATGGCACCGCGGACTGGCCGTTCCACGCGCCCGCAACCTCAACGACGGCGCCGTGCAGCGGGGCAAGCAGCTCTTCATGGAGATGGGATGCGCCCGTTGCCACCGTCCCAAGTGGCAGACCACGGACGACAACTACTGGACGCCCATGATGATAGCCGACCGTGAGCTGCCCCGTTACAAGCACCAGACGATCCATCCCTACACGGACCTCATGCAGCACAAGCTCTACATGAAGAACGACATCCACGGAAGCTGGTGTCGGACCACACCTCTGTGGGGCCGCGGACTGGCCCGTATCAACACCGGAGCCGAAGACCGCCTGCACGATTGCAGGGCCCGCAACGAGATAGAGGCCATCATGTGGCACGCTTACAGCAAGAACAGCCACGCCTACGGTTCGGCGTTGAAGTTCTACAATCTCAAGAAAGCAGACCGCGACGCAGTCGTGAAGTTCCTGCAGTCGATTTGACATTCGGAATACAAAGACATATCAGCTTCATGTTGAAGAAATTTTCCTGCGTTATATATATATTGACATTGGTTGTCCTCGGTATTGCCACAGTGATAGAGCATGCCGAGGGCAATGCTTTTGTCGCCCGGCACGTCTATGGAGCCTGGTGGTTCAGCCTGCTCTGGGCGTTGCTGGCGGCGACCGGCGTGGCTTATATCATCCGAAAACGGGTGCGGAGGTGGAGCATTCTGCTCCTGCATCTCTCGCTGGTCGTGATTCTTGTCGGTGCGGGCATTACCCGTTTCACTTCCTACAAGGGCGTGGTTCACCTGCGTGGCGACGCGCCGACCCGCGAATACAGGGATGTCGTGTCGATGGGGGAGCCGCAAAAACATCCGCTTCCCTTCCTTCTCAAGCTCGACAAGTTTGACGTGCACTACCACGCCGGCACCTCTTCGGCCGCCGACTATTCGACACGTTTCGTCATCATCGACGGCAACCGGACCATCCATGCGGCCGTGTCGATGAACAAGGTGTTCCACTATCGGGGCATTCGCTTCTTCCAGTCCAACTACGACGACGACCATCGGGGAAGCTACCTGAGCCTCAACAGCGACCCGTGGGGCGTCCCCGTCACCTACACGGGCTACGCCTTGCTCTTCTTCTCGCTCCTGTGGCTGCTCGTCGACCCCACGGGCGTGTTCCGTTCGCTGCTCCGCCATCCCGTATTGCAGAAGGGGGCGGGCGTGCTCGGCCTGTTGTTCTGCCTGTCGCAGGGCGTCCGTGCGCAGGCGGTCCTGCCCAAGGAGACGGCCGGAAAGATGGGACAACTGTTCATGTTGTACAACGACCGCATTTGTCCGATGCAGACCTTTGCCCTCGATTTCACCAAGAAACTTCATGGAAGCCGCAGCTACAAGGGGATGACCGCGGAGCAAGTGGTGTCGGGGTGGATATTCCATAACGACGACTGGGCCGACGAACCTTTCATCAGAGTGAAGAGCGGGGCGGTGAGGGAGGCCTTGAAACTTGACGAATATTGCTCCTTGAACCGCTTCTTCGGCGGCCCCGGAGGCGGCTATGTCTTAGGTCCCTACGTGCAGGAGTATTACGAAGGAAACAATGACAAGCTGCACCGGCAGATTGTCGACATAGACAGGAAGATAGCACTCATCATGGATCTGCGGCGCGGCAGCCAGCTGAAGCTCTTCCCCTACACCACGCCCGCACGCAGCAAGGGCGAGGGTGGGGCCACCGTCTGGTATTCCCCCACCGACACGTTGCCCGCAACGATGGAGCACCGGCATGCCGAGTACATCGGCAACGTGTTTTCATTGATCTTCGCCGACGTGAAGGCCGGCAATCTACAGCGGGTGGACGAGTTTTTCGTCAGGATGAAATACTATCAGAAGACCAATGCGGGCACGACGCTGCCGACGCCCCTTCGGTTCAAGGCGGAGCGGCTCTACAACGCCATTCCCTTGGCCACCATCCTCTTCATGGTGAACCTGGCGATGGGAATCGTCACCCTTCTGCTGACGATTCGCGGCCTCACGTCGGGCAGGCCGCTTGTCCGCGGTGTGCGCGACGGCGTGGTCGTGGCGGGCGCCGTCTTGCTTTCGGCCTTGTCGTTCGCGGCCCTTACGCTGGCCTTGTCGCTCCGTTGGATCGTCAGCGGCACGATTCCGCTCAGCAACGGCTACGAGTCGATGTTGTCGGTGGCCTGGTTTGTCCAGCTCTTCACCATCGTCCTGTCGCTCCGTGTGCGCCATCTCACGCTGTTGATCTCCTGCTTCGGCTTTCTGCTGAGCGGCTTCTTCCTGCTGGTGAGCCATATCGGACAGATGGATCCGGCCATCGGCCAGCTCATGCCGGTGCTCGACAGCCCGTTGTTGAGCGTGCATGTGAGCGTCGTCATGATGAGCTACGCCCTCTTGGCGCTGACCTTCATCTGCGCCGTCATGGGCCTCTGCCTGCCTTCGCAGGGCGAGAAGCTGCAAGTGTTGAGCCGCGTTTTTCTCTATCCGGCCATCGTGACGCTGGGATTGGGAATCTTCATCGGCGCCATCTGGGCCAATGTCAGCTGGGGAGCCTACTGGAGTTGGGACCCCAAGGAGACGTGGGCGCTCATCACGTTCATGGTCTATGCCGTCGTACTGCATACGCAGAGCCTCCCCGTTTTCAGCCGGCCGCGCGCCTACCATTTGTATATGTCGCTTGCCTTCCTCAGTATCCTGATGACATTCTTCGGCGTCAACTACGTGCTGGGAGGCATGCACAGCTACGCCTGAGCGCAGAGGGCGTGAAGGGCGGGGCCCCACGCCAAGGCGGAACGCCGATTCCTCACGCCCCTGTGGCCCACGCCATTCGCAGAGACGGAAAATCGTGGCTCGGAAGACGTCACGTCAAAACGGATGTTGAATGCGCGACGAGGGAAATCGTCACGTCAAAACGGATGTTGAATGCGCGGCGGGAGAAATCGTCAAGACAAAACAAAAGTTGAATGCGCGACGGGAGAAATCGTCAAGACAAAACAAAAGTTAAATGCGCGACGGGAGAAATCGTCAAAGCAAAACGGATGTTAAATGCGCGACGGGAGAAATCGTCAAAGCAAAACAGGTGTTAAATGCTGAACTTCAGCAAACGTCAAAGCAAATGACGGCGGACTTTCCGAACCCCGGGAAACGAGAGCGTGTAAAGCAAACCGTGTCGGGTCGGCTCATGGGGACATAGCCATGGTGCACTGCGCATGCTACCGCCTTGGCGGTTGGTCTTTTTAGAGGGCGGGGTTGCGAGCGCAGCGAGCTACCCTGCCTAAGCTTTGGTGGTGGGGAGCTAGGCCGAAGGTCTTGGTCTTTTTATCCCAATGAACCATTGGGTATCAAGAAATGCCTGCCGCAGGCTGTGTAGGAAGTGAAGCCGGAGGCTTCATCGCTCAGTAACCCCTGGTCATCTCTGCGAAGCGGAGTGACCAAGGGATAGAAGACCAAGTGGAAATCGACCCTGGAAGGGTCGCCCAAAGACAGCCGTGATGACCGTGGGCGACCCCTCCAGGGTCGACAGAAGGATGGCGGGCACACCTCCCCCGGTCATCCTGCGGCATGACCGGGGGTTACGGAGAGGTGAAGCCGCCGGCTTCAACACCCGCAGGAAAGCCTCGGGTGCCGTCATGCAAGCCTGCCTGCCCGCCCGCTATGGAGGGGCAGCCGCCCGCAGCCATGTCCATCCTATCGACCTTGCTGCTCGTGTCTCCTCATGCTTCAAAAACCAATTGACAATTCCGACGGCCCACCCTTTATACCCGACAGCAATCACCACAACCGTAAAAAGACCAAGACCTTCGGCCTAGCTCCCTGCCACCAAAGCTTAGGCAGGGCAGCTCGCTTCGCTCGCAACCCCGCCCTCTAAAAAGACCAACCGCCAAGGCGGTAGCAGGCGGAGTACAGACGGTTGTATGCACAGTACATGCGGTTGCAGGCGCACTGCACCATGACTATGCCCCATGAACCGACCTGACACAGTTTACTTTACACTCTCGAAAAAGCGGTTGAATGCAGGGTGCAGTCAACCGCTTGTGGGGTATGGATGGCGTAGAAGCAGGGGCTTATTCCACAATCTTCGTCATGTTCATTTCGGCGATTTCGCCGTCGGGATTGATGCGCGCCTTCACCTTGAACCTGTTGCCGGCCGTGGTTCCGTCGGTCTTCTCCACCTCTTGGACGACCGAGAAGTTGACGGTGTATTCGTATTCCTCGTCGCCCACTTCCTTCTTTTCTATCTTGTAGTCGTTGTCCAGACGCCAGTTCATGTTCTTGATGTCGTCCTTGTAGATCTTGTTCATGAAGGTGACGACGTCGCTTTTGGTGGCGTCGGGCTTGCCGAGGAACGACGTGAGCAGGCTGCTGACCGACGAGCGGAGTCCTTCTTCGTCGCGGGCGTTGATGCTTTGGAAGAAGCTTCGGAAGGCGGAGGCGACCATTTGGCGTTCCTGCGGCTTGACGGTCTTGGCGCCGATCTTCTTCAATGCGTCGTTGGCTTCGTCCACATGCTCGCCGTTGGGATGGTCTTCCAGATAGCGCTTGTAGGCTTCTTCCGAGTCGGCCGATGATGCGGAGGCCCAGTCGAGCGAGTCTATCTTGCGCTCGGCTTCGGCCTTGTGGGGCGAATCGGGATGGTCTTCGAGATATTGCTCGAAGGCTTCTTTGGAGTTGTTGACCAAAGCGTCGTTCCATGCTTGGTCCACTTGTTGGAGCAAGGCGAGGTGCGCCTGGATGGAATCGCGGTGGGCTTCGGGCGCGTCGAGATAGGTGTCGAGGTAGCTTTGCAGCACGGCCGGGTCCGAGTTCTTCATGGCGTACTCGTAAGCCTCAAGCTCTTTCTGCTTGCCGGCTTCGGCATGGAAATACCAGAGGGCGGCGCAGACGATGGCGGCGACGATGGCGGCTACGATGAGCGTCGGCCTGTAGTTCTTCTTGGGCGCGGGGGGCGTCGGCCGTTGGGCTTGCGGTTGTGGCGTTGCCGGTGCCTCGGGTGCCCGCGGAACGGCCGGTGGCGCGGGTGGCGTCGGCGGCTGTTGCGTTGCAGAGGCGCGCCCGTCGTCCGTCGTGAGGTGTCGGCAGTTGGGGCATGCGCCTTGGTCTTTGAAGTAAACTTCGCCACATTGCGGACATCTGAAGATCTTGCCCGCTATTTCCACGCCGCACTGTGGGCAGACGGGGGCTTTGTCGCTGATTGGATGTCCGCATTCGGGACACTTGATGATAGCCATAGTCGTTGATATGTTAATGTCTGAATCTTATTTCACGCAGGGAATGCCGGCCCATGAACCTGCTTTTGTCCACATAACCGTTGATTCCGTTGATGCGGCCTTTGCCTGTATACTGCCACATGGTGATGTCGCGGTCGTCCTTCAGCACAGGTTCCCGGGTGGTGTACTGGGCTATCATCAGCGGATATCCGTCGATTTTGCCCAGCAGGTGGTGGTCGTAGAAGTTGGCAAAGGTATAGAGAAGGGGCTTCTGGCGATAGGCCGTTTCCACCAGTTTGATGAACTTGAACAGCGAATCGCAGAACTCTTCCGTGCTCAGTCCGCTCTTCGTTTCGATGTCGATCATGGGGATGAGGTCTTGTTCCTCGGCCCGGCACTGGAGCATGAAGTTGTCGAGTTGTTTCTGAAGGTCGGTCTTTGGGCGGAAGAAATGGTACGATCCCACCTTCAGACCATATTTGTGGGCCAGCTGGATGTTGTTTTCATACTTGTCGTCGATGCGGTCGCCGCCCTCGGTGGCTTTCAGATAGACGTAGGCCATCTTGGTGTTGTCGCCTATGGTCTCCCAGAATACGTTTCCCTGATAGTGGCTTAGGTCGATTCCATGCACATGGTTGCATGTGTCTTCGCATTGCACGTAATCGTTTTGAGCTTGAGTGGTGAGAGAGGATAAAAGCAGTGACAGGAGTAAAGTCGCTTTTCCGAAAATCTTGTCCATGTTTGCAAAGTTAAGCGAAATAAGTGGATATGGCGCAAAAGCAGGGCGGAATTAAAATTAATTATCATTCTTCGATTTCAGACAGGCTGCGGCCGAAATTCCTCATGAAGTTGCTGATGTCCTCGATGGGGGCATATCGCCAGTAGCGCAGTGAGCGGCGGAGATTGCGCCGCAGCAGCGTGGAGTTGTTGTAGACGAACCCGCCCCGGCCTTGCTTGAAGTGCCGGGCCTGCACATCCTGCTCCGTGTTGGTGATGGTGAGCACGACGAGGCGCATGGCTCTGCCCTCCGTCCTCTTCACGAAGGGCAGTTCTTCGGCCCGGAAGCCGAAACAGTGGATGAGGATGGTGCCCTGGAGCTGGGCCATGCGGGTGAGATGAAGTTGCGAGAGCCATGAGCAGAGCTTGTCGAAGTCCACCTTCGGCCCCCGTGTCCGGATGTACTGGCCCAGCTGGATGATACCGCGGATGGGCATGCCGTGGTTCATCGTGGCGTTCACGTTGCTGACAATGATGCGCAGCATGTAGATCGTTTCGAGCGAAGGAGTGTCTCGTTTCCGTTCCTTCTCTTGCAGACGCTTCAGTCGTGCATTGAACAAAGGGTTCGCCATGAGCACCTCGCCGGCCGGCATGGCGGCTATGTTGCGCAGCATGGCGATCATCTTTTGCGTCTTGAACGCCGACATGGGTTCGAGCACTTCCTTTGTGTTGAAGTTGTCGGCCCGCAGTTTGGTGAAGAGATTCCGCTTGATGATTTCCATAGTTCAGCTGTATTTCTTTGGATGACGGAAAGCGATGGACAGCAGCGAGGCCACGAACCAGCCGTAGACGTTGTAGTCGCCGTCTGTGATGCCTGTCGGGCCGCAGAGCGCAAGGCCCAGCGTGAGGACGGCCATGACATCCATTCCGGCCACGGCCGTGGCCGGTACGACCAGATAGGGTGTCACTTTCAGGTATTCGACAGCAGCGACGGAGAGTGAAAGATTCGGCTCACTCTCGGTCTTGTCCACGGAATACACCGTGAAAACGATGATGAAGACGATCAATACGAATAGTGGCGACAGCGCCACAAGTCCTTTTCTATTGTTCAATTTGGGTCGGCTTATAACTGGGTTCTGCGATAGAACTCTACATTTTCCTTTGACAACAGCTCTATGGGCATATAGTTGACGGGCTGGACTTTCTTCTTCAGGACGATGGCCTGGAACAAAGCGTCGACACAACTGTAGCCCTGCTGGTAGGCATGCTGGGCTATCAGGAACGAGATACTGCCCTGAAGCAGGCATTCGGCATTCTTGGGCACCATGTCATAGCCCATGATTTGAATGTCACGATGGTTGTGACGAAGCAGAAAGTCGCCAACGAGATGAGCCTTGGAGTTGAGCGTAATGCAGTGGTGAACGTCGGGATGGGTGTGGAAGAAGTCCTCCAGAACCTTGTCGAAATCCTTTTTTGACATGCCCAGCGGCAACTCCAGTTCCGTGATTTTGATACCGGGGAAATGGTCGCGCATGTAATGGCGGAAGCCCACTTCACGGTTGGCCTGCTGCTTGCTGACCACGATTCCGTCCTTGGTGTGCTTCATCAGCATGATTTCTTTCTCCTGTGAGGCTATCAGCATGAGCATCTTTGCGGCGAAAAAGCCACTGGCGAAGGAGTCTTGACCGAAAAACGACAGGGGACGAAGGTCGGGCATGTAGGAGTCGAGCAAGACAAATGGAATCTCAAGTCTGTGCAATTGGTCGGTGAACCTGCGTGTCATCTCCAGCGTGGAGGGCACGATGATGACGCCGTCGGGATGCGTCTCGATGCAATTCTCATAGACCGACTTGAAAGAAAGGTCGTCAAAACGCTGATAATAGAGGAAATTTACATTGACATGGAAGTCGCGCAGGGCTTCCATTGCTTTGCGGGCACCCTCTTCTATCTCCTCCCAATAGGCTTCCGACTCATGCTTTGGGAGTACGATTTGAATCTGGTAAGACTTGTTGTAGGCCAAAGCGCTGGCATACATGTTGGGCTGATAGTTCATCTCCTTCAAGGCTTTTTCAACCTTTTCGCGGGCGGACGGCGATACATTGGGGCGATTGTGCAACACACGGTCTACGGTCCCCACAGATACGCAGGCTCTTTCTGCGATGTCCTTGATACGTATTTTCTCTGTCATGCTCTGGCTTGTTTTGACACTTTGGGGCTGTTTGAACTGTTGAAAAAGCGTAACATACAATGCACCAGCACCCTAAACGCTGCAAAAGTAGCAATAAAATGTTAATAACCGCTCAATCGCACAGCTGATTTTTGTGCGTTTGTGTTTTTCATGGGTTTTATTTCAGCCTTTCAGGAATAATCTGTATTTTTGCATTCAGCATGAAGGTATTGGTTCACCTTTTATATAATAAGGAACGTTTGTTGAGTTGTCGTCATTCTCTTTACAGCTGTCTCCTGGGGATTTCTTTCTTTTGGAGCGTCCTCTTGTTGTCCTCCTGCGAGCCGTCGTACAACAAAGAGGTTGATGAACTGAACCAAGCGTCCTATTCTTTTCACTATCGCAATCTCGATTCCACCAAGGTCTTGGCCGAAAGGGCGTTGACTTTGGCACAGATTTATGACGCCGGTTGGGCGGAAGCGAAGAACAATCTCGCTTTTGTCAAGATAGCCCGGATGGATTACGATGCAGCCAATGCGTTGTTGGATGAGATTCTTGACAAGAGCGACAACCAGTTGGAACTGTATGTTGCCAATGTCCAGAAGATGCGATTGTGCCAGCGTCAGTCGCGCAACAAGGACTTCTACATCTATCGCCAGCAGGCCATGCGGTGCCAGAAGCGCATCAAGGAGGAGACGAAGGAGCTTTCCGAACGGCAGCAACAGCGTCTGACGTATGCCGACAGCGAGTTTGCCATCGTGGAGTCCACCTATTTTTATTATATAGGAATGCAGAAAAAGTCGATTGCGGCATTGGAACGAATCGACCCTTATGGTGAAATCGTGAAGGATACGGCCCAGTTGTTGGCTTACTATTACAATGTAGGCTCCGGCGGAATCATCACGAAGGGAACTCCGCGGGAGGTCAGCCAGCGTGAATTCGATTACTTGATACAGTGTCTGACAGGCTCGTTGAAGCATGGCTACGTATATTGGGAGGCCAATTCGTTGCAGGCCATCAGCGAACACTTGCGCCTGTCACCTCTTCGCGACACCCTTATCATGGAGAATCTGCCGGCTATGAAGTTCGTCAATACCGACCACATGCCCGATTCCCTTTTGGCGGGCAACTTGGCAGAGCGGGCCACCAGGCTGTTTACGGAGTATGGAGACGTGTATCAGACGGCCGGCGCCTATCGGACGTTGGCCGAGTGTTACTGGGATTTGAAGGACTATCGCAGCGCATTGATATGCCTGAACGACGCCCTGGAGAAGGATACGGTGATCAATCGGGCCCCCGATCTGGTGGCGTCGATACGCGAACAGTTGTCGCTGGCCTATTCCGCTATCGACGACAAGCCCAAGAGCGACTACAATCGCAACATCTATCTGGACATGCAGGAGATGACCCGGCAGGACCGCCAGCTCGACGCGCGCGCCGCCCAGCTCGACCTTTCGTCCCAACAGCTGAACTGGATGATTGCGGGCGTGGTCCTGATGATACTCCTTGTCATATCGTTGCTTTTCCTTTTCTCCAGAATGCGCCGTAAAAAAGACGCCGAGGACTCGCTGGAAGACTTGCTGAGGCCCCTGCGCCGTTGGAATGTAAGGGAGGCGGAGGAGATGAGTCGCCTGGAAGAACAGAACGAAGAGGTGGACGAACAGATAGAGATTGCGAAGCTGCATGTGTTGAACAACAAGAAAAGGAATGTGGAGCAGCGGGCCAAAGTGGCCTTGGTGAACAGCGTCACGCCTTTTATCGACCGCATTTTGAATGAGGTGAGCCGACTGTCGCATTCCTGCGAGCCGGCTGAAGTCAGACAACAACGTTTCGATTATATAGCCGAACTCACCGGACAAATCAATCATTACAATGACATCCTCACCCATTGGATTCAGTTGAGGCAAGGCGAATTGAATCTGCGCATCGAGAGTTTCCCGCTTGCCGAGCTGTTCAATCTTGTCGCCAAGGGGCAGATGAGCTTCAGCTTGCGGGGCGTCCGCTTGGAGGTGGAAGCGACCCGGGCTGTCGTGAAGGCCGACAAGACCTTGACTTTGTTCATGATCAACACGATTGCGGACAACGCCCGCAAGTTCACGGACAAGGGGGGAGTCGTCACCGTGTCGGCTGAGGAAACCGATTCTTACGTGGAAGTGTCTGTCACCGATGACGGATGCGGCATGGACGACGAGCAGTTGGCCCACGTCTTCGACCATAAACCTGGGAAAAGCGGGCACGGCTTCGGACTCATGAACTGCAAGGGAATCATCGAGAAGTACAAGAAAATCAGCACGGTGTTCAACGTCTGCATGATAGGAGCCGTCAGTCGAAAGGCCGAAGGCAGCCGTTTCTTCTTCCGCTTGCCCAAGGGCATTGCCCGCACCGTGTCGCTATTGCTGTTGTCAATGGCCACTTTCGGCCATCTTTCGGCCAAGGACGACCACGTGGTCTTTGGCAAGGCATATCGTCAGAACAAGGTCTTCTACAACGCTTCACGCTTTGCCGACAGCGTTTATTTTGCAAATATCAATGGCCGATACGACCGTGCGCTGCAACTTGCCGACTCCACTTACAAGTATCTGCACGCCATCCCCAGGCGATTGCGCAACAAAGACTACAATCTCATCCTGCTCGACGTGAAGAATGAGGCGGCCGTCGCAGCCTTAGCGTTGCACAAATGGGATTTGTATAGAGCCAACAACAAGGTTTATACGCAGTTGTTCAGAAAGATGTCGGCCGACAATACGCTTGACAATTACGTGCGGGTGATGCAGCGAAGCGAGACCAGCAAGAGTGTTGCCATCATCCTGTTGGTGCTCTTGTTGCTAAGTATCTTCCCCGCATATTACTTCCTTTACTATCGCCACGTCGTGTTTTATCGTTATTGTGTGGAGCTGGTCAACATCATAAACGGCAAGTTGCTTTCGGACATTCCGGCTCAGGAGAAGCTCGAACAGCTCGATTTGATCTGGAATCGGCGCAAGCGTTATCTCAGCGGAAGGGAGAATCGGCTGGCCAATATCGTCAATCAGATTCGCTCTGCGCTGAAAGAAAGCATAGCCAACAAGCAGCTGTGGCAGGACAATATCGAATTGACACGCGACGAACTGCGGCGCACCCGATATGAAGAGGCGCGTCTGTATGTCAGCAACAACGTGCTGGACAACTGCCTTTCCACGCTCAAGCACGAGACGATGTATTACCCTTCACGCATCAGCAGGCTGATGGAAGAGGGGCGGGAGCGGAATCTTGTGGCTATTGGAGAGGTGGCCAGCTATTACAAACAGCTCTATTCCATCTTGAGCGAGCAGGCCATGATGCAGCTGAACTATGAGCTGCGGATGGATGACGACATGCTGAAATACTTGCTCGACATGCTCAAGCGTCTTAGCAAATGCCACGCCGCCGCTCATGAAACGGCAAGTCGGGATGAGCATTATGTCGTGCTGAAAGACCGGCTGACGGGCGTTTCGCTTTCGGAAGAGCAATGCAAAGACCTCTTTACGCCTGTTTCCGTGAACATAGAGTTCATGATATGCCGCCAGATTGTGCGTGAAATCGGAGAGATGACCAACATGCGCGGCAGCGGCATCCAGGCCCTGCGGCTGAACGACCATGAGGTTATGATAGAGATTACGCTGCCTAAGAAATTTATGAGTAAACTGCAAATATATGGACAAGTTTAAGGTAATCATCGTAGAGGATGTACCTTTGGAATTGAAAGGTACCGAGGGAATCATTCGTAATGATATTCCGGAAGCCCGGATTGTAGGCACCGCGGAGAACGAACCGAGCTTCTGGAAACTGCTGAAAGCCGACAAACCCGACTTGGTTCTGCTCGACTTGGGGCTTGGAGGCTCCACCACCATCGGGGTTGAAATATGCCGCCACACCAAGGAAAGCCATCCCGACATCAAGGTTCTGATATTCACGGGTGAGATTCTGAACGAGAAGTTGTGGGTCGATGTGCTGGACGCGGGCTGCGACGGAATCATCCTGAAGAGCGGGGAACTGCTCACCCGGGGCGATGTCGCCAGCGTGATGGGTGGCAAGAAGATGGTTTTCAACCAGCCCATCATGGAGAAAATCGTCGAACGTTTCAAGCGGAGTGTCAACAATCAGATCATGCGGCAGGAAGCGTTGGTCAACTATGAGATCGACGAATACGACGAACGTTTCCTCCGCCACTTGGCGCTGGGCTACACCAAGGAGCAGATCACCAATCTGCGGGGCATGCCTTTCGGCGTGAAGAGCCTGGAGAAACGGCAGAACGAGTTGGTGCAGAAGCTCTTTCCCGACGGCAATGGCCGCTTGGGCGTCAATGCGACGCGGCTGGTGGTGCGTGCGTTGGAACTCCGAATACTTGACATTGACAATTTGTTGCCCGACGAAGAATGAATCGAAAGCTGGCCGTCATATCGCTTTTTCTGGCAATAACCGAAGCTGCCCTCATCCTGGCATCGTGGCTTGTCACCGCGGCAATGCCCGAACTCTCGGTCCGCTCCTTGCTGAGCAGCGAGGGCATTCGGTGGTTCTTCGGCCGTTTCACCACGAATATGGCTTCACCGGTGTTGGTGTGGTTGGTCATGGCCTTCGTCGCCATGGGCTCTGTGGAGGAAAGCCGGCTGCTGACACGCTACAGCAAGCTGTCCTATCGCGAACGCTTCGCCATGTCCATCGTGTGGATGGAGTTGGCAGGCATTCTGATGGTCTTGGGCTTGCTGACGCTGTTGCCTCATGCCGTGTTGGCCAATGTCAACGGCGAACTTTTTCCGAGCAGCTTCTCTTGGAGCCTGATTCCTGTCGTATGTTTTTCCTTGAGTTTGTTCAGTTTGACCTACGCGTTGGTCAGCGGGCACATCGAACGGCTGGAACAGTTGTTCGACCTCCTTACGTTCGGATTGCGCAAGCATGCCGGCTGGCTGCTGGTCTACATCCTCTTCATGCAGGTCTACTATTCTTTCCGCTTCGTGTTCTTCTGAGAAAGACGCTCGCGAGGCGCTTATAGAATTTCGGAAAGCTCAAGCCACCGCATTCCCTTCTCGTCAAGTTCTTCCTTGAGAATCGGCAGCCGCTTGCTCTTTTCGGTCAGTTCGTCCACGGAAAGGCCGCCGCTGCACAAGTCCTGTTCGATGGCGGCCTGTTCCTTCTCCAACGCTTCGATGTCTTTTTCAAGCTGTTCAAACTCCCGTTTCTCCTTGAAGGTCATCTTGCGCTTGGTCTCGTGGCGGTAGTCCTTCTTGGGAGCTTCCTTCGTCTTGGTCTCTTCTGCGGCCTCCTTGCTTTGCAGTTGGCTGTATTCGCGGAACTGCGTGTAGTTGCCGGGGAAGTCCTTGACGACGCCGTCGCCCTTGAACACGAGCAGATGGTCCACCACCTTGTCCATGAAATAGCGGTCGTGGCTCACGACGATGACGCAACCGGGGAAGTCCTGCAAGTATTCCTCCAGCACTTGCAGCGTCTGGATGTCGAGGTCGTTGGTCGGTTCGTCCAGCACCAGGAAGTTGGGATTGCGCATCAGCACCGTGCAGAGATACAGTTTGCGCTTCTCTCCGCCGCTCAGTTTGTAGACATGATTGTGCTGCTGTTCGGGCGTGAACATGAAATACTGTAGAAACTGGCTGGCCGTCATGTGCCGTCCGCCGCCCAAGTCTATGTAGTCGGCCACGTCGGTGATGACGTCGATCACTTTCTGGTCGTCCCTGAACTTCAAACCCTCCTGTGAGAAGTAGCCGAATCTCACCGTTTCGCCGATGTCGAAACGGCCGCTGTCGGGCTTGACCAGGCCCAGAAGCATCTTGATGAAGGTCGACTTGCCCGTGCCGTTGTTGCCGACAATGCCCATTTTCTCGAATCGGGCGAAGTTGTAGTAGAAGTCTTTCAGGATGACCGTTTCGCTTTGCGTTCCCGCGGCGTTGTTGCCGTCGTTGAACGACTTGCTGACATACTGGCATTCGAATATCTTCGACCCGATATACACGCTGCCGGCTTTCAGCCGTATCTGCCGTTCCTCTATCCGTTGCTTGGCCTTGGCCTGCAGTTCGTAGAAAGCGTCTTCGCGATAGCGGGCCTTGTGTCCACGCGCCTGGGGCATGCGGCGCATCCATTCCAGCTCGGTGCGGTACAGGTTGTTGGCCCTTGCGATTTCGGCCCTCGTGTTGTCGATGCGCTCCTGACGCTTTTCCAGGTAATAGCTGTAGTTGCCCCGATAGGTGTAGATGGTCCGGTTGTCGAGTTCCAGTATCAAGTTGCACACCCGGTCGAGGAAGAATCGGTCGTGGGTGACTATGAACAGCGTCTTGTTGCCGCGTCTGAGGAATCCTTCGAGCCACTCTATCATCTCCAGATCGAGGTGGTTGGTGGGCTCGTCGAGTATCAGCAGGTCGGGTTCCGTAATCAACACGTTGGCCAAGGCCACCCGTTTCTGCTGTCCGCCGCTGAGCTGTCCCATCGGTTTCTCCAGGTTGGTGATTTTCAGTTGCGTCAGAATCTGCTTGGCTTTCAGTATCTTTTCGGGGTCGCCCCGGTGGTTGAAGCAGGCTTCGAGCACCGTCTCTTCCGGCGCGAAAGCCGGACTTTGCTCCAGATAGCCCAGCCGCAGGTCGTTCTTGAAGATGATGTCGCCCTCATCCTTGCCCTCCTTGCCCGTGATGACGCTCAGCAATGTCGACTTGCCGGTGCCGTTTTGCGCCACAAGCCCTACGCGTTGGCCCTCGGCAATTGAAAAGTTGATACGATTGAAGAGAACTTGAGCACCGAAACGCTTGCTCAAGTTCTGAACATCCATATAGGGAACTGCCATTTCTCGTCAGATGAATTTGCCGATATAGTCCAACACTTCTTCCTTCCCCGTCTTCTTTTCAGCCGACGTGATGAACGCCGGCGGGAGCTCTTCCCACACGTCTTTCAGCTCGTCGAGCCACGCCTTGGCGTTCTGCTTGGCCTTGCCCGGCCCCAGCTTGTCGGCCTTGGTGAAGATGATGGAGAAGGGAATGCCGCTCATGCCCAGCCAGTCTACGAACTCACGGTCTATCTTCTGTTGCTTGTGACGGACGTCGATGAGCACGAAGAGGTTGACCAATTGTTCGCGCTGCAGCACATAGCCGCGAATCATCCGTTCGAGTTTTTCGCGCTCCGTCTTCGACCGTTTGGCGAATCCGTAGCCCGGAAGGTCCACCAGATACCATTCGTTGTTGATGATGAAGTGGTTGATGAGCAACGTCTTGCCCGGCGTGGAGGAAGTCTTGGCCAGCTGGCGGTTGTTGCAGAGCATGTTGATGAGGCTCGACTTGCCCACATTCGAGCGACCGATAAACGCAAATTCAGGCAATGGGTTGGTGGGACATTTGCTCACCGTTGGTGAGGATATGACAAATTCGGCTTTCTTGATGTCCATGTCGAATAAAAAGTATTTGTTGCAAAGGTAATAAAAAAATATTATCTTTGCACGACGATACAGTTGTTTTATAGTAAGCAGATCGATAAATGAAGCCAATCAGTTGGGGATTCATAGGTTGTGGTGAGGTGACGGAGAAGAAGTCGGGCCCGGCCTTCAACGAAGTGCCCGGTTCTCATGTAGAGGCCGTGATGAGTAGGAACGAGGGCAAGGCGCGTTCGTATGCCGAGCGTCACCACGTGCCCAAGTGGTACACCGACGCCCAGGAGCTGATAGACGACCCGGAGGTCAACGCCATCTACATCGCGACGCCCCCCAGCAGCCACGCCACCTTCGCCATCATGGCCATGTTGGCGGGAAAACCCGTCTACGTGGAGAAGCCTTTGGCCGCAAGCTATGAAGATTGCGCCCGCATCAACCGTATCAGCCAGCAGACGGGGGTGCCCTGTTTTGTGGCTTATTACCGCCGCTATCTGCCCTATTTCCAGCGTGTGAAGCGCATCATCGACGGCGGCGTGATCGGTAACATCACCAATGTGCAGATTCGTTTCTCCGTTCCGCCGCGCGATTTGGACTATTCCCAGGCCACGTCGCTGCCCTGGCGGCTGCAGCCCGACATCGCCGGAGGCGGCTATTTCTATGACCTGGCCCCCCATCAGCTCGACATCTTGCAGGAACTGTTCGGCGTCATCACCCGCGCCCACGGCTATTGCGCCAACCGCGCCCATCTTTATCAGGCCGAAGACTCCATCAGCGCGTGCTTCCTCTTCGAGAACGGCATGCCCGGCAGCGGCTCCTGGTGCTTCGTCGGGCACCAGAGCGCCCGGGAAGACTGCGTGGAAGTGGTGGGGGAGAAGGGCATGCTCACCTTCTCGGTCTTCGACTACGCGCCCATTCAGGTGGTGACCAGCGAAGGCCACACGAGCATTCGGGTGCCCAACCCGTCCTATGTGCAGCTGCCCATCATCCAGTCGGTCATCGAAGACCTGCAAGGCATAGGCTCGTGCTCGGCCACCAGCGTCAGCGCGACGCCCGTCAATTGGGTGATGGACCGTATTTTGGGCAAGTTGTAATTGATTCATCATTTCCACAAAGGCTGTCGTGCAGCCGTCACATGTCAAGTTTCGCCGTCATGGATACGCGAAAAATCTCTCTTGTTTGTCTGTTCCTCTGTCTCGCCGCGCGCCTGTGGGCCGGTGGCGACACCCTTTCCGTCGACCGTTCGCCGGCCCGCAAGAGCGGCGGGGGCTTCCTCGGCGGGCTGTACGAGTTTGTGAAGGACTTCTCGCGCGTGGATACGAACTACATAGAGCCGCAGCATTACAACTATACGCTCATGCTGCAAAACACGAACACCTATGAGGTCTACCGCTTGCAGAGCCGTGCCGGCCAGAGCGTGACCTTCTCTCCCGAGCCCACCTACAAGCTCGGGCCTTACGTCGGCTGGCGTTGGGTGTTCCTCGGCTACACGCTCGACCTGACACACTCGGGCGGCAGCCGCAAGCAAGACTTCTCCCTGTCGCTCTACAGCAGCCAAATCGGCATCGACCTGTTCTTCCGGAAGACGGGCAACGACTACAAAGTGAAGCGGTTGCGGCTGGGCGAAGGCGTTGACACGTCGCCCATCGAGAACATGCCTTTCGACGGATTCCGGGCCAGCATCAATGGATTCAACCTGTATTATATAACCAACCACCGCAAGTTTTCCTATCCGGCGGCCTACAGCCAGAGCACGGTGCAACGCCGTTCGTGCGGTAGCCCGCTCTTCGGCGTGAGCTATTCCAAGCACAAGCTCGACGTCGACTGGCAGCGTTTCCTCACCCAGGCGAGCGAACGCATGGGCGGTGGCGGGCTGGACGGGCTCGACAGTTCGCTGACCGTCGGTAAAGTCAGCTACAAGGACGTTTCGGTGTCGGGCGGCTATACCTACAACTGGGTGTTTGCGCGCAATTGCCTCTTCGACATCTCTCTGTCGTTGGCCGTCGCCTACAAGCATACGAAGGGCGATTTGGGCCGCGGCAACTTCATCTTCCGCAACTTCGACCTCAAGAACTTCAATCTCGACGGCGTCGGCCGCTTCGGTTTGGTGTGGAACAACACCCGCTGGTATGCCGGCACGAGTGCCGTCTTCCACACCTACAACTATCGGCATGCCCAGTTCTACACCAACTCCACCTTCGGAAGCGTCAATTTCTACGTGGGCTTCAACTTTGGAAAACGCTGACGTCATTTGACGGTGTCGCCCCGTTTGCCTTGCGCCATCCTGTCGGTCGCCGCGCTTCCGTCGCGTCGAAGCGCCACCGTTGCGGCCGAACCGCAGGGCTTTCTCCGCGAGTCTGCATCGTGTTGATTGTCAAAGGCTTGTCGGGCACAAGGCCAAAGCAGCCCTTTCGTGTTGCAAAAGGGCTGCTTCCACCCGCTGAAAGGGCTGCTTTGGGAGGCTGGAAGGGCAGCTTTCTCAACATGAAAGGACTGCTTTTGAAAAGCGAAACGCGACGTTTCGGCGAGTCGGATGAATGCTTTTACACTTGATACATCCCCATCCGTGCGATGTATTTCCCCAGAATGTCGAATTCGATGTTGACCACCGACCCGACCGTGATGTAGCGGAAGTTGGTGTTTTCGCGCGTGTAGGGGATGATGGCGACCTTGAACGTGTTCTCCGTAGGTTCGCAGACCGTGAGCGAAACGCCGTTGACCGTGACGCTTCCCTTGTCTACGGTGACGTAGCCCTTGCGCGCCATCTCTCTGTCGAGCTTGTATTCAAAGGTGAAATAGGTGGAGCCGTCGGCGTCGTCCATCCGCACGCACGTGGCCACTTCGTCCACATGGCCCTGCACAATGTGGCCGTCCAGGCGTCCGTTCATCATCATCGACCGCTCCACGTTCACGCTGTCGCCCACTTGGAGCAGGCCCAGGTTCGAGCGGTCGAGCGTCTCTTTCATCGCCGTCACCGTGTATTGGCCGCCGTCGATGTCGACGACCGTCAGGCAAACGCCGTTGTGCGCAATGCTTTGGTCTATCTTCAATTCTTGGGTGAACGAGCATTCGAGCGTGAAATCGATGTTCTCCCCGGTCTTCCGGATGGCCTTTACGGTGGCCATCTCTTCTACAATTCCGCTAAACATACCGTCTTTGGTTTATGATTGATGAAAAAAGGCAGGAGCCGTATGGGTCTCCTGCCTATGGGAAAGGGGTTGTTCGGTGATGTGATGAAACTCCGAGCAATACAATTCTTGAGAGCTCTCAGTTTCTGTAATCCACCGGTCGACTTTCATCGACTTACCTCCGAAGAGTTTATGCGGCCCGCCATAGACGTAAGAAGCTTTCTCGGTTTTCAATATTATTTGATGAGTATCCCGATCGAACCGACACAACCCCAATTCGTTGTTACTATCTTATGATGCAAAGATAGGGCGTTTCCCGGACAATTCCAAATATTACATCTGTTTTTTTATGCGCAGCAGGCCTATTCTGTGGCTGTTGTGGTGTTTGTCCAGGGTGCGGACTTGGTAAATGCCGCTGGCCAAAGTGCTGATGTCGAGCGTCTTGTCGCGGACTGAAAAGGTCAGCAACGGAAGCCCCTGCATGTCGGCGATCAGGATAAATGCCGCGTCGGCCTGGCTGACGGCGTCTGGCAGTGCCAGCCGTCTGCCGTCGTGCGGGAGCAGGCCGTGGAGCGGTGGCGCCTGACTGGTGGGCGGATCGGACAGTTGGACGGGCTTGCTCTCGTTGTCGTAGCGGTCCGACCGGGTGACGGCATAGTAGTGGCCGTCGTCCGGAAGGGTCTCCCGCACGGCCCTGGCTTTCAGCAAATGTGCCCCTTGTTCGGTATCGACGGGGTAGTCGGAAGAGGCGTATAGGTTGTAGGTGAAGGGCGAATCGACGGGCAGCGAGAGCCGGAAGCCCTGCTCGTCTTTTGTCAGTCTTAAGTCCGTGGGAGCTTCCGGCTGCGTCGAGGAGGCCCAGGTCATGGGCGGAACCAGGGCGGGCGTCGGGTCGAAGACGGCGGACGCGAAGTCGTAGATACCTTTCGTGTTGTCGGTGAAGAACTTGCTGCGGAAATAGGCGTGCCCCAATCCGTAGTTCCGACAGGCCGCCATCTCGCGCGTGATGGTCTCCAGGGGCCAGTCTTTCTCGGCGGGCGACATGAAATAGATTCCCAGTCCGGGGACGACGGGCTTGCCGTCGGCCTGTTCCTTCCAGTCGATGGCGAACGGGAAGAATCCGTTGTCCTTGAAATACATCATGGGGAACAGCATGTCCATCAGTCCCTGCTTCAGCCATCCCTGCGCGTCTTGGCAGACACGGCTGTACGCGTTCCAGCCATGGCTCCAGTATCGGGTCAGGTCGTCGGCCTTGCCGATGGGCGCGCAGCTCATCTTGACCCATGGCTTTCTGGCTTTCACCTTGTCGTGGATGGCCTTCACTATCTCCGTGATGTGTCGGCGGCCCTCCTGGAGTGGCACCTTGATGTTCCAAGTCTCGGGGTATCGTATGTAGTCGAGGTGAATGCCGTCGATGTCGTAACGCTCCGTGATCTCCTCACAGAGCTTCGCCAGATAGTCGCCCGTCTGCTTCCGTTCGGGATTCATGTAGCCCTCGGCCCCGATTCTGATGGGCAGTTGCGGCTCTCGCGCACGCAGCTGCCTGCAACCGTGGGCGTTCCACTTGCCCACAGGCATGGTGACGACCCAGGCATGAAGCTCCATGCCGCGTCGGTGGCACTCCTCGATGGCGAAAGCCAGGGCGTCGTAGCCCGGAGAGCGGCCTGGAGTTCCGCTGAGACAGCCGTCCCAAGGCTCGTAGCGGGACGGATAGATGACGGTGCCCCTGATGCGGGTCTGCAGCAGGACGGTGTTGACACCGGCCGCCTGCAGCCGGTCGAGGATGTCGGCAAGCTCCTTTTGCTGGGCCGCCATGGACTGTTGGGATTGCGCGTAGCGGCGGGGCCAGTCTATACCGCCGATGGTCGTGAGCCACACCGCCCGCACTTCGTGTTTTCGGGGGGGCGCGATGGAGTGGGAAAAGAGGGCGGGCTGTGCTTGGCAAAGGGTGAGAAGGCAGCAGAACAACGCTGCGAAGGAAGCTCTCATTCGGTTTGGCATTTGTACTAAATCAATGATTCTGTGGGAAAATTGCTGCAAAGATATGCCTTATTTATAAGAATGTACTATCTTTGCAAACAAAACTTGAAGCTTTATGGTAAAGAAATTGCTTGTATTGATGGTGACAATGGCGTTTGCATTGTCGGCAAACGCGCAGTTTGAAAAGGACAAAATGTACATCGGCGGCTCCCTCACGGGGCTGAATTTGAGCTACAGCGGCTCCACGGAGTTGAACCTGGGCTTGCAGGCGCAGGCGGGCTACATGCTTGAAGACGACATCATGGTCTTGGCCCAGGCCGCGCTGCAGTGCAACAACCTGAGCGGTTCGCACGACAGCTTCGCCGTCGGACTCGGAGGACGTTACTATATCGAGCAGAACGGCGTCTTCCTGGGCGTGAACTGCAAGTTCGTCCATGCCGGCAAAAGCTACAACGACATCATGCCGGGTGTGGAAGTGGGCTACGCTTTCTTCCTGAGCCGCACCGTGACGGTGGAGCCTGCCATCTATTACGACCAGTCCTTTAAGAGTCATCGCGACTATTCCACCATCGGATTGCGTCTGGGTGTGGGCATTTATCTCTAACGCCTGATGGACAGATACCCCTCTGCGTTGCTGGAAAAAGCCGTGGGCGAATTTGCCAAATTGCCGGGAATAGGCCGCAAGACGGCCCTGAGGCTGGTGCTGTTCATGCTGAAGCGCTCGGAGAATGAGGTCGAAGCATTCGCTGATTCGATAAGTCGGGTGAGGAAAGACATCAGGCATTGCGTCGTCTGCCACAACATTTCCGACACCGACATCTGCCCCATCTGCGCGGACAAGCGTAGGGACGAGCGGGTCGTCTGTGTGGTGGAGAACGTGCAGGACGTAATGGCCATAGAGAACACGCAGCAGTTCCACGGGCTCTACCATGTGTTGGGAGGCGTCATTTCGCCCATGGACGGCGTCGGTCCGGGCGACTTGGAGATTGACTCTTTGGCGGAAAGAGTGGCGGCGGGAACCATCGATGAGGTGATATTGGCTTTGAGTTCGACCATGGAAGGGGACACGACAAGTTTTTATATCTCGCGTAGATTGGCGTCTTACAATGTGAAAATGAGCGCCATCGCCCGAGGTATCTCCGTGGGAAACGAGTTGGAGTACACGGACGAAGTGACGCTGGGACGCTCCATCCTCAATCGCACGCCTTTCCAAAAGTGACGTGGAACCGGCCTGGAAAGTATTGTAAACCGGCAAATGGATTTATATTTTGACATGAAAAGAACCCTTTCGATATTGCGTTGGGCCTTCTATGGCCCGATGGCCTGTGCCCTGGCGGCCGTCATCTTGTTTGAAACGGGCGCGTTGCCCGTAGGCGTTTGGGAGACGGAAGAGATGGCCTCGACGGAACTCTACTTGGAGTTCGCGATGATTTTGCTCACGATAGGGGGCATTCCGTTTGTGTTGAGGCTGTTGAAGTTTCCTTCTGTTGCGCGCAGGCTGGCGGAAGACAGCACCGAAGGGCGTTCGGCATACGGACGCTATGCCTTGATTCGCCTCCTGCTGATGGCTGTTCTGCTGTTGCTCAACCTCTTGCTTTACTATCTTTTCATGAACGTTCGTTTCGGTTATCTGGCCATCATCCTGCTCATTTCCAGCATGTTCATCCATCCTTCGGCCGCACGCATGGAACGTGAGACGGAGTAAGTCGTGCTTTTTGCTGTGTGTGGTCATGAAGAAATTGAGCGTCGTCATCGTAAGCTATAATGTGAGGGATTACCTGGAGCAGTGCATTCTGTCCCTGAAAGCGGCGTTGCAATCCGTCGACGGTGAAGTCATCGTCGTGGACAACCGGTCTTCAGACGACACGGTCGCTTACATCTCAAGGCGTTATCCCGATGTGAGAATCCTGGAAAACCATGAGAACTTGGGCTTTTCCAAGGCCAACAACAGGGCCATCCGGCAAAGTCGGAGCGAGTATGTGCTGCTCTTGAACCCCGACACGGTGGTGGGCGAAGACGCCATAAGGGCAGGCATTGCCTTTATGGAGGCCCATGAAGATGCGGGCGCTTTGGGCGTGAAGATGTTGCAGGCGGACGGCAATGCCGCGCCGGAGTCGCGTCGAGGATTCCCCTCTCCGTTCACGGCATGCTGCAAATTCATGCACCTGCATGGCTTGTTTCCGCGATGGAAGAGGGGCAATCGGTATTACTTGAGCTATTTGCCATGGGACGTTCCCGTTGAAATGGATGTCGTCAGCGGCGCGTTCATGCTGTTGAGGCGCAAGGCTTTGGACGAGGTGGGGCTGCTGGATGAAGACTATTTCATGTATGGAGAGGACGTCGACCTGTCATATCGGCTGAAGAAAGCCGGGTGGCGGAATTGGTATCTCCCGTCGGAAATCCTGCATTACAAAGGGCAAAGCACGCAAAAAACATCCTATCGTTACGTCCATGTGTTTTACGGAGCCATGCTGATCTTCCTCAACAAGCATTACCATGGCGCGTATTGGTGGCTGAAATGGCCGCTGAAATCATTGGTTCTGGCCGTTGCCGGCATGTCGTTGTTGCGGAAGAAACTTCGGTGCGGCCGTTCCTTGCATCTTTCTCGCGCGGAAGAAGGCGTCGTCGTCCTTGGCGGCGAAAGCGCATGGGCGGAATGTGGCCGGATTCTGCGTGGCAAGTTTGCGGATGTTTCATGCTCCTCGTCGGTGGAAGGCATGCAAGAGGGCATGGCCATGGACGGCAAGGGCCATCATCCTGCGTTGGTCGTGTTTGACAGCAGTTCGTTCTCTTGTGGAGAAATATTGCATGAAATGTCGCGTTTGTCGGGCCGAAGGATGAGGTTTGGAATCTATTGGGCCGAGATGCGGAAAATCATTACTTTAAACAATGTATATGTCGCAGGTGCGTAAAGTGAGGCTTCGGGCCATGGAACCCGAGGATCTGGATTCCCTTTATGAGATGGAGAATCAATCGGAACAGTGGGACCAAGGCGTTACGAACGTGCCTTATTCCCGCTATGCCCTGTATAACTATGTGTCGGAATGCAAGAACGACATCTATGCCGACAGGCAGTTGCGCCTGATGGTCGTGTCGGAAGACGACACTTGCGTCGGCATTGTCGATTTGGTGGAGTTCGATCCGAAGCATTTGCGAGCGGAACTGGGGCTCGTCATCAAGAAGGAATATCGCAACCAAGGCTACGGAAAGGCCGCCGTTGTGGAAATGTTGCGCTATTCGCGCGACATCATCCATCTGCATCAGGTGTACGTAATCATCAGCGATGACAATGTGCAAAGCCGCAAGTTGTTCCATGGTTTGGGCTTTACGGGAGCGTTGGTGTTGAAAGACTGGCTCTATACGAAAGGGAGTTGGCGCGACGCGGTGCTGCTTCAATTTTTTAATAAAAAAGAAAGCGATTGTTTGGAGGTATAAAAAAAATGTTCTACCTTTGCACTCGCAATTAAGAAAAGGGCACTGATGGTGCGTTAGTTCAGTTGGTTAGAATGCCTGCCTGTCACGCAGGAGGTCACGAGTTCGAATCTCGTACGCACCGCTTGAAGAAATAAAAAGTATCATAACTCCATGGAGTTATGATACTTTTTTGTTTTGTTTGCAACTCCCCCAGACATTCACGATGTAAACGCCTGGGAGAGATTTGTTTACTTCAGGATCACCTTTCGTCCGCCTACGATATACACGCCTGCGGGCAGCCGGTGGCGTGCGGCGGCGTCGAGGCGGTCGGCCACGCGGCGACCTTGCAGGTCGTACACCGGACCGTTCAGGCCCGTCGTGCCGTCCTTCACGCCGCCGATGCCGGTGGTCTCGCCGTCGATGATGATGGAGAGCTGCTTGGCGCCCGAGGTCTTCGGACAAACGACATAGGCATGATAGGAGGGAACCGTGGCGGTGGGATAGTCCGTCGTCACCTTGTGGAACTTGCCGTCGTCTTGCAGGATGTAGGCGTTGGCGGCGGCGGCAGCGGCGTTGTCCAAGCCGGCTACCGTGCCCGTGAAGCTGTGGCCTGTGCCTGCGGCGGTCTGCTTCAGGACGTCGGCCTTGTAGGCTTTCACCTGTATGTTCTCGCCGCCGAGCTGTGGCACACCGTCGGCAGTAATCAGGTAAGGCTTGTAGGCTTCGAGCTTATCCTTCGCATCCGCGAAATGGACTGCGCTGTTGTCGCCGCCCGAGAGGGTGTAGGCCTTGAAGCCGTTAGCGGGCAGCTCGTAGGGCAGGCAGATGGTGGCCTTTCCGCTTGCGGCGAACGTGCGCTCGTAGGTCGCCCTGGCGGCGATGAAGTCGAGCCCGATGGGCAGCGACTGGCCGTCGGTGAGGCGGAAGTCGTCACACGCCCAGCGACTGTTCGCCGTATCATAATAAACGTAGTTGGTCTCTGCCTTGCCGGTCTCGCGGTAGGGGCCCGGCGTCTCGCCCAACGGCTGTGCCCAGTGGCATTGGTCGGTGCGATTGCCTTGCAGGAGCTTCGCCACGTGGCCGTTCTTGAGTTGCTCGGCGGTTACCCTGTCGCCCTGTACCTTGCCGCAGGGGTTGAGGTAGTAGCAGTTGGTGATGCGCGTAAAGCCGGTGCCCTCGTTATGCTCAAAATCCGAGCTGAAGGTGTGGCTAGTTTTGTCGTGGTCGAGGGCGTTGTTCGTGCCGAGGTAGAGGCAGTTGTTCAGCGTGCAGGCGGCATCTTTGTGCCTATGAGCTATAAATCCGGATATAGTTCTATTCAGGTCGGACGTGGCGTGGAAGTTTCCCTTGACTAAGCAGTCGTTAATGGTGATATGGGCAGTGTCATCTGGCCATTGAAGTATGCCTGCCAATGAGATTCTCCCCTTGAGGTCCACCTCGCTGACACAGCCCGAAATGGTGGTGTTGCCATAAGCATAATTAATCAATCCGGATAACTGGCTATCGTAACCGCTCGACGTAATCTTCCCTTGGGTGCGCAGGTTGCGGATGGTGGCGTCCTTCACATTCTTGAAGGGGGCTATCTCGTTTCTGGAGCCGGCATCCCAGTTGAAAGAGAGCGTGTGGCCCTGTCCGTCGAACGTGCCTTCGTAAATGTTGGGCAAGTAATAGCCCAGCATCAGGATTTCCTCGCCGAGGTTGACATCCTGCGTCAGCTTGGCGTCGACGCCGGTCTGTCCGTCGTTCACAAGTTCGCGTAACGCCTTCCAGTCTTCCTTCGAGGCGATTTCGTAGCAGTCCTTTTCGGTGAGGGTTACGGCCACGGTCCGGTCGGTGTTGACGGTGGTTGAGCCGTTGAAGCCGCCGGCAAAGGCGATGGTGTAATAATGGTGGGGGTTGTAGCCCGTGCCCATGAAGTCTTTTATGGTGGGCAGGCTGACGGTCTTGCCGCTGTTGGCGTAGCGCGTGGCGCGCACCTCGTTGTTGTAGGTGAATGCCACCTGATATACTTTCTTTGCCGAGTTGTCGAAGGCGATGAGCCGCGGCTCGTTGTCGGTGCCGAGCGTCTGTCCCCAGAACTGCGTGTCTCTACCGTTCTGCAACTTATAAGCCACCGCACCATTCTTCAATTGCTCCTCGGTTACCTGCGTGCCTTGCACCCTGCCGCAGGCGTTGAGGTAGTAGCAGTTGGTGGCGTTGGCACCAAAGGCGAAGGTGTTGCCGGCGGTGGCGTTGTTCGTGCCGATGTAGAGGCAGTTGGTCAGGGTATTGCCCCCATAAATACCATATATAAAGCCTACCATCTGTTTCTTGCCATCCTCTGTCGTGGCGGTGAGGTCGCCCTTGACGACGCAGTCGGTCATAGTAACCTTTGCATTGCTGTTCACCCTATAAATCATGCCTGCCAAGCCGTGTGCTCCCTTGATATCCACCTCGCTGACGCAGTCCGAGACGGTGGTATTGCCATAGACGGAGTAAATCAATCCGGCCAATCCGTAATTGCCCTGAATCTTCCCTTTGGTGCGCAGGTTCTTGATGGTGGCGCCATCCACATAGCCGAAGGGGGCTTTTAGGCCTGCATTGTCAGCAGCCCAGTTGACCGTGAGCGTATGTCCCTGTCCGTCGAACGTGCCGGAATACTTGTGAACGCCACCTATCGTTTTGAAGTCCCCTCCGAGGTCGACGTCCGCCGTCATCTTGGCGTCGACGGCGTTCTGTCCACCGTAGACGATGTTGCTGAACTCTATCCAGTTGTCCTTCGAGGCGATTTCGTAGTAGTCCTTTTCGGTGAGGTTGATGGCCACGATCCGGTCGGCGTTGACGGTGGTAGAGCCGTTGAAGTCGCCCTCAAAGGCGATGGTATAAAAATGGTGCTCGTTGTAGCTGCTACCCATGAGGTCCTTTGCGGTAAGGGTGGGCATGCCGCCGGCGATGGCCTTGCCGCTGTTGGCGTAGCGCGTGGCTGCTACCTTGTTATTATAGGTGAACTTCACCTCATAAACATGCTTCGCCGCGTCGACGGTGAGCTGCGGCTCATTGTCGGTATCGAGGTTCTGGCCCCAGAACTGCGTGTTTCTGTCATTCTGCAACTTGTAGGCCACGTAGCCGTTCCTGATCTGCTCCTCGGTTACCTGCGTGCCCCGTGCATTGCCGCAGGCTTTGAGGTAGTAGCAGTTCGTGACGGTGGCGTTGGCGGCGAAGGTGTTGCCGCCGGTGGCATTGTTATCGCCGAGGTAGAGGCAGTTGATCAGGGTGCAGGTGCCGTTCTGGATAGATACAAATCCGCCCATGCCTTTCTTACCTTTCTCCATGGTGGCGTTGATCGAGCCTTTGACGAGGCAGTCGGTGATGGTAACGCGGGCGTTGCTGCTTATATATGAAATCAAGCCTCCTGCCCCACATCTGTTGTCGGCATAGGTGCTCGTGATGTGCACATTGCTGACGCAGTCCGAGATATTGCTTTCGCCATACGCCTCGTCAATCAATCCTGCCAGATAGTAACCGCTCGACTTGATTGTCCCTTCGGTGTGCAGGTTCTTGATGGTAGCGCCATACACTCTCCTGAAGGGGGCGATGTCGTTAGCGTTGGTATTCCAGTTGACCGTAAGCGTATGATTCTGTCCGTCGAACGTGCCGGAATAGTTATGATCGATATTGCCTGCCATCGTGATGTCCGAACCGAGGTTTACATCCTTGGTCATCTTGGCGTTGAGCTTGGTCTGTCCGCCGTTGACGAGGTTGCAGAACTCCTTCCAGTCAGCCTTCGAGGCGATTTCGCAGACATTCTTGTGGGTGAAGCTTACTGCCACCTGCTTGTCGGCGGTCACGCTGGTGGAGCCGCTGAAATTGTCGGCAAAGGTCAGTCCCGAGTAATAATGCTGTGGGTTGTAGCCCGTGCCCAGAATTTCCTGTACGGTGGGCATGGAGCCGTAGATGTGCTTGTTGCGGGTAGCGTAGCGCGTGGCGCGCACCGAGCTGTTGAAGGCGAAATCCACCTTATAGACCCGCTTCGCGCCGTCGGCGGTGAGCAGGGGCTCGTCGTCGCTGCCGAGGTTCTGGCCCCAGACGTTTTCCGTGCGCTTGTTCTGAAGCAGATAGGCCACCTCGCCGTTCCGGAGCTGCTCGGC
>NZ_AUFQ01000017.1 GCF_000426585.1 Segatella baroniae DSM 16972 = JCM 13447
CAAGATTAGAACTCCTTCGAGGGTCGTCCGAGACTAGGACGTCGATAGGGCGCAGGTGTATAGACGGCGACGTCACAGCCGAGCGCTACTAATTGCCCGAAACTTTCCTTGCGCTCCATCCTTTTGGCTGTCGTGCGGTGATGGTCTTTCGTTCTTCCTTCCGTCCTTGCCTGTGTCCCGATGTCAAACCATAAAATCAGGTGGTTCTTGCGGCAGGGCCCCACCTCTTCCCATTCCGAACAGAGAAGTTAAGCCTGCCTGCGCCGATGGTACTGCAATGCAATGCGGGAGAGTAGGTCGCCGCCTTCTTTCAGAGCCGAGCCCCGGTCACTTCACAGAGTGGCCGGGGCTCTTTGCGTTTGGGGGGAGGAAGGAGAGGGAGGGGCGGAGACGGGACAGCCGCAATGCGGCTGTCTACACAGGACGGCATGGGGGCATGGGGGCGGAGGTTGTGGGGACATGGGGGAGAGGAAGGGGATTTGTCAATCTTCAACCTCGTAGGTGGTGCGGACGGTGATGCTGGCGACCTTCACCTTGCTTGACGTGTTGAAGGTGCCGCCCCAGCTGTATTCCTCTTCACTGTTGAGCCCCACAATCTGGAAGACGCCCATGGACGACGTGAGGAGGGCGCCGATGGAGGAGTGGCTGCCGCCGGCAATCGTCCGGGCACGCTCGTAGGCGTTTTCGCTGGCCTTGTTGAGCATTTCCATCTTCAGGTCGTTGAGCCTGGTGTAGTAGTAGAGGGGTGCGTTGGAACTGAAGTCAAGGCCTTGGTTGTAGAGTTCCGATATGTTTTGATAGACGCGTTCCACGAGCGGCAGGTTGCCCGAGCGGACGGTGAAGGTCTGAGAAACACTGTAACCGTCGTTATAGGTGTCATACTGGTGTGACTCGGAGTTGTAGACCTGGCGCGTCTCGGGGCTGATATCCACGCTGCTCGTGGTGAGACTTGAGTCGGCAATGCCTTGTTCCTTCAGATATTTCTTCATGACTTTGGCCGCACGTTGATACTCGTTGTACGCGCTGGCACGCGTGTTGTCCTTGGCCTTGAGGGTCAGGTTCCACACGATGAGGTCACTCGTGATTTGCTTTTCGGCCAGGCCCGTCACGTTGATCTTGGGACTTTCGGCCCGGAAATTCCTGACTCCCTGGGCCAGCAGCCAGGCACTGATGATAATGACAAGGCCGGCAAAGGCGGCCAAAGATACTTTTGTCTTGTTCATGACGCTTTATTTTTGAAAGGGTTATCTAATAAACAATCGATAATCGTGGCAAAAGTGCAATAATTTTCCATCAATTACAAATCTGTTGTCTTAATTTTTCTTTAGGGACAACCGATCCGCGCTTTCATGCCGTCATGTGCTCGTATTCCCAAAGGCCAGCTGTTGCAGCGCTGTCGCAGCCCTTTGGCACGATGAAAGCAGCCTTCTTGCACGATGGAAGCTGCCTTTTTACACGATAAAAGCTGTCCTTTTGCGAGCCAAAAGGACAGCCGTTGAAAATGAATGTCAAATGCGGTGCGCGCCAAGCGGCTCAATAGGCCGCCTTGTCTGCCTTCTGCCTCCACATCTCGAACGCCTTCTTGCCCTCTTCGGGCAGCAGCGGCTGCATCAGCTTGTGCCGCTCGGCCGGCAGACGGTCGATTTCCCGATAGATGAAGTCGTCGTCGAAGCCGATGTCGGCGGCATCCTGCCGGTCGTTGGCATAATAGATGCGGTCGATGCGTGCCCAGTAGATGGCCCCCAGGCACATGGGGCACGGCTCGCACGACGTATAAATGTCGCAGCCTGTCAGATCGAACGTCTTGAGCAGGCGCGTGGCCATGCGGATGGCGTTGACCTCCGCATGCGCCGTGGGGTCGTTGTCAATCGTCACCCGGTTGGACGCCTCGGCGATGATGCGCCCGTCCTTCACGATGACGGCACCGAAGGGGCCTCCTCCCTGCCTGACACTTTCTTCCGATAGTTGGATGGCACGTCGCATCCATGTTTCTTTTTCCATATAGTGTGATTATAAATTTGTGGATCGAGCGTTGTCTTTGTTGTCGCAAATATACGCATTCTTTTGCCAAAACAGTCTCTTTTGCGCCGCAAAATGCCGCAAAACGTCGGTTATAAGAGGAAAAGTGCTATCTTTGCAGCGATGTTTTCAAGAATCCGGATGTTTCTCGTCTGGCTGCGCCGCATCGACAAGTGCCAGGGATTTGGCGTGCAGTCGCCTTCCGCCTACCGTTTCATTCGGCAGGTGGTCAACTGCCACGAGCCTTATCCGGCCTATTCCATCCTGGAGGAAGCGCAGCGACTGAATCCCGTGGCGCGCAAGTTGGGCCGCCTGTTCTATCGTCTTTCCCGTGAAGTGGGCCAGGCCACATGGCACATCAGTCTGCAAACGCCATTCCTACCTTACTATATAAGGTGCGTCGAGCACGGTTGCGACCGCTCCGACGTGGCCCCCGTGCCGACCGGCGGCCCCGACATCCGCCGCGTGCTCCTCGCCGACGGGAGCGTGGAGAGCCGCGCCGACGCCGAGCGTTTCATGTCCTCCGCCCGCGAAGGCGACCTGCTGGTCATGACGGGCATTCATGACAGCCGCGCCAACCGTGCCGAATGGCTCCGCCGGGCTGCCGACGGCCGCTGCAGCGTGGGCTTCGACCTCTACTATTGTGGCATTTTGTTCTTTGACAAGCGGTTCAAGCAGACATATATCGTTAATTTTTGACGACAAGTGATTGATTTTGCTTATTTTACTTAATTAGCTGCTGACACTTTGAAAAATAACTGTTGAATTATTTGCGATTATAATTTATTTTGCTATTTTTGCACGCGAAATCGTAATTGCTAAATAAAAGACACTATGTATTGGACACTTGAACTTGCGTCTAAATTGGAAGATGCGCCTTGGCCCGCCACCAAGGAAGAATTGATAGACTATGCTATCCGTTCCGGAGCCCCACTGGAGGTGCTTGAAAACCTACAGGAAATAGAGGACGAGGGTGATGTGTACGAAAGCATTGAAGATATATGGCCCGACTATCCTTCCAAGGATGATTTCCTGTGGAATGACGACGAGTATTGATTCCCTGAGGATTCGCTCGAAATATACATGAGACCGTTGCCGTAAGACAACGGTCTTTTGCTCTTATAATATATTGCCCCGTCCGCCGTTATCCTATTGTGAAGATTCCGAAGACCCATTTGCTGCTGCTGGCCGGCCTGCTCCTGTCGCGACAGGCCTCGGCCCAGTACGACGCGTCGTTCAGCCATTATTTCGACATGGAGACCTCGTTCAACCCCGCCGCCGCAGGCCAGCGTGACGCGGTCAACATGACGGCGGCATACGCCATGGACTTGACCGGCTTCAAGCACAATCCGCAGACCTTCTATGCGGCGGCCGACATGCCCTTCCTCCTCCTCAACCGCCGGCATGGGGGCGGCGTCCAGCTCCTCAACGACAAGATTGGACTCTTCACCCATCAGCGTGTGGCCGGCCAATACGCCTTCCGTGGCAAGTTGCTGGGCGGCGTGGTGGCCCTCGGCGTGCAGGCCGGAATGCTCAGCGAGAAGTTCGACGGAAGCAAAGTCGACACGGAAGACCCCGGCGACCCGGCTTTCGCCACCTCGCTCGTCACCGGCAGCGCGCTCGACCTGGGCCTCGGACTGATGTATTTCCGCCCCCTTTGGCATGCCGGCGTTTCCGTCCAACATGTCAATTCGCCCACCGTCATCCTGGGCGCGACCAACGAATTGGCCATAGAACCTTCCTATTATTTGACGGCGGGATGCAATATAAAGCTGCGAAATCCGTTTCTTACTATAAAGCCCACCATGCTGTTGCGAGCCGACGGCACGGGCTGGCGGGCCGACGTCACGACGCGGCTGGTCTATACGCACGACGACAAGATGATGTACGGCGGCCTGGGCTACAGTCCCGGCAACTCGCTGACCGTGCTGGTCGGTGGCAAGTTCCACGGCATAGTGCTGGGCTACAGCTACGAAGCCTACACCTCCGGGCTCGGGGGCAACGGCAGCCACGGAGTCTTCCTGGGCTATCAGCTCGGCATCAGCCTGACCAGGAAGGGACGCAACCGCCATCAGAGCGTCAGACTGTTGTGACGACGCCGCTTTTGCATGAAACCAACGAATGAAACACGATATGAAGAAAACAATGATACGCCTCTGCATGCTCTCGACCTTGGCCGTACTGACGGGATGTCTGGGCAGCAAGAGCCTTTCGCAGGCCGGCCGAGGCGGCGAAGTGGTGGGCGTGGGGGGCAGCCGGCCCTTTGCCGAGCCCACTCCTTACGGCATGGTGAAGGTGGACCGAGGCTACCTGCACATGGGATTGGACAGCCTCGACTCGCTTTGGGGCCACCGGAACGTCACGAAAGACGTGTCGGTGGAGGGCTTCTGGATGGACGAGACCGAGGTCACCAACGCCAAGTACAGGCAGTTTGTCATGTGGGTGCGCGACAGTATCTTGCGCACTCGTCTGGCCGATCCGGCCTACGCGGGCGACGAAACCTACCTCATCACGGAGGACAAGAACGGCGAGGCCGTCACGCCGCGCATCAATTGGAAGAAGCCGCTGCCCCGTCGGCCCAACGAGGACGAGCAACGCGCCATCGAAAGCCTCTACGTCACCAACCCCGTGACGGGCGAGAAGCTGCTCGACTGGCGGCAGATGAACTACAAATACGAGGTCTATGACTACACGGCCGCAGCCTTGCGCCGTCACCGTCTCAACCCCGAGGAGCGCCAACTCAACACCGACGTCACCGTCAATCCCGACGAAGTGGTGATGATCTCCAAGGACACGGCCTACATCGACGACGCCGGCAGGGTGGTGTCGGCCACGATCGACCGCCAACTCACCGGCCCCTGGGATTTCCTCAACACCTACATCGTCAACATTTATCCCGACACGACCTGCTGGGTGAACGACTTCACCAACTCCGACAACGAACTCTATCTGCGCAGCTACTTCAGCAACGCCGCCTACAACGACTATCCCGTCGTCGGCGTCACATGGGAACAGGCCAACGCTTTCTGCGCCTGGCGCACCAACTACCTGCTGGCCGGCCTGGGCCCCGAGGCCCGGTTTGTGCAGCGTTATCGGCTGCCCACCGAGGCGGAGTGGGAATATGCCGCCCGTGGAAAGGAGGGAAACGAGTTTCCTTGGGACAACAAGGACATGAAGAACGGCCGCGGTTGCTTCTATGCCAACTTCAAACCTGACCGCGGCAACTATACCGCTGACGGCAATCTCATCACCAGCAAGGTGGGAACCTACGGCGCCAACAGCAACGGACTCTTCGACATGGCGGGCAACGTGGCCGAGTGGACCGGCACCATCTTCACCGAATCGGGCTTGCAGGCCATGAACGACCTCAACCCCACGCTGCGCTACAACGCCGCCAAGGAAGACCCCTACCGGCTGAAGAAGAAGAGTGTGCGCGGCGGGTCGTGGAAAGACCCCGAGAGTTTCATCCGAAGCGCCTGGCGAACGTGGGAGTATCAGAACCAGCCGCGGGCCTACATCGGCTTCCGCTGTGTGCGCAGTCTGGCCAATTCCACCACGAGCAAACAACCCAAAAGCAAAAAATAAGCCATGACCACTTACAGTAAATACAATGTCGTCTACCGTCTGCAGAGGTGGATAGACAGCGTTCCGGGACAGACGTTCCTGAACTACGCCTACAGTTGGGGCGCCGCCATCGTCATCTTCGGCACGCTCTGCAAGCTGACGCACATCCCCGGGGCCAATTTCTGGCTCTTCCTGGGCATGGGAACCGAAGTCGTGGTGTTCTTTCTCTCGGCCTTCGACCGCCCGTTCGACAAGACAGCCGAAGGTCGCGACATCCCGATGCACCTGTCGGGCAAGGCTCCCGAGTCGGTGACGGTGCAGGTGGAGCAGCCCGCGGGCAGCGTTCCCACGGCTCCGGTGTCGGTCGTTCCCGCCGCCCATCCCGAGATGGAAGAGGCGCAGAAGAACTATGTGGAGGAGTTGCGCAGGCTCACCGACCTGTTGCAGAAGGTCGGCGAACAGAGCCGGCGGCTTTCCCGCGACAGCGAAGAGATGGAAAACCTCAACCGCACCTTGACCGGCATTTCCAAGGTCTATGAGATGCAGCTCAAGAGTGCCAGCCGACAGATCGGCACCATCGACCAAATCAACGAGCAAAGCCGGCAGATGGCCCACCACATCGAGCAACTCAACGCCATCTATGCCCGCATGATCGAGGCCATGACCGTCAACATGCGGGCCGCCGCGCCCGTCGCCGGCGGTGTGTCGGCCTCCGGAAGCCTCTAAAGGCAGCTCCGTTCAAGTATCGCGGCATGGCCTTCATGCCCCGTCACCCTCTATTTCTCATCCATCACACACGATTTCCATGGCAATCAAAAAACGGCCGGTATCTCCCCGTCAGAAGATGATCAACCTGATGTACGTGGTTCTCATGGCCATGTTGGCGCTCAACGTGTCGACAGAGGTGCTCGACGGCTTCTCCCTCGTGGAAGACAGCCTCAACCGCACCACGGCCAATGCCTCGGCAGAGAACTCCGCACTCTATGAAGACTTTGCTTCGCAGATGAAAAGCAATCCGCAGAAGGTGCAGGCCTGGTTCGACAAGGCGACGGCCGTCAAGCGGATGAGCGACTCGCTCTACCTGTTCGCCCAGCAACTCAAGGAGGCGATCGTGAAAGAGGCCGACGGGCGCGACGGCGACGTGCGCGACATCCAGCACAAGGACGACCTGGAGGCGGCCAGCCAGATCATGCTCTCGCCCCTCACGGGCCAGGGCGGCCGGCTCCGTCGGGCCATCGACGCCTATCGCGAGCGCATTCTGACGATGGTCACCGACCCCATGCAACGCCGCATCATCGCCGACAACCTCTCCACCAGGCTGCCCCGCCAGCAGCGCACCGTGGGCCGCAATTGGCAGCAATACATGTTTGAGGACATGCCCGTGGCGGCCGCCGTCACGCTGCTTTCAAAGCTCCAGAGCGACGTGCGCCATGCCGAGGGCGAGGTGTTGCACACCTTGGTGGCCAACATCGACGTCAAGGACATCCGCGTCAACAAGCTCAACGCCTTCGTCATACCCGAGAAGACCACGCTCTATCCGGGCGAAACGTTCTCCGCCAGCATTGTGATGGCGGCCGTCGACACGACGCTGCAGCCCCGCATCTTCATCAACGGCAGCCGCGTCGACACCCGTGGGGGCAGATACAGCTTCGCCGTGGGCGCCGTGGGGCAGCACAGTTTCAGCGGCTACATGCTCATGCAGAACGGTGCCGGCGACCTCTTGCGCCGCCCTTTCACCCAGAAGTATGAAGTCATTCCCCTGCCCATGGGCGCCACGGTGGCCGCCGACATGATGAATGTGCTCTACGCCGGCTACCAGAACCCCGTCAGCGTCAGCGTGCCGGGCGTGCCGCAGAGCACCGTCCACGTGTCGATGACGGGCGGCAGCCTCACGGCGAAGGGCAACGGACGCTTCACGGCGGTGCCGGCGGGCGTCGGCAAGGACGTCACCTTCCATGTTTCGGCCACCGACAAGGGGCGGACGCGCGACATGGGAAGCTACGCCTTCAAGGTGCGCAAGCTGCCCGACCCGACTCCTTACCTGGCTTTGGGCGGCGACCGGTTCAAGGGTGGGCCGCTGTCGAAAGGCGCTCTGCTGTCGCTCCACCACGTGAACGCGGCTATCGACGACGGTTTGCTTGACATAGAGTTCCGCGTGCTGAACTTCGAGACCGTCTTCTACGACAATATGGGCAACGCCGTGCCCATGGTGGGCAACGGCCCCAACTTCTCCGAACGGCAGCTCGAAGCCTTCCGCAAGCTGTCGCGCAACCGCCGTTTCTATGTCAAGGTGACCGCCCAAGGCCCCGACGGAATCGTCCGCAAGCTGCCCGGAGCGATGGAAGTAATCGTAAGATAAACAGATAATATATGAAAAAGATACTCTTCTTGATGTTGGCCGCCAGCCTGTCGCAGGCCGTTTGCGCGCAGGCGCCCAAGCGCAGGGCCCAGGCGGAGGCCCAGGCACGGAGGTCGCCGTCCGCCGCCGTGACCACCCGTTCGCAAATCGCCTTTCCCGTGCAGCCCCGCATGGAGGAGGACGTGGTGTGGCGGCGCGACATCTATCGTGAAATCAACCTCATGGACGACGCCAACAGCGGCCTGTATTACCCTGCCGAGCCGCAGAAGGACAAGGTGAACCTCTTCACCTACATCTTCAAACTCATGCTGCGCAGGGCCCTCACGGCCTACGACTACACGATGGACGGCAACGAGGACTTCAGCGACTCGGCCGCCGTGAAGCCCCTGCGCCTGCTCGACAACTACCGCATTCACTACACCCGCACCGACCGGGGCGTCCACATCGACGACAGCGACATTCCGTCGCGCGAAGTGAAGGCCTATTACGTGAAGGAGACGTCTTATTTCGACCAGCGTTCGGCCACGTTCCACACCAAGGTGCAGGCCCTCTGCCCCATCATGGAGCGCGAAGACGACTTCGGCGACGGCGTGCAACGCTATCCGTTGTTCTGGGTGCGCTATGACGACCTGGCCCCCTTCCTGGCCCGCCAGACGGTGGTGGCGAGCAGTCTGAACGACGCTTCCGAAGTGACGGCCGACGACTACTTCACCCTGCGCCTTTACAAAGGCAAGATCTACAAGACCAACAACCTGCTGGGCAAGACGCTGGCGCAGTACTGCACCAACGACACCGCCATGGCCCGCGAGCAGAAACGCATAGAGGCCGAGCTTGCAGCGTTTGAAAACCAGCTGTGGGGAGACCGTGCCGCAAAGGATTCCCTCAGTCGGACAGACCGCAAGACGAAGGCCGACGGCAAGACGCCGAAGCTGTCGCGCAACCGCCGGGCCGAACGGCTGGCCGGTCGCCGCGCCACGGTGAAGAGCCGCGAGGCCAAGTCGGAGTCCTCGTCGGGCGGCCAAGGGTCGGCCCGTGTCACCGTTCGGCGCCAACGCCATTGAACTATCCTTGTTTCAAATACAGAAAATTATGAAGAGAAAAGTACGTTTCATGGGCCTCGCGCTCATGTTCCTGACGGCAATAAGCAGCCAGGCACAAATAAGGTTTGGCGTCCAGGGCGGTTTCGACCTGACGAAAATGTCGCTCAGCGGCAGTGCGCTCGACCCGTCGAACCGGGCTGGTTTCTACATCGGACCTACGCTGAAGATCTCCATTCCCGTCACGGGGCTGGCCGCCGACGTGTCGGCGCTCTACAACAGGCAGTCTTCCAAAGTCGACGGTGTGAAGATAAACCGCCAGTATGTCAGCATTCCGGTCAACCTGCGTGCAGGTTTAGGTCTGGGACAGCTGCTGAGTGTCTTTGTCACGGCGGGCCCGCAGGTCAGTTTCAACGTCGGCGACGGCTCCTTCTCGTGGGGCGACGCGAAGAGCTACAAGAGCACCTTCCAGTTGAAGAAGTCCTTGTTCAGCGTGAATCTGGGCGGCGGTGTGCTGATCAAGGACATCCAGGTGAGCGCCCGCTACAACATTCCTGTCGGCCGTACCGGCGACATCACCTTGCAGGACGTGCTGACGACGCCGGGCACAGGCCTGTCGGCGGGTTCCTTCGACGTGAAGAGCAAAAGCTCATGGCAGCTGGGACTCACCTACTTCTTCTGACCACTCCGTCCCGAAAGCCCAGCTGACGTTTCTGAAAGCAGCTCTTTCAGCTTCTGAACACGGCTCTTTCACCTTCTGAAAGCTATCCTTCCAGCCTGCAAAAGCAGCCCTTTTGCCGGCTGGAAGGATAGCTTTTGCTTACGGAAAGCGGCCCTTTTGAAAACCATGGGCCGACGGTATCGTTTTTTTTACGTATCTTTGCCGCGCGATGAGCTATGTAGACGTAATCCTTCCCCTGCCGCTCGACGGTCTGTTCACCTATTCGGTGCCTGCCGAAAAGGCTCCGCGAGTGGTGCCCGGCGTGCGTCTGCTCGTGCCGTTGGGCAAGAGCAAGACCTACACCGCCATTGCGGTGGAGCTGCACGAGCGGCAGCCCGACTTCGAGGCGCGGCCCATTCTCGACGTGCTCGACGCCGCGCCGGTGCTCCTGCCGCAGCAACTGAAGTTGTGGCAGTGGATTGCCGACTATTATCTCGCGCCCCTCGGCGACGTCTACAAGGCCGCCCTGCCGGCCGGCTTGAAGGCCGAGGAAGGCTTCCGGCCAAGGACCGAGACCTACATCGCGCTGTCGGAATCTTGCCGGAACGAGCAGACGCTCCATGCCTGTCTCAACATGCTGACGCGGGCGACCAAGCAACTTCATACATTCACCACTTTCCTGTCGCTCTCGCATTGGGACACGCTCTCGGGGACAGCCCCCGGCAGCCCCGTCGTTGAGGTCACCCGGGAGGAGCTGATGAACGCGAGCCACTGCACGGCGGCCGTCGTCAAGGCACTGGTCGACAGGCGTTTCCTCTTTGTCTATGAAAAGACCGTGGGGCGGCTCAATGTGGGTGGCGAGCCGCGGCTCGACTCCATCCAGTCGCTCAGCCTGCCCCAGCAGGACGCCTATAATCAAATCGTCTTCCAGTTTCTCAACAAGCCAGTGGTGTTGCTCCACGGCGTGACGTCGAGCGGCAAGACCGAGGTGTATATCCACCTGATAAGGAAGGCCTTGGAGGAGCGCAAGCAGGTGCTCTACCTGCTGCCCGAGATTGCGCTGACGGTACAGATAACGACCCGGTTGCAACGGATTTTCGGCAATAGGATGGCCGTCTATCACAGCAAGTACAGCGACGCCGAGCGGGTGGAGATATGGAACAAGCAGCTGTCGGCCGCTCCTTACGACATCATCCTGGGCGCACGCAGCGCGGTGTTTCTGCCTTTCCGCAACCTGGGGCTCGTGATTGTCGACGAGGAACATGAGACTTCGTTCAAGCAACAGGACCCCGCGCCCCGCTACCATGCCCGCAGCGCCGCCATCATGCTGGCCCGGATGTGTGGGGCCAGGACGCTGCTGGGCACCGCCACGCCGTCGATGGAGAGCTATTACAACGCGCACCAGGGCAAGTATGGGCTGGTCGGCCTGATGACACGCTACCGCGACATCCGGTTGCCCGAGATACGGGTGGTGGACATCAAGGACTTGCAGCGGCGCAAGATGATGAACGGGCCGTTCTCGCCCGACTTGCTGCAAGCCGTCCGCCAGGCCTTGCACGACGGGCGGCAGGTCATCCTGTTCCAGAACCGCCGCGGCTTCGCGCCGATGGTCGAGTGCCGGACGTGCGGTTGGGTGCCCAAGTGCGGCAACTGCGACGTTTCGCTCACGCTGCACAAGCGGCTGAACCAACTCACCTGCCACTACTGCGGGTTCACCTACACCGTGCCGACGGTGTGTCCCAACTGCGGCGGCACCGAACTGCAGGGCCGCGGCTACGGCACCGAGAAGATAGAGGACTACATCCGCGAGCTGTTTCCCGAGGCGCGGGTGGCCCGCATGGACCTCGACACCACCCGCACGCGCAATGCCTACGAGCGGCTGATCGGCGATTTCTCGCGCGGCAAGACCAACCTGCTCATCGGGACGCAGATGGTCAGCAAGGGGCTCGACTTCGACAAGGTGAGCGTGGTGGGCATTCTGAATGCCGATTCCATGCTCAATTATCCCGACTTCCGGGCCTACGAACACGCCTTCATGATGATGAGCCAGGTGAGCGGGCGGGCGGGGCGCAGGGGCGACCGCGGATTGGTCATCCTCCAGACCAAGAGTGCCGACCTGCCTGTCGTCCGGCAGGTGGTGACGAACGATTACGAGGGCTTTTACAACGACCTGCTGGAGGAGCGGCAGCTGTTCCATTACCCGCCGTTCCACCATCTGGTGTATGTCTTTCTGAAGCACAAATACGAGAATGTGGCCGAAACGGCGGGCCTGGAGCTGGGCGGCCGGCTGCGGCAGTATTTCGGCGGACGCGTGCTGGGTCCCGACAAGCCCGCCATCGCCCGTGTGAAGGCCCTCCACATCCGCAAGCTCGTGCTGAAGTTGGAGAACGGACTCAACCTCAGCCAGGCGCGGGAAGCCCTTCGCTACGTGCAGAAACAGATGATGCAGGACAAGCGTTATGCCGCCCTGCAGATTTATTACGACGTCGACCCACTCTGAAAAGCCCTCGTCCGGCTCTTGGAGCTGTCTCCCGTCAGGCGTATGAAAAAGTGCAAGCCCCTACAGAACTCACGTCCTATAGGGGCTTTTGTCATTTCAGTTATGTAATTATCTATGGATCTTATTCTTGGAAAAACAAGGTTGGCTTGTTAGAAGTCGATGTCCACGCCGGCGCCGAACAGGTTGTTGTTGCGGGTGAAGTCGGCTTTGTAGTTCACGGTGTTGCCGCCCAGCTGCGAAGGCGTGTCGGTCTTGTAGTGCTTGTAGAACGTGTGGAAGTAGGCCAGGTTGAGTTTCACCTTCTTGCTGACGTTCACCTTCACGCCGCAGGCCACCGAGTTTGAGCTGGTGACGAACGATTTGTCGTCCATGTACTTGTCGGACAGGCCGTAGCTGGTGTTCTGCCATCCGGCGCTGACGGTCAACAGTTTGCTGGCATCGTACTCCACGCCCGCGTTCCACTCCATCGTGCCGCGCTTCAGCAGGTCTTCGCGGTGGTTGTAGGACGTCGCCTGTTTGTCGAAGAAGTAGTGGAAGCCCGCATTGACGCGCAAGGGGTCGACGGGGTTGTAGCTTACGCCCAGGGTGAGGTAGGCCGGCAGGTCGGCCGCCACCTTCCTTCCGTCTTCATATTCGCCGATGGCTTCGCCGAGTTTGCTGTCGAACTGGTCCTTGATGGCCTTCATGCTGCCGGCCACGGCGGGTGCCGTCAGCACGGCCTGGGCCTGTGCCTGCGACATGCCGCCCTTCACCATCTGCGTGGCAAGGTTGCCGGGCAGGTTGCCGATGCTGGGAATGGAGTTCACACTCTCGTTCTTCAGGCGCATGCGGGTCTTGAACTCGTATTTGGCTGCGAAGTTCCAGCGGCCCAACTTGTAGTCGATACCGAGGATGGGGGTGAAGCCCACGCCGCTCTGGTCGCAGTTCAACTCGATGTCGGCGGCATTGGTGCGCGTCGGGTCGAGTACGGTGTAGAGGGGGACGCGGCCCACCTTGATGTCGCGCACGTAGCCGTAGTAGTTGCTCAGGCCGTAGACGCCGCGCACGCCGGCATAGGCGCTGAGGCTTTCGTTGAGCTTGTAGGCTGCGCCCAGCGAGAAACTGTAATAGTATTGGCGGCCGCGCATGAAGCTGTTGTAGCTGTAGCTGCCGGTCTTGCCGAACATCTGGTCGCTCGTGAAGGCTTCGCGGCCCATGGTCTTGTCGATGGCGCCGGCCAGGGCTGTAGCCCCCATCGCCGTTTCGGCCACGATTTTCTCAAACGACCCCAGTCCGTCGTCGAAGGTGCACTTGCCGCCGCCGCCCGTTACGCCGAACATGGCTTGGAAGGAGAAGCCCTTCCAGTTGTAGGCGGCCTGTATCGAGGGCAGTACCGGCGCGAAAGCCGTGCCCCGGAACTTGCGGGTGGTGGTGTTGTCGTTCTGGTTGCGGGCGAAGAGAGGATATTCGTTTTGGATGATTCGGCTCTGGAACACGAGCTGCCAGTTGAGCGAGAGGTGGAGTCCGTCGCTGAGGAAGGCCACGCCGGCGGGGTTGGAATAGACGCCGTCAATGCCGATGGCACCGTCGCGGCTCAACATTCTGTCGAAAGCTACATTCTGATTGGTGTTTGTCAGCAGTCCTCCTGCCCAAACGGATTGCGTCGCTGCCATTGCAAAAGCAATGATTGCGAATTTTACTTTATTCATCTTAATTACCTTAAAAAGTTTGGTTGCAAAGTTAGAAGCATTGTTCTAAACTTCGGAAAAGAAAGGCTTTTATTTAAAATCAGTTAACAATAAAAGCGCGTTTTGCTGCACAAAAAAAAGTTTTTGTGCAGCTTTTTTGGCACAATCGCTTTGCTTTTGTGCAGAAAAAGAGTGTGTTGAAAGCCTTTTCTATTCCGCTTCGGCGGTTTTGTGGGTGCCCTTCAGTTCGGGATAGGATATGCGGGTGTGGTAGATGGCTTTGAGTCGTTCGGTCAGAATCAGCTTGGCCTGGCTGATGTCGCGGAACGTGATGGGGCAGTCCGTGAAGTAGCCGTTGGCCACCTGTTCGTCGATGAGCTTGTTGACGAGGCTGCTGATACTCTCCTCCGTGTATTCGGGAAGCGAGCGCGAGGCCGCTTCCACCGTGTCGGCCATCATCAGGATGGCCTGTTCACGGGTGAAAGGATTCGGCCCGGGGTAGCTGAAGAGCTTCTTGTCGACCTGCTCGTCGGGGTGCTCGTTCTGATATTTGATGTAGAAATACTTCGTAATGCCCAGTCCGTGGTGGGTCAGTATGAAGTCCTTGATGAAGGAGGGAAGGTTGTATTTCTCGGCCATCTTGACGCCTTCGGTGACGTGGCTGATGATGATTCGTGCGCTTTCGGTGTAGGGCATGTTCTTGTGTGGGTCGATACCGACCTGGTTTTCGGTGAAGAAAACGGGGTTTTCCATCTTTCCGATGTCGTGGTAGAGGGCGCCGGTACGCACCAACAGGCTGTCGGCCCCAATCTTGTTGGCGATTTCCGAGGCCAGATTGCCCACGGTGATGCTATGCTGGAAGGTGCCGGGCGCTATCTCGCTCATGTCGCGCAGCAGCCCTTTGTTGGTGTTGGAAAGCTCGAACAGCGTCACGTTTGAGGTGAATCCGAACGCCTTTTCAATCAGATACATCAAGGGATAGGCCAGCAACAGCAGCACGCCGTTGACCGCGAAGTGGTAGTACATGGACTGATCCATCTTGATCAAGTCGTAGTTTTGTATCATCTGGAGCGAGAAGTAGACCAAACAGGAGCTGACGGTTACGAAGAGGGCGGTCTTGAACAGCTGCGCACGCTTCGACAGTTCGCGCAGCGAATAGATGGCCACCAGCCCCGCCACCAGCTGGATGATGATGAATTCGTATTGATATTTCACTGCTGCCGCGCAGATGAGAATCATCACGGCATGGGCGATGAAAGCCGTCCGCGTGTCCATGAAGACGCGGATGAAGATCGGCACCATTGCGAAAGGTACGATGTAGACGCTGAAGAAGTTGTGTTGCATCATCTCGGAGACGATGATGGGGAAGACCGTTATCATCGAATAGAGCATGAGAATGCTGCGGGAATCGTCGAAATAGTCCTTTCGGAAGAGGGTGAGAAAGACGGTGAAGAGCGACACAAGGATTGTCACGTAGAGCAATTGGCCTATCACCGTGTTGGTGATCGTGGTCTTGCTGGCGTCCCGCCGTTGGAGTTCCCGGTCGAGAGAGTTCAGCACCCTGTAGGTGTAATCATTGATGATTTCGCCTCGATCGATGATTTTCTGGCCGCTCATCACCATGCCGCTGGCGATGGGAATGCTGCTCATGAGGTCGTTCTGTTCGGTTTCCGACCGGTCCTTGTCGTAGATGAGGTTGGCCGTGATGTAGTTCGTCAGGTTCATCCGTTGCAGGATGTGTCGCTCCTTGGCCAGAATCTCGTCGTCGAAAATCATCTCGTAGGCCGACATGGTGGAGTAGATGCAGTTGATCTGCAGGCTCGATGCCTGCTTGCCCTTGACCACCCTCACCATGCTCGTCGAGTCTTTGGCGAGGTTGTTGTACTCCGGCGTGTTGATGATGCCGGCCTGGTAGAGCCTGTGGAGCCGGTCGATGATGATGCGCATGTAGCCCGGTGGCAGGTTGTCGAAGCCTTCCTGGAAGTCGTGTCTGAACTTGGCAATCTCTTGTGCTTCGACCTTTGTGTTGTAATTGTAGTAGGGTTGGAACAGTTCCATCACGGAGTCTTGCTCTGCCTTGATGGTTTCGTCGGTCTTGTAGATGGGGAAATCGAAGTTGGCGATGAAGGAACCGTACATCCAGGGCTTGCCCACGTCGTATCTGAACTGCTGCTTTTCGTTGCGGGGCATGAACCAAACGACCAGCGTTACGGTGATGATGACTACGGCGATGCGGATTGCCAGACTGCGCCAGTAGTGCTCTTCTTGTCTTATTTTCATGTTGTCAATACGCTTCGAGTACCATATTATATATGCGAAATTACAAAAAATATATGCAATAGTCGAGAAATTGTATTAATTTTGCAAAAAATATATCTTATATTAAGTAGCAGAATGGCAGAAAGAAAGGTACGGGTGCGCTTTGCCCCCAGCCCGACGGGCGCGTTGCACATCGGCGGTGTCCGCACGGCATTATACAACTATCTGTTTGCACGCCAGCATGGAGGCGAACTTATCTTTAGAATTGAAGACACGGACTCCCACCGTTTTGTCCCGGGAGCAGAAGAATACATCATAGAATCGTTCCGTTGGCTCGGCATCAAGTTTGATGAAGGCGTCAGCTTCGGCGGCAACCACGGCCCCTACAGGCAGAGCGAACGCCGCGATATCTACAAGGAGTATGTCGATCGGTTGCTCGACGAGGGCAAGGCATACGTCGCTTTCGATACACCCGAGGAGCTGGAAGCCAAGCGCAACGAAATCCAGAACTTCCAATACGACGTCCGCACGCGCTCGCAGATGCGCAATTCGCTCACGCTTTCCAAGGAGGAAGTAGACCGGCTCATCGCCGACGGCGTGCAATATACCGTCCGTTTCAAGATAGAACCGGGCCGGGAGGTGCATGTCGACGACATGATTCGCGGCGACGTGGTCGTCAAGAGCGACATCCTCGACGACAAAGTGCTCTACAAGAGTGCCGACGAGCTGCCCACCTATCACCTCGCCAACATCGTCGACGACCATCTGATGGAGGTCACCCACGTCATCCGTGGCGAGGAATGGCTGCCCAGCGCGCCGCTCCACGTGCTGCTCTATCAGGCTTTCGGCTGGGCCGACACCATGCCGAAGTTCGCCCATCTGCCCTTGCTTCTGAAGCCCGAAGGCAAAGGAAAGCTCAGCAAGCGCGACGGAGACCGCCTCGGTTTCCCCGTATTCCCCTTGGAATGGCACGACCCAAAGACGGGCGAAGTGTCGTCGGGCTACCGCGAGAGCGGCTATTTCCCCGAGGCGGTGGTCAATTTCCTGGCCCTTTTGGGATGGAATCCGGGCACCGAACAGGAACTCTTCACGCTCGACCAACTCGTCGAGGCCTTTGACATTACGAAGTGTTCGCTCCACGGTGCCAAGTTCGACTACCAGAAAGGAATGTGGTTCAACCATGAGTATATCCTGCGAAAGAGCGACGATGAGATTGCGAAACTCTTCGCGCCGATTGTCGCCAACAACGGAATTGACGAGTCGTTGGAGCGCGTCACGCAGGTTGTCCACATGATGAAAGACCGCGTGAGCTTCGTCAAGGAGCTGTGGCCGCTGTGTTCCTTCTTCTTCGTCGCGCCGACCGAATACGACGAAAAGACCGTCAAGAAGCGTTGGAAGGACTATTCCGCCCAGCAGATGACGGAGCTTTCCGACGTGCTTGCGGGCGTGGAAAACTTCTCCATCGAAGGCCAGGAGCCCGTCGTCATGAAGTGGGTGGAGGAGAAAGGCTACAAGCTCGGCGACATCATGAATGCCTTCCGCCTGGCTTTGGTGGGCATTGGCAAAGGTCCGGGCATGTTCGACATCACGGCATTCCTGGGCAAGGAGGAGACCTTGCGCCGTCTCCACACAGCCATCGAGGTGTTGAAATAAACTTCTTGTTCGGAAATCACCCTTTGTCAGGGGTGGTTTCCGGATGTTTTTATATCGTCAAAATCCGAAAGCGTGTATCAAGTCATCATTTATCTGTATCTGTTTGGCGTTGCCGTGGCAAGCCTTTTCAGCAAGAAAGTCAAGAAGATGTGGGCCGGCGAACGCCGGGCCATCCGTCTCTTGAAGGAGAAAGTGGATCCCTCGGCACGCTACATCTGGTTCCATGCCGCCTCTTTGGGCGAGTTTGAGCAAGGCCGTCCGCTCATCGAAACCATCCGGTCGCGCTGTCCGGAATACAAGATACTGCTCACTTTCTTCTCGCCGTCGGGCTATGAGGTGAGGAAAAACTACGAGGGAGCCGACATCATCTGCTATCTTCCCTTGGACACGATACGCAACGCCCGCCGTTTCTTGCGCGCGGTGAGGCCCGAGATGGCTTTCTTCATCAAGTATGAGTTCTGGTACAACTATCTTCATATCCTCAAACACCGTAACATTCCCGCCTACAGTGTCAGCAGCATCTTCCGCCCCGACCAGATATTCTTCCGTTGGTACGGCGCGCAATACGCCCGGGTGTTGAAGTGTTTCACGCATTTCTTCGTGCAGAACGAGGAGAGCAAGGGGCTTTTGGCCCGTCTGGGAATCACCGAGGTCGACGTCGTGGGCGACACACGCTTCGACCGTGTGCTGCAAATCAAGGAAGCCAGCCGCCAGTTGCCGCTGGTGGAGCGGTTCGTCAAGGACGCGCCCAAGGTGTTTGTGGCCGGTTCTTCATGGCCTCCCGACGAGGAAATCTTCATCAACTACTTCCAGCAGCACCGTGACTGGAAGCTCATCGTGGCCCCCCACGTCATCGGCGAGGGCCATTTGGCTCAAATCCAAAGCCTGCTGAAAGGCCGGAAGGTCGTTCGCTACACGCAGGCGACTATGGAACAGGTGGCCGAAGCCGATGTCTTGATCATCGATTGCTTCGGTCTGCTGTCGTCTATCTACCATTACGCCACTGTGTCGTATGTCGGTGGGGGCTTCGGTGTGGGCATTCACAATGTGCTGGAAGCCGCCGTGTGGAACATCCCCGTGCTTTTCGGGCCCAACAACAAGCGGTTTCAGGAAGCCCAAGGCCTGCTTCGGGCCGGTGGAGGCTTTGAAATTGCCGGCGCACGGTCGTTTGCCGATTTGATGCAAACGTTTGAAACTGACGCGGACAGCACAAGAGCGGCAGGCGACGCGGCCGCCCATTATGTGGTGAGTCGTGCGGGAGCGTCGGACCACATACTCTCCAAGATTACTTTTTAGCGGTCTTCCGGTTCAGCCATTTGCGAACCGGAAGGTCGTAGAACCTCAACAGCAGATAGGCCAAGAGGATGTTTCCGGCCATCACGCCGACCGAAAGCCAGGGGCAGGCGTCGAACGCGTAGGCCTCGTGGCGTATCATCCGCGCGTAGAAAGATACGGCCTTCTTAGCCAAAAAACTATAAAAACCATGCGAAAAGTCAGGCGCTTGGTGCCACCTTGTTATAATTATACTACTTTTGAAAGACACTTTGTTCCATCATTCATCAATCTTCTTGCGCATGAAACGCATTCTTCTGTTTTTCCTGTTGTGCCTGGTTGTCACGCCGACATGGGCCGACCGCCCCCAATCGCTTCGCGTCATCGAAAAGACCTTGCCCAACGGACTGACCGTCTGGCTCAATCCCGACGACACACAGCCCAAGGTCATCGGCTATGTCGTCGTGCGGGCCGGTGCCCGTGACTGCCCCAACACGGGCATAGCCCACTACTTCGAGCACATCATGTTCAAGGGGACGCCGACCATCGGCACCACCGACTACGCGAAAGAGAAGCCTTTTCTCGACCAAATCGCACGGCAGTACGACGCCCTTTCGCGCACGGCCGACCCGCAGGAGCGTCGCCGCATCCAGCAGGAAATCAACCAACTGAACCGTCAGGCGGCCGTCTACGCCATTCCCAACGAGTTCTCCAAACTCCTCACCCGCTATGGCGGCAGCCGCGTCAACGCCTTCACGAGCCTCGACGAGACCGTCTATCACAGCGAGTTCGCGCCGCAATACCTGCGTCAGTGGTGCGCCCTCAACAGCGAACGCTTCATCCAACCCGTCTTCCGGCTGTTCCAGGGCGAGCTTGAAACGGTGTATGAAGAGAAGAACAGGGCCGCGGACGATTTCGGCCACAGCCTGATGGACCGTCTCCAGAGGCTTGTCTTCAAAGGCAGCAGCTACGGCTATTCCGTCATCGGGAGCACGGAGAACCTGAAGAATCCCCGCCTTTCCGACATGGAAGCCTTCTTTCAAAAATATTATGTGGCCAACAACATGGCGCTGATCCTTTGCGGCAACTTCGCCACCGACTCCATCATGCCGCTGCTCGAACGGACGTTCGGACGCATCCGCAGCGGGGCGGCACCCCATCGGGCCGACGTCGGCCTGGCGCCGTTCAACCCCCAGAAGCCGTTGGGCCTGAAGATTCCCTTCCCGTTGGTCAAGGCCACGGCCTTGGTGTTCCGCGGCCCGAAGCCTTACAGTCCCGATTACCTGACCGCCCAGGTGGCGATGGGGCTCTTGAGCAACGACAATGGCAGCGGACTCGTCGACTCGCTGATGAGCCATCACAAACTGATGTACACCATGGCGGGTGCCGAGTCCATCACGTTGACCAAGGAGGTGGGGCTGATGGGGCTGCTGGCCGTGCCCAAGTTGCCTTTCGGGACGAAGCGGAAGGCCGAACGGCTGTTGTGGGAGCAAATCGACAAGCTCCGCGACGGGCGGTTTTCGGAGGAGGCTTTGGCCGCGGCGAAGCTGGAATATCAGAAGATACTGGCCCAAAGGCTGGAGAAACTCGACCAGCGCATCTACGCCATGGCCGACGCCTATTCGGGCGGAATGAGCTGGAATGCCTATTTGCAGGACGTGGAACGACTGCCGCAGCTGACCAAGGCGGATGTCGTGGCGTTTTGCCGGCGGTATTTCGCCGATGAATATCTCGTCATTCACAAGAAATTCGGGCGTTACAAGAAAGACCGAATCGCAAAACCGCCCTACCAGCCTGTGCGGACGGCGGACGAAAACCTGTCTTCGGCCTTCGCCAAAGCGCTGGCGCAGTTGCCCACGGAGGAACTTTCGCCCCGCTATGTCGACTTCCGGAGCGATGTGGAACGGGCGTCCTTGGGCACCAACGCACAGCTCTATACGGCCGCCAATCCGCTGAACGACCTCTTCGAGCTGACGCTCACCTGGCACCAGTTGCATGGTGACAAGCCCATTCACCTGATGAACGACCTCTTCGACTACCTCGGTACGACGTCGCTTGACAAGCAGGCCTTCGCCAAACGGCTGCAGACGCTGGGCACCACGCTCACCGGCAGCTACGACTACCGGCAGATGACGCTGCGGCTGACGGGCCCCGACCGCAACCTGGAGGCCTCGCTGCGGCTTCTGTCCGACCTTTTGGCCCATCCCAAGACCGACGCCCGCTTCATGGCCACGGCCCGAAAGGACGCCCGTCTGGGTGACAAATACTTCGGTCGAGACATGAACGACATCGTCAGGGCCATGTTGTGGCGCATTGGAATGGGGCGGAAGTCGCCCATGTTGCTGGACATGCCCACGGCCGAACTCGACCGGCTGACCGCCAGCGATGTAGAGACGGAGTTCAAACGGGCGCAGCAGGGACAGCTGACGGCCTGCTACACGGGTCGCCTTCAGACCGATTCGGTGGCACGGATGTTGTGCCGAGCCGTGCCCACCGCCGAACGCATGCCCTACGGGGGCTACGTGTTCGACGCCACACAGGTGACTACGCCCGTCGTCTATGTCTACGACAAGCCCGACGCCCGTCAGGCCATGGTGGGTACCTACGCCGCGTTGCCGCCGTTGTCGTCGGACGACGTGGAGGCGAAGTTCACGGTTTGGCAGAACTATTTCAGCAGCGGCGGGCTCAACTCGGTGCTCTTCCGTGAGCTGCGCGACCTGCGTTCGCTCGTCTACTCATGTCAGGGTATCAGCCTCGTGCACAGCCACAAGACATTGAAAGACAAGCCCATCGGCTTCTATACGCTTGCCGGCACGCAGACGGACAAGGCCCTGACGACGCTGCTGCTCATCGACAGCCTTCAAGCCCACATGCCCTGGGACGAGCAAGACATGCTGACGGCGCGCCAGGCGTGCGTGAACAATGTCAACAACGCCAGTCCCAACTTCCGTGAGCGGCCCGACTATGTGGCCGGACAGGAGCTTTGCGGCCATGCGCAAGACCCCAATATCGCCTTGGTGGAGGCCATCCGCCGCACGACGCCGCAGTCCGTCCGCGACTATTATCATGCTTCGGTGCAGCCGGCACCCCGCGCCTACTTCGTCATCGGCAACCTCAAGGCCATCGACCGTGCGGCGTTGCGTAGGCTGGGACGTATTGTGGAGTTGAAGAAGGGAGATATCAGGAGTACTCGATGAAGCCTCCCTGTAGCCTCCCCCGCCCCTCCAAAGGAGGGGGGTGCCTGCCGGCTTGAAGCGGGTGGGCGGTGAATGCCTGTTTCATGCGTCGCACTTGGTGTTCGTTTGCGTGTGCCTGTCGGTTTGAAGCGGGCGGGCGGTGATTCTTCATTTTGTGTTTTCCGTTTTTTCATTTTGTGTTTTCCGCTTGCTTTCCGCTCTTCGGCCTTGATTGTAGCGGTGCAGTTCGGCTTTTCATGGTTTTCTGTGGCCGCTTGCGGCCCTTGCTTGTGCCTCGAAATCCAAATTGGAAATACGTTCTTATGCCCCTATGTCTTTGAAGGAACCTGCCTTTATGTCCCTCTGTCTTTACAGAAAACCTGTACTTATGTACTTCTGTCTTTAAAGAAAACCTGTCTTTATGTCCTTATGTCTTTACAGAAACATGTACTTATGTACTTATGTCTTGAAGAAAAGCATGTGGTTATGTCTGCAAAGCATGTCGGTTGCGCCGCAAACGGGCTGCTTTCACCTTTCAAAAGCAGTCCTTTTGTCGTGTGAAAGGGCTGCTTTGGAAAAGCGAAAGCACTGCTTTGGCAAATGTATCCTGCTATTTCGCCTTGCCGGCGCGTTCCCTTCTCAGGATATTCTGCAACTCGTAGACCACTTCGGGATGGGCCGTGGCCACGTTGTCCTGCTCATAGCGGCTCTTGGCGCGGTCGTAGAGTTGCGGCTGCGGCAGGTTGCCCGTCTCCACCTTGGGCCCCCACGTGATCATCTTCGGGCCGTCGCTGGGTTCTATGTATCGCCACTTGGCCGTCTGGACAGACAGCACGTGCGTGTTGGACTGCCCGAGCACATAGTCGCGTCCATGCCTGTCGGTGCCGACGATGGTGGCGAGATGGTCGCGGCTGTCGGGCGCGCTGCCCTGCGGCAGACGGGCTTTGACGAGGCTGCCGAGCGACGCCATGAGGTCTATCTGGCTGAGCAGCGCGTCGGAAGTGTCGCCGCCGGCGATGCGTGCGGGCCAACTGGCGATGAAGGGAACGGCCGTCCCGCCCTCGAAGGCACTGTATTTGTTGCCCCGGAAGGGTCCGGCCGGACTGTGGCCGTTGAGCAGTTCCTCGGCGCGGTCGTCGTAGCCGTCGTCCACCACCGGCCCGTTGTCACTCGTCAGGATGACGAGCGTGTTGTCGGCGAGCTTCAGTTGCTCCAGTGTTTTCATGATTTCCCCCACCGACCAGTCGAACTGTGCGATGGCGTCGCCGCGCAGTCCCATGCCGCTCTTGCCGCGGAAACGCTGGTGCGGGAAGCGGGGCACGTGTACGTCGTTCGTGGCAAAGTACATGAAGAAAGGCCTATTGCGGTTCGCTTTGATGAAGTTGACCGCGTTCGCGACGAGCGAGTCGGCGATGTTCTCATCCTTCCACAACGCCTTTCCGCCCCCCTTCATGTAGCCGATGCGGCCTATTCCGTTCACGATCGACATGTCGTGGCCGTGGCTCGACCGCTGGTTGTAGAGCAGTTCCGGGTTTTTGGCCCCCGTAGGTTCGCCCGGGAAGTTGGCCTTGTAGCTCACTTCGATGGGATGTTCGGGGTCGTAGTTGGCCACGCGGCCGTTCCGGATGAAGACACAGGGCACGCGGTCGGCCGTGGCCGCCATGATGTAGTGCTCGTCGAAGCCCAGGTCGCCGAGGCTTTGAGGCAGTGGCGCGTTCCAATCTTGCCGTCCCGTCTGGTCGCCTAAGCCCAAATGCCATTTACCGATGGCACAGGTGGTGTAGCCCGCGCTCTTAAACATGTCGGCCATCGTGAACTGGCTCGGTTTGATAATCATGCCCGCATTGCCGGCGGCCACGTCGGTATCGGGCTTTCGCCAGGCATATTCGCCTGTCAGCAGCGAGTAGCGCGATGGCGTACTCGTAGCGGCGATGGCATGCCCGTTGGTGAAACGAATGCCGTTGCGGGCCAATCGGTCTACATTCGGCGTCTCCACGTTCTTGGCGCCATAGCATTTCAGGTCGCCGTAGCCCAGGTCGTCGGCCAGGATGATGACCACGTTGGGCGTCTTCTGTCTGTCGGTTGTTGTCTTGGAGGCCTTGGCGGCGCCTGTCGTCGGGGTGACGGCAGGTGCCAAAAGGGCCAAGGTCAAAAGTTTGTTGTTCATATTTTTCTTTATTTTTGAGGTTCGCGAAGGTTCGGATTGATGTTCTGTTCCGACAACGGAATGGGCCATGTGTAGTCCTGCGGATTACGGAACTCACGTTTCCCTACATACCAACGGCAGTGCCCTGTGGGGTCAACCTCCTTCGAAGCCTTGGCATATTTGGCTGAAGCGGGATAGGGAGCGCCCCATATCTTGCCCACCAGCACCTCATGGGCGATGTTCCAACGCAGCAAATCCCAGTAGCGAATGCCCTCGTAGGCCAGTTCGATGCGGCGTTCGTGGCGCACGATTTCGCGCAGTTTGTCGGCATTGATCTCATGGATGGCAGGCATGTTGACGTCGCCGCGGCCTCTTACCTTGTTGATGGTTTGGTCGAGTAGCGTCTGTGAAACAGGCTGTCCGCTCTCAAGGACACACTCCAGGTAGCCCAACAACACTTCCGCATACCTGATGATAGGCGTTACTGCGCTGTAGCTCGTGATGTCTCCAATGGCGTTTTCGTCGAAGTATTTGCGCCACATGAAGCCCGTTCGTGAAGCCTCGGACGAGTAGTCGAGCCGCTCTTTCTTAGCCGCGTCGAAGTCGGGGCTGCACCGATAGACGCTGCCTTTGAAGGTCGCGCCGTTGTAATAGATGGTGTAGTCCAAGCGGGGGTCTCTGTTTTCGCCCAAATTCTCGGGGTTGTAGCGCGGGTCTTCATAGCTGAAGGGCGTGCCGTCGTTGAACTCATACGCTTCGAAAAGACCGCCCGAAGGGTTGGAAAGGCTCCATCCTCCATCCTTGGCGGCAAGGTTGTGTTGCGGCAGACCGCAGCCGAAATAGTTGGCGAGATAGGAAATGTAGAAGATGTTCTCCTTGTTGCCTACGCCGGACTTCGGCTGGAACAGCTCACGATAGTGCGCGTGGATATCGTTGTCGCCCAGGTCGATGATTTCCTTGTAGGTTTCCGCACCGTGTGTCCAGTCTTTCATGAGCATGTAGGTGCGTCCGAGGAAGGCGAGGGCAGCCTGTTTGCAGGCGCGTCCCGTCTCGGTGGCAGCGATGTCCTTGAACCGTGGGAGGTCGGCCGCGGCCGCCTTGAACTCCTTGGCGCACCATGTAAGGATGTTGGCTTGGGTCTCCTTCTTCACATTGTTGGCCTCTTCGCCGGTCAACACCTGCTCTACGAGGGGCACATCCTTGAAGTAGCTTGTCAGATAGAGGTACTGCGTGGCCCGCAAGAAGCGTGCTTCAGCTGTTATTCGGGTCTTGGCGGGGCCGTCGGTCATCTTTTGCACGCCTTCCAAGAAGCGGTTGCAACGTTGTATGCGTTGGTTGGCAACGGTCCAGTACTGCTTGATGAAGTTGTTGGCGTTGGTCAGTTTGCCACTTGAAATCTGGAAGAACGCGTTGTTTTCGCCCCTTCGGTCGAAGGCGTTGTCGGTCAGATGTTCGGTGTAGAGCAGGCCGGCATACGACCAGAAGTCTGAGGGTGAAAATTCAACGCCATTGGTTATGTTGCCACGGTAGAGTGCCGTGAGGGCCAGTTCGGAGTTCTTGTTGCTATCCCAGAAAGTCTTTTCCGACAAGTCGGTGAGCGGCGAGCGTTCCAGACTGCATGACTGGAAGGCCGCCAGCATGGCGAAAGCGCAGAGAGAGGTGTATATTGAACGTTTCATAGCTGCTTAGAAGTTTAAAGTTAGACCTAATGTATATGTCGACAAGGTTGGATAATAGCTGCCGTCGGTTTGGGTGTTTTCAGGATCCCAACCCTTTCTGTACTTGTCGAAGGATATCGGATTGTCGAGTGAAAGATAGAGGCGCAGGGCTGAGAGTCCGACAGGCTTCAGGAGGTTCTTGGGCAGTGTGTAGCCCAACTGGATGTTGCGTACTTTTACAAACGAAGCGTCGAGGAGCCAGAAGTCGGACGTGAGCGTGTTGTTGCTGCCCGCATTCGACGTAATTTCCAGCCGGGGGTATTTGGGATAGCGGTTGTCCTGCTGCACATTCCAGTTCTCTTCCATCTGCCAACGCTGGATGTTGCCCTCCTGGTTGAACGCCAGTCCGGCGAAACGGGACAACATTCCCTTGACACCGGCCACGCCCTGGAGCAACATGCTGAAGTCCAGACCTTTGTATTCAAAGCCCATGTTCAGGCCGAACGTGTATTTCGGTATTCTTGAACCCAAGTAAACGCGGTCGTCGGCTGTCACCTTGTTGTCGCCTGTCGTGTCGACATAGCGCAGATCGCCGGCCTTGCTGCCCTTGGCGATGGCGCTTTGGTCGTACCATTGAGCCACCTCTTCGTCCTTCAGGAATACGCCGTCGGTCTTGTAACCATAGAAGATTTCCATAGGATAGCCGATGAAGAGGCTGCTGCCATTGCCCACCATGCCGTTGTTTTGTTTGACATTACCCATACCCAGAGTGAGGACCTTGTTCTTGATAATGGAGAAGTTGCCGTTTAGATGGTAGTTGAACTTTCCGATATGGTTTTGGTAACCTGCTTCAAACTCCCATCCCTTGTTCTCCAAAGCACCTGTGTTCACCTGTGAAATGTTGAGGCCGAAGATGGCCGAGTAGCTGGCTGCCGGCTTGTAGAGCACGTCTGTGGTCTTGCGGTAGAAGTAGGTGGCGTTGAAAGTCAGCCGGTTGTTGAAGAAAGCTGTCTCGATACCGATGTCGGACGTGCGGGTACGCTCCCATTTCAAAGTGGGGTCGACGTAAGTGGTGATGGCCGCCCCCTGCTTATATACGCCGCCGAACACGTAGTTCTGCTTGGAATTCAGGGTGTAGACCGACTGGTAGGGATAGTTGCCGATGTTGTTGTTGCCCAAGACACCGTAGGAAGCCTTGAGTTTCAGGTTGCTGATAAAGTCGAGCGTGCTGATGTTTTTCCAGAAATGCTCCTCAGAGATACGCCAACCGATGGCCACGGAGGGGAAGAAACCATACTTGCTGTCGGTGGGGAAGCGTGATGAACCGTCGTAACGGGCCGTGGCTTCAAAGAGATAACGCTGGTCGTAGTTGTAAGTAAGGCGACCGAAAAGTGACTGGATGGCCCAGTCATAGCCGCCACCGCCGTTGAGTTGTCCGTCGGCTCCTCCTGCATCGAGATAGGGAGTCTCGTCGGAAGGGAAGTTGTTGCGGAAACCTGAGAGTGTACGTTGCCCCTCGTCTTCCCATGTGTAGCCACCGAGAACGGAGAAATCGTGAAGGCCTATTTTCGTATTATAGTTGGCAATGAACTGGAAAGTCTTGTATGCGGTGCGCGCCATGCCGTGTGAGAGTGACGACGGACCGGTGCCTTTGCCGTTGGTCAGTGTCATGTCGCAGCGGTAATCGTAGACATTCGACAATCTGTAATTGTATCCGCCGATGGCTCTGAGCACCACTCCTTTGACAGGCGTGTAGGCTAATTCCATGTTTGCTTTCATTCTATCGAGGTCTTCCCGATAGTAGGAAGCACTGTTGGCCCAGGCTATGGGAGAGCCTTGAAGCTTGGGCCCCAGGCCGATACTGCCGTCTTTCAGATAGCTGGGGGTAAGCCCGGGGAAGCGCACGGCCTGTTGGATAATGCCCGTTACGCCCGCTATGTCGAGCGCGCCGGGGGTCGATGGTTCGTGCCGGTCGGAGATGGTGCCGCTCAACCGGATGTCCAATTTCAGCTTGGAGGTGAGGTCTGCGCTCAGATTTACACGTGCGTTGTAGCGGTTGAAGTAGTTTCTTTCCATCAAACCGTTCTGTCGCAGGTAGCCCATCGAGGCCATGTATTGCAGTTTTCCCGTGCCTCCATTCACGCTCACTTCGTGCTTTGTCTGGAAAGCGCAGCCTCCCAAGAGCTTCTGAAGGTAGTTTTCATCGGCATAATTGTCGGGGTCGGTTCCGTCCTTGTACTTCTGAATCATTTCAGGGGTGTAGGTCTGTTTGCCGATTGCCATGTTATAGTATTCCGCAAACTCGTGGGAATGGGCAAAATCAGGCAGTTCTATGGCTTTGCTGAAGCCGACGGAACCATTGTAGATGACGCGTGTTCTGCCTTCCTGGCCACGTTTGGTCGTCACCAGGACGACGCCGTTGGCGGCGCGTGAACCGTAGATGGCAGCTGACGAAGCATCTTTCAGGATGGAAATGTTGTCAATGTCGGAGGGTATGAGCTCGCTGAGCGTGCCCGGCATGCCGTCGATCAGCACCAGCGGTTCGGGGGTTGCGCCAAAAGAACCGACGCCACGCACGCGGATGGTTCCTCCGTCTTGTCCTGGATTGCCGCTTTTCTGCGTGATGGTGACGCCCGCCATGTGGCCGGTGAGCATGTTCGACACGTTGCTGACGCCACGGCCTTCCAGCTCTTTGCTGTTGACGGTGGAAATGGAGCCGACCACGTCGACTTTCTTCTGAATGCCATAGCCCACGACAACAACCTCGTCGAGGGCTTCGATGTTGGCGCTGAGCGTGACGGTCATGTCCTGCTTGGCGTTCACGGTCTTGTCGGCATAGCCGATGTAGGATATCGTGAGCGTGCAACCTTCGGGCGCGTCGAGCACGAAGCGTCCATCGAGGTCGCTGATGGTGCCGTTCTTGCCGCCTTGTTGCTTGATGGTGGCGCCGACAATCGGCTCTCCGTGTTCGTCGAGAATGGTGCCGGAGACTTTGTGCAAGGCTGTTTGTTGAGGGCGCTTGGCCGCCTCTTGGCGGGTGATGACGATGGACTTGGCTGAAACAAGCTCGTAGTGGAGGTTGAAATCGGGCAGCACCTGCGTGAGTACGTCGGCCACCGACACGTTTTGTCGATTGAGTGTCACCCGCCGTGGTGAGCTGACGACGTCGGTCTGGTAGGAGAAATGAAGATCGGTTTGCTTCTCGATTACGCTGAACAGTGATTGCAGCGTTGCATTTTTGATGTTGATGTTGACTTTCTGTGTCTGCGCATTCATGACAATGGTCATGAAAAGACAGAATAGAAAGGTCAAAAGCCGGTAGGTAGATAGAAGGCTTCGTTTCATGTAAAGATAGGTTTTAGTTAATAAAGAGATGAGAATGAAAGTTCATTCTACATGTAAGACTACATGATACACAAAAGGTACCATCGCTTTTTTATGTTTCACAACATGTAAAAGCTGCCTTTTTACTTCTTGATAGGATTGAAATGGACGTCGTTGCCTTCTATCGTGTAGTTCAGTCGATAGGTCGCCGCAATGATTCGGATGGATTCCATGAGGTTGTCGAGGGGCAGTTTGCCCGTGAATGTGCCCAGCGGCTTGTCCGTATGGACGATGAAGCGCATGCGATAGGCGTCTTCCAGTTCGGGCAGAATGCGGCTCAAGGCCTGTCCGTCACACACCAGCAGGTTGCTGCGCAAGGCCTGCAGCGTGCTTTCGGCATGCTTTCGGCTGACCTTGATTTCTCCCGTGGCGTAGTAGAGCGTTGCCGTTTCGCCCGGATGCACGAAGGCCTCCTTGTTGGTCTTCAGTGCAGTGAGCTTCACGAGCCCCTCCTCCAGGGTCAGGCGGGCCATGTCGCGGTCTTGTCGGGCGTCGAGGTAGAACTTTGTTCCCAAGACATGCACCTGTAGTTCGTGCATGTGGATGTTGAAAGGACAGTCGGCCATCTTGGCCACTTCGAAGCGGGCGTGTCCGTCGAACGTGATGTTGCGTTCCCGGTGGTTGAAGTCATGGGCGTAGTAGGACAGCCGGCTGTTGTAGTTGAGGCTGGCGATGGAGCCGTCGGGCAGCACGACGGTGGCTTGTTCGCCCTTGTTTGTGGCGACGGTTATCCGGTTGTCGAAGGCTTGCCGGCTTTCGTGATAGAAGTAGTAGGTGGACGCCAGCAGGATGGGAATCAGGAGCGAGGCGGCCGCCAGGGCCATCCGTTTGGGGAGGGAGGCCTTCGGCTTGCGGCCGTTTGTGGAGAGGTCGCGGTCGATGCGCTCCTTCAGCGCGTTCACGCGGTCGTCGGAGACAGTCGCTTCGGCCGGCTCTTCGTCGAACCACGAGGGGGCTATCAGCTGCTTCATTTCGTGCTCCTCCATGGCGGCCACCTGCTTTTTCCACGCTGTTAGTTCCGCGGGTGTCAGCCGGTCGTGCCTGTATTTGTCGTTCAAATGATTGTCCATAGTCCTGTTTTTATAGTATAGACGTTGAAGCCGTGCAAAGATACCACGGTCATTTGTTAATAATCAGTAACAGCGCGAGCAGCAGCAAGGTGGCTCGGGCGGCCAGTTTGCCGCGCAAAGTCTTCATTCCGACGGACAAGGCGTTCTTGACCGTCTGCTCGCTCAGTTGGAGTTCGGCGGCGATGTCTGCGTTGCGCATGCCCTGAAACTTGGCCCTCCGGATGACGTTTCGCTGCGTTTCGGGCAGTGATTCGAGGATGGAGTTGAGCTTGTCGACAAACTCTTCGTATTCGATTCGCTCGCTGCCGTCGGTTTCCGGAGCTGCTTTGTACGCTACATACTCCTCATAGGTGGGCGAAAGGAGCCGACGGCGGTAGGCGTCGATGACCGCGTGGTGGGCGATGGTGAACAGCAGTGACTTGAGCGACTGCCTTTCCTTGATTTGACCGCGGTTGACCCACAGCTTGCAGAAGACGCCTTGCAGGATGTCTTCGGCGTCTTCCGTGCTCTTGGCGTATTGCATGCAATAGGCATAGAGACGTTTGGCATACATATTATATATGATGTTAAACGCCTGGTAGGAGCCTCGGCTCAGGTCTTCAATCAGTTTTTCTTCAGAGATTTGCATGTCTTCCAGATTACGAAACAGCCCTGTGTCAGCCTCGCCGGTATTCGGTGGGGCTCACGCCGACATGCTCCTTGAAGTATTTGCCCAGGAAACTCTGGGTGGGGAAGTGCATGTCTTGTGCGATTTCCTTAATGCTCTTGGTGGTGTTGCGCAGTTGGTTGCGGATTTCGAGCACCACATAGCGGTCTATCCACTCGTTGGGCGTCTGGTGACTGATGGCCTTGATGGTCTCGGAAAGGTATTTGGGCGAGATGCAGAGCTGCGCCCCGTACCAGCCGACGCGGCGCTTCTCCCGGAAGTTCGCTTCGACCAGTTGGATGAATTCCTTGAATATCTTGTCGGCACGGGAAGGCTTTGCCTCCTTGGTGTTCATGATGTGGTAGAGTGAGTTGCTGACGTCGTAGAACACGGTGGACAGCAGTGAGCGGGCGACGTTGCGCCGGAAGTGGTGGCCGTTGTCGTCCACCTTGTTCTTCAGCATGCGGTAATAGCGCATGATCATGTTCGACTCGTCCTCGGAAAGCGTCACGACGGGGTGGTTGCGCGAGAAGATGAAGAGTGAAGACAGCTCGTGCACGTCGGAAACGATGTCGCGGTAGAAGTCATACGACACCATGATGGCGATGCCGCTGCAGTCGCGGCTCAGCAGGTAGTCGTCCACCACCTGGCCGTTGCTGATGAGGATGATGTCGTTGGGCTTCACCTTGTATTCTATCGTGTCGACGGTGTACTGGGCCTTGCCTTGCAGGCAGAGTGCCATCAGCAGGCTTTTCATCCGTCGGGGGTCGCTGGGCAGCGGGATTTCGGCCACCTCGTCGATGAGCAACAGGTCGTTGTCGATGTGGCTTCCTTGGTAGAATTGCAAGGCGGATTCCACCGAGATGGGTTCAATGTTGGTGCTGGTCATAGGCATTGGGTTGATGGATGGGGCTTCACTTGATGGAAAATGGGGGATGGTAGGGGTGGTCTGGCGGGGCGGACTGGTCCGACCTGCTGCAAAAAGCTTAGAAGTCGGGCCAGGCGGGGGCCACTTCGACGGCCTCGACATGCTGTATCTGTTTGTTGTCGAACCTGCTGTCGCCCCAGATGGGCACCCTTCTGTAGAACCCGGGGGCAAAGCGTGAGATGGCTTGTTCGTCGGTCTTGCCATTGCAAGTGTAGGTGATGTTGCCGATATGGATGACCTGTCCGGGGCGGGCGTCGCGCAATGTGACGCGCAGGGTGCCGTAGAATCCCCTCCCGAACTCGTAAAAGACGGTGTCACCCATCAGGTCGAAGTAGTTCTGCGACCGCCTGCGATGCGCTTTCAGCTGCGGCCTGAACCGCTCTTCCAGCCTGTATCCCACGCTCGGCAAAGCCTTTGCGTCGACAGCCGGCCGCCAGAGGGCCAGGTCGGTGAAGGCTTCGTTCCACTTCGCGGGATGGCCGCGGCCGTCGATGTCTTCGCCGCCGTCGGCGTTGAGGCGGCGGGTGGCACGGCGACAGAGCCACCCCCGGTCGGACTCGAGCGTGCGGGTGCGGCCTTGCGGGTCGGTCATGACGAGCGAAACCGACAGCTGGCGTGGTTCGATATGTGGGAAAACGGGACTGTACCACACGGCCACGACATTGGTGTCGCGCCGCATGTAGCGCGTCACGTCGTAGCAGACGCCCCTGGCCAGCGTGTCGCCATAGGCTCGATAGGGCGCGATGGAGGCCAGGTCGACCTTCCACTTGTTCACGTAGACGGCGAAATAGCCTGTGGAAAGCACCGTCAGCATGGCTCGAAGAGGCCGCCGGGGCAGGACGAACGACTGCTTGAACCACACCTGCGACGTGGAGTCGACCTGTGGACTGGCTATCCAATGCGTGCCGAAACTCTGGCTCCGGGCCGCCAACAGGCTTGTCAGGAATAATCCAAAAGCAATCAACGCTTTCATCGGATGGTCTTGCTGCGGCCCGGTTTCAGGCTGACGACGCGCGTCTTGCCGTTATAGTTGACTTTGATTTTGCCCTTGTAGCCGCGCTTGTTGACGATGGTGGCGCTGACGATGCGGCCCGACTCCCATGTCATGTCAACCTCCAGGCCACCCCGTGCGCAGAGTCCGGACACGCGCCCCGTGCCCCAAGTCGACGGAAGGGCCGGCAGCAGATGCAGGGTGACTGCCGGTGTCGCGTCGACGGCATACTCGCTTTGCAGCAACATCTCGCAGACGCCGGCCGTTCCGCCGAAGTTTCCATCAATCTGGAAGGGCGGATGCGCGTCGAAGAGGTTGGGATAGGTGCCGCCACGGCGTCGTCGGTCGGGGCCGCGGTAGCCGTCGGGCGTGACGTAGGTGAGGAGTTTGCGGTAGAGTTGATAGGCTTTGTCGGCCCGTTGGAGCCGTGCCCAGAGGTTGATGCGCCATCCCGTGGACCAGCCGGTGGTCTCGTCGCCCTTGATTTCGAGGCTTCTCGTGGCGGCCTGGGCCAGCTCCGGCGTGCGTGCGGGGGTGATCTGATGGCCCGGGTAGAGGCCGATGAGGTGGCTCTGGTGGCGATGCTTGAAGTCGAAATCGTCCCAGTCGTGGTACCATTCGTTCAGGTCGCCCATGTGACCGATGGTGTAGGGGGCGAGCTTGGCGAGCGTTTTGTCGATTTGTATGATCTTGGGTAGGCTTTGATTGACGCCTTGCAGGTCGATGGAAGGGGCCGTTGCGAGTGCCGAACGCGTGTTGTCGAGCAGTTCGCGGACAATCGCCAGGTCGGCCGTTCCGCCATAGCAGGTGGTGCCGTGGTAGCCTTGGGGCGTCACATATTCGTTCTCGGGCGACGTGCTGGGGGCCGTAATCCACTCGTCGGGCCTGTCGGGATGATGCGTAAGCCAGCGTAGCATGAAGTCGGTTGCGCCCTGAAGCAGTGGCAAAGCTTGTGTTTTCAAGAACTGTTTGTCCTGTGTGAAAGCGTAATGTTCCCACGCAGCTTGCGTCAACCATGCGCCACCCATGTTCCAATTGCTCCATTCGGGACTCTCCCGCTTCTCCCCCACCGGATTAGTCATAGCCCAAATGTCGCTGTTATGACTTGCGCTCCATCCCTCGTTGATACCATAATAATTGCGACTGGCGTAGCGGCCGTTGTCGGCCAAAGCCTTCATGAAGTCCCATAGCGGCATAGCCATCTCACTGAGGTTGGCAACTTCTGCCGGCCAGTAGTTCTCTTCGAGATTGATATTCATGGTGTAATTGCTGCGCCATGGTGCTTTTAGGTAGGGATTCCACAGTCCTTGCAGGTTGGCGGGTACGCCCGGGGTGCGCGAACAGCTGATGAGCAGGTAGCGGCCGTACTGCATGTAGAGCGTTTCAAGGTAGGGATTGTTCTCCTTCTGATCGGTATAGGCTTTCAGTTGGGCCTCGGTGGTGCGTAGCGTATCGAGCTTCGCGCCGTCGAGTTGCAGCGAAAGGCGGCCGAAGAACTGCCTGTAGTCGGCGACATGGCGCTGCTTTAGGATTGTAAAAGCAGTGTTGTGCGTGTGCCAAATGCCATCGGTTGCAAGGTCAAAGTAGGCCTTTCCCTGGCTCACGGGGTGTCGGTTGTAGCCGTTGAACGAGGTTTCGTTCACCAGGAAGACCGTAGCCTCGGTCGCGCCTTCAATCAGCAGGCTGCCGTTGGCCGTCGACACGCGGCCGTCGTTGGCCGTCGCCCTGACAATCGTGCAGGCGTGGATCGTTTGCAGCGGGTCGCCGGTGGCGTGGCTCAGCATGGTGAGCTGGTTGTCGCTGGCCTTCACGGTGTGGGAGAGCAGCGATTGCAGGCGGAGGCATAGGAAGAGCTTGCCCGGTTGTGAGCTTCGGATTCTGACAGCGATGCACTTGTCGGGATTCGACGCCAGATACTCGCGCTCGAAGTCCACGTCGCCACGCCGGTAGGTCACCCGGCAGAGCGCGCTGTCGATGTCCAGCTGGCGGCGGTAGCCCGTGACGGGGGCCGTGGCGTTGAGGTCTTCCATGTAGAGCGTGCCCAGTGGCATGTAATAGGCGCTGTTGGGGCCTTGGACGTGCAGCTGCAGCGAGTCGGCCTTGGCGTAGTCTTCGTTGAAAAGGGCCTTTCTGATGGGGTCGATCCACCGCCAGGCGTCCTTGTCTTCATTGTGGTCGACGGGTTTTCCGCTCCAGAATGTGATGTCGTTGAGCTGCAGCGAGTCGGTTTCGGCTCCGCCGTAGACCATCGCGCCGAGCTTTCCGTTGCCGATGGGCAGTGCTTCTTCGAAGTAGCGGGCCGGCGTCTGATACCAAAGTCGCAAGGGAAGCGGTTTGTCCGGTTGCGTCTTGGCACTGCCGGAGAGGGTGCCCAACGCCATGGCGAGGCACGAGAGACAAAGGAGTGGTGAGAAACGCATAAGTCGTTAGGGATTAAGATACCCTGCAAAAATAAGCATTTCGTTTCGGCCTGCCAAATATTTTCGAGGCTACGTGGCGGCGAATGGCGAAAAGAAGGGGCTTTCTGTGGCGGTGCGTGTCGGCCGGTCGTAAAACAGGCAAGGCATACTCACGTGGTGTAAGTATGCCTTGCCCGGTATGTCGTCGTGCCGTCTACGCGTCGATGTTGGCGTAGGTGGCGTTTTTCTCAATGAATTGGCGGCGCGGTTCCACGTCGTCGCCCATCAACATGGAGAAGATTTCGTCGGCGTCGGCCGCATTTTCAATCGTCACTTGCTTCAAAAGACGCGTCTTGGGGTCCATGGTCGTTTCCCAGAGCTGCTCCGGATTCATCTCGCCCAAACCTTTGTAGCGTTGCGTATGCAGGCTCTTGTCGTCGTCCTTGCCCTCGCAGTACTTGTCGATGAAGGCCTGTCGCTGTTGTTCGGTGTAGCAGTATTCGCTCGCCTTCTTGTAAGTGCACTTGTAGAGCGGCGGGGTGGCGATGTAGAGGTGGCCCTCCTGGATGACTTTCGGCATGAAACGATAGAACAAAGTCATGATGAGCGTGTCGATGTGTGAGCCGTCGACGTCGGCATCGGTCATGATGATGATCTTGTCGTAGCGCAACTTGTCGGTGTTGGCCTCCTTGCTGTCTTCGCTGTCAATGCCGAAACGCACGCCGATACTTTGGATGATGTTCATCACCGACTCAGCTTCGAACACCTTGTGCCACTGCACTTTCTCCACATTCAGAATCTTTCCGCGGAGCGGCAGGATGGCTTGGTGGAAGCGGTCGCGGCCCTGTTTGGCCGAACCGCCGGCCGAGTCGCCCTCGACGAGGAAGATTTCGCACTCCTTGGGGTCCTTGTTGGAGCAGTCGGCGAGCTTCCCCGGCAGCCCGCCCCCGGTCATGAAGTTCTTGCGTTGCACGCTTTCGCGAGCCTTGCGGGCGGCTATTCGCGCCGTGGCGGCCAAGACAACTTTCTCACATATCTTCTTGGCTTCGTCGGGATGTTCCTCCAAATAGTTGGCCAAAGCTTCGTTCACGGCCTGTTGAACGGCCCCTTGCACCTCGCTGTTGCCCAGCTTCGTCTTGGTCTGGCCTTCAAACTGAGGCTCTGCCACCTTGATGGAGATGACGGCGGTGAGGCCTTCCCGGAAGTCTTCGGGGGCTATTTCGACTTTCGCCTTCTCTATTTGCTTGGAGATGGTGGCGTCGGCTTCGGCGTAAGCCTTGAGCGTTCGGGTGAGCGCCATGCGGAAACCGGTGAGGTGGGTGCCGCCTTCTATGGTGTTGATGTTGTTGACATAGGAGTGGATGTTCTCACTGTAGTCGGTGTTGTACATGATGGCCACCTCGATGGGGATACCCTGCTTCTCGGTCTTCAGGTAGATGACGTCGTCGAAAAGGTGGGTGCGGTGGCGGTCGACGAAGCGCACGAACTCCTTCAGACCATCCTTGGCATGGAACACTTCCTGCTTGGTCTTGCCTTCATCGTCGGGCCGTAGGTCGGTCAGGGTTATCCGAATGCCGGCATTGAGGAACGCCAGTTCGCGCATGCGGTTGGCGATGATGTCCCAACGATAGACCGTGGTGGTGAAAACCGTGGGGTCGGGCCAGAACTGCTGCCGTGTTCCACGAAGCTCAGTGTCGCCCACCACTTTGACGGGATAGAGCGGTTTGCCCTTTTCGTACTCCTGTTGGTAGACCTTTCCGTCGCGGAACACCTGCGACTTCATGTGACTTGAGAGGGCGTTCACACAACTGACACCCACGCCGTGTAGGCCTCCGCTGACCTTGTAGGAGCCTTTGTCGAACTTGCCGCCTGCGTGGAGCACGGTCATGACGACTTCGAGCGCCGACTTGTGGAGCTTCTCGTGCTCGTCTACGGGTATGCCGCGGCCGTTGTCCTGGACCGTGATGGAGTTGTCTTCGTTGATGGTCACTTCAATATCGGTGCAATAGCCGGCCATCGCTTCGTCGATGGAGTTGTCGACGGTTTCGTTCACCAAGTGGTGCAAACCTTTCTCGCTGATGTCGCCGATGTACATGGCGGGGCGCTTGCGCACGGCTTCCAGACCTTCCAGAACTTGGATGTTCGAGGCTGAATAATTAGCCTCGGTGTGTTGATTCTCTGCCATTTCTCTGTTTAGTGATATTTCTTGCAAAGATACTAAAAAATAAATAGACCGCGATAGGATTGGACGCTAAAATACATTAATGCGCCATGTGGGCTTCGTCGCTTGCAAACTACTTCACCCACAGGCCGCTTTTGTGTGGCGTCCGTTCGATTGGGGGAGGGAGGGGAAACGAAATCAGGTCGGCATTCGTTCGAATGTCGACCTGTATGCGGGGCTTTCACAAATCCGGCGGTTAGCCGAGCTTGTTGATATGGAAGGCCAAACTCGACTTCAAGTTGGCAGCCTTGTTCTTGTGGATGATGTTTGTCTTAGCCAATTTGTCCAACATCTTCTGAACGGCAGGATACAGCTTGATAGCTTCATCCTTGTTTTCGAGAGCGCGCAACTTGCGAACGGCGTTGCGCATGGTCTTTGCATAATACCTGTTATGCAGAGTTCTCGTCTTTGTCTGACGTATTCTCTTTAATGCAGATTTGTGATTTGCCATCTTTGTTTGAATCTTTTTCTTTATAATTTGTAGTCCCTAGCAGAATCGAACTGCTCTTTAGAGAATGAAAATCTCTCGTCCTAACCGATAGACGAAGGGACCGTGTGACTTATTTTAAGCGGGTGCAAAGTTATGTCTTTTTTTTATTACGGCCAAACTTTCTGTCGATTATTTTTGTAAAGGGTTGATTTTTCGTGCTATTTTGCCTATCTTTGCCGTGTATGATGACGAAGACAAGGGCTATTGTGATAGGAAACGTGAAGTATGGCGACCGCAAAATGATCGTCGACTTGTTCACGGAGGTGAAGGGAAGGCTCTCTTTCATCACGACGATATCCAGCTCGCCCAGCAGCCGGCACAAGCGTCTTTACTTTCAACCGCTCACCTTATTAAATATAGAATTTGACGACCGACCCAACCAGAATTTGTTGCGCATGCGCGATTTTCAGGTGGAACGGCCTTACGCGACGATGCAGTTGGAGATGGAGAAGGTGGCCGTCTGCATGTTTCTGGCCGAGTTTCTGAATCACGCCACGCGCGGCGAACAGGACAACCGGCCGTTGTTCGACTACATTCTGCGCAGTCTGCTGTGGCTGGATGCCTGCCCCGACCGCTATGCCAACTTCCATTTGGTGTTCATGTTGCGCTTTTCGATGTTCGTGGGGTTCTTTCCCAATCTGGAAGATTACGCCGACGGCGACTTCTTCGACCTGCGCGAAGGTTCGTTCGAGGCTGCCGCTCCCTTGCACGGCGACTATCTCGGCCCTGAAGAGGCCGCCCGCTTGCAGCAGGTCATGCGCATGTCGTATGAGAACATGCACCTGTTTCGCATGTCGCACACGTACCGCAACTGGTTCACGGAGATGATTCTGAAATACTATCAGCTGCACATCCCGGGCTTCCCGCAGCTGAAGAGCCTGGAGGTGCTCAAGTCGTTGTTCGCGTGAAATGTGAAGTTTGGAATGTGAAATGTGAAGTTTGGAATGTGAAATGACGTTCCGGTGAAATATGAAAGCAGCCTTTTCAACTTGTAAAAAGGCTGCTTTCATCTGCTCAAAGGGCTGCTTTTGGAAAGTGAAAGGGCTGCTTTTGCATGACGAAAGGACTGCGATGACAAAGTGGAGGAGGGCTTATGCGCGTGCAAGTCGCCATGTCCTGCATCCATAGCGGCACACCACGGCGAAGCACAGCAGCGGCAGCAGGAACGAAACGTTGACTGCCGGCAGGCCGAAGAGCCGCCCTTGGTCGATGATGGCGGCCTGGAGGGGCGGCAATACCGAGCCTCCGAGAATGCTCATGATGAGCCCCGCGGCCCCGAATTTGGCGTCGTCGCCCAGTCCGGTGAGGGCTATTCCGTAGATGGTGGGGAACATCAGCGACATGCAGGCCGACACCGCTATGAGGCAGTAGAGCCCCCTGACGTCCTGAAAGACGATGACACCCACGGTGAGCAGCCCACCCGCGCAGGCCAACAGGGCCAGCAGCTTGCCGGGGTTGACGAACCGCAGCAGGAAGGTGCACACGAAACGGCTGCCGCAGAAGAGCACCATGGCCGCGATGTTGTATTGCTGCGAGAGCACCTCGGCGGCCTTTTCGTCCATGCCTTGGCCCATGAAGACGCGGGTGCCGTACTGGATGATGAAGGTCCAACACATGATTTGGGCGCCCACATAGAAGAACTGCGCCACTACGCCGTCCCTGTATTGTCGGATGGAAAGCACGTTGCGGATGGACTGTCTGACGCCGACCACCTTGCCCGTGTCGCCCAAACGCGGCATGCGCGTGAAGCTGAAGAGCAGCAAGACGACCAGGATTGTCGCGCCGATGAAGAGATAGGGCGCAATGAGGACGGCCAGGTCGTCGGCCTTCATGGCCTCGAACGCGGTGTCGGAGAGCGTCGCGCGCGTGGCGGAGTCCATCGGATTGAGGCGTGCCTGGATGAAGTGCATGGCCACATACATGCCCAGGAGCGAGCCGATGGGGTTGAACGACTGCGCCAGATTGAGCCGGCGGGTGGCCGTTTCCTCGGGGCCCATCTGCAGGATGTAAGGGTTTGCGCTCGTTTCGAGGAACGACAGGCCGCACGTAAGGATGAAGTAAGCCAGCAGGAAAGGGTAGTAGCCGCCGCTTGTCTTGGCCGGATAGAACAGCAACGCGCCGCCGGCATAGAGCGCCAGGCCCAGCATGATGCCCGCCTTGTAGGAGTATCGGCGGATGAAGACGGCTGCCGGCAGCGCCATGGCGAAGTAGCCGCCGTAGAAAGCCAGCTGGACGAGGGCGCCGTCGGTGACGCTCATGCGGAAAATCTTGGAGAAAGCTTTCACCATAGGGTTGGTGATGTCGTTGGCAAAGCCCCACAGGGCGAAACAAGTAGTGACGAGGATGAAGGGAATCAGGTAGCTGACTCCGCCTTTCGTGAACAAAGAATGCTTGTTTTCTTTCATTGTGATTCTGTCATGACGATTCCATCAGGTCTTCAACAGCGAATGCGCATGCCCGTAAAATGCGTGGAATCCATCTGATTATGCCTTGCAAAAGTATGAAAAATGATTCGCCGATGCTCTTGTTTTACATATATTAACGCCGCACCTGCCCCCTCCCGCCATCTTTTATGGCCTGATGATGGGGGAAAAGGCCGCCGCCTGCGTCATCAGCGATAGAAAGTGAAGCGTCGGCGGGAGGCCTTTTGTCCTGCCGGCGCATGAAAACAATCTGATAAAAACGTAGACGATGAAGCACGATTCGCGTTTTCCGACCTTCATGTTGTCGGTATTTCTCATGACTATAGGGCTGTTGCCGTGCGGCGCGCAGCGCGTAAACCTGGATTCACTTGCCCGTGTCAATGACCGACATGACCCGCTGCCGAAGTTCTCGGCCACGTTGCAGGCGGGCTTCAATGTCAGTTCCAATGCCAGTGTGGCCTGGGAATTGGGGGCGGCTTGGTATCCGATGACCTACGCGGGCTTGAGTCTGTCGCTGGAGTTGGACGACAACAAGGGCAACGACGGCCTGCTGTCGAGCGTGGAGAATGGTCGTGAGGAGTATAATCCCGACCGCATCGTGCGCTTCAATCTCCATCCCTCGCTGGCTTTCCGCACGCCAAGATGGTGGATGGGACGCCGCCGCAACGTGGGTGTGATGCTGCAATGCAATCCCGGACTGGTGCTTTCGTTTCCCCGCAACGACAGCAAGTGGGTCGACACGTGGCCTTTTGGCGAGGACGTGAAGGGGATGGACGGTCGGAAAATATACACGCGTCGCCACTTGAAGAACCGCGACGGCGAGTGGCTCGCTTGGCGGGTGCGCACGGCTTTGAGCTTCTGTACCGACGACGGAGCCATCTCCATCGGCTACAGCGTGTCCAACTACGACATCAATTCCTGCCGCAACAACTTGTATTATAAAGGTAAACGCGTGGGAGGCGTCGACCATTTGAGCATGACCCACTCGCTTTTCATCTCCCTTTCGCTCTTCTTCTGACCCGCTGCAGGGGCTTGGACGTCATCGGGCGCGGCGCATTATAAAAAATGTCAGCATTCTACTGGATTGCATTGGTCGGCGTGCAATCCGGCTGTCGCTTGCCGTTGTTTGGCATGTTTTTTGTACTTTTGCAAGCGATGATGAAAGGATGATTTTCCAACCAACACTTTATTCAATTCAAAAATGGAGATAATCAAGAATCAAGAGTTCGGCGGCGAGCGTCCACTCTTTGGGATAACCGACACCCGTCTGGAAGGTATTACAATCGTAGACGGCGAGTCCGGCGTGAAATGTTGCAAGCACTTGGAGTGTGACAACTCGAAGTTTTATGGCAAATATCCCTGGTGGCATGTGGACGGTTCGGTCATTACGAACTGCTATTTTGCGCCCGAGAGCCGGTCGGCGATATGGTATAGCGACAATATGGTGATGAAAGACTGCGTGATCGACGGGCCGAAGTTCTTCCGAGAGATGAAGAACCTGGAGCTGGAAAACGTGAAGATCACCGACGCCGACGAAACGTTCTGGAAGGTGGACGGCCTCAAGTTGAAGAACGTGGAGCTGCACGAGGGCACCTATCCTTTCATGTTTTCAAGAAACATCTATGTAGATGGGCTGGTGAGCGACGCCAAATACGTGTTCCAGTATTGTGAAAACGTGGAGGTGCATCATGCCAAGATCACGACGAAAGACAGCTTCTGGGAGTGCGAGAACGTGACGGTGTACGACTCGGAACTCGACGGCGAGTATCTGGCGTGGCACTCCAAGAACGTGAAACTCGTGCGTTGCCACATCAGCGGCGAGCAACCTTTGTGCTATCTCGACGGTATCACGCTGGAAGATTGCACCTTCGACGCGGCCTGCGACCGTGCCTTCGAGGACAGCCGCAACATCGACGCGACCATCAAGGGCGTCATCACCGAGATCAAGAACCCCATCAGTGGGCGCATTGTGGCCGATGCGGTCGGGCGCGTGACCTACGACGCCTATGCCAAAGGCCACGATTGCGAGATCGTAAGTCGCGACAACAGCCTACTCCGACCCTCCCAACAACCCACCCCGACCCTCCCAAAGGGAGGGAGAACTAACGGATAGAAAATACCAATAGTTCATTTCACACTACTCACTTCACATTTCTCATTTCTCACTTCACATTTCACACTTCTCACTTCACATTTCCAATGGCAAAATACGATTTTGACAAACTGACAGAGCGTCGGGGCACGAACTCCTACAAGTGGGACAGCCCCGTTGACGCCGATGTGCTGCCGATGTGGGTGGCCGACATGGACTTCGAGGTGGCTCCCGCCATCACGAAAGCATTGCAGGAACGCGTGGCTCAGGGCATTTTCGGCTATACGATGGTGCCCGACAGCTATTATGAGGCCATCGTCGGCTGGTTCAAACGCCGTCACGGCTGGACGCTGGAGCGCGACTGGATCCTTTATACCACAGGAGTGGTGCCTGCGGTCAGCTGCGCGCTCAAGGCATTGACGCTGCCGGGCGAGAAGGTGCTCGTGCAGACGCCGGCCTACAACTGCTTCTTCTCTTCCATCGCCAACAGCGGTTGCCAGCTGGCGGAGAACGAGTTGGTCTATGAAGGCGGCACCTATCATGTCGATTTCGATGATTTCGAGCGCAAGTGTGCCGACGAGAAGACGACCGTCTTCCTGCTTTGCAATCCCCACAACCCGGCCGGCAGGGTGTGGAAGCGTGAGGAGTTGGAGCGGATGAACGACATCTGCCTGAAGCACGGGGTGAAGGTGGTGTCGGACGAGATACACTGTGAACTGGTCATGCCGGGCTTCCGCTTCGTTCCCTTTGCGTCGGTGTCCGCCGCGTGCCGCGACAACTGCGTCGTCCTGAACTCGCCGTCGAAGGCCTTCAACATAGCGGGTTTGCAGATTGCGAACATCATCTGCGCCGACGCCGCCGTGCGCCGCCGCATCGACCGCGCCGTCAACATCAACGAGGTGTGCGACGTCAATCCGTTCGGCGTGCTGGCCTTGCAGGCCGCCTACACTGCGGGGGAGGAGTGGTTGGACGAACTCAACGCCTACATCCATGGCAACTATGAACTCGTGAAGGACTTCGTGGCGGCGGAAATGCCGAAGCTGAAGGTCGTCAGGATGGAGGGAACGTATCTCGTTTGGCTCGATGTGATGGGTCTGGAGTCCACTTCCGACGAACTGACGGACAAGCTCTTGAAGGAAGCCAAGGTGATGGTCAACAGCGGAACGATGTACGGGCGGCGTGCCGGCGAGGGCTTCATTCGCCTCAATATCGCCTGCCCGCGGGCACGATTGCTCGAAGGTTTGAAGCGCATGGGCCGTTGCCTGGCCGAATACAATGGTGGATGAAGCGCGTGGATGTCCGGCTTGACGGAAGCCGGTCGTAAGGAAATGAAACATAAAAGCCAAGAGGCTGACAACACGTCATGACGCGTTGTCAGCCTCTTGGCTTGATAGGGATAGGATGTTCAGGGCTTGGCGGCCCCCCAATAGCTCACCCGCACCTCGTCGCCTTGTGCGTTGTAGACACGCAGTCGCAGCTGTCCGCCGTTGTGGTCGAAGTACTTCACCTCGATGGGATGCAGCCCGGCTTTCATCGCGTGCTGGCCGATGATTTCACGGGGAGAGTGCTCTCCGTCGTTGTCCACCACCATTTGGTGGTCGATTTTCAGCGTACTGCCGTCGTCGGAGAGCAGCGCGAACGTGTAGATACCGTCTTCCGGCACCTGGATATAGCCTGTGATGATGAGGCCGATGTTGCCTTTCACACTGTCGGGAATCACCACGTCATTCACGATATAGCAGCCGTTGACGGGCGCGGCCTCGATTCCGGCACAGTCGGCACCGGTGTATTCGTGCCATTCGGCGTTGAGACCTTCGGTCAGGTCAGCCACTTCGACAGCCTCGGCGGGCGTCTCCTTGCGGTAGGAAGCCTTGACGAAGGCGTCCTTCCGGCCATCGGCGGCAAACGTGCGGAAGATGAAATCGGTGCTGCGGTCAATCTCGAACGGCCCCGTATAGCGTTGGGAACGCTCGTTGGGCAGCGTGCCGTCGGTGGTGTAGCGTATCACCGCATGCGGATCCTGGCAGCCGACGCTGACCGTTCCTCGGTCTCCCGTGAAGACATTGGTGGTGTGGAAGCCGGTCAGGTCGGGCAGACGATAGGTGACGCCCAGCTTTCGGAGGCGCGTGTAGTGGGTGATGAGGCGGCGGTTGAAGTCCTCGAACGTCATCTTCTCGGGCTTGCTCCAGCCCAATTCGGCCACGGCCAGCATGCGCGGGAACGCCATGTACATCATGCGGTTGCGCGACGGCACCCACTCCGTCCACAGATTGCCCTGCACACCCAGCACGAGTGCCTTCTCGGCGTCGGTCAGCTTGTCGGGCTGCGGGTTGAAAGCGTAGAGACTTTTCAGCGATTTGCCACCCTCGTCGTAGTCCAAGTAGAACGGAACGTTGGGCGTGCAGATGAACTTGTTGCCGTGGCTGGTGGTCTGCTTCATGGCGTCGGGCGCCCAGGTGCGCCACCACATGACGGTGGAAGTGGCCCCGAGGCCGCCTTCTATGATTTCGTCCCAGCCGATCATGGTGCGTCCGTGGCGGTTGAAGAACCGTTCCATCTCGTGGTTGAACCACGATTGCAGCTGCGATTCGGTCTTCAGGCCGTGTTCCTTCATGCGTTTCTGGCAGTCGGGGCACCGCTTCCAGTTCTTCATGTCCACCTCGTCGCCGCCGATGTGTACGTATTCGTAGGGGAAGAGGTCGAAAATCTCGCTCCACACGTCTTGGCAGAAGCGAATCATCTTGTCCTTTCCGGGGCACAAGGGCGTCGTGAAGACGGTGCCCCAGCCCGTCTGTGGGAAGCACGAAAGGCCGTCGTAGTTGGCGATGGCGGCCAGGCTGTGGCCCGGCATGTCGATTTCGGGAATGACGTCAATGCCCCTTGTCCTGGCGTAGGTCACGATGTCGCGCACCTGCTGCTGCGTGTAGAAGCCGCCATACTCCTGCTGTCCCCTCTCGTTCGTGCGTATCCTGTCGGCGGGAAGGTTGAAGTCGGGGTTGTCTTCGACCACGGCACGGCGCATGCAGACCGAGTCCTGGTCGTTGAACGTGCGCCAGCCGCCGCGTTGCGTGAGCAAAGGATACTTCTTGATCTCGACTCTCCAACCCTGGTCGTCGGTCAAGTGCCAGTGGAACTTGTTGATTTTATAGAGCGCGAGCACGTCGAGCAGCTCCTTCACCTCGTCCACCGAGAAGAAGTGGCGCGAGCAGTCGAGTTCCATGCCGCGCCATTCGAAGCGGGGTTGGTCGGCAATGCTGACATGGGGCAAGGCCCATTGGCGGCGGCCGACAGCCTGGCGGGCCTCGATGTCGTCGGGGAAGAGCTGGCGCAAGATGGCTATTCCGTTGATGACGCCACGATAGTCGTTGCCCGTGATGGCCACGCCCTGCGCGTCGACACGCAGCCGGTAGCCTCCGGCGACGCCCTGTCCGGCCATCGAAAGGCGGATGTGGCCTTTGCCTTTGTCGTTGACTTTGACCTGACAACCTGTCGGTCGGGCCAGCAGCGCGGCGAGATAGTCGGCCGCGGGGCGCAGTTGCGCGCTGCCGCAGCCGATGGTGATTTGCTTGGAGGGCAGGGTGTAGGTGCCCGAAGCCCAGTCCACGCTGCTCGGAACGGGGATGAGGGCGGGCTGCTGGGCCACGGCCGCCATGCCGAAAGCCAGCAGGCAGAGCGTGATAAATGTGCGGATTCTTTTCATTTGAAGTATATTTGATGGATTGTCACCGCAAAAGTACGGCTTATTTTGTTTATTCCCAACGGTTTTCCGCTTATTCCCAACCGACAAGAGCAAAAAGAAGAGGCTGAACCCGTGCAGGTCCAGCCTCTCGTCTGTCATTGTGTTTGATTTGTCCGATTAGAGATTGGGATTCATTTCCTTCCACTGGTCGACAGCGGGAACGATTCCGAGTGCCACAATCTCGTCGCGCATCTTGCAGAGGTGCTCGTAAGACTTCTGCAAACCGGCCAGTTCCTCCTCGGTGCCGGTAGGCTCCGTGAAGTGGACCCCCGTCTTGTCGATGGTTGTCGGCATGGCCATCATGACGTTCTTGAAGCCGAGTTTGTCGTTGCAGACGTAGCAACCGGCGGGCAAGGTGAACGTTGCGCCACCCATGGCGGCCTCGATCATCTTCACGGCGTTGTATGCCGGGCTTTGGAAAGAGCTGCGACCACGGAGCTTGATGATGTTGGAACCACCCTGAACGGTGTGGTGTTTGATCTCCTCCCAGCGTTCGTCGCTGAGTCCCATCTCGGCCAATGGCTTGCCGTCAACCTTCACCTGAGAGGCGAAGACAGCCATTTGCTCGCCGTGTCCGCCGTAAGTGTGGGCGCCGGTGACCTTGTCTTGCTGCACGCCGAACTCCTTGGCCAAAGCCTGTTGCAGGCGGGTGGAGTCGAGCGCGGCCAACGAAGTCAGCTGGTTGGGCTTCAAACCGGAGTGGATCAAGGTGGTGAGTGCGGTGACATCAGCCGGGTTGAAGATCACGACAACGTGCTCCACCTCTGGGCAATACTTCTTGATGTTGTCTCCGAACTCGGCGGCGATCTTGCAGTTGCCCTTCAGCAGGTCTTCGCGGGTCATGCCTTCCTTGCGGGGAGCGCCACCGGAAGAGATGATATACTTGGCTCCCGTGAAAGCCTTCTCGGGGTCGGTGGTCCAACTGAGCTTGGCGCCTGGGAACGCGCACTGTGCCATTTCGTCGTAAACGCCATGCACACCCGGCTCAAAGATATCGTAGAGACAAATGTTGGGAGTGAGACCGAGCATCAATGCGCTCTGTACCATGTTGGAACCGATCATGCCGCCTGCGCCGACGATGACCAGTTTGTCATTAGTTAAATAATTCATAACTGTGAACTTGTTGTTTAATTTATAAATATGTAAGGATTTACAAACGCGTTGAAACGAAATCCTGAGGTTTCGATTCACCCGCAAAGATAGTAAAAAAAGCCTATCGTCTTCATTTATTCAGCCATTAATTTGTTGTTAATTATTAAAAAAGAATATCTTTGTAACGTCTATATTACAAAATGAAGATGCAAGAACGAATACGCAAACGATTGGCAGCCCTGCGTGCATTGATGAGCCGTGAAAAGATGGCGGCGTTTATTTTTCCAAGTACCGACGCACACAACAGCGAATACGTGGCCGACCATTGGAAGAGCCGCGAGTGGATTTCGGGCTTCAACGGGTCGGCCGGCACGGTGGTAGTGACGATGAACGAGGCTGCTCTATGGACCGACTCGCGCTACTTTCTGGCAGCCGAAGAGCAGTTGGAAGGCACTGGAATCGAGTTGATGCGCCTCAGAGTGCCGGGCACACCCACCGTCGCCGAATGGCTGGGACGCGTCTTGGCCGACTCCGAAAGCAAGGAAGTGGGGCTGGACGGATGGGTGAACAGCGCCGCTGAGGTGGACGCCCTCACGCAAGCACTGCGCAAACAGGGCGGATTGACCCTGCGCATGAACCTCGACCCGATGCGGACGCTGTGGACCGACAGGCCCGCCATCCCGCAAGACCCCGTCGAGGTGCAGCCGATGGAGCTGGCCGGCGAAACCGCCGCGGCCAAGTTGGCGCGCGTCAGGGAAGCGTTGCGCGAGCGGCATTGCGAAGGCATGCTCGTGTCGGCCCTCGACGACATCGCCTGGACGCTCAACCTGCGTGGAACCGACGTGCACTGCAACCCCGTCTTCGTGGCCTATCTCGTGATAGAGCCCGAGAAGGCGACGCTCTTCGTGCACCCCGGCAAACTGACGGACGAGGTGCGGGACTATCTCCGGGCGCAAGGCGTGGCCGCAAGGGACTACGATGACGTGGCCGACTACCTGCGCCACGACTACTTCGCCTACAATATTCTGATGGACGAAGACGAAACCAACAGCTATCTGATGGGCTGCATGAAGGACAACCGTGCGCAGGTGGTGCGGCAGCCGTCGCCCGTTCCGCCGATGAAAGCCGTGAAGAATGCCGCCGAAATCGAGGGTTTCCGCCGAGCCATGACCCGTGACGGCGTGGCGATGGTGAAGTTCTTGAAATGGCTGAAGCCCGCCGTCGAGGCCGGAGGCGTGACCGAGATGACCGTCGCCGACAAGCTCCTGGCCCTGCGCAGGGAGCAGCCGCTCTTCCGCGACATCTCCTTTGACACGATAGCGGGCTACGAAGCCCATGGCGCTATTGTGCACTACGAAGCTACGCCACAGACGGATGTGGCGCTGGAGCCCCACGGACTCGTGCTCATCGACAGCGGAGCGCAATACCGGGACGGCACGACCGACATCACCCGCACCGTGGCGTTGGGCCCCGTGACCGAGGAACAGAAGCGCGTCTACACGCTCGTGTTGAAAGGTCACATACAACTGGAGCTGGCCAAGTTCCCCGACGGTGTCAGCGGCACGCAACTCGATGCGCTGGTTCGTGAAGCGATGTGGCGCGAGGGGATGAACTATCTCCACGGAACAGGTCACGGCGTGGGCAGCTATCTCAACGTGCACGAGGGGCCGCACCAGATTCGGATGGAGTACAAACCTGCGCCGTTGCGGGCCGGAATGACCGTGACCGACGAGCCGGGGCTTTACTTGGCCGACCGCTTTGGCGTGCGCATCGAGAACACTTTGCTCATCACGCCCTATCGGGAGACCGAGTTCGGCCGCTTCCTGGGGATGGAGTCGCTCACCCTTTGCCCCATCGACACGGCACCCATTGCCCGCGAGTTGCTGACCGAAGAGGAGCGGGCGTGGCTCAACGACTACCATCTGCTCGTCTACGAACACCTCTCGCCGCTGCTCGATGCCGACGAACGAGCTTGGCTGCGCGAAGCCACGCGGCCGTTGGCATAGGCCGTTGGCCAGCCGAACGTCGACAGGCGATGATCGATGACGACGAACAGGCTTGATTGCGCGAAGCCACGCGGCCGTTGGCATAGGCCGTTGGCCAGCCGAACGTCGACAGGTGCTGCTCGATGACGACGAACAGGCTTGATTGCGCGAAGTCACGCGGCCGTTGTCATAGGCCGTTGGGCCAGCCGAACGTCGACAGGCGATGGTGGTTCGACGTGCTGGAGGCTGTCGTTTGCTTGACTTCTTCCTTGAAATGACGCCCTTATTTTCGCCCAACCCCATTGCTTTGTCGGTTTGGGGCGAAGGTAAGGGCGTGTTGTTGTCGGTTGACAATCAGTGTGTTAATGCCTGTTGCGCGACAGAAGGCCATCCCGTGTTTTCAATTAGCCTGCTTTTAGCTTCCAAAAGCAGCCCTTTTGGCTTGTAAAAGCAGCCCTTTTGCAAGGTAAAAGCATAGCTTTGAGAAACTCGTTGCTATGCTTTTGTTGGATGAAAACACGACGGATATTCTGTTACAGTTCGTGTGGTCTTGTGATAACCCCAAATCGCCGTTAGGATTTAAAATGCAAATTCTTATTTCAAATTGGTCGTTGAACAATGACCATGGTGCATTGAGCCTGCAACCGCTTGGCGGTTGATCTTATTTATATGTCCGGCTTCATGGGCCTTGACGCACAATGTAAGACGGTTGTGGGCACAGCGCCAACAACCGCCTGGCGGTTGGTCCTTTTAGAGGGCGGGGTTGCGAGCGCAGCGAGCTACCCTGCCTGGTCTGTAGCAGAGACTTCTAGGCCGAAGGCCTTGGTCTTTTTAAGTTTGTGGTGGCTGTTGTCGGGTATAAAAGGTGAGCCGTCGGATTTGCCAATTGGATTTTGAAGCATGTGGAGGCACGAGCTGCAAGGGCGATATGCTGGTCATGGTCGCCGCCGACTGCCCCTTGATGACGGGAGCACAGGCTTGCGTGCCGGCACCCGAGCCTTTCCTGCGGGTGCTGAAGCCGGCGGCTTCACCTCTCCGTAACCCCCGGTCATGCCGCAGGATGACCGGGGGAGGTGTGCCCGCCATCCATCCGTCGACCCTGGAGGGGTCGCCCACGTTCATCACGGCTGTTTTTGGGCGACCCTTCCAGGGTCGATTTCCGCTTGGTCTTTTATCCCCTGGTCACTCCGCTTCGCAGAGATGACCAGGGGCTATCGAACGATGAAGCCTCCAGCTTCACTTCCAACGCAGCTTGCGACAGGCTTTTTTGATACCCACCGGTCGATTTATGACAAATCAACATGAATCAATTTGTGATAAATCAATATGAAATGTTGTTGAAAAGAGGCTTTTTGTTTAACTTTACCCCTATAAAGTTGTATAAGTGTTATGAAGATATTGTTGATTCTCTTGTCATTACTGACTCCGAAAGGGGGCTTTGCCCAGCAAGCGGATTCGCTGCGAATGGACAGTATCGTACATCGGTTGCCGGATGTGGTCGTCAAAGGCGAGCGACCCATCGCACGGGTGAAGGGCAGTACCATCACCTATGACTTGCCGAGGCTCATCGAGAAGAAAGCGCTTGATAACATCTATGAGGCCGTGAAGGAGCTGCCGGGCGTCACGGAGACGGACGGAAAGCTGCGGTTGGCGGGTCGGCCGGCGCATGTCGTGCTGGATGGAAAGGTGACGACGATGACCGTTGACGAACTGAATGCGCTGCTCAAGAGTCTGCCCCCAAGCAGGATCGAGAGGGTGGAGGTGATGTATGTGGCGCCCGCCCGCATGCAGTTGCGCGGCGCGGTCATCAACATCATCCTGAAACATCGCACTGCCGACGGCATGCCGTGGCAGGGAGAGGCCAATCTCGCATGGAACCAGGACCACGACGCGACGTTCGGCGAGCGGGCCGTCGTGCAGTATCAGCGGGACAAGTTGGGCGTGGACTTCCTGTATCAGCACAGCCATGGCGATGCCTACAGCACGACGGGCGAGGATTCTCGTCATGCGTTGGATGATGGAACGGTGCATGATGTCGAGACGACAGGGCGGCGGCGTTCGCATGGTTATGGGCATACGCTCCGGTTGGGGATGGATTACGACATTGCCAAAGACCATCAGTTGAGCCTGGTCTACAATGGCGCGTATGACAAACATGCCGCCCGACAGCTGATCGTGGGCGATGTGGCCGGCGCGGCCGACTTGCGTTCACATTCCTGGCTGCACAATGTGCGCATGGATTATCATGTGCCGTTCGGGTTGAAAGCCAGTGTCGAGATGACCTATTACCAGCTGCCGCAGCGCCAGGAACTGTCGTCGGTGATTCCTACGGGGGCGTTGCGCTACACGGTGGACAACCTGCAGCGGGTGAACCGGTGGCGGTTCTCGCTGTCGCAAGCCCACGAACTGGCGGAGGGATGGGGCATAAACTACGGCATGTTCTATCTGACGAGTGTCAACCACAGCAGTCAGGATTACTTGTCGGTCAGCACGACGACCGGCCATCGGCCCTCTTCCACGGCCACCCGACAACGCGAGGAAAACGTGAACGTGTATGCCGGACTTAGCAAGAGCTTCGGCCGGAAGTTTACGCTGGAGGCTTCGCTGGCTGCCGAATACATGCACAGTCCCGCATGGCACCGGTGGAATCTTTTCCCAACGTTCAGCCTCACCTGGCTGCCGGGGCCGGGACACGTGTTCATGTTGTCGCTCAGCAGCGACCGTAGCTATCCCGACTATTGGGAAATGACCAACTTCATCACCTACAGCAATGGCGGTTACAACGAGGTGACGGGCAATCCCGACCTGAAGCCGTCGAACGAATATCAGTTGCAGTTGGTCTATCTGCTCAAGAACAAATACCAGTTTGTGGCTTGGATGAGCCGCGATGACGACTATTTCGTGCAGACGCCGTATCAACGCCACGACCGCTTGGCTGTGAGCTACAAGACCCTCAACTTCAATTACCAAGACCAGGCCGGCGTACAAGCCACCTTGCCGTTCGCGCTTGGACAACGGTTGTCTTCGAGCCTGACGCTCACGGGCGTGTGGCAGCACGAGCGGGCCGACGCCTTCTACGACATTCCGTTCAATCGCCGCATGGCTTACGGCATGGCGCAACTCAAAAATGTCGTCACCCTCTCGACTCGACCAGACCTCGTGCTGGCTGTCGACGGCAACATCCGGTCGAAAGCCATCCAGGCCACATACGACCTCCCGGGTTCCGGCAGCGTGGATCTTTCCCTTCGCTGGCTGTTCTTGAAGAAGCAGGCCACGCTGCGTCTTTTCTGCGACGACCTCTTCCGAACGGGCGTCATCAACCCCCGCATCGACTTCAAAGGGCAGAGCCTGCGCATGAAATTCTCGTGTTATCAATACCTGGGCGTGTCGTTTACCTATAGATTCGGCAGCTATCAAGAGAAAAAGCGCAAGGAAGTGGACACCTCCCGCTTCATGAAGAACTGACATTTTTGCTTAGGGCACAGCCACTATGCCAGACCTCGCAAATTGCAGTAAATGTGTTTGATGTGAGTTTGGATGAATGTTTTCGTGAGAAATGGAACTAAGTGTAGGCTGAGTGGTGCAATAAAGCAAGGAATAATTTGGAAGTTAACGAAAATAGATGTAACTTTGCGCCCGCTTATAGTGGTATTGTGCCCGATAGGGGCTTGACCGCGTGGGCTTTAGGTAAATAAATAACAATTTTAAATTCAAAACAAAAGATGATTATTGTACCCGTAAAAGATGGTGAAAACATCGAGAGAGCTCTCAAGAAATTCAAGAGAAAATTCGAAAAGACAGGTGTTGTAAAGGAGCTTCGCGCTCGTCAGCAGTACAACAAGCCGTCTGTCTTGAAGAGACTCAAGATGGAACACGCTGTTTACGTACAGCAGTTGCGCACGAACGAGGAATAATTGCGTAAATTCCCGTTAAAAGTTTGGTAGTTTAAAATTATTTCCGTATATTCGTTGCCAAAAGAAAGTCTTAGCAACGCATGATGACGATAGCAGATTTTTTGAACTACTTGCAGTATGAGCGCAACCGCTCTGTGCTGACAGTAAAGGGCTATGGGGAAGACTTGAGTGCTTTCGAAGCCTATTTCAGAAAATTGGACGGTCATCTCTCTTGGGAGTCGGTAGACTCTGATGTAATCCGTGACTGGATGGAGAGCATGATGGATAAGGGGAATAGTGCGACTTCGGTGAATAGACGCCTGAGTGCATTACGCTCCTTTTATCGCTTTGCCCTTTTGCGAGGATGGGTTTCGAAGGATCCCGCAAGGTTGATTCGTGGCCCGAAAAAGGAGAAGCCCCTGCCGCAGTTCGTGAAGGAAGGCGACATGGACAAGCTTCTTGATTCTTCGAAATGGGGCAATAATTATAAAGATGTACGCGCGCGTACTATTATAATGCTCTTCTACGAGACCGGCATTCGTCTTTCAGAGCTTACAGGGTTGGATTGCTCTTCTTTGGATTTCGCCTGCAAGCAGTTGAAAGTGACGGGCAAGAGAAACAAACAGCGTATAGTTCCTTTCGGTGAAGAGCTCGACCGGCAGTTGAAAACCTATCTGTGCTGTCGTGAGGAGAAGGTTGCCGACGATGAGCAGGCTCTTTTTCTGACGGAGAAAGGGGGGCGCATGACCGCGGCACAGGTCAGGAGTGAAGTTCGGAAAGGCTTGTGGAGAGCGTGTACGTTGAAGAAGCGGTCTCCCCACGTGTTAAGACACTCTTTTGCCACGGCGATGTTGAATCATCGTGCCGGCCTGGAAAGTGTGAAGAAGCTGCTCGGGCATGAAAGTCTCTCTACGACGGAGATTTATACGCACACAACTTTCGAGCAGTTGAAGCAAGTTTATACCGAAGCCCATCCGAGGGCGTAACCTTATTTTAAAATTGGAGGTCACTATGGAAGTAATGATTAAGTCGATTCATTTCGACACTACCGAGAAGTTACAGGCGTTCATTGGGAAGAAAATCGCCAAGTTAGAGAAAACTTACGAAGATATACAGAAAGTAGAGGTGCAATTGAAAGTCGTGAAGCCGGCGACAGCCATGAACAAGAACGTGAGTGTTACGGTGAATGTGGCTGGCAAGGCGCTCTTTGCCGAGAAGACGTGCGACACATTTGAAGAGGGTGTAGACCAGGTGGTAGACTCCTTGAAAGTGCAGTTGACCAAATTCAAGGAAAAAGTGCGTAGCCGGTAAAAAAAAAGACAAAAGTTTTGGAATATAAAAAATAAGTCGTATCTTTGCAGCCGTTTTACAACACGTCTGTTTAAGGCCGCTGGGCGGCTGCAAAGGCATGCCTCTTTAGCTCAGTTGGCCAGAGCACGTGATTTGTAATCTCGGGGTCGTTGGTTCGAATCCGACAAGAGGCTCGACGGAGATTTTGTAAAGAGTCTCTGGTTGAAAACAAGGCAAGGGTAGTTTCCAGAGTGGCCAAATGGGGCAGACTGTAAATCTGCTGCTTCTAGCTTCGGTGGTTCGAATCCATCACTACCCACTCCTGTAGAACTAAAGGTTTTCTGCTTGCTATATATAATAATGTATAGAGAAGATGGAAAACGTAAATGCGGAAATAGCTCAGTTGATAGAGCACTAGCCTTCCAAGCTGGGGGTCGCGGGTTTGAGCCCCGTTTTCCGCTCTCTTTGCTGTAATAGCTCAGTGGTAGAGCACTTCCTTGGTAAGGAAGAGGTCCTGAGTTCAACTCTCAGTTACAGCTCTTGCTTCGGTTCTAAATGAAATTCTAGGCGGAGAAAAACAAAGATTATTCAATATAAATTACAAATAAAATTTTTAAGCTATGGCTAAAGAGACATTCCAGCGTACCAAGCCGCATGTTAACATTGGTACTATCGGTCACGTAGACCACGGTAAGACAACTTTGACAGCTGCCATTTCTAAGGTTCTTCATGAGAAGGGCTTCGGTAACGAAGAAATCAAGTCTTTCGATCAGATTGACAATGCTCCTGAGGAAAAAGAGCGTGGTATCACCATTAACTCTGCTCACATCGAGTATGAGACTGCTAAGCGTCACTACGCACACGTAGACTGCCCGGGTCACGCCGACTATGTGAAGAACATGGTTACTGGTGCTGCTCAGATGGATGGTGCAATCTTGGTTGTAGCTGCTACTGACGGTCCTATGCCTCAGACACGTGAGCACGTGCTTTTGGCTCGTCAGGTGAACGTTCCTCGTTTGGTTGTGTTCCTCAATAAGTGTGACATGGTTGAAGACGAGGAAATGCTTGAGCTCGTTGAGATGGAAGTTCGTGAAATCCTCGAACAGTATGAGTTTGAAGAGGATACTCCTATTATTCGTGGCTCTGCACTCGGTGCCTTGAATGGTGTTGAGAAGTGGGTTGACCGCGTAATGGAACTCATGGATACTGTTGACGAGTGGATTCAAGAGCCTCCTCGTGCTACCGACAAGCCGTTCTTGATGCCTATTGAAGACGTGTTCTCAATCACGGGTCGTGGTACTGTGGCTACCGGTCGTATTGAAACTGGTGTCATTCACGTTAGCGACGAAGTGGAATTGCTCGGTCTCGGTGAAGACAAGAAGTCTGTTGTAACAGGTGTCGAGATGTTCCGTAAGATTTTGGACGAAGGCCAGGCTGGCGACAATGTTGGTTTGTTGCTCCGTGGTATCGACAAGAACGAAATCAAGCGTGGTATGGTGCTCTGCCATCCTGGACAGATCAAGCCGTTCAAGAAGTTCAAGGCTTCCATCTATGTATTGAAGAAGGAAGAAGGTGGTCGTCACACTCCGTTCGGAAACAAGTATCGTCCACAGTTCTATCTCCGCACAATGGACTGCACAGGTGAAATCACATTGCCGGAAGGTGTTGATATGGTTATGCCTGGTGACAACGTTGAAATCACTGTTGAGTTGATTTACGCGGTAGCCTTGAACCAGGGTCTGCGTTTCGCTATCCGCGAAGGTGGCCGCACAGTTGGTTCTGGTCAGATTACTGAAGTTTACGAAGACTAATATCGCATAACGATATAGAATCGGTTGCCACTGCCTGTGGTGGTGGCAACTTTCTTACGGGTTTAGCTCAGTTGGTAGAGCACTGGTCTCCAAAACCAGGTGTCGGGGGTTCGAGCCCTCCAACCCGTGCCAATCATAAGATAATATGAAGAAGATCATAAAGAAGATTGTAAAATCTTTGAAAGCTTGTTACGACGAGCTTGCCCATAAAACAACTTGGCCTACACGTGCCGAACTGACCCACAGCGCAATGGTTGTATTATCTGCTTCCCTTGTCATTGCGATTGTTGTCTTCTGCATGGATAGCGTATTCAAATTTGTTATGGGGATGATTTACCCTAATTAAACAAGGAGATGGCAGATACAAAGAAAAATTGGTATGTAGTAAAAGCCGTTAGCGGAAAGGAAGCCAAACTCAAAGAGTATATTGAAGCGGAAATGAAGCATAACGACTTGTTGGCTGCCAATGTCTATCAGGTTTTAATTCCGATTGAGAAGCATGCTTCTCTTAGAAACGGCAAGCGCGTAGTCAAGGAGAAAGTATCTCTTCCTGGCTATGTTTTTGTTGAGGCTACCTTGAAAGGTGACGTGGCTCACACGTTGCGCTTCATGCCAAATTGCTTGGGTTTTCTGGGTGGACTTGACAATCCGTCTCCCGTTCCTCTGTCGGATATCAACCGCATGTTGGGTACGGCGGAAGAAACGGAAATCGAAGATACAATGGATATTCCTTACATGGTCGATGAGACCGTGAAGGTCACGGACGGGCCTTTCAGCGGTTTCAGTGGAGTCATTGAGGAGGTGAACACCGAGAAGCACAAACTGAAGGTCATGGTGAAGATTTTCGGCCGCAAGACCCCGTTGGAACTCGGTTTCATGCAAGTGGAAAAAGAAGGATAGAATCATTTTGTTACGGCGGTTTTATCCGAACTGGTTGAAGTAGCTTCCATTCTTCAACCGCTATATAAATCATTTAATTATTAACAAGAAATGGCTAAAGAAGTTGCTGGATTAATCAAATTACAGATTAAAGGTGGCGCTGCGAATCCTTCCCCTCCAGTAGGACCTGCACTTGGTTCTAAGGGTATCAACATCATGGGATTCTGCAAGGAGTTCAATGCCCGCACCCAGGATAAGGCAGGAAAGATTCTTCCTGTTGTTATCACTTACTATACCGACAAGTCATTCAGCTTCGAAATCAAGACACCTCCTGCAGCTGTTCAGCTGAAAGAGGCTGCCAAGGTCAAGAGTGGTTCAGGCGAGCCCAACCGTAAGAAGGTTGGTTCCGTAACCTGGGATCAGGTGAAGGTTATCGCAGAGGACAAGCTGAAGGATCTTAACTGTTTCACAGTAGAGTCAGCTATGAAGCTTGTAGCCGGTACGGCCCGTAGCATGGGTATTACTGTTAAAGGGGACTTCCCTGGTGAATAAAAAATAAACTTCAATTAAGAAAATGAGTAAACTGACAAAAAATCAAAAATCAGTAGCTGATAAGGTTGAAGCAGGGAAGGCATACACGTTGAAAGAAGCTGCAGAGCTGGTTAAGGAAATTACCACTACCAAGTTTGAGGCTTCGGTCGACATGGACGTGCGTCTTGGCGTAGACCCTCGCAAGGCCAACCAGATGGTTCGCGGTGTTGTCTCGCTGCCGAACGGAACTGGTAAGGTTGTGCGGGTTCTCGCGCTCTGTACTCCCGACCAGGAAGCTGCTGCCAAGGAAGCAGGTGCTGATTATGTTGGTCTTGATGAATATGTCGAGAAGATCAAAGGTGGTTGGACAGACATTGACGTCATCATCACCATGCCGTCTTGCATGGGTAAGATTGGACCTTTGGGCCGTGTTCTCGGTCCTCGCGGTTTGATGCCGAACCCCAAAAGCGGAACTGTAACAATGGATGTCGCTAAGGCAGTAAAGGAAGTGAAGCAAGGTAAGATTGACTTTAAGGTTGACAAGACCGGTATCATCCATACCTCAATCGGTAAGGTCAATATGACTGCCGAGCAGATTTTCGGTAACGCCAAGGAGTTTATTTCTACCGTTATCAAGCTGAAGCCTGCTGCTGCAAAAGGTACATACATCAAGAGTATCTTTATTTCGAGCACGATGAGTAAGGGTATCAAGATTGATCCTAAATCAGTTGAATAACTCTAAAAGTTTTGTAAAATGAAGAAAGAAGTAAAAGATACTATTATCGTAGAGCTTGGACAGAAGATTACGGAGTATGCCCACTTCTATCTGGTAGACGTTACCGGATTGAATGCCGAGGCAACTTCCAATCTGCGTCGCAAGTGCTTTCAGAAGGATATCAAGATGGTCGTTGTCAAGAACAACCTTCTTCACAAGGCTTTCGAGGCTTCTGAAATTGATTATGAACCCATCTATGGCGCTCTCAAGGGGAACACTGCCGTCTTGTTCTCAAACACGGCGAACGTTCCTGCAAAGTTGCTGAAGGAATATACCAAGGAAGGTATACCCGCATTGAAGGCGGCTTATGCAGAGGAAAGCATCTACGTAGGTGCTGACAAACTTGAAGAGCTGGCATCTCTCAAGAGCAAGAACGAGGTTATTGCAGAGGTTGTGGCTTTGCTCCAGTCTCCGGTCAAGAACGTTGTTTCCGCTCTTCAGTCAGGCGCAGGCACCATCCATGGTGTGCTCAAGACTTTAGGCGAGCGTCCTGAATAATAACAAACTTAAAGTCGATTAAACTTTATTTAAGAATAAATTAAATTTTAGAATAAAATGGCAGACGTAAAAGCTATTGCAGAAGAATTAGTAAATCTTACTGTTAAGGAAGTTAATGAGTTGGCAACAGTCCTGAAGGACGAGTATGGTATTGAGCCTGCTGCTGCAGCTGTTGCTGTGGCTGCTGGTCCTGCTGCCGCAGGTGCAGCCGAGGTTGAGGAAAAGACATCTTTCGATGTAGTCCTCACTGAGGTTGGTGCTACGAAGCTCCAGGTTGTTAAGGCCGTTAAGGAAGCTTGTGGTCTCGGCTTGAAGGAAGCCAAGGACCTCGTAGACGGTGCTCCCGCTACCGTTAAGGAAGGTCTCTCCAAGGAAGAGGCTGAAAACCTGAAGAAGGCCATCGAAGATGCCGGTGCCAAGGTTGAGCTCAAGTAATTGAACCTTTCAGTTTTTCGAATATGGTTAGGATCTACTAAGTAGGTGGGTCCTAACCTTTTTGTGTCTTTTATCATAATTAGCCACTGACATGAGACGGCGGCCAATTAAAAAATAATTTATGGCTACAAACATTGTTGATAACAGAGTAAATTTCGCCAGCGTGCATAATCCGCTTCCCTATCCGGATTTTCTCGATGTGCAGTTGAAGTCGTTTAAAGACTTCCTACAGTTGGATACACCACCTGAAGAACGCAAGAATGACGGTTTGTATAAGGTTTTTGCAGAGAACTTCCCTATCACCGACACACGTAACAATTTCGTTCTTGAGTTCTTGGATTACTATATCGATCCGCCCCGTTACACCATTGATGAGTGTCTGGAGCGCGGACTGACCTATAGCGTACCTCTCAAGGCCAAGATGAAACTGTACTGCACCGATCCGGACCATGAGGATTTCGGCACTTTTATTCAAGACGTCTTCTTGGGCACAATCCCCTACATGACCAAGAACGGAACGTTTGTCATCAATGGCGCAGAGCGTGTAGTCGTATCTCAGTTGCATCGTTCGCCCGGCGTGTTCTTCGGCCAGGGCGTGCATGCCAACGGCACCGTGCTTTACAGCGCGCGTATCATTCCTTTCAAAGGCTCATGGATTGAGTTTGCTACAGATATCAACAACGTGATGTATGCCTACATCGACCGCAAGAAGAAGTTGCCTGTGACGACCTTGCTGCGGGCGATGGGATTCGAGCAGGACAAGGATATTCTTCAGATATTCGACCTTGCCGAAGAGGTGAAGGTGAACAAGAAGAACATGAAGGCCTCCGTAGGCCGCAAGCTTGCCGCACGTGTGCTGAAGAGTTGGAACGAGGACTTTGTTGACGAAGATACGGGCGAAGTGGTGTCCATCGAGCGCAACGAGGTGATCATGGAGCGTGAGACCGAATTGACCGAGGATAACGTTAGCGAAATTCTCGAAAGCGGAACCTCCACCATCTTACTCCACAAGGACGCCGAAGCAGCTAATAAGTTCACGATTATTTTCAACACGTTGGCAAAGGATCCCAGCAACTCTGAGAAAGAGGCTGTCAACTACATCTATCGTCAGTTGCGCAACGCTGACCCGGCCGATGACGCCAGTGCACGTGAAGTCTTCCAGAACCTTTTCTTCTCCGACAAGCGTTACGACTTGGGAGAAGTGGGCCGCTACCGCATTAATAAGAAATTAGGTCTCGATACCGATATGGATGTTCGCGTTCTGACTAAGGACGACATCATCGAGATTATCAAATATTTGATTCAGTTGGTCAATTCCAACGCCACCGTCGACGACATTGACCACTTGAGCAATCGTCGCGTTCGCACGGTGGGCGAGCAGTTGGCCAACCAGTTTGCTGTCGGTCTTGCCCGTATGAGCCGTACCATCCGCGAGCGTATGAACGTCCGCGACAACGAAGTGTTCACGCCGACGGACTTGATCAATGCCAAGACCATTTCAAGTGTCATCAATTCATTCTTCGGCACCAATCCGCTGAGCCAGTTCATGGACCAGACCAATCCGCTTGCCGAGGTGACACACAAGCGTCGTCTTTCCGCGCTGGGCCCCGGCGGTCTTTCTCGCGAACGTGCCGGCTTTGAGGTGCGCGACGTCCACTATACCCATTATGGACGTCTGTGCCCCATCGAGAGTCCGGAAGGTCCCAACATCGGTCTGATCTCTTCTCTCTGCGTGTATGCCAAGATCAATGACCTTGGTTTCATCGTCACTCCTTACCGCAATGTCGACGATTCCAAGGTGGACATGGACAACAAGGATGTCGTTTATCTGACAGCCGAGGAGGAGGAAGACAAGATCATCGGTCAGGGCAATGCCCCATTGCAGGTCGATGGCTCATTCATCCGCGACACCGTCAAGTGCCGTCAGGACGCCGACTACCCTGTGGTGCCTCCCGACCAGGTGGAATTGGTGGACGTGTCTCCCCAGCAGATTGCTTCTGTTTCCGCCGCGCTGATTCCTTTCTTGGAGCATGATGACGGTCACCGTGCGCTGATGGGCTGTAACATGATGCGTCAGGCCGTTCCATTGCTTCACAACGATGCGCCGATTGTCGGCACAGGTTTGGAGAAACAGGTGTGTGAGGATTCCCGCACCATGGTGACGGCAGAAGGCGATGGCGTGATAGAATATGTTGACGCCACCACCATCCGCATCCTCTACGACCGGACGGAAGAGGAAGAGTTTGTCAGCTTCGAGCCGGCACTCAAGGAATATCGCATTCCCAAGTTCCGCCGCACCAACCAGAACATGACCATCGACCTCCGTCCCATCTGCACCAAGGGCCAGCGTGTGAAGGCTGGCGACATCCTCACGGAAGGCTATGCCACGGAGAACGGCGAACTCGCCTTGGGCCGCAACCTCCTTGTCGCTTACATTCCTTGGAAGGGTTACAACTATGAGGACGCCGTTGTCATCTCGGAGCGCATGGTGCGTGACGACGTGCTGACGTCTGTCCACGTTGATGAATATTCTCTCGATGTCCGCGAGACCAAGCGCGGCGTGGAAGAATTCACATCTGACATTCCCAATGTCAGCGAAGAGGCCACCAAGGATTTGGACGACAATGGTATCATCCGTGTCGGTGCCCGCGTGGAACCGGGCGACATCCTTATCGGCAAGATTTCTCCTAAGGGCGAAAGCGATCCTTCGCCGGAAGAGAAGTTGCTGCGCGCCATCTTCGGCGACAAGGCCGGCGATGTAAAGGATTCGTCTTTGAAGGCCAACCCCTCGTTGAGCGGTGTGGTCATCGACAAGAAGCTGTTCTCCCGTGCCGTGAAGAATCGTGACTCCAAGAAGCAAGACAAGGTCATCCTCGCCAAGATCGATGAAGAATATGAGGCCAAGAACGAAGACTTGAAGGATATTCTGGTTGACAAGCTCCTTGAGCTGACCGAAGAAAAGACCTGCCAGGGTGTGAAGGATTATACCGGTGCCGAAATCGTTACGAAGGGCAGCAAGTTCACTGCCGCCACTCTGAAGAACCTCGAATACGATGGCATTCAGAGTAACGATTGGACGGAAGACGTCCACACCAATGGCCTCATCCAGCAGCTCATCATGAATTACATCCGCAAGAATAAGCAGCTCGACGCCGAAATGAAGCGTCGCAAGTTCGCCATCTCCATCGGCGACGAGCTACCTTCCGGTATCATTCAGATGGCCAAGGTCTACGTTGCCAAGAAGCGTAAGATTCAGGTCGGCGACAAGCTGGCCGGTCGCCATGGCAACAAGGGTATCGTTTCCAAGGTTGTGCGCATGGAGGACATGCCGTTCCTGGAAGACGGACGCCCTGTCGACTTGGTATTGAACCCGATGGGTGTGCCTTCCCGTATGAACCTTGGCCAGATTTTCGAGGCCATCTTGGGTGCTGCGGGCCGCAGGCTGGGATGCAAGTTTGCCACTCCCATCTTCGACGGTGCCAAACTTGACGACCTTTCGGAGTGGACCGACAAGGCAGGTCTGCCCCGTCTCTGCTCCACTTATATCTATGATGGCGAAACGGGTGAGAAGTTCGACCAGCCTGCCACCGTGGGCGTCACCTACTTCCTCAAGCTCGGCCACATGGTGGAAGACAAGATGCACGCCCGTTCCATCGGTCCGTACTCGCTCATCACGCAACAGCCGCTTGGTGGCAAGGCGCAATTCGGTGGACAGCGTTTCGGAGAAATGGAAGTCTGGGCCATCGAGGCCTTCGGCGCAAGCCACGTGCTTCAGGAAATCCTGACCATCAAGTCCGACGATACCGTGGGCCGCAGCAAGGCTTATGAAGCGATTGTCAAGGGCGACCCCATGCCAACGCCGGGCATTCCGGAGTCTCTCAACGTGTTGTTGCATGAGCTTCGTGGTCTCGGTCTAAGTATTAAACTCGATTAAAGTGTAAGAAACATGGCTTTTAAAAAAGATACAAAGGTAAAGAATAATTTTACGAAGATAACCATCGGTCTTGCTTCTCCCGAAGAGATACTGGAAAATTCGTTTGGCGAGGTCACCAAGCCCGAGACGATCAATTATCGTACCTACAAACCCGAGCGTGACGGTCTGTTCTGCGAACGTATCTTCGGTCCCACCCGCGACTACGAGTGCGCCTGCGGCAAGTACAAGCGTATCCGCTACAAGGGCATCGTCTGCGACCGCTGTGGCGTGGAGGTGACCGAAAAGAAGGTGCGTCGCGAGCGTTCGGGACACATCGAACTGGTTGTTCCCGTCGCCCACATCTGGTACTTCCGCTCGTTACCCAACAAGATTGGCTACCTGCTCGGAATGCCTACCAAGAAGCTCGACGCCATCGTGTATTATGAAAAGTACGTGGTCATCAAGCCGGGTGTGATGGAAGGCCGCAAAGACACCGAGGGCATGGAGGTCAACGGTTCACACACGATGGACCTGCTCTCTGAAGAGGAGTATATCGACATTCTCGACAATCAGGTGGCCCCCAACAACGACCTGCTCGATGACAGCGACCCCAACAAGTTCGTTGCCAAGATGGGCGCCGAAGCTGTCTACGACCTGTTGGCCGACCTCGACCTCGACACCCTCTCCTACGAGCTTCGCGACCGGGCCAACAACGACTCCAGCCAGCAACGCAAGACCGAGGCCTTGAAGCGCTTGCAGGTAGTCGAGTCTTTCCGTGCGTCCAAGGGCGTCAACCGTCCTGAGTGGATGATCATGAAGATCATCCCTGTCATCCCGCCCGAGCTTCGTCCGTTGGTGCCGTTGGATGGCGGTCGTTTCGCCACGTCCGACCTCAACGACCTCTACCGTCGTGTCATCATCCGCAACAACCGCTTGAAGCGTTTGATGGAAATCAAGGCTCCCGAGGTGATTCTCCGTAATGAGAAGCGCATGCTTCAGGAAGCCGTCGACTCCTTGTTCGACAACTCCCGCAAGGCTTCTGCCGTCAAGAGCGAGAGCAACCGTCCTTTGAAGTCTCTTTCCGACTCGCTCAAAGGCAAGCAGGGCCGCTTCCGCCAGAACCTTCTCGGTAAGCGTGTCGACTATTCCGCACGCTCCGTCATCGTTGTCGGTCCCGAGTTGAAGATGGGCGAGTGTGGTCTGCCCAAGTTGATGGCGGCCGAACTCTACAAGCCGTTCATCATCCGCAAGCTCATCGAGCGCGGTATCGTGAAGACCGTGAAGAGCGCCAAGAAAATCGTCGATCGCCGCGAGCCCGTCATCTGGGACATTCTGGAGAATGTCATGAAGGGACATCCCGTCATGCTCAACCGTGCGCCGACGCTTCACCGTCTGGGTATCCAGGCGTTCCAGCCCAAGCTCATCGAGGGCAAGGCCATCCAGCTCCACCCCCTGGCTTGTACCGCGTTCAACGCCGACTTCGACGGCGACCAGATGGCCGTCCACCTTCCCTTGAGCAACGAGGCCATTCTCGAAGCGCAGATATTGATGCTCCAGAGCCACAACATTCTCAACCCCGCCAATGGCGCACCCATCACCGTTCCCTCACAGGACATGGTGCTTGGTCTCTACTATATCACCAAGATTCGCCCGGGTGCCAAGGGCGAAAACCTCAAGTTCTACGGTCCCGAGGAGGCGCTCATCGCCCACAATGAGGGCCGTTGCGACCTCCACGCCTTGGTCAAGGTCGTTGTCAACGACCTTGTCGACGGCAAGCTCACGCGCCGCATGGTCGACACCTCCGTCGGTCGTGTCATCGTCAACCAGATCATTCCCGAAGAGGTGGGCTTCTTCAACGGCATTATTTCCAAGAAGAGTCTCCGTGGTCTCATCGCCGACGTCATCAAGGCGGTGGGTATGGCCCGTGCCTGTGAGTTCCTCGACGGAATCAAGAACCTCGGTTACCGAATGTCCTACGTCGCCGGTCTCTCTTTCAACCTCGACGACATCATCATCCCGGCCGAGAAATCCGACATCGTGGGCAAGGGACAGCGTGAGGTGGAGGAAATCACCAACAACTACAACATGGGTTTCATCACCGACAAGGAGCGTTACAACCAGGTCATCGACGCCTGGACCCACGTCAACAACGAGTTGGGTGATGTCCTGATGAAGGAGATGACCGAAGCCGACCAGGGCTTCAACGCCGTCTACATGATGCTCGACTCCGGAGCCCGTGGTTCCAAGGACCAGATCAAGCAGCTTTCCGGTATGCGCGGTTTGATGGCCAAGCCCCAGAAGGCCGGTGCCGAAGGCGCGCAGATCATCGAGAACCCCATCCTTTCCAACTTCAAGGAAGGCATGTCGGTGCTTGAGTACTTCATCTCTTCCCATGGCGCCCGCAAGGGTTTGGCCGACACCGCCATGAAGACGGCCGACGCCGGTTACCTGACCCGTCGTCTGGTCGATGTCAGCCACGACGTCATCATCTGCGAGGAGGACTGCGGCACGCTGCGTGGCCTTGAGTGCCGCGCGCTGAAGAACGGCGATGAAATCATCTCCACGCTCTACGAGCGCATCCTCGGCCGCGTGTCGGTTCACGACGTCATTCACCCGTCGACAGGCGAAGTGCTGGTGCAAGCCGGTGAGGAAATCACCGAAGAGAAGGCACAGGCCATCGACGAGTCGCCCATCGAGATGGTCGAGATCCGTTCCGTGCTCACTTGCGAGAGCAAGAAGGGCGTCTGCATGAAGTGCTACGGCCGCAACTTGGCCACGGCACGCATGGTGCAGCTCGGCGAAGCTGTCGGCGTCATCGCGGCCCAGGCCATCGGTGAGCCGGGTACACAGCTTACGCTCCGTACGTTCCACGCCGGTGGTGTGGCTGGCAACGCCGCTGCCAACGCCAGCATCGTTGCCAGGAACGACAGCCGCCTCGAATTCGACGAGCTCCGCACGGTTCCGTTCGTTGAGGATGCCGATGATGGCGACATCCAGTGCCAGATGGTTGTCAGCCGCCTGGCCGAAGTCCGCTTCGTCGACACCCACACCAACATTGTGCTCAGTACGCTCAACGTGCCTTACGGTGCCTCGCTCTACAACAAGAACGGCGATATCGTCAAGAAGGGCGACCTCATCGCCCGGTGGGACCCGTTCAATGCCGTCATCGTTTCCGAATACGCAGGTACTTTGAAGTTCCATGACGTTGTTGAAGGGGTGACTTACCACGCCGAGACCGACGAGACGACCGGCATGACCGAGAAGATCATCACCGACTCCAAGGACCGTACCAAGGTGCCCACTGTTGACATCATCAGCGCCGGAGGCGAGATTGTCGGTACTTACAACCTGCCGGTGGGCGGCCACCTTTCTGTAGAGGACGGCCAGACCATCAGCACCGGTGAGACGCTCATCAAGATTCCGCGTGCTGTAGGTGGCGCCGGCGACATCACCGGTGGTCTGCCTCGTGTCACCGAACTCTTCGAGGCCCGCAACCCGTCCAACCCGGCCGTCGTTTCCGAAATCGACGGCGAGGTGACGCTCGGCAAGCTTAAGCGCGGCAACCGCGAAATCGTCGTTACGTCGAAGACCGGCGACCAGAAGAAATACCTCGTGTCGCTGTCCAAGCAGATTCTTGTTCAGGAGCACGACGCCGTTCGTGCCGGCACGCCGCTTTCCGATGGCGTCACCACGCCCGGCGACATCCTGGCCATCAAGGGCCCCACGGCCGTCCAGGAGTATATCGTGAACGAGGTGCAGGACGTCTACCGCCTCCAGGGTGTGAAGATCAACGACAAGCACTTCGAGATTATCGTGCGCCAGATGATGCGCAAGGTTCGCATCGACGACCCGGGCGACACCACATTCCTTGAACAGGAACTGGTCGACAAGCTCGACTTTGCCGATGAGAACGACCGCATCTGGGGCAAGAAGGTGGTCATCGACGCCGGCGACTCACAGGTGCTCAAGAAGGGGCAGATTGTTACGGCCCGCAAGCTGCGCGACGAAAACTCGTCGCTCAAGCGCCGCGACCTCAATCCGGTGCAGGTGCGCGACGCCGTGCCGGCCACTTCCACCCAGATTCTGCAAGGTATCACCCGTGCGGCCCTGGCCACGAAGAGCTTCATGAGCGCCGCCTCGTTCCAGGAGACCACCAAGGTTCTCAACGAAGCGGCCATCCGCGGCAAGGTGGACTACCTCGAAGGAATGAAGGAGAACGTGATTTGTGGCCACCGCATACCGTCGGGTACGGGCCTCCGCCAGTGGGAGAAGCTCGTCGTCGGCTCGCGTGAGGAGTACGACCGCATGCAGGCGAACCGCAAGAATGTGCTCGACTTCTCGGGACAGGAAGCCCAAGCCGAGGAAGAATGATGACAATACGTTGATCATTGAACGCCCTATCATAAGAAGATTGTGTCACAATGTTGGCGCAATCTTTTTTTTATGCTTTGCGGTCGTGCCATGTCTGCTTTGGCCTGCGCGGCTTTTTTCCCATCGGTTTGGTGGCAGGTGCCGGCACTTGTCATTCATCACCACATTCCCGCATCCTTACATCCTGACAACTGATATTTAATGAAAAAACAAGAGCTGCCCTTTCGCATTGTAAAAGGATGGCTGTTGGAAGATGAAAGCAGCCCGTTTGGCGTACCAAAGGACTGCTTCTCTTTTGCTTTCGGACGGCTTTTGAAGACTGACGCACAGCCCGTCAGCCGTAGAGAAATACGTATTCTTCGAGAAAATCATACCGTTATGCCGGTTATTTTATTCTTTTGACAGCCTCGCGGGATTGATTTTGCGTAGTTTTGCGTAGCTTTTTTGGGCAAATTCCTTTTTTTTGCGCAATTTTGCGTAGCTTTTTTCTTTGTGTTTTTCTTGTTTTGTCTTATGTTTGTACCATGCTTTTGTGGCAATCATCTTTTTTTAGATACTTACATGAAAACAAAAAACATCATTCAGAGGCTATGCCTCTTTCTCTTCGTCCTGGTGCTGGCCGCGCCGGCGTGGGCGGAAGATTACGAGAGAAATTACAATTGTGCTGATTATGAGATTTTCCGCTCACGCCAGGCCGTGGAGTGGATAGGCAAGAACAAGCGGGTAGAAACTCTCCGATTGGAGAACGGGAAGGTGGAGCTTGAGTTCAGCGATTGCAAGACCACCAGCGGAACGGGCAACAGTGCCATCTACGAGTTGGCAAAGGGTTCCCGCATCACCGTAAAGGCTGACGACGGCTATGCCATCCGCTGGATCATCCTGCGCGATACGGAGGGTGGAGAGAGCTATAGCCACCCCTATGGCAGCAACCGCATCAAGTATGTTACAGACGGCTATGCCTATTACTTCGAGAGGAATGCCATCTCGAAGGCGAAAATAGTCGGAGGCAATCATGACAATCTCAACGACGACGACAACAACATAGTTGTCTATAATTATGATGCCAAAGCGAAAAGTGTCGATATCTGGAGCCACGACAAGAAAGATTGGGGCCAGTTCAAGGTGCGCGACATCATTGTGGGTTATGTCAAGATACCCAACGTGAGGTATGAGAAGGAACAATATGACATATACTCCACGTTGGAGAGTTTTTTTAACCCCAACCTCAAGCGCGAAGGTCACGTCGGCCATATCGAATGGGAGCTGAGCAACCCTAATATTGTGGATATCTCAGGAATCGGATATTTAAGGCCCAAGCATCTTGGAAAGGCCTCCCTCACCGCAACTTTCAGTGCCTATTGGGAGTGTGGCAAAGTGCAGTGCAAGACCATAGTCAACGTGATACGCGACCGGGTGAACTTCACCGCCAAAGACCTGCCCGGCGTGCTCTTCGATACATACGACTTGCACGCACTTATCGACAAGAAGACCCAGAGCGGCCAAGGTTTCAAATGGAACAATCCAGGATTCAGCGTCACCAGCAGCAACTCCTCAGTGCTCCGCTATGATAACGGCAAACTCCTGCTCGGCGGCACGGCGGGCGAGGCCACCATCACCCTCAAGCAGGAACAGAACAATTACTACGAGGCAAGCACCTTCTCGCACACCTTCATTGTGGCGCGCCGTGACCAATACGGCACGATACTCATCAAGGACGCCAACGACTGGAAAGCGTTCTGCAAACTCGTCAACGACAAGGGCATGACCGGGCTCAACGCCCGTCTCGAAGCCGAGGTCAACCTCGGTAATAACTCTATGATGGTGGGTACTAACAATCATAAGTATGCCGGTACCTTCGACGGCGCCGGCTATACGCTCACCGTCCATGTCGTGGGTTCCGGGCAGGGCACAGCCCCTTTCCACCGCACGAACGGCGCCACCATCAAGAACCTCACCATCGCAGGCACCGTGACCGCTCCGGCCAGCGCGGACAATTACCACACGGCCGGCTTGGTGGGATTCTCTGAAAGCACGACCCTCCGGAATTGTATCGTGGAAGCCGCCATACATCTTGGAAAGACGGGCGATCAGTACTCGGGTGGTTTGATAGGCCATATTTTATCGGGCAATACCACCATCAAAGACTGCGCCTTCAT
>NZ_AUFQ01000018.1 GCF_000426585.1 Segatella baroniae DSM 16972 = JCM 13447
CGACTTCATGAAGTTCCCCCTGGATGCGGGCAAACTGGCCTGCCACGTCGGCGTGGCACCCTTCAAGTACGAGTCGGGAACGAGCGTTCGACGGGGGACGCACGTCAGCCGTCTCTGCAACCACAACTTCAAGCCCCTGCTCACCCAAGCCGCCTTGAGCGCCGTCAGGCACAACCCCGACATCAAGGCATATTACACACGACTCATCATGAGAGGCAAGCCAAGCCCGCTGGCACTCAACAACGTGAAGAACAAGCTGGTACACATCATTGTCGGACTCATCAGAAAGGACGAGGATTATTGTTTGCATTACCGGCCAGCAACAAGGGAATGCAACATAAATTAAAGAACTTTCACCCAAAAAAGTTTGGCAGGAAACATAGATTACTCTAAAAAGACCAACCGCCAAGGCGGTAGCTGGCGCAATGCAGCATGACTGTATTCCACCGCCAATTTGGAATAAAGATTTGTGCGGTTGCAGGCGCAGCAAAAACGGTTGCAGGCGCAATGCAGCATGCCCATCGTCCAACGAACGCTTTGGGATAAAAGATTTGCGTTTTGAATCCTAATGAACCGATTTGGGATAAATAGCACGAAAAGAGGACATGTCAAAACAACTGACATGCCCTCTCCGTCTTCAAATTATGTCTTTATATTAATCTTGTGTTGGCTTAATCTTGTGTTGGCTTATTTGTGGTTGGTTTATTCGTGGTTGGCCGGACGCTGACCGAGGAAGGATACGATCATCCATACGGTCTTCTCCTGCGACTTCAGGTAGTCGCTCATGAGCGCCGTCGTCACCTCGTCGCCACCCTCTTGGGCCAGTGCGAGCACTTCGCGCTCCTCTTCTATCAGCAGCGACAGCGTTTCGAGCACCTTGCGCATGCCTTCGTGGCCTGTCGGCTCGAAGCCGTCTTCCTGCAAGCGCGCCACTTTCAGATATTCGCTGTAGCGGTTCTCGGGGCGTGCGCCCAGCTGCAGGATGCGTTCGGCTATCTCGTCCACCTTGGCGGCAGCGTCGTTGTAGAATTTCTCATAGGCCTCGTGAAGGTTGAAGAATCCCTTGCCCTTCACGTTCCAGTGGAGTCCGCGCAGGTTGGCGTAATACACTTGGAAGTCGGCCAGCAGTTGGCTCAGCGCGTTGACAGTGGCGGCAGCCTTGTTCTCGTCGAGATGCAGATAATCTAAAGTCTTCATAATGATGTCCTTTCTTTTTTAAATGATTGTTTCTTTTTCTGATGCAAAGGTACATCTTGATGGAAGACGATACAACAGATAATAATTATCGGGCGATAGAAAAAAGCTATCCCCCTAAAAATCACCCAATATCTTCTTGATTTCATTCAGTTTGTTGAGGGCTTCGAGCGGCGTCAGGCGATCGACGTCGAGACCCAGGAGCTCGTCGCGAATCTGCGCCAGCACCGGGTCGTCGAGTTGGAAGAAACTCAGTTGCAGGCCCTCGCTGTGCTCCTTGATCTTCGTCGTGTCGGGACGACCCGCACGGCCCACGCCCGCATTGTCCGCCTCCAGCTCATGCAGGATGATGTTGGCCCGCTTCACAATGGAACGCGGCATGCCCGCAATCTCAGCCACGTGAATGCCGAAGCTGTGCTCGCTGCCTCCCCGCATGAGTTTGCGCAGGAAGATGACCTTGCCGTCGAGTTCCTTCACGCTCACGTTGTAGTTCTTGACGCGCGGAAAGTTCTTTTCCATTTCGTTCAACTCGTGGTAGTGGGTGGCGAAGAGCGTGCGTGCGGCGGCCCTGGCATGCTCGTGCAGATATTCCACGATGGCCCAGGCAATGCTGATACCGTCGTAGGTGCTCGTGCCGCGACCCAGTTCGTCGAAGAGCACGAGGCTCTTGGGCGACACGTTGTTGAGGATGTTGGCCGCCTCGGTCATCTCCACCATGAACGTGGACTCGCCCAACGAGATGTTGTCGCTGGCCCCCACGCGGGTGAATATCTTGTCGACCAGGCCCACACGGGCGCTCTCGGCCGGCACGAAACAGCCCACCTGCGCCATCAACACGATGAGGGCCGTCTGGCGCAAGAGAGCCGACTTGCCCGCCATGTTGGGTCCGGTGATCATCATGACCTGCTGCTTCTCGGTGTCGAGATACACGTTGTTGGGCACATAACGCTCGCCCACGGGCAACTGGGTCTCGATGACGGGGTGGCGGCCCTGGCGGATGTCGAGCACGTTGGTGTCGTCGACGACAGGCCGCACGTATCTGTTCTCCTCCGACGTCTTGGCAAACGACAGCAGGCAGTCGAGCCGCGCCACGAGGTTGGCGTCGGTCTGAATCTGCGGAATGAACGCCTGCATGGCCTGAATCAGTTCCATGAAGAGGCTGCCTTCGAGTGCCAGAATCTTCTCGTCGGCCCCCAGAATCTTCTCCTCATATTCCTTCAGTTCCTGAGTGATGTAGCGTTCGGCCTGGGCCAGCGTCTGCTTGCGGATCCACTCGGCCGGCACGCGGTCCTTGAACGTGTTGCGCACTTCCAGATAGTAGCCGAACACGTTGTTGAACCCCACCTTCAGACTCGTAATGCCGGTGCGCTCCACCTCCTTCTGCTGTATCTGGAGCAGATAGTCCTTGCCGTGGCGGCTGATGGCGCGCAGGTCGTCGAGCTCGGCATTGTAGCCATCGGCAATGACATCGCCCTTGCTGGCGAGCTGCGGCGGGTCGGGTTGTATCTCCTTTTCGATGCGGTCGCTCAGCGTCTCGCACAGTTCGAGCCGTTCGCCGATGCGCCTCAGCGTCGCGTCCTCGGCCCCGAGACACGCCGCCTTGACCGGCTGCAGGGCTTGCAAGGCCCGCTTGAGTTGCACCACCTCGCGCGGCGACACGCGACCCACGGCCACTTTCGAGATGATGCGCTCCAGGTCGCCCACGCGGTGGAAGGCTTCGTCCAGCTCCCGGCGGAAGTCGGGATGGCGGAAGAAATACTCCACCACGTCGAGCCGCTCCTCGATGGGCTTCACGTCCTTCAGCGGAAAGACGACCCAACGCCTGAGCATGCGCCCTCCCATGGGCGTGGCGGTGCGGTCGATGACGCTCAGGAGCGAGGCCCCGCCGTCCTGCATGGTGTGCAGGAGTTCGAGCGAACGGATGGTGAACTTGTCCAATCGCACGTATTTCTCTTCCTCGATGCGCGCCAACGAAGTGATATGGTTGATGTGGGTGTGCTGCGTCAGTTCGAGATATTGCAGGATGGCGCCACTGGCGACGACGCCGTTGTGCAGGTGTTCCACGCCGAAGCCCTTCAGCGATTTGGTGCCGAAATGCTTCAGCAGCTTCTGCCGCGAGTTCTGCTCGGTGAAGGCCCAGTCGTCCATTTCGAATACGCAATGGCGCTGGCCGAAACTCTTTTGGAAGTCCTGGCGGCGGCTCCGCTCGTACAGCACCTCCTTGGGCATGAAGTTGCCCAGTAGCTTTTCCACATAGTCGATGGTGCCCTCGCCCGTCAGAAACTCGCCCGTGGATATGTCGAGCAGACTGATACCGCAACTGCCCTTGCCGAAATGCACCGCTGCCAGGAAGTTGTTTTCCTTGTAGTTGAGCACGTTGTCGTTCATGGCCACGCCCGGCGTCACGAGTTCGGTTATGCCCCGCTTCACCATCTTGTCCATCTCGGTCAGCCCCCGCTTGCCTTTCATCTCCTGCCGCTTCTTCTTCGGGTCTTCCAGCTGGTCGCATACGGCCACGCGCCGGCCCGCCCTGATGAGTTTGGGCAGGTAGGTGTCGAGTGCGTGGTGGGGAAAGCCGGCCATTTCCGTTTCGCCGCTGAGTCCGCCGTTGTTGCGTTTGGTGAGCGTAATGCCCAGGATGTTGGCCGCAACGACGGCGTCATGACCGTAGGTCTCGTAGAAGTCGCCGCAACGAAACAGCAGGATGGCGTCGGGATGTTGGTCCTTCATCGAGAAAAACTGTTTCATCATGGGTGTCAGACCCTTGTCATTCTTAGCCATAGCCTATTGAAATAAACGGTATTGTGAATCAACAAAAGTACGGAAAAATGACAAATCGCCCAAGCATTTAATGCTTTTTGACGATTGAAGGGCCATAAACCAAAAAGCCCGACAGGCTCGACGAGCGTGTCAGACTCATCGGGCATGTCGGGCTTATGGCTTTAAAGAAAGAGAAGGATTATTCCTTCACCTCCCAGATGTCGTTGGTTTCGAGCAGTTCCATGAAGTTGTGATAGGGCTTCTTGCCTTTCACCTCTTCTATCTGAGCGTTGACGGCCTCGTCGTAGGTGGGTGCCTCGACGTCACGGATGATACCGAGGGCTACGGGGAAGCCGTGTTCGTTGTCCATCATGGCCAGCTTGAGCTGCAGGGTGTCGTCAGTGGCGTGGGTGTCGTGGATGAGAATGTCGGCAAGGGTGACGCCGTTCTCGCCTATCTTCACCACTTTCAGGCCGAAACCTTCCTGCATCAGGCCGTACTCCTCGTTCTCGCCGAAGACCAACGGCTTGCCGTGCTCCACGTAGATGGCGTTCTTGCGGCGGCCCTCCTTCGTGTAGATGGGGTCGTAGCAGCCGTTGTTGAAGATGACGCAGTTCTGCAAAATCTCGCACACCGCAGCCCCCTTGTGCTGCTGGGCGGCCTTCAGAATGCGCTCGGTCTCCTTGCCGTCGGTGGCTACGGAGCGGGCGAAGAAGCGGCCGCGGGCACCGAAGCAGAGTTCGGCGGGGCGGAACGGGTCTTCCACCGTGCCGTAGGGACTCGACTTCGACACGAAGCCGCGCGGGCTGGTGGGGCTGTACTGTCCCTTCGTCAGGCCGTAGATGCGGTTGTTGAGCAGGATGATGTTGATGTCGATGTTGCGCCGCATGGCGTGGATGAAGTGGTTGCCGCCGATGGCCAGGCCGTCGCCGTCGCCGCTCACCTGCCACACGCAGAGCTTGGGGTTCACCACCTTCACGCCCGTGGCTACGGAAGCCGCGCGCCCATGGATGGTCTGCATGGCGTAGGTGTTGACATAATAGGGCAGTCGGCTCGAACAACCGATACCGCTGATGACGGCCGTCTCGTAGGGAGCAACGCCGATTTCGGCCATCGCCTTCTGAAGACTGGCCAGGAAGAAGTGGTCGCCACAGCCCGGACACCAGCGCGGCTGACCCTTTTTATAATCTTGTGCTGTAAATTCGCTCATGGTTTTCTCATTTCTAAGTGACTGGAATGGATTGTTTACGGCAGTCCTTCCCCACCGCGGGAAAGGACCGGCCACTCAATAGACGACGCGCTCCTCGAAGGTGCCGCCCGTGTGGGGTTCTTCCTTGGATTTGATGATTTTCTTGAAACCGCACACCAGTTCGCTCACGTTGAAGGGCTGACCTTTCACCTGATTGTACTGGTAGGGCACGAAACCGTTGACGCGGATGCGGAGCAGGGCGGCAAACTGGCCCAGGTTCTGCTCGGCCACCACCACCTTCTTGTAGCTTGTCAGCACCTTGGGCGCGTTGCGGGGCAACGGGTTCACATACTTGAACTGTGCCAAAGCCACCTTATAACCCTCGCGGCGCATTTGCTCCATGGCCGTAAAGAGATGGCCGTAGGTGGAGCCGAAGCCCACGATGAGCAGGTCGGCGTCGTCCTTGTCTCCCTGCACCTCCAAGTCGGGCACCTCGATCTTGGCCACCTTCTCGAAGCGCAGTCGGTCCATGCGGTCGTGGTTCTCGGGCTCGGTGGAGATGGAACCGGTCTCGCCGTCCTTCTCCAGTCCGCCCAGGATGTGGGTGTAGCCCTCCTGTCCGGGGCGTGCCCAGTAGCGCACCTGCGTCTTGGAGTCGCGCTGATAGGGCGTGTATTTGTATTTCTGTTCCTTGGTGACGTAGTGGGGATGGATCTCGGGCAGGTCGTTGATGTCGGGCAGGCGCCATGCCGACGAGCCGTTGGCGATGAAGGCGTCGGTCAACAGCACCACGGGCGTCAGGTGTTCCAGGGCCATCTTGGCCGCCATGAAGGCCGCGTCGAAGCAGTCGGTGGGGCTGGTGGCGGCGACAACGGGCATGGGGCTCTCGCCGTTGCGGCCGTAGAGCACCTGCAGCAGGTCGGTCTGCTCGCTCTTGGTGGGCAGTCCGGTCGACGGCCCGCCGCGCTGCACGTCAATGATGACGAGCGGCAACTCGTCGATGACGGCCAGGTTGATGGCCTCGCTCTTCAGGCAAATGCCCGGTCCCGAGGTGGACGTGGCGGCCAGGGCACCCGCGAAGGCGGCTCCCACGGCACTGGCGCAGCCCGATATCTCGTCCTCGCACTGCACCGTGATGACGCCGCACGACTTGTGCTTGGCCAGTTCGTGGAGGATGTCCGTAGCCGGCGTGATGGGATAGGAACCCAGGTAAAGCTTCAGCCCGGCCCGCTCGGCGGCGGCGATGAGTCCGTAGGCCGTGGCCTTGTTGCCCGTGATATCCATGTAGCGGCCGGCTACCTTGGTCTTGCTGTCGATGCGGTAGGTGGCGGGCACGCTGGCGTGTACGTTGTGGCCGTAGTCGTAGCCGGCGTTCACCACCTTGATGTTGTTCTCGGCTACCTGCGGCTTCTTGGCGAACTTGTCGCGCAGGAAATTCTCCACCAACGCCAGGTCGCGATTGAAGAGCCAGCAGACAATGCCCAGGGCGAACATGTTGCGGCATTTCAGGATGGACTTGTTGTCCATGCCGCTGTCGGCCAGACACGCCTTCACCATCTGCGTGATGGGGCACGCCACGACGCAGTCCTGGTCTATGCCCATCTCTCCGAGGTAGTCGTCGCTGTGGAACTCGGCCTTGCGCAGATCGTTGGGTCCGAAGCTGTCGGTGTCGATGATGATGGTGGCCTGCGGCTTGGCATACTTGTACTGCGTCTTGAGCGCCGCGGCGTTCATGGCCACGAGCACGTCGCACTTGTCGCCCGGCGTGTAGACGCGGCCCTGTCCGATGTGCACCTGGAATCCCGATACGCCCGTGAGCGACCCTTGCGGGGCGCGGATGTCGGCGGGATAGTCCGGAAAAGTGGAGATACCGTTTCCGACGGTTGCGGAAACCGTTGAGAAAATGTTGCCGGCCAGCTGCATGCCGTCGCCGGAGTCACCGGAGAATCTTACTACGACTTGCTCCAGTTCTTTTACTTCAAGCTCTTCAGCCATCTTTCTTGTGTTTTTACGGAATGTGTAGTAACAAATTTGAACTAAGGGCAAAGATAATAAAAAAAGGCATAGGAAAAAATAAAAAGGAGGAAAAGTTAGGCGGATGGGGTTGATGGGTGGTGACGATTCGTTGTCGGTTGGCTGTTTGTTGATGACAAACGAGTTTCATCAGTCATCGTCTGCTGCCGTGAGAGACATACACTTTATTATATATAGAGAAGTTTGGAATAGAAAATGATTATATCCATACATGGCCACCGCTGCCGGAACGGGAGCAATTCTTCTTGAAGAAACAGACATGATGGAACGACCTTGCCACCATGCTCTTGGCCCGCGTGCCGGCACCTGAGGATTTCCTACGCGGGCGGGGAGACTCGCATGCCGCCCCCGAGGCTTTCCTGCGGGTGTTGAAGCCGGCGGCTTCACCTCTCCGTAACCCCGGTCATGCCGCAGGATGACCGGGGGGTGGTGTGCCCGCCACCCGTCTGTCGACCCTGGAGGGGTCGCCCACGGTCATCACGGCTGTCTTTGGGCGACCCTTACAGGGTCGATTTCCGCTTGGTCTTCTATCCCCTGGTCACTCCGCTTCGCAGAGATGACCAGGGGTTATCGAGCGATGAAGCCTCCGGCTTCACCTCCTGCGCAGCCTGCGACAGGCATCTCTTGATACCAAACCGGTTCATGGGGAGATAATCATGGTGCATTGTGCATCCAACCGTTTATTCTGTGCATGCAACCGCGTAGCGGTTGGTTCTTTTAGAGAGCAGGGGTGCGAGCGAAGCGAGCTACCCTGCCTGGCCCAAGACGAGAGAATACTAGGCCGAAGGTCTTGGTCTTTTTTATCCCAAAGCGTTCTTTGGACGGTGGTCATGCCGTACTGTGCACACTACCGCTTGTACTCCGCCTGCAACCGCACAAATCTTTATCCCACATCGGGCGGTATCCTTATCCCAAATCGGGTGGTGGAACACGGTCATGGTACACTTGATTTCCTGCATATCGCTTGCAGATTTCAAGTTTTTTTCGGAATTTTGCAATGAAGTTGTGCATGGCAATGATATTTTGTCAAAGGAACATGGAGAAGTCTTGCCATCATGCAGCTTCTCACCACACGGAAATTCAAACTAAAATTTTATTCACAATGCACCAACTGCGAATCAAACGGATATATGCGGCGGCCGAAAAGGACGACGGCTACCGCATTCTGACCGACAGGTTGTGGCCTCGCGGCGTGCCCAAGAGCAAGGCCGCCATCGACCAGTGGGCCAAGGAAATCGCGCCCACGGTGAGCCTGCGCCAGTGGTTCGGCCACAAGCGCGAGAACTTCCCGACATTCACCGACAGATACATCGCCGAACTCGACGCCAACCCCGACGCGCCGGCCTTTGCCGAACAGTGTTTCGAACTGATGAAGAGGGACAACGTCACGCTGCTTTACGGCGCCAAGGACGAACAGTGCAACCACGCCGTCGTGCTGCGCAACTGGATTCTGAAGCAAGTGGACGAATAGGCAAGCGGCCAACTTGTTCGACCCAGCCACTGACACCCCGTCAACTTTTTCCTCCTTCCCGTGTAGTTTTCCAATCCCGCCGTGCGTACAACGCATACAATCAACCCTTCAAACCAAAGAAACATGATGAAGAAAACCATCACCTCGCTGCTCCTGATGTGCCTGTTCGCCTTCGGAGCCGACGCCCAACTGCTGTATAGGATTTCGGGCAAGGGGCTGGCCAAGCCCTCGTACATCATCGGCACGTTCCACCCGCTGACCGGCAGCGCGTTCGCCGACAAGATTGCCGGCGTGAAGGATGCCATGGCCCAGACGGAGCAGGTCTACGGCGAGCTGTCGTTCGACGACATGCTCGCCCCCAGCTCCATCCAGCTGATGCAGACCGCCATGATGCTGCCCGAAGGGCAGTCGCTCAAGACGCTGCTGACGCCCGAACAGTATGGGAAGCTCGACGCCTTCCTCGTCAGGACGATAGGCACGGGCATGAGCAATCCGCAGCTGGAGGCGCAGTTCGGCCGCATAAAGCCCGAAGCCCTCACGACGCAGCTCACCATCCTCATGTACATGATGCGCCATCCGGGCGAGTTCGACCCCGCCGACCAGCTCGACCACTACTTCCAGAAGCAGGCCAAGGCGGCTTCGAAACCTGTGGGCGGCCTCGAAACGCTCGACTTCCAGGCCCACCTGCTGTTCGACAGCAAGCCGATGGCCCGCCAGATTGAAGACCTGATGTGCCTCGTCGACCACGCCGACCACTATATTGAATTGACCGAAACGATGGCCAAGGCCTACCATGCCCAGGACCTCAAGGCCCTCAAGGCCGCCATGGACATCAGGATGGGCGACCGGTGCGACGCCACGCCCGACGAGGAAGCCGCCCTCATCTACAACCGCAACGCCGACTGGCTGCGGCTCATGCCCGCCATCATGCAGGCGCGCCCCACGCTCTTCGTGGTGGGCGCCGGCCATCTGCCGGGCGACAGGGGCGTGCTCGAAGGATTGCGGAAGATGGGCTACAAGGTGGAGTGACGAGGGGTCACATTCCGATTTCCTTCACCCGCTGTTCAAACTCGTGGCGCGGGCAGAGGGCCATGTTCTTGATGCGTGAACGATAGCTGTAGATGGAGTTGGACGAATAGCGCAGGAACTCGGCGATGCGCGAACTCTCCTCAATGCCCAGCCGGATGAGGGCGAAGATGCGCAGGTCGGTGGTGAGCCGGTTCTTCGACGCCGGCTGGATGCGGCTGTCGGGCTGCAGCAGCGCGTTGAAGTCGGCCACGAAGTTGGGGAAGAGGTTCAGGAAGACGGCGTCGAAGTTGTTGAACAGCTCCTGTAACTCGTCCTCTTTCAGCTGTTCCGAACTCGCCATCTTCATGAGGTCGGTCAGTTGGCCGGCCCTCAGTTTACGGTTCACCCGCATGCGATAGGCGTCGAGCTTGTCGATGTATTCCGAGCATGTGCTCAGGAATTTTCCGATATATTCGTCCTTCACCTTGTTCGTTTCGCTCAGTTTTCCGTTGAGTTTCTCCAGTTCCAGGTTGTTCGTGCTCAGCCTTTCGTTGAGTTCCGACAGCTGTCGGTTGGTTCTCCTCAGGTCGTTCCGTGCGATGGAGAGCTGCTTCTTCTTGCGCCACACGTAGATGAACGAGGCCAGGAGGAAGGCCGACATCAGGCTGACCGCTCCGATGAGCCACCGCAGTTGTCGGTTGGCCGTGCGCAGGTTGGCCTTGTAGGTGTCACCGATGACGCCCAGCACGGGCGACACCAGCCACGCGCGCAGGTGCGTGTTGTAGCGTTGCGTGCAGTTCCATGAATATTCGATGTATCGGTTGGAGCGTTCCAGCCTTCCCTCGCGGCTCAGCAGCCCCGCCAGGCTCCACAGCGAGGCCTGGTCCATCACGGCGTTGCGGATGTCGCTCAGGGCCGACCTTGCCAGCCAGTACTTGCGCATGGTTTCGTCGCCCATGGCCTTGTAGATTTCCGATCGGAAGAACGCCATGTTGGCGAACTCCGGGGTGTCGTCCTCCACCTGCGCGAGCCACAAGTCCGACAGGCGCAGGGCGTCCCTGTAGCGTCGAGCCGTGTTGAGCAGTCCTATCCTGCGCCACAGGTAGAGGTTGTCGTTGGGCGGCAGCAGGCTGCACAGCGAGTCGCGGTACAGGTTGGCCAGCTTGGTGCTCTCGCGGCGCATGGCTTCGTCCTTGGAGTAGTAGCTCATCTCGCCGTAGAGGTGGTGCAGGCAGTCGTAGTAGTCCACGAGCTGCCATCCGCGGAGCAGCCTTCGGTCGATCTTGTCGCGGTAGGCGAGGGCCTCGGGATAGAAGCCCGTGGCCGCATACTGGTGGGTCAGCGCGATATAGCTGCTCTGTTGCAGTTCAATCAGCCCCATTTGACGCGCCAAAAGGCCACATATCTCAAGGTAATGGATGGCCGAATCGTTCATGAAAGAGCCGTAATGGCCGGCCAGCTGCCATGCAAGTCGGTGGCGCGCCATCGGTTCGCGCGCCGCGAGATACCTGCGGTGGATGTCGTCGATGCGGTCTTGGCGCTGTCGGACGTAGCTCTCCGACTTTCCTATCTCGCTGTCGAGGCAGCGGTAGAGCGAGTCGAGGTTCGCCCGCTGGGCCGCGCCTGTGAGCGGCAGCAGCGCGAAGGCGGTCTGAAGGAGGGCTTGTTTCATCATTGGCAGTAGTTTTTATCTTATACAAAGATAAGCAATCTTTCCCCTCCTTCCAAATGGCGCAGTCCGAAAAGCCGCCTTTTCATCTATATTTTTTACGCTTGAATCTATATTGAAAGCCATCTTTGACAAGACATATCATGCTGATTGTCAGCTTTTTATGTTTTTCGTATAGCTACAAAAGTCTATATTTTTTGCTTGATGTCGAAACCATGGGGTTGAAAAAGGGCTAACTTTGCATTCAGAGGTCTTCCCGAAACGAGACGGCCGCAGGCCTCCGCTCCACCTGCGGCGATGCAGGCATGAAGTCAACCTAATAATAATGTAACTAAATTCTAATCCAACCACAATGAAAGCAAACAACCATCCATCCACGATGAGGCGGCTTGCCGTGTCGCTGCTGGTGCTGTGCGCTTCGCTCGCGGCCTTCGCCCAGAAGGTGAGCGTGCGCGGCACCGTCACCGACAGCCGCAACGAGCCGATCATCGGTGCCTCCGTACTCGAACAGGGCACATCCAATGGCGTGGCCACCGACCTGGACGGCCGTTTCACCATCCAGGTGGACCGCAACGCCACGTTGCGCATTTCCTACATCGGCTGCAAGACCAGGAACGTGAAGGCCGCCGACAACATGAAGGTGGTGCTGGAGGACGAGGCCAACATGCTCGACGAGGTGGTGACCATCGGCTACGGCTCGGTGAAGCGCAAGGACGTGACCACCGCCGTGTCGAGCGTCTCCACCGCCGACCTCGACACCCGGCCCATCGTCAGCGCCGTGCAGGGCATGCAGGGCAAGGCCGCCGGGCTGCAGATCAGCCAGGCCAACGGACAGCCGGGCGCCGCGCCCACCATCCGCGTGCGCGGAACCACGTCGCTCAACGGCTCCAACAATCCCCTCTATGTGGTCGACGGCGTGCCCGTGGACAACATCGACTACCTCTCTGCCGACGACATCGACAACATCCAGATTCTCAAGGACGCCTCCGGCGCGGCCATCTACGGCAGCCGTGCAGCCAACGGCGTGGTCATCATCGGCACGAAGCAGGGAAAGGCCGGCGTGGCCAAGGTGAGCCTCAACGCCCACTACGCCTTCAACACCGTTCGCGACAACCAGAACCCGCTCAACGCCCGGCAATACAGGGACCTCATCGACGACATGAACGAGAAGGGCGTCCTGAAGCTCGCTCTGCCCGACAATCTCGTCGACCGCACCGACTGGAAGAAGGAAGTGTACCGCACCGGCAACGTGCAGGACTACCAGCTCTCCGTCACCAACGGCACCGACAAGCTGCGCTATTTCCTCTCGGGCGGCTTCACGGGCGAGAACGGCGTCATCGTACATTCCAACTTCAAGCGCTACAACGTGCGCGGAACCATCGAGAACGACATCAACAAGTGGCTCACCATCAACGCCAGCGTGGCCTATTCGGACTACACCTATAAAGGGACGGGCATCATCTCGGGCACCGGCAGCGACCGGGGCGGCGTGGTGCCGGCCATCCTGACCACGCCGTCCTTCGGCCCCGTGTGGGACGAGGAACATCCCGGACAGTACTATTCCGACTTCTACGGCGTCAACGTCGACGGACCGCTGGAGAACATCGCCCGCACCAAGGACAACAAGAGCCAGTACAACAAGCTGTTGGCGTCGGGCAAGGCCACCGTGCGTCTCATGCCCCGGCTCACCTGGACGTCCACCCTCTCGTTCGACCGCAGCAGCGCGACCATCACCAACTTCCTCGACCCATGGCTCACCCGCGAGGGGCGCAACCAGCACGGCACAGGCTACGACAGCCGCTCGACCGGCACCGTGTGGACGTTCGACAACGTCGTGAACTGGAAGAGGAACCTCGGCCGCCACGGCCTCGACGCCATGGCCGGCTCGTCGTGGACACACAGCGACTGGAGCCAGAACTACATCAACGGCTCCGACTATGCCAACGACGACATACGGACGCTCAACGCCGCCAACAAGATCAGCTGGACGGGCACCGGCTCGTCGGCCTCCGACTGGGCCATCCTCTCCTTCTTCGGCCGCCTGCAATACAACTGGAACGACACCTACATGCTCACGGCCAACCTCCGCGCCGACGGCAGTTCGCGCCTGGCCCCCGGCCATCGCTGGGGCTGCTTCCCCTCGTTCTCCGGCGCCTGGCGCGTGTCGAGCGAAAAGTTCATGAAGAACGTCGCCTGGATCGACGACCTGAAGATACGCGGCGGCTGGGGACAGACCGGAAACCAGAGCGGACTGGGCGATTACGGCTACCTGGCCATGTACGGCTTCGGCCGCGTCGAGTGGTGGAAGCCCGGCCAGGAGCACGCCACCGCCACCCGGACGCAGTCGAGCCTGAGCAATCCAGAACTCACTTGGGAGACCACCAGCCAGACAAACCTGGGCTTCGACCTCACCGTCCTGCGCAACCGGCTGACCTTCTACTTCGACGTCTACTACAAGAAGACCAGCGACCTGCTCATCTCCGTCACGCTGCCAGCCGGCAGCGCGCCCGCCCGAAACCTCACCTACAACGGTGGCGAGATTGTGAACAAGGGCCTCGAACTGGCCGTCAGCTCCAAGAACCTGACCGGCAAGCTCAAGTGGAACACCGACTTCAACATCTCCTTCAACCGCAACAAGGTGGAGAAGCTCGACCTGGTGTCCGTCTACTGGAACGCCACCACGGGCGGCAAGGTGGGCCAGAGCGTGGTGCGCAACGCCGTGGGCCATCCGCTCGGCGCCTTCTACGGCTACGTTTCCGAGGGCGTCGACCCCGAGACGGGCGACCTTCTCTACAAGGACGTGAACGAGAACGGCCTCGTCTCGGCCGGAGACCGCACCTACATCGGCGACCCCAACCCCGACTTCACCTTCGGTCTGACCAACACGTTCTCCTACAAGGGCTTCGACTTGAGCGTACTCCTGCAAGGCAGCGTGGGCAACGACATATACAATGTGTCGCGCATGGACAGCGAAGGCATGTTCGACGGCCGCAACCAGTCCACCCGCGTGCTCGAACGCTGGCGCGTGCCGGGCCAGAAGACCGACGTGCCCCGCGTGGGATTCAACCAGCAGAACTCCACCTACTATCTGGAGGACGGCAGCTATCTGCGCGTGAAGGACATCACGCTGGCCTACAACGTACCTCGGAACATGCTGAAGAAGATGGGCCTCACCCGACTCATGCCCTACATCTCGCTCAGCAACCTGCTGACCTTCACCAACTACAGCGGCCGCGACCCCGAAGTGAACCAGCATGGCGACAGCGGAGCCGTGCAGGGAATCGACTGGGGAACCTATCCGTTGAACCGCTCGTTCGTCGTAGGCCTGAAAGTGGAGTTCTAACCTTTTCATCATTAACAGATTCCGATATGAAAACGAAATACATCCGATTCATGGTGATGGGAGCCGTGGCCACGTCGATGGCGGCCTGCTCCCTCGACACCCAGCCCATCTCGTCGCCCTCCGAACTGACGGAAGGACGGCAGACCGACACGGCCACCGCCGTGTTGAAAGACCGCGACGCCGCCGTCAGCCAGCGCACGGCACTCTACCAACTGTTCAAGAACCGGCAGGAACACATGCACCTCGACTACGTGCTGCTGGGCGAGACCCACGCCGACAACGCATACGCCGGCACGACGGGGCAGGAGACCATCCCGCTCGAAACCAACGCGCTCGACGCCACCACCGGCACGCTGGCCCGCGACTGGAGCCGCTACCTGGAGGACATCGCCAAGGCCAACGTGCTCATCAACGGCGTGGAGCAGCTGAAGGAGAAGGGTCTCGTCGGCGACGCCGACTACCGCCGGTGGCGCGCCGAGGGCCAGATATTCCGCGCCTTGATGATGTTCCGCATGGTGCGCATGTGGGGCTCGCTGCCCATCATCACCCAGGTGGCCAAGACCATCACGTCGGAGAACATCAAGGACGTCTACCCCACCTACTTCCCGCCACGCTCCACCACGGAGCAATGCTACCGCCAGATCATCGGCGACCTGGAGTATGCCGAGCAGAACGCGCCCGACATTTCGGCCACCGACCGCACCGTCATGTCGAAGACCGTGGCCCAGGCCCTGCTCTGCAAGGTCTATGCCGAGAAGGCCGTGCAGGACTACGACAAGGTGATCGCCTATGCCCGGAAGGTGCGCGGCACGGCGGGCGTGGCGCTGGAGCCCGACTTCAAGACACTCTGGGGCTGGGACGACGCCAAGAAGGACTGCCTCAAGCGCAACACCACCGAGGGACTGCTCGAAGTGCAGTGGCTCCCGGGCGGCGGCAACTGGGAGAGCTGGATGTACGGGCGCAGCCTCGAAGACTATGACAACGCCTTCACGTGGGCCAAGTGGGTGACGCCGTCGCGCGACCTCATCAAGGCATACACCGACGAGGGCGACGTCACGCGCCTCGAAGAGACCGTGGTCTACTACAGCTGCGGCTGGAGCAACTACTATCCCGCCTCGCACTACGCCTTCATGTACAAGCTGCGCTCGGGCTACAACAACGAGTATGTGGTGCGCCTGGCCGACATCATCCTGCTCGAAGCCGAGGCCTACGCCGCCAAGGGCGACACGCAGAACAGCGCCAAGCTGGTCAACATGATACGCCGGCGGGCCAAACTGGCCGACCTCACGGCCGACAAGACCGCATCCAAGGACAGAATGCTGGAGGCCGTGCTCCACGAACGCCGCCTCGAACTGGCCATGGAGGGCGAACGCTGGTACGACCTATGCCGCTACGGCAAGGTGGAGGAGGTGATCAACAGCCTCGCCGGCCGTGACGCGGGCCGACTGCCGCTCGTGAGGCAGTTCGACAAGAACCTGTATCTCATGCCGATTCCGCAATCCGCGCTCGACGAAAACCAGAACTTGCAGCAGAATCTGGGGTATTGAATCCGCAAACAACTTATTAACGAACATCCTTATGAAAAATAACGATATGATAACGACATTGCTTTTGAGCATGACCCTGTCGGCCTTCACAGCCTGTGGCGTTGACAGCGGCTTCGACATCCAGCCACAGGAAGCGACCAAGACATTGCCCAACCCCGTTCCCGCCGCCGGAGAGGCCCGCACCTTTACGTCGACGGCCAACGGCTACACCATGCTCAGGCAGGGGAGCGCGGCCCTGCGCGCCGGAAACACGATGGCGCCGACCACCATCCAGGTGGATCCCGCGAAGGAATACCAGACGATGGACGGCTTCGGCTTCGCCATCACCTATTCCACGTGCTACAACCTGCTCAAGATGGAGCCCGAGGCGCGCGCGGCCTTCCTCAAGCAGACCTACTCGCCGACCCAGGGCTACGGCGTCAGCTACGCGCGCATCTCCATCGGATGCAACGACTTCAGCAGCACCGAGTACTCGCTCTGCGACACGAAGGGGCTGGAGAACTTTGCCCTCTACAAGGATGAGAAGGACTATGTGCTGCCCATCCTGAAGGAGATTCTGGCCATCAACCCCGACTTGAAGGTCATCGCCGCGCCATGGACGTGCCCCAAGTGGATGAAGGTGAAGGACGTCAGGACCAAGAAGGTGTTCGACTCGTGGACCGACGGACACCTCAACCCCGACATGCGCGCCGACTACGCCGCCTATTTCGTGAAGTTCATCCAGGCCATGAAGGCCGAAGGTGTCGACATCTACGCCGTGAGCCCGCAGAACGAACCGCTCAACAAGGCCAACTGCGCCTCGCTCTACATGCCTTGGGACGAGCAGGCCGCCTTCGTCAAGGAGCTGGCCGCCGCGTTCAAGAAGAACAACGTCGCCACGAAGATCTACGTGTTCGACCACAACTACAACTACGACAACGACAAGGAGCAGAACGACTATCCCATCAAGGTCTACAACGCGCTGGGCAAGGACTACGAAGGTTCCGAACTGGTGGTGGGCGCAGCCTACCACGACTATGGCGGCACCAACGACGAGTTGACCGACATCCACAGCCAGGCCGCCGACAAGGAGCTGATCTTCTCCGAAAGCAGCATCGGCGTGTGGAACGACGGCCGCAACCTCGGCAAGCGTCTGCTGGAAGACATGAAGAACGTGACGCTCGGCACGGTGAACCGGTGGTGCAAGGCCGTGCTCGTGTGGAACCTCATGCTCGACGAGAAGATGGGACCCAACCTCGACGGCGGTTGCCAGACCTGCTACGGAGCGGTCGACATCTACAACAACTACCAGACGCTGCGCTACAACTCCCACTACTACATCATCTGCCATCTGTCGAGCGTCGTCCGTCCGGGCGCCAAGCGCATCGGCACGGCCCTGCGCAGCTACACGAGCGGCAGTCTGCTCTACACCGCCTTCCTCAATCCCGACGGCAGCAAGGCGGTCGTTGTGCTCAACTCGGGCGACAGCGACCTCAACGTCACCGTCAGCGACGGCAACAGCCATTTCCCCGTCAGCGTTCCGGCCCAGGGCGTGGTTTCGACAACATGGAAATAAAACCGAACCGATATGAAGACCATCAAATACTTTTCAGCCATTCTCATGGCGCTGTCCGTGTGGGGCATGAGCTCCTGCAAGGACTTCGACTATCATGACATAGACGCCAAGGGCACGCCCGTCGTCAAGGCCACGGCCCCGGGCAAGGCCGAGATGGGCGACTCCATCGACATCGTCGTCAACTGCGCCGACGCCGAAGGCTACGACCTGTCCACGCTCACGGCCGAACTGTGCTACGGCGACGAGGCGGTGACGACCGTCAGCGTGCGCACCCCGACGCCGGGCGACTACCGGCTGCGGCTGCACGTGCCGTTCCTGCGCTTCGTGCCCAACGGCACCGCGCAGGTGCGACTCACCCTCCAGAACGTGACCACCCGGAAGACCGTCGAGAACGTAGACCTCCAGGTGGAGCGGCCGCACTTCGCCGACTTGCAGTTCGTCACGGCCGACGGCGACAAGGTGGCCATGGCCGAGGGCGACGACTACACCTACGCCTGTCTGCTCGACATCGCCGACAACGCCTTCAAGGGCTACTTCCAGACGGCCGACGGCAAGCACCGCTTCGGCTGGGCCGACAACGACGTGGCGGAGAACGGACAGGGCTATCTGTCGCTCCAGAGCAACAAGCTGGGCAAGGTCACGGTGACGTTCAACACACGCGACTTCACCTTCGCCCCGCAGGAGGAGCTCAACATCCAGCCGCTGGAGTTCCGCAACGCCGCCGGCCGCGACACCTACACGGGAACCCTCACCAAGGGCATGAGCTACAAGTTCGTCGGTGACGATGCCGTGCAACGCCTCGACTGGCTCTACGACACCGACTTCTTCACCCGCAACCCCGACGGCACCTATCTCTTCAACGCCATCACCGGCACCTACACCATCAAGGCGGTGTTCGCACAGCAAGGCTTCCGCATCTACGCCGGCGACGGAAAGAATCCCACGAAGCTCAACGCCGACGGCACCGGAGCCGTGTGGATCATCGGCGGCGACATGTTCGGCAAGCCCACCTATGCGGCGGCCCACAGCTGGTGGACGGGAGTGGACGACAACGTCTGCATGGCGCCCGTCACCGACAAGGTGTACCAGGCCACGCTCACCGTGGGACGCCAGATAGACCCCGGCAAGAACTTCGACTTCAAGTTCTTCGGCCAGCCCGGCTGGGGCACGGAGTTCAAGGCCGGCGGCGACCACGCCCTCACGACGGACAATCCATGGTTCGCCATCGACCCGGGCAGCGGTAACGTCAAGCTGAAGGACGGCGTGACTCTGAAGAAGGGACAGACCTTCCGCTTCACCGTCGACCTGACGCAGGGTTGCGACAAGGGCGTGCTCAAGGTGGAGAAGAGCGACGACCCGACAATCGAGATCACCCAGGCCAACGCCACCTACACGGGGCGTTTCGTCCAAGGTCACTTCTATCAGATTGCGGGCGACGCCGCCCTGAGTGCCGCCGACTGGTTCTACGACAGCGACTTCTTCATCAAGAACCAGGACGGCAGCTACATCTTCAAGGCTGTGACGGGCAACTACACCGTCAAGGCCGTGTGGGCGCAGAAGGGATTCCGCATCCACCGCATGGATGAGGCCGGCAAGAAGCCCGCGGCGTTGGCCGACGACGGCACGGGCGCCATCTGGATCATCGGCGACGCCGTCTATGGCAAGCCGACGACGGCCGACGCGCAGGGCTGGTGGACGGACACCGACCACGCGCTCTGCCTGGCGCCCGTCAAGCCGAAGGTCCATCAGGTGACGCTCACCGTGGGCAAGCAGCTCAAGGCCGGCAAGAGCGTGAACTTCAAGTTCTTCGGACAGGCCGGCTGGGGCACAGAGTTCAAGGGCAAGGACCACGACCACCTGCTCACGACCGACAATCCCACCTTCCTCATCGGCAACGGAACAGGTGGCCATGACAACGGCAACATCTATCTGGCCGACGGCGCGGAACTGGTCGAGGGCGACACCTATGTCTTCACCATCGACTGCAGCAAGGGCATGAAGCCCGCCACGCTGACCGTTGTCAAGAAATGAAACAGGAATGGTCGGACTGCCCGAATCGGTCCGACCATCAACTTCCATCACCCAACAACACATGAAATATCTTTTATTGACCTATACACTGACACTGGCGTTGGGTGCGCAAGCCCAGAAGCCGGTGTATTTGGATGAAACGAAACCGGTGGAGCAGCGCGTCGAGGACGCTCTCGGGCGAATGACGCTCGACGAGAAGATTGCCGTAATTCACGCGCAAAGCAAGTTCTCGTCGGCGGGCGTGAAACGACTCGGATTCACCGACTTCTGGACTGACGACGGCCCACACGGCGTGCGCCCCGACGTGCTTTGGGACGAGTGGGAACAGGCCGGGCAGACCAACGACTCGTGCGTGGCCTTTCCCGCGCTGACGTGTCTGGCCGCCACCTGGAACCCCGCCATGGCCCGCCTCTACGGCCACAGCCTGGGCGAGGAGGCGCTCTACCGGGGCAAGGACATGATTCTGGGGCCGGGCGTCAACATCTACCGCACGCCACTGGGCGGCCGCAACTTCGAATACATGGGCGAAGACCCCTATCTGGCGAGCCGCATGGTGGTGCCCTACATCCAGGGGATGCAGGCCAACGGCGTGGCGGCCTGCGTGAAGCACTACGCGCTCAACAACGATGAGGAATACCGCCACCAGGTGAACGTCGTCGTAAGCGACCGCGCGCTCCACGAAATCTACCTGCCGGCGTTCAAGGCCGCCGTCACCGAAGGCAAGGTGTGGGGGCTGATGGGGGCCTACAACCTCTACAAGAACCAGCACAACTGCCACAACGACATCCTGCTCAACCGCATCCTGAAGCGCGACTGGGCCTTCGACGGCGTGGTCGTGAGCGACTGGGGCGGCTGCCACGACACCGACGAAGCCGTCAGGAACGGACTCGACATGGAGTTCGGCACCTGGACCGACGGCCTGACGATGGGCAAGACCAACGCCTACGACAGCTACTACCTGGCCGACGCCTACAAACGGGCCATCCGCGAGGGCCGCTACACCGAGCGCGAACTCAACGACAAGGTACGCCGCGTGCTCCGGCTCTTCTACCGCACGACGATGAACCGCCAACGGCCGGTGGGCTTCCTCTGCTCGGAGAGCCACTACGACGCCGCCCGCCGAATCGGCGGCGAGGGTATCGTGGTGCTGAAGAATGAAAGGAACGTGCTGCCCATCGACACAATGAAGGTGCGCAACATCCTTGTGGTGGGCGAGAATGCCGTCAAGATGATGACCGTGGGCGGCGGTTCGTCGTCGCTCAAGGTGCAGCGCGAACTGTCGCCGCTCGACGGACTGCGCGAGGCGTTGGCCGGCCGCGGCGTCGACATCGTGTGGGAACGAGGCTACGTGGGCGACACCAACGGCTCCTACAACGGCGTGACGAGCGGACAGGACCTCAGCGAGAGCCGCTCGGCCGAGCGGCTCGTGGCCGACGCCGTGGCCAAGGCCCGCAAGGCCGACTATGTGGTCTTCTTCGGAGGGCTCAACAAGAGCGACTATCAGGACTGCGAGGGCCACGACCGCAAGGACTACGCGCTTCCCTACGGCCAGGACAGGGTGATCGAAGCGCTGGCCAAGGCCAACCGCAACCTCGTCGTCGTCAACATCTCGGGCAACGCCGTGGCCATGCCGTGGGCCGACCGCGTGGACGCCATCGTGCAAGGATGGTACGTGGGTTCGGAAGCCGGCCACTGTCTGGCCGACATACTGACGGGCCGTGTCAACCCTTCGGGCAAGTTGCCGTTCACCTGGACGCGCACACTCAACGACGTTCCGGCCCACAGGCTCAATGCCTTCCCGGGCACCTGGCGGCCCGACCGCCAGATCATCGACGAGGAATACAAGGAAGGACTCTACGTGGGCTACCGTGGCGTGGACCGATACAAGACGCGTCCGCTCTTCGCCTTCGGCCACGGACTGAGCTACACCACGTTCAAGATCGGCAACCTGCGGGCTGACAAGACCGTGATGACGCGCGACGGCAAGCTCACGTTCACTGTCAACGTGACCAACACGGGGCGCCGCGCGGGCGCCGAGGTGGTTCAGCTGTATATCAGCGACCTGAAGTCAAGCCTGCCTCGTCCCGTGAAGGAGCTGAAGGCCTTCACGAAGGTGTCGCTGCGCCCGGGCGAAAGCTGCGACGTGACGCTGACCATCGACAACTCGGCCCTCAGCTTCTACGACGACACGCGCCAGGCATGGACGTCGGAGCCCGGCGACTTCGAGGCGCTCGTGGGCACCGCGTCGGACAAGCTGAATCATAAAATGAGGTTTAGACTGGAATAGGCTGCCACCCCCTGGCCGGGGTGGGTCGTTGGGTGTAGAGGTGTTGGGATGAAGGAGGAGTTGAAAGGGCGTGAGGGCGAGAAGAAACGCCTGTTGTGCCGGCTGCCGCGAGTTGTTGCATCCACAATGCACCATGGCTATGCTCCTATAAACCGACCTGGCACTGTTTACTTTACACTCTCTGGAGAAACAGACATGATGGAACTACCTTGCCACCATACTCCTGGCTCGCGTGCCGGTACCCGAGGCTTTCTTGCGGGCGTTGAAGCCGCCGGCTTCAACATTCCGCAACACTCGGTCATGCCGCAGGATGATTGGTGAAATACCAGAAATTTGTAGTCCATCCTAACAAAAGGAAGGTGTTCAAAATAGGCACATCCTCAAGTAATTCGTTGGTATCGGCGCAGTTTGTGCAGGTATAATCAGCATTATATGGTGGAATGAAAGCTAAAGCAGAATCTGAGAATATGAAAAAACTTGGTCTTTCCCGATTCATCATTATCATCCGACAACCTGTTGATAACCCTTGTATAACCTCTGGATAACCCTGTGGAAAACTCGGTGGATATCCACAGCAAAACGGCGGGTGGCTGTCGGGCGTGGATATCCACAGGTTTATCCAACCGCTTTCCAAAACTTTTCAACGAATTTTCAGGCATAAAAGATATAAACTTATTAACTTTGCACGTGACGTTGCCCCATTGTGGAGATCATCCGCAAGCCACTGATTCTCATAACAAAGATATTTTGAGCAGACGTGGACAGCATACTCTGAAACGTTTATATCGAAACAAGCAAATAAACAGACTGAAAGTTATAAACATATCCACATCATATCATCTTACTCTTTTTCTTTTTTTTCTCTTTAAAGAAAGAAATAAAAATATAATGAAATGAGGAATGGAAAGTGGGGAATGGGAAATGAAAGGTTGAAAGCATGGCGGTTAGCAGGTGAAAGGGCGGCGGTTGGCTTCCGACAAGGCTGCTTTGGAAAGCGAATGGGGCGACGAATGGAATGCGGAAACAAAGCAAATGGAATGAAGAAACGAAGCAAATGAAATGTGGAAACAAAGTAAATGATATAAAGAAACAAAGACACGTTATGGACATCAAGCAAGAATGGAAAGAGAAGGGCTACGTCGACGAAGCGGTGGACGGGTCGCTGGACTTGAAAGCGGAGATACGCAGGCTGTGCCGCGAGAAGAACGCCGTCATCCTGGCACATTATTATACGGTGGGCGACATACAGGACGTGGCCGACTTCGTGGGCGACTCGCTGGCACTGGCACGCAAGGCCGCCGAGACCGACGCACGGGTGATGGTGATGTGCGGCGTCCACTTCATGGCCGAGACGTGCAAGCTGCTGTCGCCCGAGAAGACGGTGCTCTGCCCCGACCTCACGGCGGGCTGCTCGCTGGCCGACAGCTGCCGGGCCGAAGACCTGCGGCGCTTCAAGGAGGAGCACCCGGGCTATCAGGTGGTGAGCTACGTCAACACCACGGCGGCCGTGAAGGCCCTGACCGACTGCGTGGTGACGAGCGGCAACGCCAAGCGGGTGATCGACAGCTTCCCCGCCGACGCCAAGATCATTTTCGGCCCCGACCGCAACCTGGGCAACTACATCAACAGCGTCACGGGGCGCGACATGCTGCTGTGGAACGGCGGCTGCCACGTGCACGAGAAGTTCAGCGTGGATGAAATCGTGAAGCTCCGGCGGCTCCATCCCCACGCCGTCGTCATGGCCCACCTGGAATGTCGCGGCCCCGTCCTCGACCTGGCCGACGTGAAGGGTTCCACGGCCGCCATGCTCGACTATGCCCAGGCCCATCCCGAAGTAGACGAGTACATCGTGGCCACGGAGGCCGGCATTCTGCACGAACTGCAACGCTCCTGTCCCGCCGCCCGCTTCCATCCCGTGCCGCCCGAAGTGTCGGAAGGGGGGTTGGGATGCAGCTGCAACGAGTGCGAATACATGAAGAAGAACACGCTCCGGAAGGTGTATCTCACCCTGAAGTACGGCTGGCCTGCGGTGGAGGTGGACCCCGCCATCGCCGCCGACGCCGTGAAGCCCATCGAAAGGATGCTTGAGTTGTAGCTGGCCTCCCCCGACCCCTCCAGAAGGAGGGGGGGAACAACCTGCCAAAAAAACTCGACAAGAGGAGGGTGGGAAACAACCTGCCAAAAAAAACTTGACAAGAGGAGGGGGAACAACCTGCCACAGCGGCCTCTCGACAAGAGAAGAAGCCCCCTTTATTGTTGTATGAGCTTAACTTCCTGATTTCTAAAACTATAGTAGATTCACGAGATGGACGAAACACTCATCAGGCGAATCAAGCAAGGCGACGAAAAGGCATTCGACGCAGTCTATCGGGAATACTATCCGTTGATGTGTCGGTTTGCCTTGCAACTGCTCCGCAGTCCCGAATTGGCGGAGGAGGTGGTCGACGACGTGTTCTTCGCGCTCTGGAATCAGCGTTCGGAAATAGACATACGGTCATTGAAGGCCTATCTTCTGAAAGCGGTGCGCAACAAGAGCCTGAACGAAATGAACTCGCTCGCCCATCGCCGCCGGCAGATGACCGGACGAATCGACACGCACGACAGGCTGGACTTCCTCTCTTCGCTGTTCGACGACGAACATCCTTTGGAGCAGTTGCTTTGCAAGGAGACGGAGGCGCAGTTCAGGCGAATCGTCGACAGCCTGCCCGAGGAGAGCCGAAGGGTGTTCATGATGCAGCGGATGGAAGGAAAGAAATATGCCGAGATAGCCATGGAGTTGGGTATCTCGGTCAATACGGTGAAGTATCACATGAAGAAGACCATACGGCTGTTGTCCGAAATGCTGGGCAAATATCTCCTTCTGTTGCTGCTTCTCAGATAAATTGCATTTTTTTCATTGTTCTTCGCCTTTCCACTACCCTTTCTCTGTCTTTTTTGGTCATACTATATGAAGGTGAAAAACAATGAAACAGCAAAACCATGACATCGACCTCCTGATCGGTTCGTTTGTGGACGGAACCATCGGCAACGAGGAATTTCAAGTGCTGAAGACGTGGACTTGGGAGTCGGACGCACATGCTTCGTATGTGCGCGGCCGTCTCCAAGTGTTGATGGCCGTCCGTGCGGCCGATGGCGAACCCCGTTTCGACTCCGAGGCGGCCATCAAGCGTTTCCACGACCGCATCGGCCGGGGCCGGACGGAAGCAAAAGCGAAGCATCGGTGGCTGCGATGGGCGGCTGCCGTGGCGTTGCTCTGCGTCGCCTTGCCGTGGATGGGCTATTATCTGGGCACCCGCGCCGTCAAGAGCGACTTCTCCGACGTGGTGATGGAGGCCCCAGAAGGTTCGCAGCTGAACCTGAAACTGCCCGACGGCACCACGGTGAGACTCAATTCGGGGTCGACGTTGCGCTATTCCCAAGGCTTCGGCATTACCGACCGGGCCGTGACCATCGACGGGGAAGGCTACTTCGAGGTGATGCACAACGACAGATTGCCTTTCGCCATCCACACCCGCGAGCTTGTGCTCCATGACCTTGGCACGACGTTCAGCTTCAGAAGCTACCGGCAGGACGACTTCGCCTGTGTGGATCTCTTTGCGGGGAAAGTGAGCCTCGACAACGAGGTGACCCACACCACGGGCCACGAGATGGCGCCCGGCGAGCGCGTCGTCATGGACAAGCGCACCGGACGGCTGACCAAGACTACGCTCGACAGGGACGCGCGCGTGGCCCGTGAGATGATGGAACTGAACTTCGAGAACGCCACGGCGGCCGAAATAGCCCGGGAACTGTCGCGGAGTTACGGCGTCAGGATCGAAGTGGCCGCCGAAGTGGCCGCCCGCCGGTTCTACGGGTCGTTCAACCGCAGGGAGAACACGCTGGAACAGGTGTTGGCCGTGATGTCGAACACCTGGCAGATACGCTACAGGAAGGACAAGGGAAGATACATCTTATATTAGTATATATCAACAACAACCATCAAAACACCAGCAGTCTATGAAAAGAAAAACAATGCATCGTTTCGACCAAAGACTTCTCTTGACCATATGCTTGACCTTCCTTGTAGGCGTCACGTCGTTTGCCCAAAGACTGACGTTCAACGTGAACAACGTCTCGGTGAAGCAGGCGATGGCGCAATTGAAGAAACAGACCGGTTACTCCTTCGTTTTCTATGCCGAAGATGTCGACGTGGACAGGACGGTCAGCGTGAAGGCCGATCGTGCCGACCTGACACAGATTGTCAACCAGATTCTTGTCAACCAGCATGTGAACTATGAAATCAAGGGAAAGAACATCGTCGTGAACAAAGCCCATGGCCCGCAGAATCCCATGGACAATGCTGCGACGGGAGCCAAAAGGAAAGTGAGCGGCAGAATCGTCGACGCCGCCGGCGAACCCATCATCGGGGCCACCGTCAAGGAGGGGACACGGAACGCGACCGTGACCGACATGGACGGCAACTACACCTTCTACGTGACGGACGGCAACGCCAAGCTGTATGTCAGCTACGTCGGCTACGAGCCGAGGACGGTGCGACTCTCTGAAAGTTCGCTCATCCGGATGCAAGAGGACACGGAATCGCTGAACGAAGTGGTTGTCATCGGCTACGGCGCCGTGAAGAAAAGCGACCTGACAGGCTCCGTCGTGTCCGTCGGCGAAGGGAAGTTCGCGGAAGGAGTCACCACCAACGCCTTCCAGATGATCAACGGCAAGGCGGCGGGTGTCAACATCAGCCAGACGAATTCCGCGCCGGGCGCGTCCACCAAGATACAGATTCGCGGTGCCGGCTCCATCAACAGCAGCAACGACGCCCTTGTCGTGGTGGACGGCATGCCCGGCATAGACCCGTCGTCCATCAATGCCGACGACGTGAAATCCATCGAAGTGCTCAAAGACGCCTCGGCAGCGGCCATCTATGGGACGCGTGCCGCCAACGGCGTGGTTCTGATAACCACGAAGTCGGGCACGAAATCGGCACTGCGCGTGAAGTTCGGCGCGGAGATGGGCCTTCAGTCGGTGGCCAAACGGATGAAGGTGTTGAACGGACGCGACTACATGGAGACGCTGAACGCCCTGCGGGCCGAAGCCAACCATCCCGACGGCGCCATCTACTCGCAGAATCAGATCAACTCCGTGGGCCGTGGAACCGACTGGCAGGACGAGATATTCCGCAACGGAGCACCCGTCCAGAACTACAAGTTCGGCTTCGCGGGCGGCGGAGAGAAGCACACGTTCTATCTGGGACTGGGCGTCATGGACCAGCAGGGCCTGGTGAAGCAGTCGAAGCTGACCAAATACAACGTGAGGGCCAACCTCGACCTGACGCCGACCGCCTTCCTGCGTTTCAAGTTCAACATGAACTACACGCGCAACGACGGCACTTCCATATTCGAGGGGGCCGGAGTCAATGAGAATGCGGGCGTCATCAACTCCGCTATCCAGTTCGACCCCACCTTGCCTGTCGGACGAAATCCGGAAACAGGACGTTATTATAGAAACGACTACATCTCTCTCGACAATCCGCTGGCCATCTTGAAGGGCATAGACACCGACCGCCATTCCAACAACGCCTACGGAACGCTGTCCATGGAGGTGGAGCCATTGAAGAATCTGGTATTGACGGCACGGGTCGGGGCCACCGTCAATTCCTACATCAACAACTTCTATCGCTCGCGGGAGACCATGAGCGGCCTGGCTTCGGGCGGCGTGGCCAACAAGCGGAGCGGCGAAAGCACGCAGTGGCTGGCCGAAATGCTGCTCAACTACAGCCGTACATTCCATGAAATCCACGACTTTTCCGTCATGTTCGGCACCACCTACGAGCAGTTCCAGTCGGAATATGTCACGGGCAACGCCTCGGGATTCCTGTCGGACGTGCTGGGATACAACAACATGCACAGCGGCGACACGCTCAACGGTGACGATGTATATTCCTTCAAGAGCCGCAACAGGCTGCACGGACTGCTCGGTCGGTTCAACTACAACCTGCGCGACAGGTATCTGCTCACGGCGTCTTTCCGCTACGACGGCACTTCTCGTTTCTCCAAGAACCACAAGTATGCCTTCTTCCCCTCCATGGCGCTTGCCTGGAGAGTGTCGGAAGAGCCCTTCATGAAGCCTCTGAAGCATTTGACTTCCATGAAGCTGCGTCTCGGATACGGCCGCCTCGGCAACCAGGGAATAGGCAACTACGCCACCATCCAGACCCTCGTGGCGGGCGGGTCGGCCGTCTTTGGCAATTCGCTTTCGCAGGGACTGGTGCCCGCAAGGCTGCCAAATCCCAATCTGCGGTGGGAGACCACGGAGGAATACAACGTGGGTGTGGACTTCGGTTTCTTCAACAACCGCGTTTCGGGCAGTGTCGACTTCTTCGTCAGAAACACCAAGGACCAGCTCTTCGACAAGCCCTTGCCCTCCGCCATCGGCTTCTATTCGGTGAAAGTCAACGCGGGCAATGTGAGAAACTCTGGACTTGACCTCGTCCTCAACACCGTGAATGTCCATTCAAAGCGGCTGGGTTGGGAGACGTCGTTCAATCTTTCGTTGCTCAAGAATGAAGTGAAGAGCCTGCCCGCCTATATGCCGCAGCTGATAACGGGCGACATCGCGTCGTTTGTTTCGGGCTTCAACATCACGCGCGTGGGCGACCCCATCTATTCATTCTACGGTTTCAAGGTGGACGGAATATTCCAAAAAGGCGACGACATCGCCCATTCGGCCCAGCCCAATGCCCACCCCGGCGACCTGAAGTTCCACAACTACAACGACGACAACGCCATCACTTCGGAAGACCGCACCATTCTCGGCAAGCCGTTCCCCGACGTGACGTTCGGAATCACGAACACCTTCAAGTACAAGAACTTCACGTTGGGCGTGTTCCTGCAAGGCGTTTACGGCATCAGCACCTTGGACGTGAACGTGCTGGAGTCGCTCTATCCCACCAATGAATACCGCAACCGCCTGTCGAAGTACTACAAGAACAGGTGGACGGCGGACAATCCCACCAACCGATATCCCAGCGGCGTGAACCCCACGAACTACGGCGGGCAGTATGTGGTCAACTCCCTGACGGTGGTGGACGCCTCTTTCCTCCGAATCAAGAACGTCAACCTCACCTACGACATACCCCTGAAGAGCCACAAGATACTGTGGGCGGCGCAGGCCTACGTGTCGGTGGACAACCTGCATACGTTCACGAGCTACGACGGGTTCGATCCGGACGCCAGTGTGACAGGGTCTTCCAGCGTGTCAAAAGTCAACTACAACAGCTATCCCCTCTCCAGAACGATTCGCTTTGGAGTGAACCTGACCTTTTAATATGTGCCAACTATGAGACATTCAAAATTATTGTTATCGCTTTTAGCCGTGTCTTTCTGCGTGTCGTTGTCGGGCTGCAAGGATTTTCTGGATGAGAAAGTATATACGGAATACGACCCGTCGGCTCTCCTGAAGGAGCAGAACGGCGTTGCGGCCCTGCTGGCCGGAGCCTATTCGAGGTCGAGAATCGTGCAGTATGACAGCAGAAACTACACCTATCTGTTCAATGAGTTCATCACCGATGTCGCCTTCGAGACGGGCGGTGGACTGGAACGCAACGCGGCGCCGTTCATCAACTACACCTGGTCGGTGGACGACCAGCTGCTGAACAGTTTCTGGACCAAGATGTATTCTGCCATTTCGAGCGCCAACTCGGTGCTCGCCGTCACGTCGGGCCTGTCGGGCATTTCGGAAGAGAGGCTCAACTCCATCTGTGGCGAGGCCCGTTTCATCCGCTCTTCGTCCTATTATTTCCTGTACAACCTCTTCGGAACGGTACCCATCATCGAGATTCCGGACGGTGCCTCGCCCGACGAGATAGAAGAGATAGGCCGTTCCACGCCGCGGGCGACACACGAAGCGATGGTGAAGTACATGGAGGACGACCTTGCTTTCGCGACGGAACATCTGCCGGTGAAGGAGGAACCCATCGGGAGTGCCACGAAAGGAGCCGCGTTGGGCGTGCTGACCAAGCTCTACATGCACGAGAAGAACTGGGAGAAGGTGGTGGCCACCACGCAGAAGATTGTCGACCTCGGCCATTATTCGCTTTATGACGACTATACCAAGCTCTTTACGGTGGAGGGCGAAACGAACCGGGAGTTCATCTACAGGGCCCCCTGCCTGGCCCAGAGCGGCTATGCCAACAACTACATGGCCCACGCTTTCCCGCCCAACTATCCCGTTCAGAGCAACTGGGCCAACTTCGGCGCGCAGTTCCGCACCTACACCGCGTTCTACGACACCTTCGAGGCCGACGACGCGCGGCGGAAACTGCTCATTACGCACTACACGAACCAGTCGGGCAATGAAGTGGAACTGCTGCGTGACGCCAGCGGCAACGCGCTGAACAATGTCCGTAGCTTCAAGTACTGGCCCGACCCCAATGCCGTTGGGGAACACATGGGCAACGACATCGTGTACGTCAGATATGCCGACATCCTCCTTTGCAGGGCCGAGGCCTTGAACGAATTGCAAGGGCCCAACGACGAGAGCGTGAAACTCATCAACTTGGTTCGTAAAAGGGCGCAAACGAGCCTCATATCGCTTAGCTTTTACACTGCAAAAGAGCAGCTTCGAGACTTCATTTTGGCTGAGAGGGGAAGGGAATTCTATACCGAAGGCTTGCGAAGGGAGGATCTCATACGCCATGGGAAACTGATTTCCAACGCAAGGGCAAGGGGAAAGAACGCGCAGGAATACCAGACGCTCTACCCCATCCCACTGCGACAGCTGGAGGGCAACAAGAACCTGCGGCAGAATCCGGGCTACGAGAAGGCCGGAAACTGAGCCGGATGTTTCACCTCAAAATAACGACAATGAACGATCCAAGACTTTATTCTTTCCTGTTGGCGTCCGCCTCTGCCGCCTCTGTCATGGCGGCGGGCGGGGCCGGCGACCCACAGCCGGCTGAACGGCCCAACATCATCCTCTTCATGGTGGACGACATGGGCTGGCAGGACACGTCGGTGCCGTTCTGGACGCAGGCGACCGAACTGAACAGAAGGTATGAGACGCCCAACATGGAGCGGCTGGCAGCACAGGGCATGCTCTTCACGCAGGCCTATGCGTGCCCCATCAGCTCGCCGAGCCGGTGCAGCATGATGACGGGGGCCAATGCCGTGCGCCATCGGGTGACCAACTGGACGCTCGAAAAGGGGGCGACGACCGACGAAAGGGACGACAGCCTCGTGCCACCCGACTGGAACTACAACGGCATCTGCCAGACCGAGGGCGTCGACCACGCCTATCGGGCGGTGTCGTTCGTCGAACTCCTGCGGCAGAACGGCTACCACACCATCCATTGCGGCAAGGCGCACTGGGGCGCCATCGACACGCCGGGCGAGAATCCCACGCATTTCGGCTTCGAAGTGAACATTGCGGGACATGCCGCCGGCGGCCCCGCCACCTATCTCAGCGAAAGGAATTACGGACATAAGAAAGACGGCACGCCCACGTCGCGTTTCGCCGTGCCGGGACTGGACAGCTATTGGGGCACGGGAACGTTTCTCACCGACGCCTTGACGCGGGAGGCGTTGCACGCCCTCGACCGGGCGAAGGCCTACGGACAGCCCTTCTATCTCTACATGTCGCACTACGCGGTGCATGTGCCCATAGATCGCGACCAACGCTATTATGCCAAATATATACGAAAAGGGCTTTCGGACAAGGAAGCGGCCTACGCCTCGCTCGTCGAAGGGATGGACCACAGCCTGGGCGAAGTGCTCGACTGGCTGGAAAGAAACCACGAAGCCGAGCGCACAATCGTGATTTTCATGAGCGACAACGGCGGTTATGCCACGGGCAGCCAGTGGCGCGACGAACCGTTGTTCACGCAGAATGCGCCGTTGAAGTGTGGCAAGGGTTCGCTCCACGAGGGAGGAATCCGCGAGCCGATGATTGTGCGGTGGCCTGGGCGCGTGGTGTCGGGCAGCCGGTGCGACCGCTATGTGATGATAGAGGACTTCTACCCCACTATCCTTGAGATGGCGGGCGTCAGGAATTACAAGGTGCCGCAGACGGTGGACGGCAGGAGTTTCGTGCCGTTGCTGATGGGGACGGGCGATCCGTCGCGCGGTCGCAGTCTGGTGTGGAACTATCCCAACGTGTGGGGCAACACAGGACCGGCCATCAGCCTGAACTGTGCCATCCGAAAGGACGATTGGAAACTCATCTACAGTTACAAGACGGGAAAGAAGGAATTGTATAATATCCCGCAGGACATCGGCGAGAAGAACGATTTGGCCGCCCGTCATCCGCAAATCGTCCGCTCTCTTTCCCATGAACTGGGCAGCTATCTCCGTAAAAACAATGGACAGCGGCCTACGGTCAAAGCGACCGGAAAGCCCTGTCCATGGCCGGATGAATAGCTGGCCTCCCCCGGCCCCTCCAGAAGGAGGGGAGAACTATCAGTTTCAACCCGTCAGGAAAGCCCTCCCTACGGGGGAGAATTTGGGAGAGGCCGCTGTGGCAGGTTGTTCTCCCCTCCTTCTGGAGGGGGCGGGGGAGGCCAGTTTTCTGGGGAGGCCAGCTGCTTTATAAGCCTGTTACTGTAAACCTCTTCGTTTCCACGTCGCGGCTGTTGGGCCCCACCATGACCTCAAAGTCGCCGGGTTCGCAGACGAAGTCGAGGTTGGCGTCGTAGAACTTCAACAGTGAGGCGTCGATGGTGAAGCTCACGGCGCGGGTTTCGCCCTGCTTCAGGTGGACGCGCTCGAAGTCCTTCAGTTCCTTCACGGGCCGCACGACGCTGCCCACGAGGTCGCGGATGTAGAGCTGCACGACTTCGTCGGCGTCGCGCCGGCCCGTGTTGGTCACGTCGACGGTGGCCGTCAGCGTGCCGTCGGCCTGCATGGTGTCGGCCGAAAGGCGCAGGTTGGCATACCTGAACGTCGTGTAGCTCAGTCCGTAGCCGAAGGGGAAGAGCGGTTCGTTGTCGATGTCGAGGTAGTTGCTGCGGAACTTTGAGAACCATTTGCCCGGTTCCAGCGGGCGTCCCGTGTTGAAGTGGTTGTAGTAGAGCGGAATCTGGCCCACGCTCTTGGGCATGGTGACGGTGAGTTTGCCGCTCGGCACGCGGTCGCCGAAGAGCACGTCGCAGATGGCGTCGCCCGCCTCGGAGCCGCCGAACCACACGTTGAGGATGGTGGAGAAGTGCTCCGTCTCCCACGTCATGACCGTCGCCCGGCCCGAGAAGTTGACCAGCACGACGGGTTTGCCCGTGGCTTTCAGCGCAAGGAGCAGCCGTCGCTGGGCCTCGGGCAGTGTCAGGTCGCTGCGGCTGCCGCACTCGCCGCTCATTTCCGATGTCTCGCCGACGGCCGCCACGATGACGTCGGCCTCACGGGCCACGCCGACGGCCTCTTCGAGCATTTGCTCCGCCGTGCGTTCGTCGCGTATCTCTCGGCCAAACATCGAGCCGTTGGCCTCTATCTGCTTGTCGTCCATGATGTTGCTGCCCTTGGCGTAGGTCACGATGGCCTTGCCCTTCACGGCGTCCTTCATGGCCTGGAAGAGGCTCTTGCACTTGTCGAAGGCCACGGCCACGCTCCAAGTGCCCGGCATGTTGGCGGGGGTGTCGCCCAACGGGCCGACGAGGGCTATCCTACCTTGTCTGCGGAGGGGCAGCGTCAGGTCGTCGTTCTTCAACAATACGAAACTCTCGGCGGCCACGCGGCGTGCGTCGGCCCGGTGCTGGGGCGTGTAGATGTCCTTCGCGGGCCGCTTCTTGTCGAGATAGCGGTAGGGGTCGTCGAAGAGTCCCAGCTTGTATTTGGCCTCCAGGACGCGGCGACAGGCCCTGTCGATGGACGCCATCGTCACCTTTCCTTCCTTCAGGTTCTTCTCAAGCGTGCCGATGAAGCCGTCGGCCACCATGTCCATGTCGGTGCCGGCGTTGAGCGCGAGGGCCGAAACCTGCTGCAAGTCGCCCATGCCGTGGGCCGTCATCTCGGAGATGGCCGTGTAGTCGGTCACGACGAAGCCGTCCCAGCCCCATCGGTTGCGCAGCACGTCGGTCAGCAACCAGCGGTTGGCCGTGGCGGGAATGCCGTCCACCACGTTGAAGGACGTCATGAACGAGCCTGCGCCGGCCTTAGCGGCAGCCTCATAAGGCGGAAAATATTCGTTGAACATGCGCCAGCGACTCATGTCGACGGTGTTGTAGTCGCGTCCGGCCTCAGCCCCGCCATACAGCGCGAAGTGCTTCACGCAAGCCATGACGGTGTTCTTCAGGCTTAGGTCGTCGCCCTGATAACCCTTCACCATGGCCCGTGCGATGGCCGAACCGAGAAAGGGGTCTTCGCCGTTGCCTTCGGCCATGCGGCCCCACCGCGGGTCGCGGCAGATGTCGACCATCGGCGAGAAAGTCCAGCAAATGCCGTCGGCGCTGGCCTCCACGGCAGCCACGCGGGCCGCGTTCTCCACCGCCTGCATGTCCCATGTGCACGAAATGGCCAGCGGAATGGGGAACACCGTCTCGTAGCCGTGGATGACATCCATGCCGAAGATGAGCGGAATCCTGAGCCGGCTCTGTTCGACGGCCACCTTCTGCATCTCGCGTATCTGTTCGACGCCCTTGAGGTTGAAGAGTCCTCCGACGGCCCCCCTGCGTATCTTTTCGGCCACGCCGCTGCTCTTGGCCTGTCCGGTGACGATGTCGCCGCTGACGGGCAGGTTGAGTTGTCCCAACTTCTCCTGCAAGGTCATGCGGCCCATGAGGTTGTCGATGAAGCGATTCATTTTAGTCGGGCCGGCCTGTTGCGCCACGGCGGGCGACAGCGCGAGGCCCATTGCCAGGGCGGCCCACAGCTTTTTGCAATTTGTCATTTTGAAAGAGTTTTTTGATTGATAGAATCGGTCGGACGAGCCTGACCGGTTTGATTGTCAATGGTTGATTCCCAGTTTGTCGAGTCCCCGCCTCACTTCGGGGCAACTCATGAAAAGCCGCCACAGCAGTCCGGTGCGGTGGTTTTCGATCATGGGCGCGATGGTGCACTGGTCGATGGCCAGATAACGCTTCACCGTCCATCCGGCCGTCTCGGAGAAGGCGTCGTAGAATCCATACTTGCCCCAAATCCAAGTGCCTTTCTTGTAAAAGCCCTTGAGCGCGGCCATCGATTCCGTGGGTGTGTAGGGAAACGACGAGAGGGCGGCCGTGGGCGTGATGACGCCCAAGTCGTTGGCGGGCGCGTGGGCGCTGTAGCCGCCGACGGAATAGCTGGCGGTCAGCCCCCAGCAGTCTTTGCCGTAGCCCTTGAATCGCTTGGGGTTGGCCACGCAATAGGCATAGTCGCTCAGCGCGTGATGGCGCACCACGTCCCAGTAGTTGGCGTAGCGGTCGGCGAGCCTGCGGGGGTCGAGCCCTATCCAGGAGTAGTGGGCCCAGAAGAGCGGTCCTCCCGTGGCTTCCGCCCCGTTGTGCTTCAGTTCCAGATTGTAGCCGTAGGGCGCCGCCGTCGTTCTGATGGCCCCCGAGCGTGCCCATCCTTTATGGTAGCAGTCGGCCGGTATGCTGTGGGTGGGCGAGGCGGCAGCCAGGATATAGGCAATGAGGCACTCGTTGTAGCCTTCGAGCGGGAAATCCATCTCCCATCCGTAGTTGGGCGACCAGTGCCAGTAGAGCACTTCACGTCCGCCTCGGGTGTACCAGTCGAACTCCATCGCGCGCCACAGTTCGTCTATCTTCTCGGCCAGTGCCTTCTCGGCCGCATTGCCATCCTTGAAATACTGCCGCACGCACAGCAGTCCCTGCATGAGGAAACAGCTCTCCACGAGGTCGCCGCCGTCGTCCTTGGGGCCGAAGGGCTTCACTTTGCCCGTCGGGCCATGGAGCCAGTGGGGCCATACGCCGTGGAAGCGGTCGGCCCGGGCCAGCCAGTCGACGATGCGTGTGAGGCGGTTGACACCCTGCCTGCGGTCGATGAAACCACGGTCGATGCCCACCAACAGACCCGCAATACCGAAACCACTGCCTCCCGTGGTCACGACATCCCGGTCGTTTTCGGGATAGACCCCATCGAGATGGATGCGTTCGCGGGCCAGTCCCGATATGGGTTCGGCCCCGTCCCACATGTAATTGAGGTGCACCTGCTCGATATAATCGAGCAGGGCGTCGTCGTTGTCGAACGCAGTGGGGCGCGAAGTCGTCGACTCGTGGCTGCCCACGCTGCGTCCGCCCGATTTACAGGCTGTCGTTGTCAGCATGAACAGGCAGCCGAGGCATACATATTTCAAGTTCATTTCTGGATGGGGGCGTTCTTCAGTGCGGGAACGTTGGAGAGTTGCGTGAACGGAAGCGGATAATAGGTCTTGTCGGCAGTCCATCCGGCTGCGCCCAACACGCCGGCGGCCTTGCCGGTGCGCACGAGGTCGGCATAGCGTTCGCCCCATTCGCCGGCCAACTCCATGCGACGCTCGTCGAGAATCTGGTCGACGGTGACGCCGCTGACGCTCGGCATGGCGGCCCGCAGGCGCACTTCATTGAACGGCGCGTCGCCGTTCTTGCCTTGGCGTACTTTGGCCTCGGCGTTCATGAGCAACACATCGGCATAGCGGAAGATGCGCACATTGTTGCCCGCGCCGTATTTCCACTCCCTTCCGGGCGTGACTTCGCTCTTCGGCGTATACACCTTGCCGTTGAAGAAATCGTTCTTCGTGCCGTCCTTGATGTTGTCGCCGCTGGGTGTCACGGTGCCGCCGCCCTGAAGGAAGGTCGTCGTGGCCCGGACGGTTTCGCCCCGCTGCTTGGCCCACTGCTCGAAAGCGGCGTAGTAGCGGATGAAGTTCCAGCCACCCATGGAGCCGGGGCCTTGGAACACGAACCACTGGCCGGCGTCGACCATGTCGCCCGTGGCCTGTCCGAAGTCGGTGCACTGGCATTCGAAGAGGCTCTCGTCGCAGAGTTTGCCGGGTATCTTGAAGAGTTCGTAGAAATCGGGATAAAGCGTGAACTTCTTGCTGCCGATGATGTCGTCGGTCAGTTTCTCCACCTGCGCGTAGTCGCCACGGTTCAGCCATATCTTGGCGGCCATCATCCGGGCCGTGTAGGCTGTGACGGCGCCGACGTGCTCCATCTCGTTGGGCCTCACTTTCCTACAGTTGTCCATGGCGAACTGCAGATCGTCGAGCATGTAGTCCTCCACCAGGGCCTTGGTCGAGCGGGTGAGGTCGGTCTGGCTGTTGGAAGTGAGGATCGTCACGTCGCCGAAGGCCTGCGTCAGCCGGTAATAGGCGTAAGCCCGCAGAATGCGCACTTCGCCTTGGTAGGCGCGGTTGGTGGCCAGAAGCGAGGCATCCTTGGTGTTGGCGGCGTATTCGTCGAGCGATGTGAGCGCGGCGTTGGCCACCTTGATGATACCATAATACTGGTTCCACATTTCGTTGAGTCCCCAGAAGGTGTTGTCGTACTGATAATTGCCGAAGTTGACGAGCAGCTGCTGGTCGTCGGTGCGCCCCGACCACATGTCGTCGTCGCGCACGATGCTCAAAGGCAGGATGACCCAGTGCATGGCACCGGTGCGGATTTTGGCGTAGACGCCCGAAACGGGCATGTACATGTTTTCCAGCGCCGTATAGTCGACGCTCTTTTCGGGCACGCTGTTCTCCGGGTCTTTATCGAGAAAATCGCTGCAGGCCGTCAGCGTGAGGGTTGCGGCTGCAAGGGCAATGCCATAGATATATCGTTTGAGTTTCATAAAACGTCGGTATTGTAAAGTAAAGGTTAGAAAGTGATTTGAATGCCGAAAGTGTAGGTGGCCGTGAGCGGATAGACATTGGTGTCCCATCCGTCGGGGTCGCTGATTTCGGGTGTGAAGGTGTTGGCTGAGAAGAGTGTCAGCGGCCGGTCGGCGGTGAGGCTCAGCCTGAGGCTCGGCAGGGTGTAGCCGCCCAGACGGAGCTTCTTGAAGCTGTAGCCGAGGGTCACGTTCTGGATGCGGAAGAAGTCGGCGCTCTCCACAAAGTAGGAGTTGACGCGCTGGTCGCTCACGTTCCAGCCCCGCGTGAGGGCCTTGGCCGAAGGATGGGTGTTGGTGGAGCCTTCGCCGGTCCAGCGGTTTTCAAACTGTTCGAGGTCGAAGTTGTAGGTGCTCTGTGCATAGCGCAGCGCCCGTTTGCGGTTGTATATCTGCGCGCCGGCCTGGCCGTAGGTGGATAGTTCGAAGTCGAAGTTGCGGTAGGCGAAGCCCAGGTTCACGCTGTAGGTGAAGTTGGGCAGATAGGATCCGAGCGTCTGTCGGTCTTCGCCGTCGAGCTTTCCGTTGTGGTTGAGGTCTTCGTAGATGAAGTCGCCGGGCTGGCAGCCGTTGGCCACGGCTATCGGGTCGGCCTTGACCTGGGCTTCGTTCTGGTAAATGCCGATGACCTTGTAGCCGTAGAAGGAGTTCATCTCCTTGCCCACGATGTTGTAGACCTTGCCGTTGTTGACCATTGCGGCCCCGCTGAGGCCCTTCACTTCATTCCAGAGGAACGATAGGTTCGTGCCTGCATGATACTTGAAATCTCTGCCGATGCGGTCGGCCCAGGTCAAGGCGATGTCGAATCCCTGATTGAGAATCTTTCCGTAGTTTCCGGCCAGCGTCTTGTTGTCGAAAGGCAGCGCGGTGCTGATGACGGCGTCGCGCGTCATGCGGTGGAAGTAGTCGGCGTCGAGGCTCAACCGGCTGTCGAACAGACCCAGGTTGACGCCCACGTTGGTCTCGTCGACCAGCTCCCACTTCAGCCAACTGAAGTAAGACGTGTTCTGGTAGCCCGCGATTGTGGCGTTGCCGTAGACGCCCGAGGCCCCGTTGCCTGTGGCGATGGAGGCGAAACCGGCACTGGCGGCCACGTGGTCGTTGCCGAGCTTGCCCCAGCTTGCCCGCAGCTTCAGATAGTCGATGGCCTTGACGCGCTTCATGAACGGCTCTTCGCTCACCACCCACGAGGCGCCTACCGACGGGAAGTAGCCCCAGTGCTCCTGATACTTCGAAGAACCATCGGCACGGAAGGTGAACATGAGGTAGTACTTGTTGGCGTAATTGTAGTTGAGACGGGCGAAATAGCTCATGCCCCGATAGGTGGAACCGCCGTCGCCGGCCTTGCGGCTCTCGTCGTCGCCCTGTCCGATGTAGTAGTATTCCTCCTTTCCGTCGGGGACGTTAGAGGCCGAACCCGAAAGGATGCGATAGCTTTCCTGCCGCATGGAGTAGCCGGCCATGGCGCCGAAGTTGTGCCGGCCGAAGGAATCGTCGTAGTCGAGCGTGTTGTCCCAGATGTAATTATTATAGGTGGTGACGCTCTTGTGCAACGTGCTGGTGGCGTTCTGGAGCTGGGTGCTGATGTAGTATTTGGGAATATAGGTGAATCCCTCGATGGTGGAGTGGTCGTAGCTGACCGCTGTTTTCAGGCGAAGCTTTTCGGGAACAAGCTGGAAGTCGGCATAGAAGTTGGCCAGCAGCTGGTCGGACTTGTTCTTGCTGTTGAAGTAGTGGGCCGTCGCGATGGGGTTGTAGAAGTTGTTGGTGTATCCTACTGAAGATGGAGCGCCGTATTTCACGGGAGTGGCGTCGGTGTTGCCCTCGTCGTAGATGGGATAAATGCCTGGGGCGTTGAAGGCCTGTTGCCAGGCGCTGCCGTTGGGATTGACCTGGTTGGCCTTGGAATAGACGAAGTTGAAGCCCACCTTGAGCCAGTCGGTGGCTTCATAGTCGAGTGCGCCTCGGAAATTGAGGCGTTTGTAGCTGTTGTCCACATCCATGATACCGTTCTGGTAGAGGTAGTTCATGCCTATGGAGTAGGCCGCCTTCTGCCCGCCGCCGCTCACGGTCAGGGCGTGGTTGGTCATCAGGGCCTCGCGCAGCAGCTCGTTGTACCAGTCGGTGTCGCTTCCGTAGGTCCATTTGTGGAAGTCGGCGTCGGCATAGCTGCCTCCGAAGCGGTCGATGCTCTTCTTGAAGAAGGGGCTGTAGGTGTCGTAGTTGGCCTCCATCAGCATTTGACCGTACTGATTGGAGTTGGCCATCTTCAGCACGTTGGTGGCTTTCTGTACGCCCACGTAGCCGTCGTAGCTGATTTGCGCCGACTGGTTGCGCGTGCCTTTGCGGGTGGTGATGATGACCACGCCGTTGGCGGCGCGGACGCCGTAGATGGCCGCCGCCGAAGCGTCCTTCAGCACGCTCATGTCCTTGATGTCGCTGGTGTTGAGGAAGTTGATGTTGTCATAGAACATGCCGTCGACCACATACAGGGGGTTGGAATTGCTGAACGAACCGTTGCCGCGGATTCTGACGGTGGGGCCTGAGCCTGGTGTGCCGTGGCTGACGACATTGACGCCGGCCACCCTACCCTGCATGGCGGTCATGGGCGACGCCGATGGAACGTTGGCCAGCTCTTCGCCACGCACCACCGAGATGGGCGACGTGAGGTCCTTGGCCTTGGCCGTGCCGTAGCCGATGGCCACCACTTCGTCCAACATCCTCGTGTCGTCCTCCAAACGGATGTTCATGGTGGTGGCCGCCTTCACGGTTTTGGTCTTCATGCCGATATAGGAAATGCTGACATTTGAGCCCGATGGCACGTTCGACAGCGTGAAATTGCCATCCAAGTCGGTGACCGTGGCGTTTTTGCCGCCTGCCACCTGCACGGTGGCGCCAATCACGGGGAAGCCCGCCGGGTCGACAACGGTTCCCTTTACGGTCTGTGCTTGCGCCCACGACAATTGCATCGTCATGGCTGCAAGAAGAGATAAAAGTAGTCTTTTCATTACAATTTGGGTTTTAGAATTAAGTTTCTCGTTGCAAATATATCCTCCAAACGGGTCTTCTTGCAACTAAAAGCCTACGATTCGTCTACTTCTACATAAAAAAGGACTACTTGATTACTACGTTGGTTTGTTGTAAATGACTTGTTTACAGCAGTTTGGAAAGTCGGCTCCGTCGGACTTGTCCACGCCTTCCGCCCGGGCGGACAGCCCTCGTCAGTCGGTTTTTATCCTGCCGAAAGTCTTGATGCCGGTGTACTTTCGCCAGAGGTTGAGGCGTCGGCGGCGGGGCACGCCATGACGGCGGATGTAGTCGCGTGCCCCTTCGAGCATGCGGTGGGCCACCTGTCCGTCGAGATGGGGGTCGTAGTTGGCGACGATCCACCGGCGTCGGCGTCGCAGGTCGTCGTCGGTGAAGACGCTGTCGTAGGCCTCCGTGAGCTCTTCGGGACGGTGGATGTCCTTCCAGTAGATGTCGCGGGCGATGGTGTCGAGCGTCACGACGGGCTTGTCGAGCAGCAACATCTCGTAGACGGTGGACGAAGTGTCGCTCACCATCATGTCGGCCATGAGCGTGTATTTCGACAGACTGAAATCTTCGACGAAGGTGACGGCGTCGTGCTCGCGGGCCAGCCGGCGGTATTCCTCCACCCATTCGGGGCGCGTCAGGGGGTGGAGCTTGATGAGCAGCTGCACGCTACGCTCCCGGGTCAGGCTGACGAGGGCCTGCTTGACGCGCGGCAACGACGTCAGCTTGGGCGAGAAGGTGGGCGCGTAGAGGACGATCCGCTCCTTGCCGCTCGACAGGAGCAGCCGCCTGCGCTCGTCGTCGTAGTCGTGGCGATGGCGGAATATCCAGTCCTGGCGCGGCCAACCGGTCTCCAACACCTCGAAATCGCCGTAGCGGCGGGCCAGCTCTTCGAAGTGGCTGGTGAAATAGGGGCCTTGCGTGAAGTAGGTGTCGAAGTAGCGGCGGATGACCCAATGGTCCTTCTTTTCGGCCGCGTAGCCGTGGAACACCTGAATCTTGACGCCCGGCAGATAGTAGGGCACGATGTTGCCGGGCACGAAGATGGCCTCGGGACCGAAGTCGTAGACCTCCTGCATCAGGCCCGTCCACCGCACTTCGGCCCGCAGCGGGAAGTCGGGAATCTTCTTTTGATGCACATACCACAGCACTTCGTTGCCACCTTCGCGGTCGGCCTCGTCCTGAATGGGCTTCAGGATGTCGATGGCGTATTTGTTTTCACAGAACAGGACGATTCGCATGAATTCATTGCTATTTTGCGCAAAGATACGTTTTTCCCATGGCTTATCAAAAGAAACGTGCTATCTTTGTAGATGATAAACCATTGTTCGTTATCATGACATTAGACAATATGTTGAATTTCACGGTCGGCCCGGTCATGTCGAGCGACGCGGTGAGGGCCGTGGGGGGCCAGCAGGTGCCCTACTTCCGCACGGCGGAGTTCTCAGAGACCATGCTGGAGAACGAGCGGCTCATGCTGCGCTTCGTCAAGGCCCCGCAAGGCTCGCGCGCCGTGTTCATCACAGGGTCGGGGACGGCTTCGATGGAGGCCGTCGTGATGAATCTTTTTTCCGACCGCGACAAGGTGATCGTCGTCAACGGCGGCAGCTTCGGCCACCGCTTCGTACAGCTCCTGGACATCCACCGCGTTCCCTTCGCCGAAATCAAGCTGGAGATGGGGCGGCAGTTGCGGTCCGAGCAGCTGGCTCCCTATGAGGGACAGGACTACACGGGCTTCCTCGTCAACCTGGACGAGACGTCTACGGGCGTGCTCTACGACATCCAATTGATCAGCGATTTCTGCCGCCGCAACGGCCTTTTCCTGGCCGTCGACTCCATCAGTTCGTTCCTGGCAGACCCCTTCGACATGGCCGCGCTCGGCGTGGACGTCATGATCACGGGTTCGCAGAAGGCCCTGGCATGTCCTCCGGGCATATCGGTCGTCGTGATGGCGCCCCGTGCCGTCGCGCGCGCCAACGCCAGCGAGTGCCGCACGATGTATCTGAACCTGCGCGACGCCCTGAAGAACGGCGAGCGCGGGCAGACGCCCTTCACCCCCGCCGTGGGCACGTTGCGCCAGATTCACGCGCGGCTGAAAGAGATAGAGCGGGCCGGCGGCGTGGAGAAGGAGAACGAACGGGTCGCGCGGCTGGCTGCCGACTTCCGACAGAAGATCAAGGGCCTCCCTCTGGAAATCGTCTCCGAAAGTCTTTCCAACGCCGTGACGCCGCTGCATCCGCTCCACGGTTCGGCCTATGACATCTTCCTGAAGCTGAAGGACGAATACGGGATATGGATTTGCCCCAATGGCGGCGACATGGCCGAAAAGGTGTTCCGCGTGGGACATCTCGGCGCGCTGACGCCCGAAGACAATACAACATTGGTCGAAGCGCTTTCCGCAGTGCTTTGATTTTTGGGGTTGTTGGGTTGTGAGGGTGGGGGGATGAATAGTTTGTCAGTCTGCGTGATAGACAAAGTAACCATTCATCCCCCCACCCTATCAACTCAACAACCCCACAACCCCAACCCCACAACCATGATCAAAGTCATCACTTACGGCACCTACGACCTGCTTCACTACGGCCACATCCGGCTGCTCAAGCGCGCCAAGGCCCTGGGCGACCACCTCATCGTAGGCGTCACGGCCGACACCTTCGACCGCGAACGCGGCAAAATCAACGTGCAGCAGACGCTGATGGAACGCGTCGAGGCCGTCAGGGCCACCGGACTGGCCGACGAAATCATCATCGAGGAATACGAAGGACAGAAAATCGACGACATCCGACGCTACAACGTGGACATCTTCACCGTCGGTTCCGACTGGAAAGGCAAGTTCGACTACCTGCGGGAATACTGCCAGGTGGTCTACCTGGAGCGCACCGAAGGCGTTTCGAGCACCGAGATACGTGCCGAGAAGCGGTCCCTGCGCCTCGGCCTGGTGGGCGAGTCGCCCATCCTGGGCAAGATAGCACACGAGAGCGGCTTCGTCAACGGCATGGAAATCGGCGGCGTCTACACCATCAACGACAGCTGTCTGCCCGACAAGCTGCGGCTGCTCTCCAAGGCCACGCTGTCCTTCGACGCGCTCATGGAGAAGAGCGACGCCCTCTACATCATCTCCGAACCGCGGTTGCACTACGACCAAATCAAGCAGGCGCTGCTCCGGGGCAAGCACATCCTCTGCGAGTCGCCCATCGCCATGCGCGTGGAGCAGTGGCGGGAGCTGACCGACATCGCGCGCCGGCAGGGACTGGTGCTCATGGACAGTATCAAGACGGCCTACTCGCTGGCCTACTACCGGCTGCGGCTGCTGGCCAAGAGCGGCATCATCGGCGACATCTATTCGGTGGACGCCACCTGCACCAGCCTCTTCAACTTCGACGCCTACAGGCTGGGCGACAAGCTGCTGCCCGAGTGGAACAGCATTTGCGCCTGGGGGCCGACGGCCCTGCTGCCCATCTACCAGCTCTTGGGGACGGACTACAGCGCGAAGACCATCGCCACGCACCTGGCCGAAGACAATCCCGACTTCGACCTCTTCACCAAGATTTCGTTCGTCTACCCGCACGCCGTGGCCTCGATGAAGGTGGGACGGGGCGTCAAGAGCGAGGGCGAACTGGTCATCTCGGGCACCAAGGGCTACATCTACGTGCCGGCGCCGTGGTGGAAGACCGACTACTTCGAGGTGCGCTACGAAGACCCGGCCGACAACAAGCGCTACTTCTACCAGCTCGACGGCGAGGGCCTGCGCTACGAACTCGTCTCCTTCCTGCGCTCCATACAGACAGGTCGGCCCGTGAGCTACGTGTCGCCCGCCGTGTCGGAAGCCATCGTCGGCACCATCGCCGACTTCGAGGAGGGAAGGGACAGGGTGGAGATATAGACCTACCCCGACCAACAGCCCAGCGGCCTCCCCCGACCCCTCCAAAGGGAGGGGAGTACCTAACGGATGGAAACAGGCAAAAGAAAGTTGAAGGCTTCACATAGCACACTTCTCACTTCACATTCCACACTTCACATTGCACACTTCACATTTCACATTCAAGAAGAGTGCCCATTGGATTGAAAAAGAGGGCATATTAGACGGCAAGAGCAGGCCTTTCACACGATGAAAGGCCTGCTCTTGGCATTCAATGGGATAGCTTTGGGGAAGTGGGAAGTGAGCAATGTGAAATGAGAAATGTGCAATGTGAAGTGTGGAATGTGAAATGAGAAATGAAAAGTGAGAGGTAGTGTAATTTCAACTGTGTCGAGAGTTTACTTTACACGCTCGTTAGGCACTCCCCTCCCTTTGGAGGGGTCGGGGGAGGCTGTTGGGTTGTTGGGTTGGGTCGGGGGAGGCTTCATTCTATCACCAGCCTCCTCCCCTTGACCAGTTCGTCGTGATTGACGCGATAGCTCTTGAGCGGCTTGCCACCCAAAGTCATTTTCTTGATGATAGAGCGGTCGGGAGCCGAGCGACGGGCCTCGATTACAAGGTCGCCCTGTGGATAATAGCGCTTGTCGAGATGCAAAGTCACCCGGTCGAAGGTAGGCGTGGTCAGCGTGTAATGGGGCGAACCGGGGCAGTCGGGATAAAGACCCATCATCGAGAAGATGGCCCAGGCCGACATCGTACCGCAGTCGTCGTTGCCCGGAATGCCGTCGGGCTTGTCGGTAAAGTATTTGGCCAAGAGGCGACTCACTTCCTTCTGTGTGCGCCATTCCTCGCCTTTGAAGTAGCTGAAGAGGTAAGGATAAGCGATATCGGGTTCGTTGGCCGGGTCGTAGAGTCCCTTGTCGAACACCATCTGCAGCTTGTCCACAAACTTGCGGTCGCCGCCCATCAGGCGTGCCAGTCCCTTCACGTCGTGCGGCACGTAGAAGGTGTAGTTCCAGGCAGACCCCTCGTGGAAGCCCGGCGCGTTGGAGAAGTCGGCCCCCGCTTCGGGATCGAACGGCTTGAGGAAACTGCCGTCCTTCATCAAGGGGCGCAGCGTGCCCGTCTCCTTGCTGTAATAGTTTTTGTAACCCAACGAACGGGCGTAGTATTTCTTGGCGTCCGCCGTCTTATCGAGGGCATGGGCGAGGCGTCCAAGCGCATAGTCGGCAATGTAATATTCCAGCGCGTGCGACACACTGTTGTCACCCGACTCGTCGGCCGCGTACACACCCATCGGCACATAGCCCTTGGCGAGATACGGGTCGTTGTCGGGTCGCATCTTATTATCCTTGCCGGGCAGATTGGCCGAGCGTGTGAAAGCCTCGTAGGCGGTGTTGATGTCGAAGTCGCGGAGGCCTTTCAGATACGTGTCGGTAATGAACGGAATGGCCGGATCGCCCTCCATCGTCCACGTTTCGCGACCGAAGAGTTCCCATTTCGGCATCCATCCCCATTCCTTATACATGTCGACCATCGAGCGCACCATATCGAGTTGGCGGTCGGGATAGAGCAATGTTTCGAGCTGACCCACGTTGCGATACGTGTCCCAGAGCGAGAACACCGTGTAGCGGTTGCCCTTGGTGTGCCCCGTGCGGCCGTTTTCCATTTCGGGATACTGTCCGTTCACGTCCTGCAAGATGTTCGGGTGTAGCTGACTGTGGTACAATGCCGTGTAGAACACGCGCTTCTGAGCCTCCGTTCCACCCTCTACGGTGACGCGGCTCAGCGTTTTCTCCCACGTATCGCGGGCCTTCTGCCGGATGTCGGCAAAGGAAAGTCCCTGCTGTTCGGCGTCGAGATTCTCGCGGGCGTTGGCCATCGACACGAACGATACGCCCATGCGCACCTCAATTTGTTCGCCTTCGCGGCAGTCATAGCTGAAGTAATAACCCACCTCGTTGCCCGCCAGCTCGCGGTTGTAGTTCTCATAGAGTTTGTAGCGGCCGTTATCCTTGTCCCACTGGCTCTTTACACCCGTAAACTTCGGTTGCTTTTTCCAGTAACCCGTGGTCTGCGGACGCTTGCTCACCCGCATGACGAAGTAGATAGGAAATACCGCTTGGGCGTTGTAACAGAAGGTTCCGAGCAGTCGGTAGCCCTCTATTTCGGTGTCGCTCACCCGCTTCACCATTCCCCCCGATTCGTTGCTGAGCCCATCTCCCACGTTGAGCAGAATGTTGGCGCGGCCCTTCGGGAAGGTATATCGCTCAATACCCGAGCGCAGGGTAGCCGATGTTTCGGCCCGAACGCCGTATTTCTTCAGCGTCAGAGCATAGTAACCGGGCGTAGCTTTTTCGTCCTGATACTCCGAACCATAGTTGTGATAGTCCACGTCGAGCGGCCCTGTGGTGGCCATCGTGAGCAACGAACCCAGTTCGGGACAGCCCACGCCACTCATCGTAACATGAGCAAAACCGGTGAAAAACTTGTTATGATACTCGTAGGGAGCCGACCACCAGCGTCCGTCCTTGTCGTATTGGTTCAGGTCGGAGCCCATCACGTTGAACGGCACCACCGACATCAGGCCGTGGGGCAGCACCGCACCGGGATTGCACACGCTGAAGTTGGTGGTGCCGATGAACGGGTCCACGTAGTCGACAGGCTGCTGGGCCGCGGCGGGCAGCGAGAGGAATAGTGAAAGGGAAAGGAAAAGATTGGAAAGCTTCATAGAGAAGGATTTAAAAAGAGATGTATTAAATGTTTTACAAGCTTGAATGCAAGCAAAAGTAATGATTTTTTCAAAGAAATGGGCCAAAAGCGCGCAAAGACCATCCCTTTCTTAGTATTTTTAACCCAAATCGCCATTGGCATTGCGCCTGCAAATCTTCATCTCGAATCGGCTCATGGGGCGATGGTCGTGGTGCATTGAGCCTGCAAATCTTCATCTCGAATCATCCCATGAGCCGATTTTGGTTTAAGAAAAAGCTTGACGGAAGTTGTTGGTTCTATCAATGGAAAAGGAAAAGAGAGCGGTTTTACAAAAAGAAGGGATTGCCGTGAGGTCATTCATCTTTTGTGAGCCGTGGCATTTTTTTCAATAACGGATGAATGACTATAAAGCATAAGGTTTACAACTGGACTTTCTCCTCGTTGTAAACCTTATGTTCTTTGGGGATGGATATAAAGGATATATCTATCGCTCTTCGCGCAATATCATTTTTAGATGATACTGTTCTTCCGCGTCCACTCGATGATTTCGGGGATATAGCCGAAGGCGAGGCCCGTCACGGTGTCGGCGCAACCGTAGTAGACGGCGATGCGGCCGCTCTCGGGGTCGTGAACCTCGGCGCAGGGGAAGCAGACGTTGGGCACGTCGCCCGTCAGCTCATACTGCTTCTGCGGCGAAATGAGGTAGGGGCCGGAGCGATAGATGGGCTTCCAGGGCTGTTCGAGGTCGAGCAGGGCCGAGCCGAAGCTGTAGACGTAGCCGTTGCAGGAGCGCAGCACGCCGTGGTAGAAGAGCAGCCAGCCTTCGCTGGTCTCCACGGGTACGGGGCCGGCGCCGATCTTCATGCACTGCCATGCGCTTACCTCGAAGGCAGCAGGGCTCATCACGTGGCGATGGCGACCCCAGAACTCCATGTCGGGGCTTTCGCTGTAGAAGATGTCGCCGAAAGGCGTGTGGCCCGTGTCGGACGGGCGCGACATCATGGCGAAGTTGCCGTTGATCTTCTTGGGGAAGAGCACGCCGTTGCGGTTGTAGGGCAGGAAGGCGTTTTCGAGCTGGTGGAACGTCTTGAAGTCCTTGGTCCAGGCAATGCCGATGGTCGGACCGTAGTAGCCGTTGCACCAGGTCACGTAGTAGCGGTCTTCGATGAAGCACACGCGCGGGTCGTAGCCGTACACCCACTGCCCGATTTCGGCGTTGTCGCACTCGAAGCGCAGCGGTTCCTCGTTGATGTTCCAGTCCACGCCGTTCTTGCTGAAGCCCACGTGGAGCACCATGCGGCGGTTGGTGTCGTCGCAGCGGAACACGCCGGCATAGCCTTCGCCGAACGGCACCACGGCACTGTTGAAGATACTGTTGCTCGTCGGCAGCAGGTCGCGCGGAATGATGGGGTTCGCGGAGCAGCGCCACATTACGTTTCTTTCGCCTTCGGGACGCTCTTCCCAAGGCATGTTGGGCAACGGATTGCCCGAGATAATCAGTTTGGTCATAAGTATTTTTTGAATGTGAAATGTAGAATGTGGAATGTGGAATGTGGAATGTGAAGTGAGGAATGAAAAGCAAACTATTCATCCCATCAACTCAACACCCCATCAACCCATCACCTCTTGTCCTCATACGTGAACGGTACGAACCATGTGATGAGCAGGGCTGGGATGGTGCAGATGAGCACGAAGACGAAGAAGTGGCGATAGCCCAAGAGGTCGCTCGCCAGACCGCTGACCATGCCCGGGAGCATGACACCGAGGTTCATGATACCCGAGGCGAAGGCGTAGTGGCTCATCTGGTGCTTGCCCGGCGCAATCTGCTGCATCATGAACAGCGTCAGACCGACGAAGCCGAAGCCGTAGCCGAAGTACTCCAGCACGATACCGCTGCCGATGAGCACGAGGCTCTCGGGCTGGTAGAGGGCCAGCAACGTGTAGGCGACGAAGGGCAGGTTGAACACCAACGCCAGCGAGAAGAGGCTCTTCTTCAGCCCACGATGGGCGATGTAGTAGCCCGCCAGGATGCTTCCCAGGACGAAGGCGGCCGCGCCGAAGGTGCCGTAGAGCAGTCCGATTTCCTGTTCGCTCAGCCCCAGCCCCTGTTCGGCGCGTGGCGCCTTGAGGAAAAGGGGCACGATCTTCATCACGAAGCCCTCCGCAAAGCGGTAGAGGATGATGAAGAAGAGATAGTAGACGATGTGTTTCTTGTGGAAGAAGTCCACAAACACGCCCCACAGTTCGCGCAGCGACTCGCGCAACGTCTTGCCCTCCTGGGCCGGTTTGTCGGCGCAGGGCAGGATGAAGAAGTGGTAGGCGCCTACCAGAAGCATGATGACGGCGATGATGAGCATGATGATTGCCCAGGCGCGGGTGACTCCGAAGGCGTCGATGAAGGTGCCGGCGAGATACACCAGGCCACCTGTGGCGGCAATCTTGGCGATGTTGTAGAAGGCGCCTTGCCAGCCAATCCACTTCGCTTGCTCCTCGTTGGAGAGCACGCTCATGTAGGTTCCGTCGGCCGCGATGTCGTGGGTGGCTCCGCTGAGGGCGATGACGGCCAGCATGGCGATGGTCACCGCGAAGAACGAAGGCAGGTTGAGGGCGAACGCCACGAGGGCGAACATCACGCCCGAGAGCAACTGCGTCAGCACCACGAAGAACTTCTTGGTCTTGTACATTTCGAGGAACGGGCTCCAGAGGGGCTTCAGCGTCCACGGAAGCATGATGAGACTGGTCCAGAAAGCAATCTGGCTGTCGCTCACGCCCATGCCTTTATACATCAGTGTACATACCATGTTGAGCACCACAAAGGGCATTCCCATGGCGAAATAGAGCGTGGGCACCCACGCTACGGGGGAAGGGTTGTTTTTGAATGACATAGCTTTGAATGGTAAAAAGGTAAAAGGGTGAAAAAGTAAAAAGGCCAAGAGGGCTTTCTTGCTTTTTCCTTTCTTGCTTTACTTTTCTTGTTTCTCTTTCTCCTTTTACCTTTTTACTTTTTTACTTTTAAAACTTTACCTTCGCTCACGAGCTTCGCGATGAGTTCGCCGAAGAGGGTGTTCTGCCAGGCGAACCAGGGGCGGGTGTAGTTGTTGGCGTCGTCCTTGTGGAACGATTCGTGAATCACGCCCGTGCCCGCGTCGGTGTTCATGAGCATTTGGATGCACTCCTTGATCTCGTTGTCGTCCTGCGACGTGAAGGCCCGCATCATGATACTCATGGGCCAGGGCATGTCGAGTCCCACGTGGGGGCCGCCGATTCCCTCGCCCGCCTTGCCACGGAAGAAGTAAGGATTGTCCTCGCTCCACACGAAACGGCGGGTGTTCTGATAGATGGGGTCGTTGACATCGACGTCACCCAGATAGGGCATGGCCAGCAGACTGGGCACGTTGGCGTCGTCCATGATGAGCTGGTTGCCGAAGCCGTCCACCTCGAAGGCGTAGATGGGGCCGTACTTGGGGTGCTGATGGATGGCATATTTCATCAGGGCGGCATGCACTTCGTCGGCCAACGCGGTGCATTGGTCGGCCAGGTCGGCACGGTGGTTGACGGCGGTGAGAATCTCGGCCGACTTCCGCAGGCTCGTCACGGCCATGAAATTCGACGGAACGAGGAAGAGATAGGTCGTGGCGTCGTCGGAAGGACGGAACACCGAGGCGATGAGGCCCACCGGTTTGCAGGGCGCTCCCCAGCCGCGGTTGCACACGGTGTCGAGCTGTCGGTCGGTCACACGGGTGAAATGGTAGGGCCCGAGGCCGTCCTTGCGCTGCTGTTCCTTGAAGGTGCGGAGCACGCTTTCGATGGTCTGGAGCCACAGGTCGCCGAAGATGCTCGTGTCGCCTGTCTCCTTCCAGTACTCGTAAGCCAGCCGGATGGGATAGCAGAGCGAGTCGATTTCATACTTGCGCTCGTGCAGTTCGGGTTTCATGTCGGTGTCGTCGGTCATCCAGTAGCCCTTGGCGTCGGGATAACGGTTGAAGGCGTTGGCGTAGGGGTCGAACACGATGTTCTTGAACTGGCGGCGGATGACGCCTGCGAGCATGCGTTTCAGGTGCTTGTCCTTCGACGCGAACTTCACGTAGGGATAGACCTGCGCTCCCGAATCACGGCCCCACATGGCGTGGATGTCGCCCGTGTAGACGAAGGTGTCGGGCTCGCCCTGCTCGTCTTCGGTGTAGTGGACGGTGGTGTCGAGGGTGTTGGGATAGCAGTTTTCGAACATCCAGGCCAGGTAGGGCGTGTCCTTGAGCTTCTTCTTCATGTCCTTGATGTACTTCTCGATCACCTCCGAGCGAAACAACCGGTCGGCTTCGGCCGGCCGTTTCGACACGTAGGGTGTGCTCACGGCGATGGCGTCGATGTATTCCTTGCCGAATTCCTTCTGCGTATGGTTGGCCTGTGCCGCGACCTTGCCGGGCATGGCCAGCAGCAACAGGCCGATACCTGCCGCCGCAAGATGGGTTGTATGGTTTTTCATCGTTGTTGTTTTTAGGTGAGGGTGTTGGGGTGTTGGGTTGTTGGGGTTGTTGGGGTGTGAGGATGACGGGATGAATGATTACTTTGTCTATCACGCAGACTGACAAACTATTCATCCTGTCATCCTGTCATCCCGTCATCCCGTCATCTCGTCACCCCGTCATCTCAACAACCCCACAACACCACTCACGGCCTGTCCTTCTTCGCCGTGCCGAACTTCGACGGCTGCGCGCCCATGGTGAATTCGAGCGTGCCGCCCTTGATGACGTCGGCGTATTCGATGTACGACTTCGTATAGTTCTTGCCGTTCAGCCTGACGCTCTGTATGTAGAGGTTGTCCTTGCCGTTGTTCTTGGCCACGATGCGGAAGGTCTTGCCGTCGCCCACATTGAGCTTGGCCTCGTCGAGGATGGGGCTTCCGAAGACGAGACGGCTGCCTGACGGGTCGACCTGATACAAGCCCATGGCCGACATGATGTACCAAGCCGACATCTGGCCCACGTCCTCGTTGCCGCTCAGGCCGTCGAACCGGTCGGTGTACATCTCGTCCATCGTGCGGCGCAACAGCCGGGCTGCCTTCCAGGGCTGGCCCACGTAGTTGTACATATATAATATATGGTGACTCGGTTCGTTGCCGTGCGCATACTGTCCGATGAGTCCCGAGATGTCGGGCGACGCGTCCTCGCCCAGGTCACCCTCGACGATGAAGAGCGAATCGAGCTTGTTGACGAAACTGCTCTCGCTCGGGAAGAGGTTCACCAGCCCATGCACGTCGTGCGGCACGAGCCACGTGTACTGCCAGGCGTTGCCCTCGGTGTAGTCGTCCTGCCGGTGTACGGCATGGAAAGGATTGAAAGGCACACGGAATTTGCCGTCCGAACTCAGACCACGCATAAACTGTGTTTCGGTATCGAAGAGCTTTTTATACGACTGACTGCGCTTCAGGAAGTAGGCATAGTCGCCTTTCTTGCCCAGCAGCTTGGCCACCTTGGCGATGGCGGCGTCGGCAATGGCGTATTCCAGCGTCTTGGCCACGGTCTCAGAAGTAGGATCTTCGTTGTAAGCCACGTAGCCATTCTTCTTCAACGAGTTCATACCACGCTCGTCGAGCATAGCCGACTGCTTCATGGCTTCGAACGCTGCCTCACGGTCTTTCACATATCCCTTCAACACAAGGTCGCCCAGCACAATGACTCCCGGGTTTCCTATCATGCAATCGGTCTCATTTCCCATCAGATGCCATACGGGAAGCTTGCCCTGTTGACGATAAATATTGATGAAAGTAGTGGCAATATCGGGCAGGATATCGCGATGAATGAGCGACATAAGCGGCTGTGCGGTACGATAAGTGTCCCACAACGAGAAAGTGGTATAGTTCGTAAAGTCACCCTTATATACCTTACCGTCAGCTCCACGATACTCGCCGTTGACATCGTTGAATACCGACGGAGCGGTCATCGTGTGATAGAGTGCCGTGTAGAAAATGGTTTTCAAGCGCTTGTCCGTGGTCGATACCTCAATCTTACCCAAGGCATCGGCCCATGCCTGTTCGGCTTGCGCCACCACGCCGTTGAAGTTCCAGTCTTTGATTTCGGCCCGGAGGTTCTGCCGTGCGTTGTCTACGCTGACGGCCGACATGCCCACTCTCACCATCAATGGCTTGCCGTCGCTATTGTCGAACGAGAAAATAGCAACGCTGTCGTTGCTCTTCTTTTCCATCGTCACGGGTTTAGAGAACTCCGCTACGAAGAAAGTTCTTTGATCCTTAGCCCATCCTGTCGACATGCGATGGCCTGTAACGATGGTAGTTCCCTCCTGATTATACTTACAATTGGTCATCTTATCCCAACCGATACCTTGATTCAGGTTGATGGCTACAAATGCTTTCTTCATGTTGGCACCGAACGTATAGCGATGGAAACCCGCACGCTTGGTGGCCGTCAGCTCAACGAACACGTTGGGACGTTGCAGTTTCACGGCATAATAGCCCGGTCGAACAGTCTCGGAAGCATGCGAAAACTTCAGTTCCTTCTGGCACTTGCAGGCCATCGGCACGATGGCCACGTCGCCCAGGTCGCCGATACCCGTGCCGCTGAGGTGCTGATGGCCGAAGCCCACGAGCAGCGAGTCGCTGTAGTGGTAGCCCGAGCACCAGTCCCAGCCGCGGGTCGTCTGCGTGGGGCCCAGCTGCACGTAGCCGAAAGGCACGTTGGCACCCACGAACACGTGGCCGTGGCCGCCCGACCCGATCATCGGATTGACATAACGCACTGCGTCGCCGGCGGCCATGGCGGCCATTGTCAGCGACGAAAATGTTGCTGCGAATAAGAATGATTTAATCTTTCGAATCATCATGAGGTTTAGGTTCTGTTGATATATCTTGATAGTAAGCCATGCAAAGATACGCATAAAAAGTAGATATTCATGGAGATACATGTCACAAATAAGCTTAAAAAGGCTCTCCGACGGCCAACAACCTATCCCAGCAGCCTCTCCCAAACCCTCCAAAGGGAGGGGGGAGAAGTGGCCTCTCCCAACCCCTCCCCACATAGGGAGGGCTTACCTGACGGATGGAAATAGGCAAAAGACAGCTGAATGCTTCACATATCACACTTTACATTGCTCACTTCACATTTCACATTCAAGGGGAGTGCCTAACGAGCGTGTAAAGTAAACTGTGTCAGGTCGGTTCATGGGAGCATAGCCATGGTGCATTGTGCATGCAACAGCATGTATTGTGCGCACTACCGCCTTGGCGGTTGGTCTTTTTAGAGGGCGGAGTTGCGAGCGAAACGAGCTACCCTGCCTAAGCTTGGGTGGTGGGGAGCTAGGCCGAAGGTCTTGGTCTTTTTACATTTAAACCATGGCGTTTTTGGAAAGCGCGCTTTCAAATCAATGCGCACGCCAATCGTATTTGCCCTTGTACGTGTAATGTTCCCTCTCTTTGGACGGGCCGTGGCAGACCTTGCGAGCGGACAAGTCTTTGGAAAACGGGCGACGTCGGCTTTTCAAAAGCAGCCTTTTCGGCCTGCAAAAGCCATCTTTTTACAAGCTAAAAGCAGGCCTTTGGTTTTGCGAAAGCTGGTCTTTTGCGTTCCCATCACAGCCCTTTGGCATTGTCCTTTTTACCTTTTTATTTTTTTACCTTTTTACCTTTATAAGTTGTTTCGCCTTCATCTTATGTCTTTCTCGGCCGCTTGCGGCCCTTATGTCTTTGTCATTGCAGCCTGAGAATATGTCCTTATGTCTTTATGTCTTTAAATCCAAAGCAAGAAAGACATGCCCTCATGTCCTTATGTCAAAGGGAATAAGTCTTAAAAAAGAATAAATTGATGGGCGAAAGGCTTGGCGGTCATCATAAAAAGCATACCTTTGCAGCGATTTTAACGTCACGGCGCATTGTCCGTGACCCTTTTATTCACAATTGGAAGGTCTTCATGCCCAAATGATATGGCTGGGAGGGCTGTATTCCTTCCAGCTTTATTTACATCATCAATTTGAAGACATTTGAAGAATTGGGCGTCAGCGAGACCATTCGCCGCGCCATCGAAGAACTTGGATTCGAGCATCCCATGCCCGTCCAGGAAGCAGTAATCCCGTATTTGCTCGGCAACAAGAACGACGTCATCGCACTGGCACAGACCGGTACGGGCAAGACGGCGGCCTACGGACTGCCCGTGTTGCAGAAGACCGTGGCCGACAACCGCGTGACGCAGGCCGTCATCCTCAGCCCCACGCGTGAGCTTTGCCTGCAGATATGCGACGACCTCAATGCGTTTGCCAAGTACATCAGCGGCATGCACGTGGCGGCCGTGTACGGCGGAACCGACATCGGCAGCCAGATACGCACGCTGCGCCACGGCGTCCAGATCATCGTGGCTACGCCGGGACGCCTTGTCGACCTCATCAACAGGGGCGTGGCGTTGCTCGACAACGTGAACAACATCGTGCTCGACGAGGCCGACGAAATGCTCAACATGGGCTTTTCGGAGAGTATCAACGCCATTTTCGAGCAGTTGCCGGACGACCACAACACGCTGCTCTTCTCCGCCACGATGAGCAAAGAGGTGGAACGCATCGCCAAAAACTACCTGCACGACTACAAGGAGATTGTCGTCGGCTCGCGCAACGAGGGCGCGGAGCACGTGAACCACATCTATTATATGGTGCATTCCAGGGACAAGTACCTGGCGTTGAAGCGCGTCGTCGACTTCTATCCGCACATTTTCGCCATCATCTTCTGCCGCACGAAGATCGAAACGCAGGAGATTGCCGACAAACTCATCAAGGACGGCTACAACGCCGAGGCCTTGCATGGCGACCTTAGTCAGCAACAGCGCGACCTGACGATGCAGAAGTTCCGCAAGCACACGGTGCAGTTCCTCGTCGCCACCGACGTGGCTGCGCGCGGACTCGACGTAGACGACCTGACACACGTCATCAACTACGGCCTGCCCGACGACATCGAGAGCTACACCCACCGCTCGGGCCGCACCGGAAGAGCCGGAAAGAAGGGCACGTCGATATCCATCATCCACACCAAAGAGAAGTTCAAGGTGCGCCAAATCGAGAAGCAGATCGGCAAGGAGTTCGTCGACGGCGAGCTGCCCAAGCCGGAAGAAATCTGCAAGAAGCAGCTCTACAAGGTGATGGACGACATCATGAAGACCGACGTGGATGAGGAACAGATCGAGCAGTACATGCCCGAGATCATGCGCCAGTTCGAGTATATCGACAAGGAAGACATCATCAAGAAGATGGTGACGGTGACTTTCGGCAAGTTCCTCAACTACTACAAGCACGCGCCGGTCATCGAAAAGCCGGTCAGCGGTCGCAGGGGTGAAGGCTCGGGAAGCCGCGGCGAGGGCCGCGCGTCGGGCGGACGCCGCAAGCGCGGGGCCGAGGCAGGCTATCGACGGCTGTTCATCAACCTGGGAAAGACCGACGGTTTCTATCCGGGCGAAATCATGCAGTTCCTCAACAGGAACGTACAGGGCCGCCAGGAGGTGGGCCACATCGACCTGTTGCAGAAGTTCTCCTACATCGAAGTGCCCGAACAGGACGCCCAGAAGGTGATGAGGGCCCTCAACGGGCTGGAATACAAGGGCCGCGAGGTGCGCTGCAACGACGCCGACGAGGGCGGCCGCGGTCGTCAGGGCCGTGGCGGCAGGAGCGAAGGACGCGGCGGCCGCACGGCGGAGCGGCGTGGTGGCAGGCCCGCGGAGGGTCGCCGTCAGCGCGAAACCAAGCGGAGCAGCCGCCGGAAGGACGACTTTGAAGACCAGACCGACTGGCGTTCGCTCATCGGCGGCCAGCCGATGAAGCTCAAGGGCGAGGAGCCCGACTTCAGCGAAGAGGGCTGGGCACGTCGCAAACCCAAACAGAAATAAAGCGGAAACAAGTCTTATACGAGGCATGAAACCCATCGGTGGTTTCATGCCTTGCAACATTTCAGCGTATGAACATAGGTGTATTTTGTTCGGCCAACAACCGGATTGACGCGGCATACTTCCGTGCCGCCGAGGAGTTGGGCCGCTGGATGGCCGAGAACGGCCACACGCTCGTCTATGGCGGGTGCAACCTGGGACTGATGGAAGCCGTCGGCCGCGCCGCGCACGACCACGGCGGCACGACCGTCGGCGTGGTGCCGCGAATCGTGGAGAAGGCGGACAGGGTGTCGGACGCCGTCAGCGTCGACATCGCCTGCGAGGACTTGACCGACCGCAAGCAAATCATCATGGAGCGCAGCGACGTCTTCGTGGCTCTGCCCGGGGGCATAGGCACGCTCGACGAGATATTCACCGTGGCGGCGTCGCACAGCATCGGCTATCATCGGAAGAAGCTCTATCTGCTCAACATCGGTGGTTTCTACGACGCGCTGACGGCTGCGCTCGACGACCTGGCCCGACGGGGCATGACGCGGGGCGACTGGCGCGACTGCATCGAGCCTGTCTCTACGCTCTCCGAACTACAAGAAAAGCTGGCCTGAGCCAGCTTTTTTCCTTTTATATCACCCTAATCCGGCACCTGACGCCTCATTTTTCCAACCCCGCGCCATACTCCTTCGAGATGTAATTGTAGATGTCCTTGCAGCTTTCGGCCGAGAACCGCAGGCCGCTGGCGATGCAACGGTCCCACTGCGCTTCGCTCAAGCCATGGCGGATGTCGGCTTTCGTGATGTCGTTCTTGACCAGTCCGTAGATGAAACCCGCGTTGAAGCTGTCGCCCGCGCCGATGGTGCTCACCACACGGTCGTTCTTCGGCACGTCGTAAGCTTTGCCGAAACCGTTCTCGGCCCGTACTTCGATGGGGTTGGCGCCGTCCGTGCAGATGAACTTCTTGCAGTAGAAGCTGATTTCGGAGGCGTAGACACGCTGGGCTTCGGGCATTCGGTAGAGGATGGAAAAGTCGTCGCTGCTGCCCCTGACGATGTCGGCATACTCCAGATTCTCTATCAGGTTGGGCGTGATCTTCATGATTTCGGCCTTGTGGGACGCACGGTAGTTGACGTCGTAGTAGAGGATGGCACCGCGTTCGCGGGCGTGTTCCAGGAAACCCGCCACCTGCGGGCGCACCACGGGGTTGACGGCGAAGAACGAACCGAACACGACGATGTCGTCGGGGTTGACCTCCGGAAAGACAAAGTCAAGCTGATCGTGCGGATGGTCCTTGTAGAACAGGTAGTCGGCGTTGTTCTCTTCGTCGAGAAAAGCCAGGGAAATGGGCGACTTGCTGTCGGGAAACACGTTGATGTTGTCGGCATTGACGCCGTTGTCCTTCAGGAAATCGATGATGAAACGGCCTACCCTGTCGTTGCCGGTCTCGGCGATGAAGGTGGTGTCCAGGCCGGCCCTGCCCAGCGAAATGATGGCGTTGAACACCGAACCGCCGGGCACCGCGCTGATGGGTTGCCCGTTCTTGAAGATGATGTCGAGCGTAGTCTCGCCGATTCCGATTACTTTTCGCATGATTGTCGATGGATGTTGAATGGTGGAAAAAAGGCTTTCGCCGTCGCAAAAGTACCGTAATTATTTGGAATACGGGCCGCGACCGGGCATATATTTCGCCCTTGCGGCGAAAGATTTCTTGTGAAAATGGGTTATCTTTGCAGCCATTATGGCATATCAAACGTTTACCCTCGACAACGGGCTGCGTGTCATCCATCGCCCCGACAGTTCGCCCATAGTCTATTGCGGCTACCAGATCAACGCCGGAACCCGCGACGAAAAGCCGGGCGAGGAGGGCCTGGCCCACTTCTGCGAGCACACCACCTTCAAGGGAACGAGCCGCCGCAAGGCCTGGCACGTGCTCAACGGGCTGGAAAGCGTGGGCGGCGACCTCAACGCTTTCACCACGAAGGAGGACACGGTATACTACGCCGCCATCCTCAAGGAGCATGCGTCGCGCGCCGTCGACCTGCTGACCGACATCGTTTTCCACTCCGTCTATCCGCAACACGAGCTTGACAAGGAGGTGGAAGTGGTCTGCGACGAGATTGAAAGCTACAACGACAGCCCGTCGGAACTGATCTTCGACGAGTTTGAAAACATGATTTTCGAGGGTCATCCCTTGGGCCATAACATTCTCGGCACGGCGGACAACGTCAGGCGCTTCACGACGGTCGACGCGCAACGCTTCACCCGCCGCCATTATCGGCCCGACAACGCCGTCTTCTTCATTGCGGGCGACGTCGATTTCAAGAAAATTGTCCGACAATTGCAGCGCGCCGACTGGCCCGAAACGCCCCATGTGCCCCATGCGTCCGTTGCGCCCAACGGGCCTTTCGCCTCCAATCCGCCGTCTTCCCTCACCGTCAACCGCAACACCCATCAGGCCCATGTCATGCTGGGCTGTCGCGCCTACGACATCCACGACGACCGCCGCATGAGCCTTTACCTGCTCAACAACATGCTGGGTGGCCCGGGAATGAACGCCCGGCTCAACCTGTCGCTGCGAGAACGACACGGCTTGGTCTACACGGTGGAGAGCACGATGGTGAGCTATAGCGACACAGGACTGTGGGCCATCTACTTCGGTTGCGACCCGCACGACGTGAAACGCTGCATGCGGCTCGTCCGGCGGGAACTCGACAAGGTGATGGAAAAGCCGCTTTCGGCCGTTCAACTGGCCAAGGCGAAGAAGCAGTTGAAGGGCCAGATCGGCGTGGCTTGCGACAATCGGGAGAGCTTCGCCCTTGATTTCGGCAAGAGTTTCCTGCACTATGGCTGGGAGAAAGACATCTCCACGCTCTTCCGAAACATAGAGGCCATCACGCCCGAAGGCATTCAGCAGGTGGCAAGGGAGCTGATGGCGCCCGACCGACTCACGACGCTGGTCTATCAATAAGTCAACTCAAATTATACGTATGGACGCTGGTGCCCTGTGACGAAGGCAGGTAGTTGATTCCCCACCAGCACATTTGCAGCAGCAGGAAGTTGACGATGAGAATCCACAGGGCCACGTCGGCGGCCGAACGGCGACGGAGTCGATAGTGGATATACACCAGATAGGCCAGCCATGTGGCTGCCGCCCAGGTCTCTTTGGGGTCCCAAGACCAGTAAGTTCCCCACGCTTCTTTGGCCCACAGGGCACCGAAGAGCATGCCGATGGTGAGGAATGCCCAGCCTACATACACCAGATTGTCGCAGATGTCCAGCTCTTCGGCGTATTTCTTCTTGGAAAACAAGAGATAGACGGCCATGACGAAGGCGGCGCCAAGCAATGCGTAGGCGAACATGTAGACGATGACGTGCGGCGCGAACCATGGACTTTGCAGCGCGGGCATGAGCGTCTTGTTGTGAATCTCGGGCTTGAAGAGGTTGATACCGATGAAAACGGCCGACAAGAGGGTGGAGAACGACAGTATCCACTTGTAGCGCCAGCGGCTGTAGACGATGATTCCGGCCAGCGGGAGGAAGAAACTGTACCACAGACGGGTTTCGCCCATCGTGCGCAAGGGTGGCCGTTCGAGCGAGATCCACATCAGAACGATGAACGCGAAGAACACAAGCAGGCCGCAGCCGGTGGCTGCAAGGGCCGTCGTCTTTCTGTTTTTCCAGCCGGCCCATGCGCCCGTGACCCAGAAAAGCAGGGATATGATGGCGAAGAAGATGAAATAATTCCAATTCATAAGGTTAGTTTTGCTTGTTTGCAGCAGCTTGAATGAACATCAGGACGGCGCCAACCAGAATCATGTAGATGCCGAAATAGACGGCCGGAAGCCAGGGATCGCGCACCAGTTCGAAGACACTGAGGTTGCTCCACTTGCCCATCTGCTCGTTGTAGCTGAGTTGATAGACCTTCCAGCCGGCTATCGTGAACGGCTTGTTCACCTCAATGGTTGCGTCGGCGCTCTGTCCTTCCTTTGTGAAAATGGTCACATCCGAGGCGAAACGCGCAGGTTCGCGGTTGGGCATGACGACGGTATGGTGGCTGTCGAGCCTCAATCCCTGGTAGGGAAACTGGTAACTGCCGCATGTCACCCATCCTTTGGTGGTCTTGCCGGCCTTCGTGGCCTGCACGAGGAGGGCGCACTGGGCGCCTTTTCCCTCGAAAGGAATGTAGCCACCTTTGTTCAATGCCTGTCCCAAAGAGTCCATACGCATGCGCCCCACCATTGCGGCGGGCATGTTGCCGACCATCTTCGCCATCATTTCGGGTATGGCATTGTCGACACGTTTCACGACGCGGATGTCCCAGTCGAGCAGCCTTGCGCCCTTGAAAGCCTTGTCTATCAGGATGTGGGCGGGTTTCTTCGCGGGCTGCGGCAGTCCCTTGTCGTCGATGACCATGAGCTTCGGCGGGTATTCGTCGATGGTAAAGCGGTTGAGTTGGATGGCCAACGGCAGTTCTTTCACGTCCTGCCGCTCGTCGAGGACGCGCCATTCGGGCTTGCCCAGTTCGCAATACATCTTCGCACGCTGCATGTCGGCCGAGCCGAGGGTGGCTGTCGTGAGCACGAGGAAGAGTCCCGCGTGGCTGATGAGCGACGGTATGGCTTTCTTGTTGAGGTGTGCCAGCTGGTGGATGGTGACCTCACCCACGATGAACGTCGTCCAAACGTAGGCAAGGATGAATGGCCAGAAGTTGAGCATTCGGCTCAATCCGAGCGGATCGGCAGCCGGTTTGCCTTCCGCCACCTGCCTTGTCAGGCCCATGATGACGGTGAGCAGAGCGGTGGAAGCCAAGGCCGGGACGGCAGCATGCGTGCTCGTCATGAAGCGAAAGGCATATACTCGTTTGCGCAAGGCATAGGCCGTGACGACAAACAATACGAAAACGGCCAGCACAATGATATTGGCCGGCCATCTAAATATCTTCCATTCGAGCGGGCCTACGCTGTATTGCAGCATGAGACCCACGGTGATGAGTCCCAAGGCGATGGCTGTTCCCTCCCGATAGTTCCAGGGTTTGGTCCACATATTAGGTGTTGGGGTTGGGTGTGGTGGTAGGTGATGTCACCTACCACCCATCATCTTACATCGGTTTCGTAATGAATCTCTTGTTCTTTCGGGCCTGTTCGATCCACTTGGGTACGACGGAATCCATGAATTGGTGCTTCTGTTTCTCCATCTTGGCAGGGTCAAGGCCGATGTAGCGTTGGGCTTTCTCCTTGGTGGAGACGTCCGGCAGCGGAATCTCCTTGGTCCATCCGTGCTGCGCAGCGACGCGGGTGCACTCCACCTGGGCGTCTTTTGCAAACTCCATGGCGTCTGCCAAGAGGCGCATCACTTCCTGCGGAGCGTGGAAAGCGGCACCGTGGCTGGCCAAGGCGTAGTCCCAACGCCACTGACTTTTGCGGATATCGACGAGTGCTTTCTGCATCTGCGGCTCGGCGGCGCCATGCTTCCAGGCAAATTCGGCGTAGAGATGAGCCTTGCCCAGTTCCTCTTCCGTGCGCATGGCAAGGTCGTAAACCTTCTTCTGACGCTCGTAAACATTCTGTCGGAGCGTCTCCGCGTCTTGCCGGTGGCAGGTCTGACACGTGCGGTCGATGTTGGCCAACGGGCTCATGATGTGGTGATCGGTGAACTTCACGCCCCCTTCTTGCTTGTAAGGCATGTGGCAATCGGCGCAAGAGAGGCCGCGCTGGCCATGAATCCCTTGCTTGAACATTTCGTAACCCGGGTGCTGCGCCTTCAGAATCTTGGCGTGTGAGAGCGGGTGGATATAGTCGTAGAAGCCCAGACTGTCGTAGTATTCCTCGGCATTCTCGCAGGTGAGACCCTTGTCTTGCGGGAATTTCAGATACTGATGGTTCTCCTTTTCAAAGTAATATTCGGTGTGGCACTGGGCGCAAACCAGTGAGCGCATCTCCTGATGGCTGGCCTTGCGCACGTCCTTGCCGGCTCTTGCCCAGGCTTCATACAAAGCCGGACGGGCCGGGCGCAGGTCCATTGTGCGGGCGTCGTGGCAGTCCGAGCACCCCACGGAGTTCATTACCTCCGCTCCCCAGTCACTCCATTTGGCGCCATAGTAGGCATTGAGTCCTTTCTCACGCATCAGACGCGGCACGTCCGGGCCCTTGCAAGTCCAGCAAGTGCCGGGTTGCATGTCGTCGGCGCCGTCCACTCCGGGATTGCCCGTGCGCAGAATCTTCCGTAAGTCCTCGATGCAATGGCGGTGGCCGCGGGGCGTATTGTACTCACGGGAGAAGGCATAGCCGGCCCAGTTGATGACGATGTAGGGATTGATGGCCAACACGTCTCTCACGCTGGAGCCGTTGTAGCGGCTCTGGAAGGTCGTGTCCTCCGTCATGGCCCATGTCTGATACTCGCGCGGATAGTCCTGGGCGAACTTCTCGTTCTGCGCGACGATGGAGTCGGTGAACATCGTTCGCTTGTTGTTGAATACGCTGACGACCTCTGCCCGACGTTCGAGCAGGGAGGAACAGATGAGTCCGAGGACAAATACGATGGCCATGGCACCTCCGAAGAGGAGCCATCCTTGCCATTTCTTCAATTGCTTTGCCATATTTCTAAGGTGTTAGATTTTGTTTGGGTGATGGGTGAAAGTTGTGAAGGTGTTGGGTGATGATGGACATCTATCTTCCTCCCATCATCTTTTGCAGCCATTGAGGCACGGGCGAAGGCGGGATGGGCACCTGGCTCTCGGCGTTCGGCGTGCTCGTCAGGGCGTTCATGCCGCCGTGGGGCACGTTGCGGTGGCAGTCCCAGCAGGCCATTCCTTCGCCCCGCTTGGCCAGCATGTAGTCGATGCGGCCCGTTTTGACAAACTCCGTGTTGAGTTGTCGGTGGCAACGGATGCAGTTGTCCATGATGACTTCGGCACTGGCCGTCTCGGCGCGGATGGCCTGGTGCTCGGCGCGGGTGACGAAATAGGCCACATGCTTCATGCCGTCGATTCCCTTGAAGCCGTAGTGGGCCACGATGTTGCCGTTGGGCACATGGCAGTCGTTGCACGTGGCGTCGCGACCGTGCGACGACCGCGACCACGTGGCATAGTAAGGGGTCATGATATGACAGTTGACACAGGCGGCGGGGTCGTCGCCGGCGATATAGGTGTGCATTCTCAGTAGGTAGAGAAACAGAAACGTCAGCCCGACAATCACGCCTCCTGCAACCAGGAGGAATACTTTCTGACGGTAACTGAATATGTCTTTCCACGCAGTCAATTTGTGCCAATCCATCGGTTAATGATTCGTTTAATGCGGTAAAGATAGTTCTTTACCCTCAAATCCGCAACTAAGCCCTTGAAGGTTCTTATTGCGTTTACACGTCCTCTCATTACTGAATTTGCAGATAATTTGAACTTGAAGCACCCACTTCTGCCTACAATATCCCCTTACCCCACAATGTGACTTGAGGCAATACACAATATCATTCCCATAAGTTGTAGGCACTATCCAAAATCAGTCTGGAAAACATCTGCGTAAGCATAATTACAGGTATAGATATTCAGCACATACCGCCTTGATGTCTTGATCCACTTGGCTGGTACAGAGATAAACCTGAAGACAAACGCTTTTATGCGACTTGTTACATTGAGTCCGAACTTCTTTACGTCAAGTCTTTGAATA
>NZ_AUFQ01000019.1 GCF_000426585.1 Segatella baroniae DSM 16972 = JCM 13447
CTCTCACGTGGATTCCATAAATCGGGATTGCAGGAGAGCTTACAACTGAACTGCGCAATACTCCTTCCAAGTGTTATCCGCCCCATAATCGGAGCTTTCCCCAACTTGTCCAAACTGCTCTTTTTAAGGTAGAGCAACACTTTCATTTTCTCTGTTTTCATACGCTTTAATATTTGTGGGCAAAGACAGTGCAAGCGAGTTCCATGAGAGCTTGCTCTCAAATGGACGAGTGCAGCCTGTCTTATGCAAAGTTACCCGAATTAAAGCGTTCCTCACTTACGCAGAAAACTGCCGACCAAAGCAACAGCCACACGAGCGAAAATAATTTGGTTACCTATTTCTTCTCCATCGTTACCAACATCAAAACAAGGTAACACTCTGGTAACTGAACTTCTGCCTAAACCTGCATGTTTCTGCCCTTTACAAACAGAGCAACATCATGCTAATTTGTGCATTCCCTCCTCATTATCAGTTAGTTTACATCAACTTCGACATTTCTTCATTTTCTTTGATTAGTTACACACACGAAAGCTTAGCGATTACATTGTAAAAGCTTAGCAATCACATTGTGAAAGCTTGGCGATAACCACGCAAAAGCTTGACTTCTACAATGCGAAAGACAAGCTTTTGGAACGCCTGAACACAGCCGACAAGACATGGAACCGGTGCGAAACAGGGGCCTGCGCACGATTTCCACGCCTCAGCTACGGGCATAAAAAATCCCAACGCTCGTGTCGGGCGTTGGGACCATTATGCTTTTGCGTCTGCGATTACTTGCGCAGGCCGAGTGCCTTGATGATGGCACGATAGCGTTCGATGTCAATTTTGTAGAGATAGTCGAGCAAACGGCGACGCTTACCTACCAACTGAGTCAGCGAACGGGTCGTGACGTTGTCCTTGCGGTTCTTCTTCACGTGCTCTGTCAGGTGGGCGATGCGATAAGTGAACAGCGCAATCTGGCTCTCGGCAGACCCTGTGTCAGTTGTACTCTTGCCATACTGGCCGAAGATTTCTTCCTTTTTAGCTTTGTCTAAATACATTGCTTCAATGTGATTAATGGTTTTTGCATCAATTACATCCTTCGAGCGAGACGCTGTCTCAATCACTACATCGCCGCTCTCGAATGCTTCGGATGTTCCGAAATGCGGGTGCAAAGGTAGTAAAAAATCCGCTTCGGCTATGCAACGGGCCATTTTTTGGCTTCTTTATTTATCCTTTTTTAACTAAGAAGCACGCTTTCCGCGCGCATGCCGTGGGCAAAAAGCCTATGAAATGACAATCGGTGTTGATAATTTTTCGTAATTTTGCACCCACAATTTTAAGGTATAAAGATTTAAAAGATGCAAGACATTAGAAACATTGCGGTGATTGCGCACGTCGACCATGGCAAAACGACACTGGTCGACAAGATGATGCTCGCCGGAAAACTGTTCCGTGACGGCCAGGATAACAGCGGTGAAGTGTTGGACTCCAACGACTTGGAGCGCGAACGCGGTATCACCATCCTCTCCAAGAACGTATCCATCAACTGGAAAGGCGTGAAAATCAACATCCTCGACACGCCGGGGCACTCCGATTTCGGCGGGGAAGTGGAGCGTGTGCTCAACATGGCCGACGGCTGTCTGCTGCTGGTCGACGCCTTCGAAGGCCCCATGCCGCAGACGCGTTTCGTCTTGCAGAAGGCTTTGCAGATTGGTTTGAAGCCCATCGTTGTGGTCAACAAGGTGGACAAACCGAACTGTCGCCCCGAGGAGGTGTATGAAATGGTGTTCGATCTGATGTGCGACTTGAACGCGACGGAAGAGCAACTCGACTTCCCCGTCGTGTATGGTTCGGCCAAAAACGGCTGGATGGCGGAAGACTGGACGGCTCCCAGCGACAACATCGACTATCTGCTCGACGTCATCTTGGACAAGATACCGGCACCCAAGCAGATCGAGGGGACGCCACAGCTGCTGATTACGTCGCTCGACTACAGCAACTACACCGGTCGCATCGCCGTGGGACGCGTTCATCGCGGCACGTTGCGCGACGGACAGAACGTGACCATCAGCCACCGCAATGGTTCGATGGAGAAGACGAAGATAAAGGAACTCCACACCTTCGAGGGAATGGGACACGTGAAGACCGACCACGTGGACTCGGGAGACATCTGTGCCGTCATCGGACTGGAGAAATTCGAGATCGGCGACACCATCTGCGACTTTGAAAACCCCGAGCCACTGCCGCCCATCGCCATCGACGAGCCTACCATGAGCATGCTCTTCACCATCAACGACAGCCCTTTCTTCGGCAAGGAGGGCAAGTTCTGCACCAGCCGGCACATCCAGGAGCGTCTGGACAAGGAACTTGAGAAGAACCTTGCCTTGCGTGTGAAGCCGTTTGAGGACAGCACCGACAAGTGGATTGTCAGCGGTCGCGGCGTGCTCCACCTCTCCGTGCTCATCGAGACCATGCGCCGTGAAGGCTACGAGCTTCAGGTGGGCCAGCCGCAGGTAATCTACAAGCAGATCGACGGCCAGAAGTGTGAGCCTGTCGAAGAGCTTACCATCAACGTGCCGCAGGACTTCTCCAGCAAGATGATCGACATGGTGACACGCCGCAAGGGCGACTTGCTCGGCATGGAAAGCCAGGGCGACCGCGTGAACATCGAGTTCGAGATTCCTTCCCGTGGTATCATCGGCTTGCGCACCAACGTTCTGACAGCGTCACAGGGCGAGGCCATCATGGCTCATCGCTACAAGAACTACCAGCCTTTCAAAGGGGAGATCGACCGGCGCACCAACGGTTCCATGATAGCCATGGAGACCGGTACGGCCTTCGCCTACTCTCTCGACAAGTTGCAAGACCGCGGCAAGTTCTTCATCGACCCGGGCGAGGAGGTTTATGCCGGGCAGGTTGTGGGCGAACATGTCCACGACAACGACCTCGTCATCAACGTGACGAAGGCCAAGCAGCTGACCAACGTGCGCGCAAGCGGCTCCGACGAGAAGGCACGCGTCATCCCAAAGACCGTCATGAGCTTGGAGGAATGTCTCGAATACATCAAGGCCGACGAGCTTGTAGAGGTCACTCCGAAGAATATGCGCATGCGAAAGACTATCCTGGACCATCTGGAGCGCAAGCGTTCCAATAAGGAATAAGCAACAGATTCAGGCTTTTGTCCCCCAAATCAACAAGAAGTGGACTTCCGACAGCCTTTTCCATAGCTGTCGGAAGTCCACTTCTTGTTTGTCATGATTGCATATTGTTCTGACGTTACATGCAGGCGACGGTCAATCCGGCCATCACAATGCTGACCATTGACATGAGTTTGATGAGGATATTGAGGCTCGGCCCTGACGTATCCTTGAAAGGATCGCCCACCGTGTCGCCCACGATGGTGGCCTTATGACAGGCTGAACCCTTGCCGCCGAAGTGTCCTTCTTCCACCATCTTCTTCGCGTTGTCCCACGCGCCGCCGGCATTGGCCATGAAGACGGCTAAGGTAAAGCCGGCAGACAGGCCGCCGACCAAAAGGCCCAAGACGCCTGCCACGCCCAACACGACACCGACAATGATGGGAATGACGATAGCCATGACAGACGGAATAATCATCTCACGCTGCGCGCCTCGGGTGGAAATTTCCACGCAACGGCCATAATCGGGCGTCGCTTTCCCTTCCAAGATTCCTCTGATTTCATGGAACTGGCGGCGCACTTCCTCCACCATGCTCTGGGCGGCGCGGCCCACTGCCCCCATCGTCAGGCCGCAGAAGAGGAAAGCGGCCATGGCACCGATGAAGGCACCGACCAACACTTTCGGGTTCATCAGGTTCACTTGGAAGAAGTTCATAAAGTCGGTTATGCTGGCATTGTCGGGGTTGAAGATCTCCCCCGTCGTGTAAAGGAACTGCTGTCCCTCACTGGCTGCCCGCATCATGGCTATCTTTATCTCTTCAACGTATGAGGCCAGAAGGGCCAAAGCGGTAAGGGCCGCGGAGCCGATGGCAAACCCTTTGCCGGTGGCGGCTGTCGTATTGCCCAGCGCGTCGAGGGCGTCGGTGCGATGGCGGACCTCTTCTCCCAACTCACTCATTTCAGCATTGCCTCCCGCATTGTCGGCAATCGGACCGTAGGCGTCGGTCGCCAGCGTGATACCCAAGGTGGAAAGCATGCCCACCGCGGCGATTCCTATGCCATAAAGGCCACGCGACATGCTGCTCGCGCTCATGCTCAAATCGAATCCATTGGCAAAAAGATAGCTCAACATGATGGCGACACAGATGGTGACGACGGGCACACAGGTCGAAATCATGCCCGTTCCGATACCCTTGATGATGACCGTTGCCGAGCCCGTTTGCGAAGCTTCTGAAATCTTCTGCGTAGGTTTGTAGCTCTGCGAGGTGTAATATTCCGTCGCCTGACCGATGATGACACCGGCACACAGGCCACTGATGACCGAGAAAGAGACGCCCAGCCAGTTGTCAAGTCCCAATAGATAGAGGATGACGAACGTGGCACCGGCAATCAATATGGCAGCGACGTTGGTGCCCAAGCCCAACGAATGGAGCAAATCCCTCATCGTTGCATCTTCCTTTGTCTTCACGAGGAAAATGCCGAAGAGGCTCAAGAAGATACCCACAGCGGCAATAATCATCGGCGCAATGACCACCTTGAGCTGCATATCGCCGTTCATGGCAAAGGCCGTGGCCCCTAGCGCGGCGGTGGAGAGTATGCTTCCGCAGTAGCTTTCATACAGGTCGGCCCCCATGCCAGCCACATCTCCCACGTTGTCCCCCACGTTGTCGGCAATCGTTGCCGGGTTGCGCGGGTCGTCCTCGGGTATGTTTGCCTCCACCTTTCCTACCAGGTCGGCGCCCACATCGGCAGCTTTGGTATAGATACCACCGCCCACACGGGCGAACAACGCTTGTGTGGAAGCGCCCATTCCGAACGTAAGCATAGTGGTGGTGATGGTCACCAAGGCCATATTGTCACCCTGATAGCAATAGTTGAGAATCAGAAACCACAGCGCGATGTCGAGCAGTCCGAGGCCGACTACGACCAATCCCATGACAGCGCCACTGCGGAACGCGATGCGCAAGCCCTTGTTCAGTCCCTCGCGGGCCGCATTCGCCGTGCGGGCAGAGGCATACGTGGCCGTCTTCATGCCGAAGAAGCCGGACAATCCCGAGAAGAATCCACCCGTGAGGAAGGCTACCGGCACCCATGGATTCTGCACATTGAGCACATAGGCCATGATGGCAAAGACGATGGCAAGCACGATGAAGACGTAGAGCACCACCTTATATTGTTGTTTCAGATAGGCCATGGCCCCTTTCCTGACGTGTTCTGCAATTTCAATCATACGTTGCGTACCTTCTTCAGCCTGCATCATCTTGCTGAAAAAATACCATGCCATGCCCAAGGCCACTATCGAGGCGATGGGCACCAGCCAAAATACTGTAGGGATTCCATTCATGATTCGTTAGATTTTTAGTGGTGAATAGATTTGAAATTAGAGTCGTGTTTCAATGTTATAAGTGCAAATGTAAGTAATTTTCATTGTCCATTTGTAATGAAAATGGAAAACTTTCAAAACGAATACCTCAATTGTACGTCGACATCTGCTTGCGAAGAGCCGTCGATTCGCTGCAGACCGGTGGAGATGGAGGCCCGGTCGAAGTAGTCCGTCGTTGTGAAACGGGCGCCCAACCGCAGTCGTCCGAGCTGCCAGTCGGCCAACAGACCATAGCGCAATCCTTGGCCGCTGAAGGAGGGAATGCTCATCATGTAGAGCAGCGTGCGCTCGTAAGTGTAGACCCGACTGTCGTAATTCGACGTGTGAAAGTAGCCGATGTCGGCCGTCACCCTGAAGTTCCGGCCTCGATAACCGGCCTTTTGCTCCAAGAGACAGCCCAGCCCCTTGCGCTTGAAAAGGCTGTAGTTGATACTTGCCTTGGTCGTGACGGTCCATCCGCCGGCGGCATAAGCCAGCATGGCCTGCCCTCGATGTTCCTGCTTGGGAATCAACCGCGTCTTCCCATCGTCGTCGCGTTGCCGCCGACGGTAGCGATAGCGCAGCTGGGCCGACCAACTCCTGCGCTGATAGAGCAGGCCAGCCTGGCAGTCCCAGGCATGCGACGACCCCAACGTCTGGTATTTGGGCCAGGGGAAATAGGCGTAGTCCACGTAGCTCGTAAGCTGCAAATACTTCCTGATGCGCCAGTTGACACCCACATACAGGCCGCTTTCATTCTGCGTGGAGCCGCCCTCGCTGTAGCTCATACTTTGCAAAGCATAGTAGCGGTAGGAGTAGAAACGGTGCAAGGCCGTCAGCGACAGGCTGCCCGAAAAGGCATAGTTGAGCGTGTGGAGCGCAGCCCATGCCTTGCAATTGCCGCGTGCCGTCTCGCCATGCAGCGACAGCTTGCCGTGGTTGTAGCCGTAGTTCAGCCCGACATTCCAGAAGTCGGTGCCTTGTGGCAGCCACATTCTATAGAGCTGGCTGGGCCTGATGGCGCCCAGACTGTCCGTTTTCATGGGCCTAAGCGTCCTGTCCAACTTGTTGTAGACCAGTGTGGCACCCAGCTGAAAGCCGTTTTTCAGGACTCTGAAAAGCAGCCCGCTCGTCAGCATGGAGGTATTGTTCTTGCGGTCCAGCTCCTTGACAGTCCGGTGATAGCCGCCGCTTGCTATATTATATAAGGTGGTGCTGTCGTTGTTGAACGTACCGTCGAGCCGGCGATACGAAAGGAATGGCGTCAGCTGCAGGCCGCTTCGGGGTTGCAGGGTGACGGCCACGCCTTGCAGATAGTTGGCTTCGCTCCTTGAAGAATGCACCGTCACGGCGTTTCCCATGCCACCCAGGTTGGTCAGAAAGGTGGCTTTTCCCAATCCCAGTCCACCGTTGATGACCAGTCCCATGCCCGCCCTCACCTTGTATCGGCCCACGACAAGGTTGTCGACCAGCCCCCGACGGCGCAGCTGAAAATAGAACGAATGGTAGTCATAGCCCAGCCTGTTCCCGCCCTTGAAGAACGGTTCGCCGGCGTCCTGCGCGCCCACGAGCCCCAGCCGCAGCTGGTTTTGCGCGTTCAGGTCATAGCGCAGCCAATGCCGCAACGGGCCGCCTTGGTAGCGGCCGTTGGCAAACCCTTCGCGCCGATAGAGCGGAATGCCGGCCGTGAACACCACTTCCTGCTTGCCATTGCGAAGCAATTGACCTATAGACGGCTTGTGCTGCGGCATGTCGCCCGCATAAACCAGACAGCTCAACAGCATTTTCCGGTCGTAATCCAGCTCCCGCAACAGGTTGAGTTCGGCCAAGGTGCGCATGCCTCGATACTTTCCAAGATATGTCAGCAGCTCGTCTATCTGCCTGTCGTTGAGGAACAGCAGCTGCCGCAGGTCGTCTTCGGTGGCTTCGTTGATGTTGATGGGATGCAGGGCGTACTCGTTCAGCACCTGATGCACTTCCTCCCACGACGCCGCTTCCATGTCGTCGAGCGCGACGACATGCTCCAAATACAGCTCCCAGTCGGCCTTTGGCTGCGCCGGAAGCGGACAGACGGCGAGGAGAAGGAATAGAAATGTAAAAAGAGTTTTCAAGGTATTAGACAGAGAAGGATTAGCGTGGATAGACCAAATTCTCAGGTTTCATCCGATTCAAGACCTCTTCCAGGTATTTCCGAGACTCATACTTGGCCATCGGCAGGTCGTGCAGCAGATAGTTGCCGCAGTCCTTGGGCGCCGCTCCGGGAATCTCTCCGTCGAAATCGGCTACGAAAGCGAAGGTGCGTTGCAGCAGACCGACGATGTCCTCGCTTTCCCAGTCGCCGTGCAGAATCAGGTAGTTGCCCGTCAGACAGCCCATCGGCCCCCAGTAGACGATACGGTCTTTCCATTCCACATCATTGCGCAGGTAGGTCGCGGCCAGGTGTTCTATGGTGTGGATGGCCCCATTGTGCAGCACAGGTTCACGGTTGGGCTCCTTCATTCGGATGTCGAATGTCGTGACAACCTCGTCCCCCACCCTGTCCTTACGGCTCACATAGACGCCTCGGAGCAGCTTCAGGTGGTCGATGGTGAAGGAGGGAATCGGTTTCAGCTCGGCTGCAGCGTCCTGCGGCCGGCTTGTCATGTTATCGTTTGTCATCATCATTACTTTTATCGTTATGCTATTATATGTAATAAGGTGTAGGTCTTTCGTCGAAAGTTCATCGTGTACCTAATCGTTTCAGGTATTCCCGGGTCACGTCGAAGCTCCCTTCGGCCATTTTGTCCCAGAAATCGAAGTACATCTGCGCCTTGTGGTCTTTCAACGGGACGTCGCTGACGATGCGGAAGGATATGAAGTCGACGCCATAGACGTGGCAAGTCTGCGCTATGCTGCAACTCTCCATGTCGACGGCCGTGGCCTCGGGAAAATGTTCCAGGATGGCCCTCATCTTGTCTCGGCTGTCCACGAACCATTCGCCGCTCACGGTCAGCCCGCTGACGATGGTCGGCATGGCCGTCTGTCCCTTTGCCGACATGGCGCCGTCGTTGATTTCCAAGGCCTTGTCGACCAGTTCCCGGGGGGCCGTGAAGCGTTCGGGCATGCCTAATATCTGCCCGTAGGCGCAGTTGTCGCCGCAGTAGGCGTCGTGATAGACGCACTCGCGGGCCACCACCACGTCGCCCACGTTCAGTCGGGTGTCGGCTCCGCCGGCGCAGCCGCTCGATATGATGAGGTCGGGGCGGTGGCGGTCGATCATCTCCACGCAGCCGATGGCGCTGTTCACCTTGCCTATGCCGCATTGCATCAGTATGATTTCATTGCCGAAAGCCTGTCCCGACACGAATGTTTTGTGGTTAAACTCTTCGGTGACGGGCGCTTCGAGCAAACCTTCCAGTTGCCTGAACTCCTTGTCCATGGCCACGATGATTCCAATTTTTCGCATTTCTTTTCGCTTGCTGTGGGCTGTGGCGCGTCGGTCTTTCAGCAGTTGCCACGAAAGGGCATGGGAATGGTTTTCCAACCGCAGCCTTTCCGGCGTGTAAAAGGGCAGCTTTTGCAACACAAAAGGGCAGCTTTTACAATGCGAAAGGGCAGCTTTCAGAAGCCAACCGCCGTCCTTTTGGAAAACGGTCGCGCAGCGTCCCGTTCGAGCGGGCCGAACCGCATGCCGACAAACAGCCTTGTTTGATTGTTCAAAAACAGAAAGCCGACGCTTTCATCTCTCATGCAAAAGTAAGAAAAAGCAACTTAAACGGCGCACAATTCCCCAACTTTAACGCGGCTGCGGCTGACAAATATGGCTGCGGCCGTGCGCTTCCTGGTTTTCATCGGCTTGCCGATGACGAAATAATGGATTGTTTTGCAATGTCAACAAGCCGACGGAGGAGACGAAATGGAAGACGTTCCGGTGACGAGAGGGGCGCCCATGGCCCCACTCATAACAACCAAACGCAGGGGAAAAGCGCGTCCCCACTATGCTGATTCGTCGGCCGAAGACGGAGAAACATCGAAGATCATGCGGGAGTTTGGTGCCTTCATACAGCTTTTCGGTGGGCAAACGGGGGAATAAAGAGCCACCAACATGCTAAAAGAGGGCGGATTAGGTGGATATATGGACGTTTTTTTGTATTTTTGCCTTGTAAACAATTCATAATGAAATGAAAGCTTTGAAGAAGTATCTGATAGACATCGCCGCTGTCGTATTATTTGTTGTAATCTCATTCGCTTATTTCTTTCCGGCCGACATCGACGGCCGCATTCTCTATCGGCACGACTCGTCGGCCGGAAGGGGTGCCGGTATCGAGATGAGCCAGTACACACAGAAGACCGGGGAGGTCACGCGATGGACCAATTCCCTGTTCAGCGGCATGCCAACTTACCAGATGGCCCCCTCCTACAAGAGCGGTTCGGTGCTCAACCAGGCCGAAAAAGCCTATCATCTGTGGCTGCCCGAGAACGTATGGTTCCTCTTTGCCTACCTGCTGGGCTTCTATATCCTGCTTCGGGCTTTCGATTTCAGGAAGTCATTGGCCGTCCTGGGCTCCGTCATCTGGGCTTTCTCCAGCTACTTTCTCATCATCATCGCCGCCGGCCACCTGTGGAAGGTGATGGCGTTGGCCTATCTGCCGCCGATGATGGCGGGCGTGGTGCTGGCGTTCCGGGGCAAACTGATTCCCGGTTTCATCATTACGGCCATCTTCACGGCCTTCGAGGTGAACGCCAACCATGTGCAGATGACCTATTACTACTTGTTCATCATCCTCTTCATGGTCATCGCCTATCTCGTCACGGCCATCCGGGAGAAGACGTTGAAGCAATTCTGGAAGGCGGTCGGGGTGTGTGCCGCCGCCGCCATTCTGGGCATTTGCATCAACCTCTCCAACCTGTATCACACGTGGCAGTATGGCCAGGAGAGCATGCGCGGCAAGAGCGAGCTGGTGAAAAAGAACGCGACCGTGCAGACAAACAGCGGCCTGGACCGCGATTATATCACGCAATGGAGTTATGGTATTGACGAGACATGGACGCTGCTGGTGCCCAACACCAAGGGCGGAGCGTCCGTTCCGTTGGCCGCCAACCGCAAGGCGATGGAGAAGGCCGACCCCAACTTCATGCAAATCTATCAGCAACTGGGACAATATTGGGGCGACCAACCAGGCACGAGCGGCCCCGTCTATGTGGGCGCCTTCGTGCTGATGCTCTTCATCCTGGGCCTGTTCGTCGTCAAAGGCCCGATGAAGTGGGCGCTGCTGGCCGCCACCATCCTGTCGATACTGCTCTCCTGGGGGCGCAACTTCATGCCGTTCACCGACTTCTTCCTCGACTATGTGCCCATGTACAGCAAGTTCCGCACCGTTGCTTCCATTCTGGTCATCGCCGAGTTCACCATCCCGCTGCTGGCCGTCATGGCCCTGAAAGAAGTCATTGAAAACCCCGACGTGCTGCAACGGAAGATGAAATATGTCTATATCAGCTTCGCCTTGACGGCCGGCATAGCCTTGCTGTTCGCCCTCATGCCCGGCGTCTTCTTCTCAAATTTCATCTCCGTGCAGGAGCAGGAAGCCTTCAAGAGCATTCCGAGTGAATATCTCGCGCCCCTGACGGCCAACCTGAACAGCATTCGCGAGGGCATTTTCACGGCCGACTGCTGGCGTTCGTTCTGGATCATCGTGCTGGGTACGGCCCTGATTTTCCTCTACAAGTACCGGAAACTGCGCGCCGACTATGTCATCGGCTTGATAACCGTGCTGTGCTTCATCGACATGTGGCAGGTGGACAAGCGCTATCTCAACGACGAAATGTTTGTGGAGAAGAGCGTGCGCGAGACGCCCAAGCAGATGACAGCCACCGACCGCCAGATATTGCAGGACAAGAGCCTCGACTATCGGGTGCTCAACCTGGCTTCCAACACGTTCAACGAAAACGAGACGAGCTATTTCCACAAGAGCATTGGCGGCTATCACGCGGCCAAGCTGCGCCGCTATCAGGAGATGATAGAGGCCTACATCCATCCGGAAATGCAGAAGCTGATGGCCGCGGTGCAACAGGCCGACGGCGATATGACGAAGGTCAACGGCGACAGTATCTTCCCCGTGCTGAACATGCTCAATGCCAAATACTTCATTCTGCCCTTGCAGGGCGGACAGACCGTGCCGTTGCAGAATCCATACGTCTATGGCAACGGCTGGTTCGTCGACCGCCTCGACTATGTGGACAGTGCCAATCAGGAGCTGAACAGCGTCGGCAAGCTCGACTTGCGCCACCATGCCGTGGCCGACAGGAAGTTTGAAAAGCAGTTGGGCAAGGCCGTGGCCGAAAACGAGACGGCCCTGGTGGAGCTTACGGCTTATGAACCCAACAAGCTCACCTACCAAGTGAAATCCGACAAGGGCGGCGTCGTGGTCTTCTCCGAGGTCTACTATCCGGGCTGGCAGGCCACCGTGGACGGAAAGTCCGTCGAACTGGGCCGGGTGAACTACATCCTTCGGGCCATCAACGTGCAGCCGGGAAGCCATCAGGTGGTGCTCAGCTTTTATCCCAAGAGTGTCGACCGCACCGAAACCGTGGCCTATGTGGCCTACGCCATCCTGCTCGTGATGATCGGTCTCGCGGTTTATTTTGAAACGCTCAAGAAGAAAACGGCATGAAGAAGCTCCTTTCCCTTCCCCCCAACTTGGTGGAATGCTTCCACGACATCACGGGGTATGACCGCGAAGATTGGTTCTGTACGCACGATCCGGCGAATCGGAAGTTAGGTTCGGGAGGCGGTTCCGTGTGGCTGGCAGACCGCTATCTGGCCGAGCGCGAGAGGCTACGGAAGTCAAACGGCGAAGCGGACGGAGCGACTTATCTGCCCTCCGACGAACGCTACCTGCTGTTGCATGCCGGTGGTCAGAGCCGACGGCTGCCGTCGTATGCGCCGGCCGGCAAAATACTGACGCCCATTCCCGTGTTCCGCTGGGCTCGGGGACAGCGCCTGTCGCAAGACCTGCTGTCGTTGCAGATACCACTCTACGAGAAGATTCTCAATGCGGCGCCCCGCCGTCTGAACGTGATGATTGCCAGCGGCGACGTCTATATACGGGCCACGCAGCCTTTGCAACCCATCCCCGACGACGCAGACATCGTATGCTACGGCCTCTGGCTGGGCCCGGAGACTGCCCGGAACCATGGCGTCTTCGTGTCGCCGCGCGAACGTCCCGCGGAATTGGAACGCATGTTGCAGAAACCCACGGTCGAAACCTTGGGCAACCTGCTGAAAGACCATTATTACCTGACCGACATCGGCGTATGGTTGTTGAGCGACAAGGCCATGACGGCATTGGCCCAAAAGTCGAAAACGCCGTCGGGCGAGTATCGGGAATACGACCTCTACGGAACTTTCGGCTGCGCGCTGGGCAGCCGTCCGTCGCTGCCCGACCCGGAACTGGCCGACTTGAAGGTGGCGGTTCTGCCGCTGCCGGGGGGCGAGTTCCACCATTTCGGCACGAGTCGCGAACTGCTCTCCTCGACGTTGGCCATTCAGAATCTTGTGAACGACCAACGCGAAATCATGCACCATTCGCGCAAACCCCATCCTTCCATCTTTGTACAGAACGCCGTCATGGAGGTGGCCGTCACCGCCGACAACCGCAATCTGTGGATAGAGAACAGTTTCGTAGGCCGCCACTGGACGCTGACGAGCGAGAACATCATCACCGGCGTGCCCGAAAACGACTGGACATTGGACTTGGAACCCTGCCAGTGCGTGGACATCGTGCCGCTGGGCGAGGCGGCTTGGGTGGTGCGTCCCTATGGCTATTATGACACATTCGCGGGCCCGTTGCAACAGCAGAAGCTGTTCCCCGTAGTCCGTTCGATGGCCGACATGAGCGAGGTGTTGCAGTACATGTTGAAGCAAAACCTTTCCGAGCATGCCCGCCAGCTATATGAAGAAGCCGAAAAGCTGAGCGCGGAGGACATATCGGCACAGGCCGACCTGCGCCGACTGGAAGCACAGCGCAGGCATTTCCGCGCCCAGGCCTGGCCACTGCTGGCAAGCAACCATGAGCACAGCGTGTTCTATCAGCTTGATTTGGAAGACGCCGCGCAGGAGTTCGCCCAGTTCCAGGTGCCCATGCCCGAACGTCTGCCCGCGGCGGCACCCTTGATGACGCGCATTCACGACGCGATGTTCCGAGGAGAGGCCGACCTTGCCTTCGGCCTGTTGCGTGAAGGGCTGACCCGCAGAGCGTTGGAAGTGAAGCAAACGCCCCACATGAACGTGTATGCCGACCAGATTGTATGGGGAAGAAGCCCCGTGCGTATCGACTTGGCAGGTGGCTGGACCGACACGCCGCCCTACTGTCTGATGGAAGGAGGCCATGTCGTCAATCTCGCAATCGAACTGAATGGGCAGCCACCGTTGCAGACATACGTGAAACCTTGCCGCGAACGGAAAATCATTCTGCGCAGCATCGACCTGGGATCGGCCGAAGAAATCACCACCTATGCACAGCTGGCAGACTTCAAGAAAGTGGGCAGTCCGTTCTCCATCCCCAAGGCTGCACTGGTATTGGCAGGCTTCCAACCCGGTTTCTCTTCGATGGACTATCCCGACCTTGCCGCTCAATTGGAGGATTTCGGCTGCGGTATCGAGTTGACCATGCTCTCGGCGATACCTGCCGGCAGCGGTTTGGGCACGAGTTCCATCCTTGCCGCCACGGTGCTGGGTGCCCTCAACGACTTCTGCGGCTTGTCGTGGGACAAGAACGAGATAGGCCATCGCACGCTCGTGCTGGAGCAACTGCTCACGACGGGTGGTGGATGGCAGGATCAGTTTGGCGGTTTGTTGCCGGGAATCAAGTTGCTGCAGACCGGCAAAGGATTCCTGCAAGAGCCTTTGGTGAAGTATCTGCCGGCGGAAATGTTCACCGGTCAGGAGCATGCCCCTTGTCACTTGCTTTATTATACAGGCATCACTCGTACCGCCAAGGACATCTTGAGCCAGATAGTCCGCAGGATGTTTCTCAACCAGCATGAGCAGTTGGAACTGCTGGCAGACATGAAGCAGCATGCGCTCGACATGTATGACGCCATCCTGCGTCAAGACTTTGCATTGATGGGACGGCTTGTCCGCAAGTCATGGCAGCTCAACCAACGGTTGGACAGCGGCACGAATCCAATGTCGGTCAACCGCTTGACAGCCCTGATCGACGACCTTTGCCTGGGCTACAAACTGCCCGGGGCGGGCGGCGGCGGCTATCTCTACATGGTGGCGAAGAGTCCCGACGCCGCCGCACGCATCAAACAGATTCTGCAGGCCGACCGAGGCAACCCCAATGCACGTTTTGTGGATTTGCAGTTGAGCCGGACAGGACTTCAGGTCAGCCGCTCTTAGCATGTAACCAATCACATTTTCCCGTGGAGTTTAGAACGATCGTAGACATTCCTGCATCTTCCTGGAAGATAAAGCCCGCCCATCGACTGCTGTTCGTGGGCAGTTGCTTTGCCGGAAACATAGGCCTGCGCTTTTCGGAAGAGCATTTCCGGGCGCAAATCAACCCCTTCGGCGTGATGTATAATCCCATCAGTGTGAAGCACACCATCGACCGATTGGCGGCGGACGACGCGCAGCAGCCGTTTGACGTGGTGTTCATGACGCTTGGAACAAACCACGTCTATGTGCTCAACGCGACGGGAGAGATTGTAGACAACTGCGACAAGCGGCCGCAACGGCTCTTCACGGAGCGGGAATTGACGGTCGAGGAGTGCGTGGAGGCATTGCGGTCGGCTGTAGACGGCCTGCTGTTGCGCAATGCCGACGTGCAGATCGTGATGACGGTCAGCCCCATCCGCTATCGCAAATACGGCTATCATGAAAGCCAATTGAGCAAAGCGACGCTACTGCTTGCGGTCGACAGGTTGTGCAAGCTCCCTATATATAATAAGGTGGTGAACTATTTTCCCGCTTATGAACTTGTATGCGACGAGTTGCGCGACTACCGTTTCTACGAAATGGACATGCTCCATCCGTCCGCCCAGGCTGTGGAATATATCTGGGAACGCTTTTCCACCGCTTATTTTGATGACGAGACGAATGCTTTCATGGCCGAATGGAAACCGATAAAGGAAGCGTTGGCCCACAAGCCCTTCCATCCCGACTCCGAGGAATATCGCCGATTCCGCGCCGAAACGGAAGCGAGATTGAAAGCGTTTGAGGCAAAGTATGCCGATAGAAGATGACTTGAAAAGAAAAAGACTTGCACGATTGCCGTTTGGAAACCATGCAAGTCTTTTTCATCATTGGTGGAAGTCTGTCTTAAATCGCCCTCTCTACATTATCATGTTGACCAGATAGAGCACGACAGGTATCGTGACGGCGGCTATTCCGATGACGTCGATATAGACACCGGTCTTGATCATCTTCGTAATGGGGATGTAGCCGCTGGCATAGACAATGGCGTTGGGCGGCGTAGAGACGGGCAGCATGAAGCCCAAAGAGGCGGAAAGCGCCACGCCGACGGCCACGGGAATCGGACTGTAGCCGGCCGAGATGGCCGCGCCGATGGCCAAAGGACCGATCATATTGGTGGCCGCCGTGTGGGATGTGAGTTCCGACAACAGCAATGCCATGACGCAGAATACCGCCACAAGAACCAATTCGGAAGGCTCACCGCCCATCATGGCGATGATTCGGTCGCCTATCCAGGCCGACAATCCTGTGCTGTACATCATGCCTCCCATGGCCAGGCCGCCGCCGAAGAGCAGCAGCGTGCCCCACTCGACACCGGCAACGGCGTCCTTCCATCGCAGTGTCATCCAGCCTTTCTTCAGGTTAACGGGCAGAAAGAACAGCAGCAAGGCACCCACCATGGCCACGACTGCCTCGGGAAAGAGCTTGTTGTAGCCTTTCAGAATGCTGCTTTCCGTGCCGAAAATGATACTGAGAAAGCCCGGGGTAATCCACAATATGACGGCAACGACAAAGGCTATGAGCGTGTTCTTCTGCGCTTGTGTCCAGTGTCCCAGTTCTTTGATCTTCCGCCCGATAAAGGCTTGCGCCCCCTCGATGTGCTCCACGTCGGCAGGAAACATCTTTGCCAGAACGACATAAGCGATGACAAAGTAGAAAATCATGGCGACAAAGCCCCAAACCATCCATTGGAAGAACGATACATGCACGTTGCACATCTCATTCAAGAAGCCGAGCATAATAATATTAGGTGGCGTTCCGATCGGTGTCAAGACGCCACCAATGGAGCAGGCGTAAGCCGTCATCAGCATGAGGCCCGTCGCGTATTTGTAAGTCTTGAGGTTTATCTCTTTGCCATTGGCCTCCATCATCTCCCGAATGGCCTCCAGTAGGCCGAGCGCGATGGGGAACATCATGGCGGCCGTGGCCGTATTGCTGATCCATCCGGAGCAAAGCATGCAGGCCAAGCCTATGGCCAGGAATATCCTACGCGGACTGTCGCCCACCCATTTCATGGAAATGATACCATAGGCAATGCGCTTGTCGAGCCCATGAACCATCATGGCCTTGGCAATCATGAAGCCGCCCATGAACAGAAAGATCATCGGATTGGCAAAAGCGGCGAAAGCTTCTTTCATCTTGACAACGCCGAATACGACACAGAGGGTAGGTCCGAGCAACGAAGTCACGGGAATGGGGATGGGCTCGGTAATCCACCAAAGGGCAACAAGGGTCATGATGGCCAGCAACTTGTGGGCTTCGGGCGTGAGACCGCCGATGGGTGTAATCCAAACCAATAACGCGCAGATGGGTCCGAAGACGGCACCGGCATAGCGACGGTTGCGATCAAACTTCGAATCGGGGTTGATAGCAGTCTGCTCCTCTTCGGGAGAGATCTTCTTTACGTGGATGTTGTTCATAGGCTTTATTGTTTAATCATCATGGTCGCGTTCGATTGGACAAATATAGTGAATAATCAAATTCGTTATATCAAAAAAGTAACATAAAATTGATGGATGGTTGTTTTTTGTTGCATTTTTGCCGAAAAAACATTAAAAAACAGCCCTTCGAGGACAACCTCTTCGAAAAAATAGTATATTTGCGACATGTTATATTAGAGTTACCAACCTTATTAAATCAAGCATTATGACTAAGATTACCTTGTTGATTATCGTGGCTGTCGTCGTATTTCTGGCCATTGCCATCGTAAATTACGCCTATCAAAAACGCATCAGCTTCCATCCCGACGAACTGAAGAAGAAGATTGACGCCATCTTCCATGAGCAAAATGCCATTGAAATCTCCAGAACGACCTTCCTGGTAAGCCTAAAAAACAAATACGGTTGCTCCTACAAGAAGGCGCTCTACTTGCTGGGCAAGGCCCGAGAAGCAGGGTTCGTCCACGCGGAAGGAAAGAATGTACGCCGCATCGAAGGTTGAATCGCATTTTTATAGTATTTCTTTGGTCGTTTCTTTAGGTTGGCGTATCTTTGCACGCGACAGGCCGGACTCTGCGACTTGTGAACGATTTCCGTCGCGCCGGTCCGCCATTCCTGCTTAAGATATTAACGGTATTGAACGATGACATATACTATTGAAAAGATTACCACGCTCATCGGTGCGCGTCGTTTTGGACATAGAGACGCCAACATAGCCTTTTTGCTGACGGACAGCCGCTCTCTGTGTTTCCCTGAAGAGACTTTGTTTTTCGCATTGAAGTCGGAACGCAATGACGGACATTATTATATAGCCGACCTTTATCGGCGCGGAGTGAGGAACTTTGTCGTAGAACAAGTTCCTCTTTCTTATGAAGTGGATTACCCGGAGGCCAATTTCCTGAAAGTGATCGGCACCCGCAAGGCCTTGCAACGCTTGGCCGAACGTCATCGCGATGAGTATAACATCCCGATTGTAGGTATCACGGGCAGCAACGGAAAGACCGTTGTGAAGGAATGGCTCTATCAGTTGATTTCCCCGGACAAGGTCGTTGTCAGGAGCCCACGGAGCTACAATTCTCAAATAGGCGTACCCTTGAGCGTCTGGCTTTTGCAGGAAGACACACAGGTAGGCCTCTTCGAGGCGGGAATCAGCCGCCCGGGTGAGATGTTGGCGTTGCAGGAAATCATCCAGCCGACAATCGGCGTGCTGACAAACCTGGGCAACGCGCATCAGGAAAACTTTGCCACGGTGGAAGAAAAGTGCAGGGAGAAACTGCGATTGTTCCACGAAGCCGGTGTCATCGTGTATTGCATGGACGACGAGCTGGCCGCCCGGTGCGTCTCTGAGGCGGCTTTCAAGGGCGAATTGCTGGCATGGTCGTGCAAGAATGCCAATGCCCCGATGTATGTACAGACGCATACGGAGGGCTTGACGACGGAAATCGACTATACATTCAAGGGCCAACTTCAAGGCCGTTACGCCATTCCATTCATAGATTCGGCCTCGGTGGAGGACAGCATTGTGGCCGCAACAACAGCCTTGCAATTGGGAATCACACCCGACGCGCTGGCCGAACGCATGGCAAAATTGGAACCGGTTGCCATGCGGTTGGAAGTGAAAGAAGGGCAACATGGCTGCACCTTGATCAACGACAGTTACAATTCGGACATCAAGTCGCTTGACATTGCGCTGGACTTCATGAACCGCCGCCCCGACCATAAGGGTCGCCGCCGCACATTGATATTGAGCGACATCTACCAAAGCGGGCAGTCGGCAGCGAGCTTGTATGGCGAAGTGAGCAAGCTGGCGGTCGAACGAGGCGTTGAAAAGTTCATCGGTATCGGGACGGAGCTGTCCTCCCATGCCGAGTTGATAAAGATAGGAGAAAAGTTTTTCTTCAAAACGGTAGAGCGTTTCCTGCAAAGTGAGGTGTTCAACTCTTTGCGTGACGAAGTCATTTTGATAAAGGGGGCGCGCCGGTTCGGCTTCGACCGAATCACGGAAAACCTGGTTCGCAAGGTGCACGAGACCGTTTTGGAAGTGAATCTCAACGCGGTGGTCGACAACTTGAACCATTATCGCGACATGATGAAGCCGGGAACGAAACTCGTTTGCATGATCAAGGCCGACGCGTATGGTGCCGGCAGTGTGGAAATCGCCAAGACCCTGCAAGACCATCAGGTGGATTATCTGGCTGTGGCCGTGGCCGACGAGGGCGTGACGTTGCGCAAGAACGGCATAACGAGCAACATCATGATCATGAATCCAGAGATGTCGGCCTTCAAAACGATGTTCGATTACGACCTGGAACCCGAGGTGTACAGCTTCCGATTGCTCGATGCGTTGGTGAAAGCTGCCGAAAAGGAGGGGATTACGGATTATCCCGTACACATCAAGCTCGACACGGGCATGCACCGACTGGGCTTCGCCCCCGAACACGACATGGACGAACTGATTCAAAAGTTGAAACGTCAGAACGCCATCATCCCGCGTTCGGTGTTCAGCCACTTTGTGGGCAGCGACGATGACGGTTTCGACACTTTCTCCAAACTGCAGTTTGAACTTTTCGACAAGGGCAGCCGACAACTCCAACAGGCTTTCAGACACAAGATACTGCGCCACATCGACAACTCCGCAGGCATAGAACATTTTCCCGAACGTCAGTTGGACATGTGCCGTTTGGGCCTCGGCCTCTATGGAATCGACCCACGCAACAACCAGACAATCCATACGATTTCAACCCTGAAGACCACCATCTTGCAGTTGCGACACGTGCCGGCAGGCGACAGCATAGGCTACAGTCGCCGCACGATATTGGACAAAGACAGTCTGATTGCGGCCATCCCCATCGGTTATGCCGACGGTCTGAACCGCAGATTGGGCAACCGCAAGGGCTATTGCCTGGTCAACGGCAAGCGGGCGCAGTATGTCGGCAACATCTGCATGGACGTCTGCATGATCGATGTGACCGGAATCGACTGCAAGGAAGGCGACATGGTCGAAATCTTCGGGCCGGAACAGCCCGTCACCGTCCTGAGCGATTGGCTGGAAACGATACCCTACGAAGTGATGACGGGCATAAACAATCGCGTCAGACGGGTGTACTACCAGGACTGACAAGCCTTTTTCATTCCACAAAACCTTGCCGGCGAAGGGCCTCCAGCAAGGTCTTGCTCATCGCAACATTATCCTTTTTCGTGTAGCGGATGTCGGTGAAGACTTGCGCGAGCGTCTCTTTGTGGTTGATTTCCACGAAGTGCCGGTTCTCCGGCAGCGCTTCCTTTGCCTGATAGAAGTCATCTATCTTTTCGGGCGTGTAGTCTTCGAAAGATTCCAGATGGATGATGGAGCGCAGCGGCAACCTGTCGGCGAGCGGCGGCTGCTCGGCCGGCCAGCCAAGCGTGATGGTGGCCACCGGAAACACCAGCTTGGGCAGTCGCAGAACGTCGATGATGGTCTGCGGACTGTAAAGCGTCGTGCCGAGGAAGCAGGTGCCCAGTCCTTTTTCTTCCGCCAGATTGCAGAAGGTTTGCGTGTAGAGCAACGCGTCGGTAGCCGCATTGAAGAAGCTCAAAAGATTGTCGTAGCCGGGATTCCCTTTTCGTTGGTCGGCCCACGCCGTGGTTCTGCGGAAGTCGGCGCAGATGGTGAGCACCACCGGAGCCTCCGTCACCATGGGCTGGTTGAAGTGGGCCGGCGCAAGCGCTTCCTTTTTTTCTTGCCCGCGAGTGACGATGACGCTGTAGAGTTGAAGGTTTCCCATCGTCGGCGTGCGCTCCGCCTGCTCCAGCAAATCATACAGCAGGCCGTCGGAAATGGCCTGTTCGGCGTATTTGCGAATCGTTGTTCGTGTGGAAAGAGATTTCATAAAGCGGTGAACTTTTATTTTGCAAAGATAGAAATAGTTTTCCTTTTTGGTAAGCTTTAACCAATCCTTTTGCCAAATAATCGCACGAACGGCCTCATTAATCGAAAAATATATTGTAGTTTTGCAGCAATCAACTTGTATTTTTATGGAGAATAACAAAACTTATTCGTATGACGAGGCTTTCGAGTCTACGTTGGAGTATTTTAACGGAGATGAGTTGGCTGCCCGGGTTTGGGTCAACAAGTACGCAATGAAGGACAGCTACGGAAACATTTATGAGAAGAATCCTGTTGAAATGCACTGGCGCATCGCCAACGAAGTGGCTCGAATAGAAAGCAAGTACAAGCATCCTGTCTCCGCCCGGCAAATATTTGATTTGTTGGACCACTTCCACTACATCGTGCCGGCAGGCAGTCCGATGACCGGTATAGGGAACAATCATCAGGTGGCGAGCTTGAGCAACTGCTTCGTCATTGGTCTTGATGGCGACGCCGACTCCTACGGCGCAATCATGCGCATAGACGAAGAGCAGGTGCAGTTGATGAAACGCCGTGGTGGCGTCGGCCATGACTTGAGCCACATCCGCCCGGCGGGAAGCCCGGTGAACAACTCCGCGCTGACATCAACGGGGCTTGTGCCGTTCATGGAGCGTTACAGCAATTCCACCCGCGAGGTCGCGCAGGACGGACGGCGCGGCGCCTTGATGTTGAGCGTGAGCATCAAGCACCCCGACAGTGAAGCTTTCATCGACGCGAAGATGGCCGAAGGCAAGGTCACGGGGGCCAATGTGTCTGTCAAGTTGGACGACGCGTTCATGCAGGCGGCCATCGACGGCACACCCTACTGCCAGCAATACCCCATCGATTCCGACCATCCCACGGTCAAGAAGGAAATCTCCGCCCGCAAACTTTGGGAGAAAATCGTCCACAATGCCTGGCAGAGTGCAGAGCCGGGTGTCCTCTTTTGGGACACCATCCTCAAGGAAAGCATTCCCGATTGCTATGCCGACTTGGGCTTCCGAACCGTCAGCACCAACCCATGCGGTGAAATTCCGCTTTGTCCTTACGACAGTTGTCGCCTGTTGAGTATCAATCTGTATAGTTATGTGGACAATCCGTTTACGGAACAGGCGACCTTCAATTTCGACAAGTTCACGGAACATGTGCGGCTGGCGCAGCGCATCATGGACGACATCGTTGACCTGGAGATGGAGAAGATAGACCTCATCATGGCGAAGATTGAGCACGACCCGCAGAGCGACGAGGTGAAAAACGCAGAACATCGCCTTTGGGAAAAGATCAAGCGCAAGAGCGGAATGGGGCGCCGCACGGGCGTGGGTATCACGGCAGAAGGCGACATGCTGGCGGCCATGGGCCTGCGTTATGGCACGCAGGAGGCTACGGACTTTTCCGTTTCCATCCACCAGGCCCTCGCACTCAACGCCTACCGCTCGTCCGTGACGCTGGCCCGGGAGCGTGGAGCCTTCGAAATCTTCGACGCAAAGCGCGAGGAACACAATCCTTTCATCCTGCGCTTGAAGGACAGCGACCCGCAGTTGTACGCCGACATGTGCCAATACGGTCGACGCAATATAGCCTGTCTCACGATAGCACCGACAGGCACCACCTCCTTGATGACGCAGACGACAAGCGGAATCGAGCCTGTGTTCATGCCGGTCTACAAGCGTCGCCGCAAGGTGAATCCCAACGACACGGACGTGCATGTCGACTTTGTCGACGAGGTGGGCGACAGCTTTGAGGAGTACATCGTCTATCACCACAAGTTCCTGACATGGATGCGGGCGAACGGCCATGATACGGAAAGGAAATATACGCAGGACGAAATCGACGCGCTCGTGGCCCAATCGCCTTACTACAAGGCTACGGCCAACGACGTCGACTGGCTGATGAAGGTGAAGATGCAAGGCGCGATCCAACGTTGGGTGGACCACAGTATCAGCGTGACGGTCAACCTGCCCAACGACGTGGACGAGGCGCTCGTCAACCGCTTGTATGTCGAGGCGTGGAAGAGCGGCTGCAAGGGCTGCACCATCTACAGGGACGGCAGCCGTTCGGGCGTGATGGTCTCTGTGTCGAAGAAAGACAAGAAGAAAACGGACGAGAAGAAGACCGACCAACGCACGTGGCAGCAGCCTGAAGTGACCGAGGTCAGGCCGAAAGAACTGGCGTGTGACGTCGTTCGTTTCCAGAACAACAAGGAGAAATGGGTGGCTTTCGTGGGCTTGCTGAACGGCTATCCGTATGAAATCTTCACCGGACTTCAGGACGACGAGGAAGGTATCATGCTGCCGAAGAGCGTCACGAAGGGCAGGATCATCAAGCAGGTCAACGACGACGGCACCAAGCGTTACGACTTCCAGTTCGAGAACAAGCGCGGTTACAAGACCACGGTGGAAGGCCTGAGCGAGAAGTTCAACCCCGAATACTGGAACTATGCCAAGCTGATTTCGGGCGTCCTGCGCTATCGCATGCCCATCGCGCATGTCATCAAGCTGGTCGGACAGCTGCAATTGAAGAGCGAAAGCATCAACACTTGGAAGAACGGTGTGGAGCGTGCGCTCAAGAAATACGTCACCGACGGCACGGCGGCCAAGGGCCAGGAATGTCCGGTGTGCGGCCAAGAGACCCTTGTTTATCAGGAAGGTTGCCTGATTTGTACAAATTGCGGCGCAAGCCGCTGCGGTTGACACATAGCCTTCCATGATCGTCAAACTATCAAAAATCCTATTGAACAACCTACGGTTTCACGCCTTCCACGGCGTGTTGCCGCAGGAACGCGTCGTCGGCAACGACTACGTGGTGAGCCTGGACATCGCCTGTGACCTTGCGAAGGCGATGCAGTCCGACGACGTCGGCGACACATTGAACTACGCCGAAGTCTATCAGGTGGTCGCGGCCGAGATGAACGAGCCGTGCAACCTGCTCGAATTTCTCGCCGGACGGATGGGGAGCCGCCTGCTGGAGACGTTTCCGCAAATCGACGAATTGACCCTGCGCATCGTCAAACACAACCCTCCGATGGGGGCCGATTGCGATGGCGCAGGCGTCGAAGTTCACTTAATAAATGGTAAAACTGAATTACAAACATCAGTTTTAAGCTGAAGATTCCGTAATTTTGCGCATATTTGAAAGGTATATGAGTGAAAAGAAAGCTTTCTTGTCAACCCTGATTCTCTTATTTGTTTCATTGTCGACACTGGCTGCCAAGAAGTTTGTCTTGGTCATCGACGCGGGCCACGGTGGGATAGATACGGGGGCGCTGGGCGCTTATTCAAAGGAGAAAGACATCAATCTCAACGTCGCCTTGGACTTTGGACGCCGCGTGGAGCAGAACTGTCCGGACGTCAAGGTGGTCTATACCCGGAAAACGGACGTGAAAGTGGCTTTGAACGAGCGTGCCCACATCGCCAACAGGGCCAACGCCGACCTCTTCATCTCCGTGCACACCAACTCCCTTCCCGCAGGAAGGATAGCCCGAGGGTTCCAAACCTACACGCTCGGAATGCACCGGGCCAAGGACAATCTGGACGTGGCCATCCGTGAAAACTCCGTCATCTCGCTGGAGAAGAACTACAAACAGACTTACGCGGGCTTCGACCCGAAGTCGTCGGAAAGCTACATCATGTTTGAATTCATCCAAGGGAAGAACATGGAAAAGAGCGTGGAGCTGGCCCGAGACATCCAAAACAGCGTCTGCAGCAGTGTGGGACGAGTCGACAAGGGGGTGCATCAGGCCGGCTTCCTGGTGCTCCGCGAGACGTCCATGCCCAGCTGCCTCATCGAGTTGGGCTTCATCACCTCGCCCGAAGAGGAGGCTTTTCTGACAAGCGGCGAGGGCGTCATGAAGATGGGCGAGGCCATTTTCCAAGGCTTCCTGCGCTACAAGAACAGATATTTCAACGGCATTGTAGTGCCTTACAAGGCCGGAACGCAAGAGCCGGCAAGCCCCTCCCTGCCCATCGTGGAGCAGGAAACGGCACAGCCGACCGTGGAGACGCGCCCCACTCCCCCATCCATCCATCCCGAAAAAGCGGACGACGGCGTGAAGAAGGAAAGGAAAAACGACGAACACGAGTGGAAGACGACGGCGATAGACGACGCACGCCCCCTGTTCAAGGTGCAGATTCTGGTCAGCTCGCGCAAGCTTCGCGCAAACGACGCGCACTTCAAGGACTTGGAAAACGTGGAAAGTTTCGTGGAAGACAACCTCAACAAGTACACCTACGGCGCATCCCATGACTACAACGAGATATTCAAGCTGCGCAAGCAGATACTGGACAAGTTTCCCGAAGCGTTCATCATCGCCTTCAAGAACGGAGAGAAGATGAACGTGAACGCGGCCATCCAGGAGTTCAAACGCAATCGCCAGACGATTAAATAGATACAGTTGACAATGAACAAGTTTTTTACACGCGAAGTGAAGATAGCCCTCGTGGCCATCGCCGGCATAGTGGTGCTGTTCTTCGGACTCAACTTTCTGAAGGGCATGTCCATCTTTTCCAACGACAATGTCTACTATGTCAAGTTCAAGGACATCAGCGGCCTGTCTTCCTCCAACCCCATTTATGCCGACGGCTATCAGATAGGTGTCGTGGAAGGCATTGACTACGACCTGCACCACGCACGCGACATCGTGGTCAAGATGCAGGTGGAGAACGGTTTGCGCATACCCCGTGGCAGCAGTGCCGAGATTGTAAGCGACCTCATGGGCAACGTGAAGCTCAACCTGCTGATGGCCAATGAGCCTCGACATCGGCTGGAACCGGGCGACACCCTCTGCGGAGTGGTGAACGGCGGCGCCCTCGCCAAGGTTGCCGCAATGGTGCCCGAGGTGCAGAAGATGGTGCCGAAGCTCGACAGCATCCTGTCGAGTGTCAACCGCCTGCTGGCCGATCCGGCCATCGCCGCCTCGCTGCACAACATCCAGCACGTGACGGGCGACCTGACCACATCGACCCGCGAACTCAACCAACTGCTCTCTTCGGTCAACCGCCAGGTGCCGGGGCTGATGCAAAAGGCCAACGGCGTGCTCGACCACACGAACCAACTGACGGCCAACCTGGCTCAGGTGGACGTGCAGACCACCATGGCGCAGGTGAACAAGACGCTCGCCAACGTTCAGGAATTCACCGACCAGCTGAATCACAACTCGGGCAGTCTGGGCCTGTTGATGCGCGACCCGGCCCTGTACAACAACCTGACGTCGACCATGAAGAGCGCCGATTCCCTGCTCGTCGACGTCCGCCGGCACCCCAAGCGCTACGTCCATTTCTCGCTGTTCGGCAGGAAGGACAAATGACAGAGGCACCCATCGTTTTCCCAACGCCGCACAGGCTCTTTCCCAAAGGACTGCTTTCACGCCATGAAAGCAGTCCTTTTGGCTTGCAAAAGCGGCCCTTTTGAAAGCCGACCGCAGCCCTTTTGGCTTGCAAAAGCAGCCCTTTTGAAAGTCGACCGCAGCCCTTTTGCATGGTCAAAGGGCTGCGGTTGCGCGCTGAAAGCAGCCCTTTTGTCACAAAATAAATTAAGTCTAAATAGCAAGCCGCCGATGTTTCACGCCGCCGAAAAAGCCGCATAAAGGCGTCTACTTGGGCGTTTCGTGCCCTTTACGCAATGTTTCACCATCGAGGGAAGGCTCCTTTCACATTTCCATAACTCATTGAGAAGCAGAATGTTGTTAATTTGCAATACCTATTTCATGCTACCCGTTCGCTTCATTTCGTAAAGTCCCTGTTTATAGTCAGTTAGCGATGGTTCTTAAAAAATGTATAAACGAGTGATTTGCAACTTTCATATTTCTTTATTAAATTTGCACAGCAAACAGTAGCCGTTGGCAAGTTTGGGGAGGGATGCCAAACGCTTCTGTCAGAGAAAGACATTAAATTAGTATTTGTAACAAACGATTGATATGATGGGTTCCAATGTTTGTTGGGACAATGCTCTTACGCTCATCCGTGAGAACATTGGCGTGGAACAGTTTAACACATGGTTTAAGCCGATTGTCTTCGACTCCTTCAATCAGGAGAAGAGACAATTGCTGGTCAAGGTGCCCAGTCCGTTCGTCTACGAGTATCTGGAGGCCAACTATCTGGACTTGTTGCGCAAGGTATTGCGCAAGACTTTCGGCGACGGCGTGCAGCTGGGCTATCGTGTTGTGACCGACAAGGAGCACAACCTGACCCAAGACTTGCAGGCCGATACGGCCGACACGGACATCAAACAGCGCACGAAGACGCGGGCCAACCAGCCCCCTTCCCCCCTCGACGCGGCGCGCCCGCAGGAGATCGACTCACAGCTGAACCCTCACCAGACTTTCAAGAACTACATAGAAGGCAACTGCAACAAGTTGCCGCGCTCCGTCGGACAGAGCATTGCCGAACATCCCAACAACAACCAGTTCAACCCCATGTTCATCTATGGCCCGAGCGGCTGTGGAAAGACCCATCTGATCAACGCCATCGGCGTGCATGCCAAGCAGCTTTATCCGCAGATGCGCGTGCTGTACATCAGCGCCCGCCTCTTCCAAGTGCAATTCACGAATGCCGTTTTGCAGAATGCGGTCAACGATTTCATCAACTTCTACCAGACCATCGACATGCTCATTGTCGATGATATACAGGAGTGGGCGACGGCAACGAAGACCCAGGACACTTTCTTCCACATCTTCAACCACCTCTTCCGCAACGGAAAACGCATCATCTTGGCCAGCGACCGCCCGCCCGTAGACTTGAAGGGAATGAACGACCGCCTGCTGACGCGCTTCTCCTGCGGCCTGATCGCCGAGCTTGAAAAGCCCAACGTAGAACTCTGCGTGGCCATTCTGAACAACAAGATACGGCGCGACGGACTGCATATCCCCGACGACGTGGTGAACTTCATCGCGTCGACGGCCAACGGAAGCGTGCGCGACTTGCAGGGCGTCATCAACAGTCTGCTGGCTTATAGCGTGGTCTACAACTGCGAAGTGGACATGAGATTGGCCACCAGAGTCATCAAGCGGGCCGTGAAAATCGACGACAAACCGCTCACCGTAGACGATATCATGGACACGGTGTGCACCCATTTCAACGTCACGACGACCGCAGTCAACAGCAAAAGCCGCAAGCGCGACCTCGTCGTGGCACGCCAGGTGTCGATGTATCTGGCTCAGAAGTACACCAAAATGCCCGCTTCGCGCATCGGAAGGCTTGTCGGCAACCGCGACCACTCCACCGTCATTCACAGTTGTACGCAGGTGGAACAGAAGTTGAAGTACGACGCGGCGTTCCGATCGGAGCTGGTTTCGATTGAGAACTCCTTCCACCTGAAATAAAGTATTTCATGGTTTGAAACAAGAAAGCGCCAAAGTCCGTTCAGACAATGGCGCTTTTCCATTTTGTTTTGTTGTGAATGTTGTTCTAAAAGCTTGGCATGAGGCGTTTCAGGCGTCGTGATTTTTACCCTGAAACGTCAGATATACCAGGTAATGGCCGTCTGCCTTGAACTTGACCGCAGCCCCTTCGGCCTCGTTGAGCGTGCCTTGCCACAGCTCGTCGTAGGGAAAGGCGTTCCATACAAGCCCCTCGCTTTCGAGTTGCCGACAGCCGAAATTGAAGATACTCACCTGTTGTCCCACGAAGGTTTCAAAGCTGCTGTCGCCATCCGTCGGAATGAAGTAGCCGTCATCGGTCACCATCACCGGCTGGATGTCCATCTCCCGATAATAGTGCATGAGCAATGCGATGTTCGCAAGCGTGTGGTCTTCCCGCTTGCCGGTGACGGCCAGGTAGGCGACGCGGCTCCCGGGGCTGGTCGTCGGCAAGCCGGCGAAATGGCGGGTGGCCTTGGTCAGGTCGTTGCTGTCCTGCTCCGCTATCCGAATGAAGCGCAGACGGGCCTTCAGTTCGTCGCCCAGGCTGTCGCCGTCGCCTATCACCGTGAGTTCCGCCGGGGCGAAACCTTGGCCCAACAGCGTCCGTGCGGCACCGTCGCAGGCGATGACGTGCCGGGCATGGCACAGTATGGCCAGTGCCACTTCGCCTTTCGGGAAGGCCCCGTTGGCCACGATGACCGTGTCGAAGCGGCTCGCCGTGTCTATTCTTTTATAGTGTTTCATTTTGCAGCAACATCATTTTCCGCCATTTGAAGTAGCCTGCCACGGCTATCAGGGTGTAAAGTCCGTAGAGTCCGGCCTTGAATGGAATCCCCTTGACGACGTAGAGATAGCAGCTGATGAGGTCGACGACCATCCAGAAGAACCATTGTTCCATGTACTTGCGGGCCAAAGCCCACAGTCCCACGAAGCTGAGCGCGTTGGTGAAGGCGTCGAGCAGGGGGACGCTGGAGTCGGTGTATTCCGCCAAAACCCAGTAGGTTGCGCCCCAGGCGGCGAAGAAGAACAGCGTGGCAGGCAGGTAGAGGCGCTTGCGCATGTGGCTGATGAGCAGCGCCTGGCCTTCCCGCTGTCCGTGCTTGCGGCCGAATTTCCACACGACATAGCCGTAAAGCGCGGCCAAGGTGTAATATACGGCCATGCCGGCGTCGCCATACAGACCGTGACTATAGTAGAGCCACGCGTCGAGCGCGGGCATGACAATGCCCACCAGCCATAAAAGAATGCTGGCGCGATACTCCAGCACGATGTAGGCAATGCCCAGTATCGTGGTCAGAATATCGAGCCCGTGAAGCGAGAGATAGTCGATCATCGTTAGAAAGTGAAGCTCAGGTGAGCCAGGAAGTTGATGGGGGCCTGCGGAGAGTAGGTCGCCCAGTTTGAGGTTTCTTTACCGTTGTCGTCATAGCTGGCACCGGCATGGCCGTTGGTGAAGTACTTTTTGGAGAACAGGTTGTAGACCGTAGCCCCCACCGTAATGCTCTTCACCGATTTGAGCTTGAAAGTGTAGCTCACGTCGGCATTGCTTACGAAGTAGGCGTCCAGTGTCAGGTTCTTGTTATCGTCATTGGTCATGTACTGTTTGCCGATGTATTGGCTTTGCAGTCCGGCCTCCAGACCCTTGTAACTGAACGTGAATATGTTGTTGAAGATGACGTCCGGCGAGAAACTCAGGTGCGTCGTGCCGAACCGAACATCCTTTCCGTTGCCGTTCTTGACCGTCCAATCCTTGGCCCTGTTCCTGCTGAAGGTGGCGTTGGCGTCCCATCTGAACCAGTCGGAAGGCTTCCACGCGCCTTGCAACTCTATGCCCTGACGATACGAATTGCCCACGTTGCGGTGGATCATCTCGCCGATGGCGTTGATTTCCCCAGTCAGAACGAACTGGTCCTTATAGCTCATGTGGTACAGGTTGACGCCCGCGCTCAGCGTCGCGCTCTGGTATTTGTAGCCCAGTTCCCAGTCGGTCATGCGCTCGGCCTTGGGCTTCGGAATGTCATGGCCCTCGAAATCGTTGCGCGTAGGCTCACGGTGAGAGATGGCCAGCGAAGCGTAGACAGCGTGGTTGGGGTTGAACTGATAGTACAAACCGGCCTTGGGATTGAAGAAATCATACTTCTCATCGTAGAGCCAGCCGTTCTTTGCGGCGTTGGAATACTCGTCGTTGGGGTTCTGGATGCGGTAGCCGATGTGGCGATATTGCAGGTCTACGTAGGCGCTCAGCCCCTTCCAGAGGTCTACATTCAGCTTTCCATAGACACTGTTCTCGCTTTTCACGGCTTTATTGCGATAGTACTCCTTGTCCGGATAATTAGCGACGGTGGGATTGATAATGCTCAAGATGTTGCCGAAATGGCGTCCGCTGTACCGGTTGATGGCACCGCCCAACGAGGCATGCCAGCGTCCTTGCTCATAGTTGAGTGAATAAACGCCGCCTACGAAGTCGTTGCGCAAGTTCTTGCGACGTATCAGATCCGATTTCAGCTTGCTGCCCGTAAAACCGTACTTGGCCAGTTTTTGTCCCATCTTGTACTGCTCGTAGTAACCGAAACCGGCCGTATAGTGAAGTCCCAGGTTGAAGTTGAAGCCGCCACCCAGTATCTGGTTCCAGATGAGCTGGTAGTTTTGCTGATGATAGTTGTCCGTCTGATTGTCGTAATACCGGGTCTTTCCGTCGGCGTCGGTATATTCTCCACACGGATTATAGCATCGGCCGTATTTCTCCATCTGCTCTTTGCTGGCGTAGTCCCAGGCCATGTAGGTCTTCTCCGTGCCGTTGAAGGTCAGCAGTTTCACCAGCGTATTGGTGCTGGTGTAGGCCCCTTGCAGGAAGTAGGAGTTCAGACGGGTCGACGCCCGCTTGATGTAGCCGTCGCTGCCGATGTTCGACAGGCGCCCGTTGAAGCTCCAGTGGTCGGCCATCAGGCCCGAACCGAAGAGCAGACTCTCCTTGTGCGTGCCGTAGCTGCCTGCCGACAAGTTGAGTCGGACGTAGGGTGTGAGCGAAGGAGCGTCGGTCTGAATGTTGACACTGGCACCGAAGGCCGCGCTGCCGTTGGTCGAACTGCCCACGCCCCGTTGTATCTGGACGTCCTGTACGTTCGACATGAAGTCGCCCATGTTGACGAAGAACACTTGCGAACTCTCCGCATCGTTGATGGGAATGCCGTTGGCGGTGAAGTTGATACGGCTCGGATCGGTGCCACGCACCTTCAAACTGGTGTAGCCAATGCCGTTTCCTGCGTCGCTGGTTGTCGTCACACTCGGCGTGAGCGACAGCAGGAAGGGGATATCATGACCGTGATTGATTCTGTTGAGTTGCTGTTTGTCCATCGTCGAGAACGCCATTGGCGTCTTCTGTCCCGCACGCGTGGAAACGACCTGTACGCTTTGCAATTCGTAAGTCCTGAGCGTATCGAGCTTCTCCTCTTTGGCATTGGCAGCCAAAACGGTCGACACGGCGGTCAGAACCATGACCATTTTCTTCATTTCGTATAAGTATTAACCATTAATAAATGTAATAAATATCAGAAAATGGGCGTGCCACACGTCAATTCCTATCAGCGATGGAATTATAAAAGAACTCGTGGATTGATTTCATCATCCCTGCGTCGGCATTATCCGCTTCAGGTTCCATGGGTCTGTTCTCAGCATCCGCAATTGCGGTAGCACCCCTTTTCTGTTTTCATTTGTCTTCGAAAACGCTGCAAAAGTAATCATTCCTTTTCTATTCCGCAAGCTTTTGGCCGGAAAACACCCTCTTCCCACCCCCCTTTTGTCATCCCACCTTATTATATTAAAGCCTATTGTATTGGTATATCCGCATGCGGTTGTCATCTTGCATCTTGCCCAAACCATTCATGATAGATTGTGCGAGCCAGCTGTTTTACGTCTTTCCGTCCCGTGGGATAGGTAATCCTCGTCACATCAGGCTCTATCCAGCGACGCTCAAAAGCCTCAACTTCTTTGTTGCAGGCCTCGAAATCGAACGCACGCTTGTGCAAAACGGCTGCCTTCACGTGCCCGATGAACAGCTGCCAACGTCTTTTGTAATACGAAGAAACCAGCCCGGCCCATGTTCGGTTGGCATAATCGGTAAGCTGTCGGCTGTCACCCCAGACGGTAATCAGCGTGCGGGCGTTGCGCTCGTAGTAGTCCTTTTCGGCCTCCGTATTGCCAAAGCTGCGGGCACTCTCTATCCATTTGCGCAATGAAAACTCTTCGTCGCAAGCCAACAGGTCGTCCAAATCGTCCAACATCTCTTCCATGCGAGCGGCATAATAGTTGACGGAATCCACGCGTTGTCCCTGATAGGCCCGGTAAAGTCCGTCCCGTTCACGCACGAAAAAGTCGCCCAACACCTGCCGCCCCACATTGATGACGTCGTACAGATGTTCCCGCTTGTCGGAATCGACATCCATCAATGTTTTCCACACTTGCAAAAGCGTATCAGGATAGGTCGTGTTGAGATAACGGGCCTCGAACGACGGGCGGGCGCATACCACTGTTCCGGACTCGTTGACATAGCTGGGCATAAGCTTGTCGAACAGCACCTGCCATGCTTTGCGGTTGCTTTCACAGGCAAATCCCACGTGGCGGTCAGCCATGCGGTTCTTCCATTCGGCTGTAGTTTGGCCGCAATCCCATGCCTTGTCCAGTACGAACTCATAGAAATCGGGGTTGACGCCAAAGCCTTCCATGGTGGCTCCCAGCCCTATCATGTTGTCGCCACCCTGCAAGAGCGCATCGTCCAGCCGCCGGTCCACCTTGTTGATGTCTCCCTGGAGCATGGTGTTGCCGCCGAAATTAGCCAACACGCAAGCTATATACGACTGGCCATAGAAGCGTTCGGTGAGTTTCCATATTTCCGTATGGTCGATATAGTAGTCCAACAGATACATTCTGCCTTTGGGAATGCCGCTCAGGAATGCGCGCATAGTTTCCGGTGTCCAGTGTTTCTGGTCATTGTAGAAGAACCATCCCATCTGAATCCACACGGCTTCAGGGTCGACGGCGGCTAACGACTGGTAGAGCTTTTGGGGCAAGGTGCGCAAGGTGGTAAGGTCCCAGCTGGGTGGTTGCACTTCGTTGAAGCTGTCGAGACAGTATAAGTGATCGCTGCCGAAGAGGCGAGTCTGCTCTTCGAGGAAAGCCTTTTGTAGTTTGGTAAAGAGAGGATCGGTAGGAGAGAGGAAATAAGTACGGTATTGTTGGGCGAAGCCTCCCCATTGGCTGACTTCCGAAATCTGTGCTTTGGGATGTCGTTGCTTATAGGCCAGGGGCACACTGCCATTGAAAGCCGAGAGAACGGGGCGCATGCCGAAGGCTCTTTCGCGCTGAAGAATGCGTTGTTGCAGCAGAAGTTGCCCGTCGATCCAGGCTTGGGGAAGTGGCCCTTGCCACCCATTGACATTCACCATGCGCTGCCAGGGCAGATGAGCCGGTCCTGTGAAGAAACTTCGTATCTGTTTGTCAGTCAGGCCTTCGCGTTGCCATACGCGTTGCCAAGCGGCTTCGACACCCGTTATCGCCAGCGGCATGGTCACACCGTTGAGGGCCATCCAGTCAATCAGTCGTTCCCATTCTTTCCACCCCCACCATGGCATGGTGTAGCCAAAGGTGCAGTAATTCAGGAAAAAACGGTTCTTTACCTTAGCCTTGCCGGTGATGGGCAGGGTGAGAGAGGGCAGTAACCGGGGCAAAATAACGGGATTCTGCTGTTTCCACGATACTTCTGTCAGGCAATAGTTTTTCAGGTAATGGTTCAGTCCTACGGCCATAGCGATGGCACTGTTGCCACTGATGACAATCTTGTCGGCCTCGCTCCTTACCATAAAGCGTTCTATACTGTCGGTCGTAAGTTCAAATTTGAAGCGATTGACGTAGGCGGGGGCGAGACGGGCGACCATCTCTTCCATCATCTGACATTGTTGATGACCGGCTGCTGTGATAGACTGAACGAAACACCACAGGGCGATAAGGAGCGGATATTGCTTTTTTCTTTTCATGATATGAGGTTTGACTGAATATTCAACATGCGTAAACTATAAAAGAACAGACTCTTTATGTCTGGTATGACAAGCGTAATCGTTGTTTATAACTAAGCGTATATACTTATTTGGTGCAAATATGAATATTTAATATTCATTTAGAAATCAAGCTTTTTCCACCTTATTATATATAGGGAGCTTCCTTTGCTGTTGAAAAAATGTGGTTAATAAAAAAATAATTGATATTTTTTAGTTATAAAATCAGATTCCAAATGTCTAACCATTCAAACGCGGAAACAGTTGTGCTTGTGACCTTAGGGTTTCATAGCGGCAGTATCAAAGACGCGGAAACAGTCCACATCGACAAGAAAAACCTAAAATCATTTTAAGATACTAACCTAAATATTAACTTAATCATAAACTTATGTGTGGATTTATGAAGTCAAGAATGTTAGCTTATGCTTTTGTTGGCGCTTTGTTGGGAGTACCACTTCAAATGACCGCTCAACAGCAGAAAGTGTCACTCAGCCTTAATCGTGTAAGTCTGAAGAGAGTATTAGGCGAGATTGAGAAAAAGACCCAGTACAAATTCAGCTATCGTGATGTTACGCTTGATAACAGTAAGCTGGTCTCTGTGCAGAAAAATGATGTGACGGTGGCCTCTGTACTTAGTGAAATACTGGGTGAACGCGGTTTGGAATACAAACTAGTGGAACCTTCTACGATTATTATTTCGGTTAAGACTAATACAGAAAAGAAGGATAAGAAAAAGATACGCTCCAGTGGTATGGTGCTTGATGCGCATGGTGAGCCTGTAATTGGTGCAACCGTACAAGTTGTTGGCAAAAAGAATAGTGGAACGATAACCGATTTAACAGGAAAATTTTCTCTTGATGTAAATGATGGAGATCAGCTTGAGATTAGTTATGTAGGTTTTCAGACTTTGCGTGTTCGTCCGAAAGAGAACATGAATATAAAGATGGAAGAGAATCAAGAGTCGTTGAATGAGGTTGTTGTCGTGGGCTATGGTACGCAACGAAAACGCGATTTGACGGGTTCGATAGCCTCGTTGAAGGGCGATGATATGAAGTTTGATGGTGTGTCTTCGGTTTCTCAGGCTTTGGGTGGCAAGGCTGCCGGCCTTTATGTACGTCAGAACAGTGCTCAACCCGGTGGAGGTATCGACATTCTTGTACGTGGCGCGGGCAGTGTCAACGCCGGCAACGACCCTTTGTATATTGTTGATGGTTTTCCTATTGCAAAACTTGACCAGCCGGATGGTGGTGATAAAAAGATGAGTCCGGGAACACAAAGCATACTCAACTTCCTAAATCCGAATGACATTGAGTCGATAGAAGTATTGAAAGACGCCTCCGCCACTTCCATCTATGGTGCACGTGCGGCCAACGGTGTAGTTATCATCACGACCAAGCGTGGTAAGACCGGTAGTGCTAAAGTGTCTTATTCGTATGACTTTTCTTATCAGAAATATTCCGATATCTATAATCTGCTGTCGTTGAAAGAGTGGATGCAGGTGCGCAACGATATGGCCTTAGAAAACTATATGTGGAACAACCGAGTAGCTCCATACGGCACAAAGACAATGGAAGAGGCAGCAGCTAATCCCTATAACGGGGTAAAATTGAGTTATCCTTATACCGATGCACAGATTGCGGCAGCCAGAGAGGGTACCGACTGGCTCGGACTGATTACGCGTAACGGCCGTATCAATGAGCACAACGTCAACCTGCAGGGCGGTAGTGACAAAACACAGTATATGCTGTCGTTCAACTACTTCGACCAAAAAGGTATCGTGAAGAACTCTGGTTTGACTCGATACACGCTGAAAACCAACATCGACCAGAGCTTTCTCAAGATATTCAAAGCTGGTTTGAACCTGACGATGACACGTATCAATAATGACAATACACAATTGGGGGCTGCACGTTATGAGAACTCCGGTATTATCCGCTCGGCCATTCAGATGAGTCCGGAGGTGAAAGCCTACGATGCCGAAACGGGTACTTATCCTGTCAATCCCCTGTTGGCCAAACAGCCTAACCCGTACTCGTTGCTGACGAATACCGACCAAGGACGCACTAATCGATTAATCGGTAACGTCTATATAGAGGCTCGTCCGTTAGAAGAATTGCTGTTGCGTGGTGCCTTGGGTATAGATCATGCGCAGATAGACCGTAAGACTTACCAACCCCGCACAACCGTAAATGGTAATGCCAACGGTGGAGTAGCTTATATTTATAATACAAACAACGATCAGTATCTCGCAGAAGCTACGGCCACTTATCACAAGACTTTGGCCGATATCCACAATGTTAATTTCATGGTGGGTGCCTCTTACGAAGAATTTAACAATGATATATCCGAGTTGGGAAATAACAACTTCCTGACTGACGCTTTTCTTTATAACAATATTGACGCCGGAACGGGAACCAAGATAACCAAGTCCAACGCTACGAAAAACAAGATGGAATCTTATTTCATGCGTGCTTCCTACGTACTCATGGATCGCTATCTCTTTACGGGAACCATGCGTGCCGATGGTGCCAGCGTATTTGCCAAGAACAATAAGTGGGGCTATTTCCCCTCTGTCGCTTTAGGTTGGCTTATCAATGAAGAAAGTTTCTTGAAGCAGACAAAATGGCTTTCGAATCTAAAACTGCGTCTCAGCTGGGGACAGACGGGTAATGCCGACATCGGAACCAATGCCTTTGCAAGTTTCGCAGCCGAGAATGCCTATGTCAACGGTGACCACAAGACGGTGATAGGTGTGAAGAAAGGCAAGATTGCCAATCCTAATTTGAAGTGGGAAACGACCACCGAGTGGAACCTTGGTTTAGACTTTGGTTTCTTAAGAGGGCGCATCAGTGGTTCTGTTGATCTGTATCAGCGTATCATTTCCGATCTGCTCAACTACCGTTTGCTTAATTCTTATCAGGAGCTTCCTAAGGTAATGTCGAACGTGGGAAAGACTCAAGGCCGGGGTATAGAGTTCATGCTCAACACGCGAAATATCGAAACGAAGGATTTCAGCTGGTCGACCAACTTCACCTTTACGAAATATAAAGACCGCTGGAAGGAGCGTACACCCGACTGGAAGCCCGCGGTCTATGAGCATGTCGGCGATCCTATTCGTCCCATCTATTCGCGCATAGCCGACCATGTCCTGCAAATTGGCGAGGCTGCTCCGGCCGCTCAGCCTGATTTGTTGCCCGGTCAGATTGTCATTAAGGATATTAACGGCTACAAGCGCGACAGCTCGGGTAATCCAGTGACAGATGAAAACGGACATTTCGTGCTGACTGGAGAGCCTGATGGTAAGATTGATGATGCCGATACGAAGCTCATCGGTACGACCGATCCGGGTTGGTTAGCAGGCTTGAACAACGTATTCAGATACAAGGACTTCGAATTTTCATTTATGTTCAATGGCATGTTTGATCGTAAAATTCAAGATCCGACGATGGCCTTTTACGGTATTAACAGCTATGGTGTGGCAGGTTCGGGATTAAATGGTTTGAAAACCAATCTTGAACGCTGGACACCGACCAATCCTTCTTCCCGATATCCAAGCGCATTCTACAACATGGGACGTGGCAAATACTATACGAGTGGTGACTTTTTCTATCAGAACGCATGGTTCATCCGTCTGCAAAACGTGTCGTTGAGCTACAATTTGCCTAAGAAATTGTTGAGTAAGGTTGGATTTATCAATAGTCTACGCGTGCATCTTTCGGCCAATAACCTTTTTGTGATTACGCCTTATGATGGGCTTGATCCAGAGACTGATGCCTATGAGGCTGCCTATCCCAACGCCAGAACCTTTAACTTTGGTCTAAATATTTCTTTCTGATAATTCTATATAATAATAAATGTAACTTATGAAAACGAAATATATCTCATGTGTGGCTGCTCTGACTTTTGCTGCCATGACGTTTACAAGTTGTGCTGATCTGAATCCCGTAGACTATTCGGAAATGAACAGCGAACTGTTTCCAAAGACAGAGAGTGATTATATCACGTTGGTCAACGAGTGTTATCGGTCCATACGCTCCAGTTGGTTCGATGGCTTGTTCGCCACAGACGACCGAGGATGTGTCGCCCTTAATGACGCGACTACCGAAATACTGACTGCCCGCAGTTATATTTTTAAGAAACAACACGATCTAGATTGGAATTCTACCGACGATTACTTGGTCGGATTCTATTATACGGAGAAGGATCCATCGGGTGGTGGCTTTCGTGATGGCTTTGCCAATGATATTAGTCGTTGCACGTCGGATTTGGCTTATATCGAAAATGCTACTTCTTTGAATGAAGCACAAAAGAAAAAGATGACAGCCGAAGTGCGGTGTGCCCGTGCTTTTATCTCTTATACGCTTTATGATATGTTTGGCCCCTTGATCATTGCGCCACAGAAACTATTGGAAACTCCACGTGAAAATAAGCCTTTGCCACGCATGTCTCGTGAAGAAATGGTGAAATTCATAGAGGCGGACTTGCTTTATGCGGCTGAAAACCTGCCGTCTCCCAATGCGGTTGAATATGGTAGGTTCAGCACCGGACTGGCCAAGATGCTGCTTATTCGTCTGTATTTGCATGAGACAAAGGACGACAAGAGTTATTATGCAAAGGTGGAAACGTTAGCCCGTGAACTGATGCAACCTTCCTTTGGTTATCAGTTGCAGCCGAGTTATACACGGATGTTTGAGGTTGGCGGACAGGGAAAAACTAATAAGGAAATCATCTTTGCCTTGCCCGTTAATACCGAAATGGTAAGCTGGAATGACTGGCACATGTTTGTATTGCCATCTGATTTTGGAAGCAATGGTATGAAAGGCGGCTACCATAGTTTGACGAGTACTTGGCATTTCTACGACGGTTTTGAAGCAAACGACGTGCGCCGCACCTATCTTTTGGCCGAATACACGAGCAACAAGACCGGAAAACTCGTAAAGCGAGGCGATTATCCTAATCTCGACCTCGGCCCCATCCCCATGAAATATGGCTACGATACCGACCTGTTTAGCAATAGCGGACGTAGCAAGATAGACCCCATTCTCTATCGTTATGCCGACGTCTATCTGTCCTTGGCAGAGGCTTTGTATCGCAAGCCTGGAGCTTCGGCTGTCGATAAGCAGGAGGCTTTGAAGTATATCAACGTTATTCGTGAGCGGGCGGGTATAGCAAGTATAGATTATTCGGCCATTGACACGGATGAAAAGTTTGTCGAAGTGTTGCTCAAGGAGCGTTGTCATGAGTTCTGGTGCGAGAACGGACAGTATCGTGCCGACCTTATTCGACTGGATAAATTCATAGAATATGCCAAGACCATCAACGGTTCTCCTTATGCCGAAAAGGCGAAGGAAGTTTATCCTTTACCCAAGAGCGTTATCATAGATGGTAAAGGCGTGGTCATTCAGAACACGGGTTACGATTAAAAAAACTACAAACGATGGATTACCACGCAGTGGTAATAGTATTACCAAGCGTGTGGTAATATGATTACCAAGGCGTGGTAATGTTGTTACCACACGCTGGTAATCCATCAAAAGATAAGGTATATCGACTTTTATTTTACCGAACAACAGCAATATTGTAGAATAAATATTTATGGATCGACGTAGTTTTTTGAAACGTGCGACAGCATTGGGCATGGCTGCAACCTTGCCCAAGGTGCTGTTGGGCACTTCTCTGGTAGAGCAAGTTGCGGAGCCCCGGTCTTCAGGAGAGAAGTTTTGGGCTTGTCTGATGCATCTTTCCTTTAATTTTGCAGGCCAAATAAAACTGTATGGAGGACTACGAACAGAGTTTGAACCCGATATGGCTGTGTGGAACGCGGCCATTGATCGCATGGCCAAAAACCATGTAAACATGCTTTTTATCAATCTGGATGATTCGGTGGCTTGGCACAGTCATCCCGAGATTTCTTTGGCTCATTCGTGGACACACGAGCAGTTGCGGGCACAGTTGGCTAAGATTAGGAAGGCAGGAATAGAGCCTATTCCGATGTTTAACTTTTCTACGACACATGATGCGTGGCTGGGTAAGTATTCAAAAATGGTGTCATCGGCCAAGTATTATGAAGTTTGCGCCGACTTGATAGCCGAAGCCATCGCGCTCTTCGATACGCCTCGCTTTATTCATTTCGGCATGGACGAAGAACGAATCGACTATCAACTGTCCGATTATATTGTGATACGGCAGCAGGAAACATGGTGGGCCGACTTGTATTTCTACATCGGCGAAGCCATGAAACGGGGCGTTCGCCCTTGCGTATGGGCTGATTACGTGTGGCACCATCCGGATGATTTCTTTAAGATGATGCCCAAGTCGGTGGTACAATGCAATTGGTGGTACACCGAGAAGTTCTCTATCAACGATGTGGCCATCCGTTCTTATCTTGATTTGGCCCGTGAAGGCTATGACGTAATGGCCACCGGTAGTTTTGATCAAGAGAACCCCAAGAGCATTGGAAATACGGTGAAGTTCTGTAGCGAGCATATTGACGGCAATCATCTGTTGGGCTTTATGCAGACATTCTGGAAGCCGACGATAGAAACTTATCGTGCGCCTATCCTACAAGGGATTGACTTGATTGGAGCCGCACGTTCGGAATATGAAAATAAAAGGAGAGCGAAGGTATGAAAGACAGATTGATATGGGGATGTTTAATCCATCTTAGTTTCAACATGTGGGAGGAGTATATATGGCCGGGACGCCCCTTCCGAGGCTATCGACCCGACTTGGAACTGAGCGAACCGCTATGGAATGACGCCATCGAACTGATGGGCAAGAGCGGTGTAAACATGGTTGTTATTGATCTGGGTGATGCCATAAGATACCAGCGGCATCCCGAAATAGCCGTCAATGGAGCCTGGACGGTTGCCCGTTTGAAGCAGGAGTTGCGACGTATCCGGTCGTTGGGTATAGAGCCGATACCCAAATTAAACTTCTCCGCAGGGCATGATACCTGGATGAAGGAATACTCCAAGATGGTTTCTACCGATGAATACTATCGTTTCTGTTCGGATATGATAGCCGAAGTATGTAGTATTTTCGGTCAGCCTCGCCTGTTCCACATCGGAATGGATGAAGAAGGCTACAATATGCAGAGTACCTACAAGCATGTGGTGGTGCGCAAAAATGATGCTTGGTGGCACGACTTCATGTTTCTGGTGAAGGAATGTGAGCGTCGGCATGCGCAGGCTTGGCTCTGGCCCGACTACATGTTGTGGCACCATCCCGACCAGTTTTTCAGTAAGATGCCTAAGAGCGTGATGCAGAGTAATTGGTATTATGATGAAGAGTTTAATCCCGAATGGGACATGGTGAGGCAGTATATTGATTTAGAAAAACATGGTTACGACCAAATTCCGACCGGTAGTTATCATTTTGAAAATCCTAAAAGTATAGCCAACACCGTGGCTTTCGCAGAGAAATATATCAGTCGGCAACACCTTAAAGGTTTCTTGCAGACGTGGTGGAAGCCTACGATAGAGGAAAACAGAGAGCGCATTCTGAAAGGCATTACACTATTGGGCGAAGCTCGTAAAGCTTATGAAGAACGACATGCTTAAAACGATATATTGATGAAATACCTATTCTTTATTTTTCTTTTCAGCTTTATCTGTTCCTTTTCTCCCGCTCAAGTGCCTCATCGAGCGGCCGAAGACGTATGTCATGTGATGACGCCAGACTACTGGAAGATGTGGAACGATTCTCTACAAGCTGCTATCGACCATGATATTGAGCTGTATAGGAAGGGTACGGCTACCATCGAATTGCCGGAGGTAAAGCCGGGTACGACAATCCGTGTGGAACAACAGACTCATTCGTTTATCTTCGGTGGTAACCTTTTTGTTTACGGACAGTTGGCTACTGAGGCTATGAATCGGAAATACGAAAACACTTTCGGTTCGCTGTTCAATGCCGCAACCATTCCATTTTATTGGAAAATGCTTGAACAGGAGCAAGGGAAACCACGCTTCGAGGCCGGTAGTTCGTATGTTTATCGTAGACCTCCAACCGATCCGATGGTTGATTTTTGCAATCAGAAAGGTATATTGGCCAAGGGACATGCCATCATTTATGGCTTGCGACTGCATGGTCATCCTACGTGGATGCCCGACGACCGCCATGTGATGGATAGTCTTTTTCAGGCCCATATCCATCGGTTGGCACAGCGATATGGTGACCGGGTGAAGTTGTGGGATGTGGTCAATGAACCCATTGATCAGGCTAACAGAGGACTTATGCCCGATGATTACACCTTCAAATGCTTTCAATGGGCACGCCGGTATTTTCCATCTACGGTACAACTGAATATCAACGACGTAGACCTTCATGGACCGGTGGATTTGCATCGTCGCTATGCCGAGCTGACCCGCAATCTTTTGTGTCGTGGTTCGAAGATAGATCACGTTGGTATAGAAATGCACATTTTCGATCCTTTGGAAGCTGCCGACATCGCAAAAGGCAAAGACCCCTACATCTCACCAGCGCTTTTGCAAGCAAAACTCGATTGTCTGAAGGTTACAGATTTGCCAATTCACATCAGTGAAGTAACAGTTTGCGCACCCGACACCACTGAGCATGGCAAGCTGATTCAGGCTGTGATAGCTCGCAATTTGTATCGGTTGTGGTTCAGTTATCCCACGGTGGAAGCCATTACGTGGTGGAATGTGGTTGACGGAGGGGGCGCATCGGGCGAACCTTCTTATTCGGGAATCTACGATAAGAATATGAACGAGAAACCCGTATACGCCGTTTTGAACAATCTGATTAACACGGAATGGAAAACTTCATTCCAAACACGTTTGAACAAAAATAAGGTTTTAACATTCCGTGGTTTCCGTGGCAAATATCTATTGGCGTGGAAAGACAGGCATGGAAAGACACAACGGAAAGAAATAATGGTCGAATGAACAAGCAAATTTATTATAAGAAAGTACCAAAATGAAGAAAACGATATTGATATTCTTGTCCTTGCTGCTCTCTGTCGTTATGGCGATGGCTGAGAATAGTATGGTGGGCGTTCGTGAGTTGATGGCACGTCGCGTACCTTGGTTGCAGGACAAGGTTGTATTAGAGCAGATACGAGATGTCGACAAGGCAGAGGCGTTTACATTATCGACCCGTGACGGGAGGTTGGTCATTCAGGCTACGAGCGAAAATACGGCTTGCATGGCTCTGAATTATTACCTTGAAAACTACTGCCATCGCTCCATGTCGCACATGGGTGATAATCTTGGACCGGTCGACAGTCTGCCGGAAATCAAGGAACCGTTGACCAAACATATCGACCTGCCGTTGCGCTATGCGCTCAACTACTGCACACTGAACTACACGATGTCGTTCTATCAGTGGGAAGACTGGGAACACGAACTTGACTGGATGGCACTGCATGGAGTAAACTTGATGCTCATGCCTGTTGGTATGGAGAAGGTGTGGCAGAACACACTACGTAAGTTTGGTTGTAGCAATCAGCAGATTCGTAACTTCATCCCGGGACCCGGCTACACCGCTTGGTGGCTCATGGGTAATCTGGAAGGATGGGGTGGCCCCGTTTCGCAAGACTTTATCGATGGTCAGGCACAGATGGCTAAACGTATTTTGGGACGTATGGCAGCGTTGGGCATACAGCCTGTGCTTCAAGGATTCTACGGAATGGTGTCGAGAAGTATTCGCGACCGCCATCCCAATGCCGTGATTCCGCAAGGTATGTGGGGCTTCTTTGAGCGTCCCGACATCCTCAAACCTACTGAGAAGCTGTTCGATGAGATGGCTGATGTGTACTATCGCGAAATCAAAAAGCTCTATGGCACAGATATTCGCTATTTCGGTGGTGACCTGTTTCATGAGGGTGGACTTACCGGAACGCTTAATGTGGCCGACTGCGGACAGGCTGTCCAACAAACCATGCAGCGTAATTTTCCCGGCAGCACATGGGTGTTGCAAGGGTGGGGCGGAAACCCTAAACCCGAACTGTTGGCCAAACTTGATAGGAAAAAGGTATTGGTGGTAGATCTGTTTGGCGAAAACGAAGATGTTTGGAATCAAACACAGGCTTATGGCGGTACTCCTTTCGTGTGGTGTACGGTATCCAATTTCGGAGAGCAATGCGGTATGTATGGTAAGTTGCAGCGTATCTCTTTACAGATGGATAAGGCTCGTAATAGCATTTACAGATCCTATCTGAAAGGTGTGGGAATCATGCCGGAAGGAATCAATAACAATCCGGTGGTCTATGATATGGTATTGCACGCGCCTTTGACCGACCGAAAGATAAATGTAGAAGTATGGCTTAAATCGTATATCACTTATCGTTACGGTGCTTACAATGCCGATGTCTATGCAGCCTGGCTCATCTTCTTACAAACGATTTATGCCAGTGTGCCCGAAAAATATGGGCTTCCTGAGAGTGTGTTTTGCGCCCGTCCCGGTATCAAGGTTGTCAACACCTCTTCGTGGGGAGTAAGGGCCAGATACTATGATATGGATTTTTTCAAAGAAGGAGTGAGGCGCTTTTTGAAAGCCAAAGAGGCATTTGAAGGTTCAGAAACCTATGCTAATGACATGTTCGACCTGCTGCGTCAGGTGCTGTCGGATAAGGGAAGTCGGGCCTACGACGACATGATTGCTGCCATTAAAGCCCAAAATCAGACCAAGTTTGAACAGACATCGAGCCATTTTCTCAATCTGTTGCTGCGACAAGATACGCTTTTGGCTCAAAGTAAAGGCTTTACTTTAGACTATTGGCTGGGGCAGGCCGGACGCTTTGGGAAGACAGAGAGTGACCGTGCCTTGGCCTTGAAGAACGCTAAGATGCAGTTGACTTTTTGGGGACCCGACTGGAATCCCAACACCACCGTACACGACTATGCGGCCAAAGAGTGGGCCGGCATGCTCAAGACGCTTTATTATGAAGAATGGAAAATGTTTGTCGACGTGTGGCGGCAGCGCATCCGTGGTACGGAAATGATAGAACCCGACTACTATGGCTATCAGATCGCGTGGTGCAAGCGACCTGTTGTGTATGAACCCGTGAAGCTCGACCGACAGCAAATGGCCACATTGACAGCCGACATCCTGCGTTAGAGCGTGCAAAGAATGTGGAAACGGCGCATTGCCGTTTGCCTTTCCCTATAGAGAGAAGCAGCTGTGACGTGCAGCCAATGACGACATATCTTCTCCTAAAAGTTTGGCCGTTTATGGAGTTTTGTGTATTTTTGAGTTTGTAATCAGTTCGTCAGCCCTTTGACAACCACTTTTTTGAAAGAACTTAACAATTGCAAGCATCACATGAAGGCTACATCGACGAAGGAAGATTTTCTGATTTGGCTGCTCAAACATGACTCCCAGTGGGCGTTTGACAATCTTTACCGCATGTATGCGCACAGGCTTTTCGCCTTCGCACTGGAGTATTGTCACCACAAAGAGACGGCCGAGGAAATCGTGGAAGACACCTTTATCTGGATATGGAACCACCGGCACGACATCAAACAGGAAAAAACTTTGTTCAATCTGGTGTTCATCAAGGCCCGCCATCTGCTCATCAACGCCTATAGAGCTACGCTCAACAGCCCTCATTTTGAAGATTATGTGGACTATGCCAACAGCCTTGGCACCGAAAGCCAGGGCTCACAGCTGGAATATGACGACTTCATGCGCGTGATCAAGCAGGGTCTGGAGCGACTCCCCCCTACGCAACGACGGGTGATCGAGCTGTCGCGCTTCGAGCAAAAGAGTATCAAGGAAATCGCGGCGATGTTGGGTTTGAAGGAACAGTCCACGAGAAACCAGTTGTCGCTGGGGTTGAAACAGCTGATGACTTTCATCGGCCGATCGGGTTACGGCATGCTTCCCGTGCTGCTGCTGATTCATTAACAAAACGTAAAATGCAGTATATTTCAAGTTTTTCCGTGTCTTTCCATTTATAAACAGGATGAGGTTATGAGCAATATAGTAGAAAAATACAGACGGTCGAGGCTGACAAAGGAAGAATTGCAGCAGCTTCGTGACAAGGTGAACCGCTCTTCGGATGAAGAGCAGGCGGCCGAAATGCAGCACCATTGGCTGGAAGAAATAGACGTAACGGGGGTGAGCGAAGAGACGATTGACGCGATTCAGGAACGACTGGACACGCAGATTCAGGCTTCATCCACACTGCGCAAGCGGATGTGGCACCTTGTCCAGCACGCCGCGGTGATACTGCTTCCCGTCTGTCTGGTGGCCCTGGGCTACATGGGCTACCAGCAACATGCCGCTTCCGACGACCTTCTGACCATCTCGACCCGCCGCGGCGAGCAGGTGAACATCAGCTTTCCGGACGGAACAAGGGCACAGGTGAACGAACGGTCGGTGCTCTCCTATCGCCCTCACACCTTTACGAAGAAGCACAGGGAGATAGACTTCAGGGGCGAAGCTTATTTTGAAGTGCATCATGATGGCGACCATCCTTTCCTCATCCACACGTCCGATGTGAGCGTGAAAGTAACGGGGACGAAGTTCAATCTCAGCAATTATCCGGAGTCACCGACCGTTACGCTCTGCCTCTTCGACGGCTCCGTGTCGCTCCGTTCCACCAAGACACAGGAACAAATCAGGGTGAACCCCAACGAGCGATGCACCTTCGACAAGGCTACGGGCCGCTTCATGGTGGAACCATTTGGCGAAGACTCGACCTACTACACGGCTTGGCGACGTCATGAAATGGTGTTCCGCAGCACTCCGTTGAAGCAGGTCGTGGAGAAACTCGGTGCCGTCTATGGGGTTACAATCCAACTGCGGAATGTCAATGAAGCCGACCGTTTCACCGGAACGCTGCCCACGTCGGACTTCAACAAGTGCATGGTGGTCGTGTCCAACCTCTACAATTGCAAGGTAAGTCGCAACGACCACGCCGTCATCCTCACCAAGAACGCCGCAAAATAGCAGCCGGGCATTTTAAATACAGCCTCTTCAGCACCCGAAAGTGAAGCTTGGAATGGCAAATGATATGCCGATGAAAAACAGAAGCGGCCTTTTCAACTTGTAAAAGCAATCCTTTCATAATGTAAAAGCAGCCCTTTCAGCCGCCGGAAGCATAGCTTTTCGCGGCTGAAAGGGCTGCTGTTGAAAGGTCATTCTTCGACCGTTGCAATGTCATTGACACCCCATTGAACATCAAACGCTTATTGCACAACGACAAGCCGCAGGCTGTCGGTTTTCACACGGGCCTTCAGCCAGTCGTTCAACAGCTTGCGTTCCTGTGCCCCCAGCCGTCCGGGACATCCCACAACGGCCACGACATACTGACGGGTGGCCGAAGTGTCAGTGCGGGCTTCGGTCACTTTGGAGAGGCTGACGGACGTCGCCGACGGACAAACGGCTTTCAGTTCCTGGCGAATGTCCTTGCCCAAACCGGCATAACGGGTGTAACCGCCCAGCTGTTCTTCGAGCGCACGAATCCGGTCGGCCTGCGCCAGCAGCTTCGGGCTGTCGGCCTGGCTCGACGTAGAGACCGTGTTGAGGGCCTGGGACAGCAGCAGGCTGTCGGATTGGGAGCCTTGAATGACGTTCAACTTGTAGTCTTCCAGCTGATACTCGCCCAGCCGTTGGCGGGCCGTCCCGATGTCCTTGTCGGAAATGAGCTTGCCCACGACCACGACATTGAGCGTATGATGCTTTTCGTCTCTGGTGTGGGAGATGACTTGCGTGCCCTTGAAGGCAAGCTCCTTTCTGACAAACTTCCTCGTATTGTTGTCCAAAACACTTTCTCGAATGATTCCCACTGTCATGTAGGCGGCCGGCAACATGGTGAGCACAACCAGGCCTATGATGTAGCGATTGACCTTCTTCAGTCTGGCCGCGTCAATGAAAGTCTTGTGCCGGAAGCGCAGCATTCTGACGCCGACGAAGGTCGCCAGTCCGATGAAAACGGTGTTGATGAAAAACAGGTAGAATGCGCCGAAGAAGTAGGAAAGCCGCCCTACGGCGAGTCCATAGCCTGCTGTGCAGAGCGGCGGCATGAGCGCGGTGGCTATGGCGACGCCCGGGATGACGTTGCCCTTGCCCTTTGTAGCCAGCGCGAGTATGCCGGCCGCACCGCCACAGAGGGCTATCAACACGTCGTAGAGCGTGGGCGACGTGCGGGCCAGCAGCTCCGACTGCGCTTCGGTCAGCGGGGTGATCAGGAAATAGACCGTGGCCGTGAGCACGCTGATGGCCGTTGCCACGAGATAGTTCCTGATGGAGCGTTTCAGAAGGTCGAGATCGCCGATACCTATGCCCAATCCCATGCCGATGATGGGGCCCATCAAGGGCGAAATGAGCATGGCGCCGATGATGACGGCCGTGGAGTTGACGTTGAGTCCGAGCGAGGCGATGAAGATGGCGAACACCAGAATCCACAGGTTGGAGCCATGGAATGCGACGCCACTGCTGATTTGTCGGATGGTCTCCTGTTCGCTTTCCTTGTCGGGCAAGGCGTTGAAGTAGCTCTTCACAACCTGCCATAGGGTTTTATCTTGCTGTTCCATATCTTTGAGTTGTGGGCCAAATATAGGACTTTTTGGTCAAATAGACAAGGAAACAAGGCTTAAAATGGCTTTTTGCGGACAAACGACCGGCGTGGAAGAGGGGGATGGCGTCCGGCGTCCATGAGGCGACGACAGGTTGACACGCAAAAAGGAGAAACCGCACGCTGCGATTTCTCCTTGCAATAGGATGACGACTGTCGCCTTGCCGCCTTACTTTTGACAGCTGCAGGCCGTCCAAGGCTTCAGTTCCTTGAAGAAGTCGTGGCCCTTGTCGTCGACCAGGATGAAGGCCGGGAAGTCCTCTACATCGATCTTCCACACAGCTTCCATGCCCAGTTCGGGGTATTCCACGCACTCGATACTCTTGATACTGCTCTGCGAAAGCACAGCCGCCACGCCGCCGATGGTGCCCAGATAGAAGCCGCCATGCTTCCGGCAGGCGTCGGTGACAGCCTGGGTGCGGTTGCCTTTGGCAATCATGACGAGCGAACCGCCGTGGCTCTGGAACTCATCCACGTAGGGATCCATGCGGTTGGCTGTGGTCGGTCCCATCGAACCGCAGGCATATCCTTCGGGCGTCTTGGCCGGACCGGCGTAGAGAATCGGGTGATTCTTGAAGTAGTCGGGCAGTTCTTCACCGGCGTCGAGGCGTGCTTTCAACTTAGCGTGGGCGATGTCGCGGGCCACGATGATGGTTCCCTTGAGGCTGACACGGGTGCTGACGGGATACTTTGTCAGCTCGGCACGCACGGCGTCGATACCCTTGTCGAGGTCAATCTCCACGCCCTTGGCGCCTTCTCCCGGCTTGCGATACTCTTCAGGGATGAGGTCTGACGGATGGTCGTCCATCTTTTCAAGCCAGATACCATCGGCGTTGATCTTGGCTTTGATGTTGCGGTCGGCGGAACAGCTGACCCCCATGCCGATCGGACAGCTGGCGCCATGGCGTGGCAGACGGATGACGCGGATGTCATGGGCAAGGGCCTTGCCGCCAAACTGTGCGCCGAGCCCGATCTTGTGGGCTTCTTCGAGCAGTTTGTTTTCCAAGTCTATGTCGCGGAAAGCACGCCCGGTCTCGTCACCGGTGGTAGGCAGGTTGTCGTAATACTTGATGGAGCCGAGCTTCACGGTGAGCAGATTCTTCTCGGCCGACGTGCCACCTACGACGAAACAGATGTGATACGGCGGGCAGGCCGCTGTGCCGAGGCTCTTCATCTTCTCGACGAGGAAGGGCAGCAGCGTGCCTTCGTTCTGGATGGTGGCCTTCGTCATGGGATAGAAATAGGTCTTGTTGGCCGAGCCGCCGCCCTTGGCCACCATGACGAAGCGGTATTCCGCGCCTTCCACAGCTTCGATATCAATCTGCGCGGGCAGGTTGCATTTGGTGTTCACCTCGTCATACATGTTGAGCGGAGCATTCTGCGAATAGCGCAGGTTGTCCTCGGTGAAGGTGTTGTAGACGCCTCGCGACAGCTCTTCCTCATCCTCGAAGCCCGTCCAGACCTGCTGGCCCTTCTCGCCATGGATGATGGCCGTGCCCGTATCCTGGCAGAAAGGAAGCACTCCTTTGACGGCCGTTTCGGCGTTTCGGAGGAACTGCAGGGCCACATACTTGTCGTTTTCGGAAGTCTCGGGGTCGCTGAGGATGGCTGCCACCTGCTCGTTGTGCGCCCGACGGAGCATGAACTCTACATCGTGGAAAGCCTGCTGGGCCAGGAGCGTCAGGGCTTCCTTCGATACTTTTACAATCTGTTTGCCTTCAAACTCGCCGACACTGACTCCTTCTTTGGTCAGCAGACGATACTCGGTGTCGTCCTTTCCCAGTTGGAACATCGGCGCATACTTGAATTCTACTTTGTTTGCCATAATGTCTTTATATATATAATGTGTTGAATGATGTCGTCACTTGGTCGTCCATCAATGTCGGATGACCGTTCAATAACCGAAGATCTGCTCTGTCGTCAGGCGCTTGACGGGCCCCAACTTCTCAAGCGTCTTCATGTCGAGGCTCTTCTCGTCGCCCAGAATGATGTAGCGGTAGGGCTTGCGGGCGATGTTCTTCTGCTGGAAGTCGACAATGTCTTTCAGCGTCAGCGTGGGCAACTTGGCATACACTTCCTGCATGTAGTCGTGCTCCAAGCCCAGCTGACGGAGGAAGAGATAGCGACTGATGACGTTGAACTTGGTCGTGCGCTCGCTCTGAATGCTCTTCACAAGGCTCTGCTTGGCCAGTTCGAAGGCGGCCTCGTTCTGCGGCATGTCGTCGAGAATCTCGTTGAACACCTTGACGCAGTCGGCCATCTTGTCGTTCTGCGAGATGATGTGGGTGAAGAAACTCTCCGGTTGTCCTTCGCGTTCGGGGCGCAGGTAGCGTGCGAAAGCATTGTAGGCCAGGCCACGGGTTTCGCGGAGTTCCTGGAAAACGACCGTGTTCATGCCGCCGCCGAAGTACTGGTTGAAGAGAGTTTCTATCGGAGCCTTGGCCGGACTCCACATAATGCCCTCGTTGTGGTACTGGCGCATGTAGATGTTCTTGGCCGTATAGGGCGCGATGATGACCTCGTTCTTGGGTGTCGGCTGCTCTTTGTAAGGTCTGGCGACAGGCTCTTTCGCCCAAACCTTGCCCACTTTGTGATGTTGCAGAAGGAGGTTGCAAAGTTGTTTCTCGCTGTCGGGGCCGTAGTAGAGCACGGTGTGGGCGTAGTTGTCGAGGCTTCCCAACAGGCCTACGAGCTGTTGGGGATTCATGGCGCGCAGCTGCTTCATCGTGAAATCATTGCGTTTGGGATTGTAGGGGCCGTAAACACCATAGTCCCAAAGGGCCTCGAAGTTTGCGTTCTGGCTGGTCTTGGCATCCATGCGCACCTTTTCGATGAGGTTGCAGAACTGGCTCCAGCTGCTTACGTCGGCCTTGGCTCCATGCAAAACCTTCTCCAGCAGTTGCAAAGCCTGGGGCAGGTTCTCGTTCAGGCCGCTCAATTGAATGGTGATGTGCCTTGCGTCGGTGGACATATTGTAGCTGCAAGCCAGCTTGTAGAAGGCTTGTTTGATATCCGAAACGGTCATGTCTTTCGTTCCGATGAAGTCGAGATAAGCGCAGGCGTAGCCATAACGCAGGTCGGACTCGTCACCGAAGTTATAGCGGAAGACAAGTTTGAACAGCCCATCCGTGATGTTTTGCTTATATATATAAGGTAGACCTTTCTTTACATTGCCGAAAGCAAGCTCCTTGTTGAAGTCTATAAAGACCGGTTGAATGGGCTTCGTGTTCGCTGTTCGGATGTCGGTCAGGAATCCGCTCTCGTATTCTCGGTTGGCGGGAATGGGCGTAATGGCCGGCTTTTCAATATTCTTGAGCGTGGTGTCTTCGCCCATGCGCTTGTAGACGCAGACGAAATTGTCGACACGGAGGTTCTTGCGGGCGAAGTCGATGATGTCCTTTTTAGTCAACTTGGCCTGTCGTTCCAAACGCAGCGACTCGTTTTCCCAACTCTTGTCGTTGACAAACGCGTCGATCATCATGTCCACACGCGTCTCGTTGTTGTCCAGTGAACTGTAGAACTGCAGCTTCTTGTTGGCGATGACGGCAGGCAGCAGGTCGTCAGGAAACGCTCCGCGGCCCAGCTTCTCGATTTCTTTCAGAACCAAGGCCCGCACATCCTCCAGCTTCTGTCCCTCCAACGGAGCACCCTGAACGATGAAAGCGGTGTAATCGTGCATCTCGTCGAGCATGGTACCCACCTCCTGTGTTTTCATTTGCTGGTTGATGTTGGTGTCGAAGAGTCCAGCCTTACCGTTGGAAAGCATGCTCTTGATGACGTCGAGCGTATCGTTCTGAAGTTCGGCAGCCCCCTTGAAGAGCCATCCCATCATCAGATTTTCGGCGTCCTGGCCCACCACACTTGAGTCTTTTGGCGCAGAGATGGCGTTCTGGGCTGCAAATTCGGGACGCGACAGGTCGGGACTCGCGTTCCAGGAGCCGAAATATTGGTCGATGATTGCCATCACCTGGTCGGGCTCAATGTCGCCCGCAAGCGCGATGGCGATATTGTTCGGCACGTAATAGCGACTGAAATACTTCTTGATATTGACGATGGAAGGATTCTTCAGGTGCTCCTGTTCGCCGATGGTTGTCTGCGTTCCGTAGGGATGGGTGGGCGCAAGGAGCTTCCACAGGGCAGCGTATTGCTTACTATCGTCGCTTCCCATGCTGATGTTTTTCTCCTCATACACGGCTTCGAGTTCGGTGTGGAAGCCGCGAATCACCATGTTCTGGAAACGGTCGCTCTGTATTTTAGCCCAATTCTCCAGTTCGTTGGAAGGTATGTTCTCGACATAGCAGGTCACGTCGTTGCTCGTATAGGCGTTGCTGCCTTCGCTGCCGATGCTGGCCATGAGCTTGTCATACTCATTGGGGATGTTGTAGCGGGCCGCCAACTGCGACACCGAGTCGATTTCATGATAGGCTTGCTTGCGCAGCAGCGGGTCGGTGAGCGTGCGGTAGTGCTCATAGCGGCGCTCGATGTCTTCGAGATAAGGCTTCTCTTGGGCATAGTCCGTCGTGCCGAAGCGCTTCGTTCCCTTGAACATCAGGTGCTCCAGATAGTGGGCCAGGCCCGTCGTCTCGGCCGGATCGTTGCGCGACCCCGTCTTCACGACAATGTTGGCTTGCACGCGCGGCTTCTCTTTGTTCACACTCATATAGACCTTCAATCCGTTGGCAAGGGTGTAGATGCGTGTCTGTGTGGCGTCTCCCTTGACGACAGAGTACGGATAATCCTTGGCAAGCGCGGCTGTCGCGATGGCCAAAGCTGCAAAAAGAAATAATAATGCCTTTTTCATTATGATGTTGAATGAATCAGTTTTCAAAGTCAATCTCGTGGTCCAAGCTCTCTATGAAGTCGTCCAAGACGGCAGGTTCCACGTCGCCCATCGCGTATTCCTTCTCTGCGTCCTTGCGGATTTCGGCTATCCAAGTCCTTCGAGCGTTGACATAGTCTTCATGGATGCGTGCAATGTCCTTGTCGGAGATTTCTTCCAAGTGGTAATAGTCCAATATCAGTTGGTAAGTCCAGGCCCACTGGTAGTCGCGATAGTGGCTGTTGATGTGTTGGAAGCGGAGGAGTATGCCTTCGACCGTATCTATTTGTCCTTCCTTGATGTCTTCAATAAGTCGCTTTTCCTCGCTTTCGGGCAGCAGCAGACCCGAGAGGTCGTTCCATACGCCCTGCCCCACCGGCGATGTCGGCACACTGAAAGCCCCCCATTGCAACACCCGTTTCAAGACGGCGCCCATGTAAATGCGCAACGCGATGTCGTAGTATTTGATACCTTTGCGCAGCGATGAAGCGTTGATGACATATTCGTGATAGTTGTAAGTGGAGACATTGTCGCCGCTGGCTTCGCGGAGTCTTTCCAAAATGCGCTTCCCTTCGATGATTTCACCCACGGAGAAGGGCGACAACCAATCGAAATTGACAATGCTTTTCTGACACCCTTTGGGGCGGACGTCACGCTTCGGCCACTTGCGGATGTCGCGATAGAGACCCACCGTGGTGATGTTGCGTCCCGGAGACAGATACATGGTGTCGCCGTATGCTATCAAATAAGAGAAAGGAAGATTGCGGGTGTCGGGATGGTACATCAGTTTGCCGAAGCAGACGCTGAACGTTCCGATGTTGGCGGGCATGAGCAGATAGGCGCCGCTGGCCGTCTTGCAACCCCGTTCGAGCATGCCGTAGTGCAACGGCCCCATCTTGTAAGCGTGGTTGCTGAAGTTCGTGGCGCTGCCTGCATTGTAAAAGGAGAATTGTCCGCCGATGAGCAGGCTGCTCTTGTGGTGACTTGCCGTGAAAGGGCCGCAGAAAGCGGCGCACGCTTCGCCATTGCTCATGTAGGAATTGGCAAAGAATACGCTGGCCGAAGCCGTGAACCCATTGGCTATCTGGCATGCTTCACCGACGAAACAGTCCTGTATCTTCACGCTGTTGATGACCGAAGAGCCGTAGCTGATGATGGAGTTCTCACAGATGACGCCCGTCCCTATGAACACATTCGCGTTGCCGTTGCTCAAAATCGTGCAGTCGCTGAGCCGTGAAGCGCCGCTGATTTCACAGTCGTCCTCGATGATTGTGTTCGTGATTTCCTTGGTGTTGACAATCTTGACATTGTTTCCCAGCGTGCCACGGTCGGGCTGGTTGCTGTAGATACTCTCGTTGATGAGCCGACGGATGCAGTCCTTCAGTTCCCGGTCGTGCATGTGCTTCACCATGAAAGCAGCAAACTGACTGTTCAAATCACGAAAGCTGACGAGGTTGCCTTCGCCTATCTCGTTGAGGACGGAGATGAGATTGCCTTCTCCGTAGGTGGCTCCTTCGGTGGTTTCGAGCGTACACACGTTGCTGATATAGCAGTCGTCGCCGATCGAATAGTTGTTGATGTAGTTTCCGATGTTCTCTATCAGGCAGTTGTCACCTATCCTCACGTTGCGCAACGTGGCGTTGTTGATACCCGAATGCTTCAGGAATCCCCGGCTCACCTCCACGCTCTTGTCGAAGACGCCCAGCTCGATGTCGCCATAGAACATGACCCGATGGAAATAGTTAGGCCGGAAGTCGTCATCCACCAGCACGCGGTTCCAGTCCTCGGCCCAACAACTGTTGTCTTCCAGTATGCCGATTTCATCGTCAGTAAGTTGTCTCATCTATGTTGCCGATTAATTGATGTAAGCTCGTTGAAGTCCTTTATTCCTCCATTTGCGGATAAAGGAAGTCGTTGTAGGGGTATTTCTGTACATGAAGTTCACGAACTTTTTTATACAAGATGTCGCGAAATTCATCTATGTTTTCCTTTTTCTTGGCCGAAATGAAGAGACAATTGTCGTTCAGTCGGGCCATCCAGGTGCGTTTCAGCTGCTCCAAGTCGATGTTCTCACGTGTTTCCGGCGTCAGGTCGTCTTCGTCCTTTTCCACCCATTTGTAGTTGTCGATCTTGTTAAAGACAATCATCGTGGGCTTGTCGCTGCACTCCAAGTCTTTCAATGTCTGGTCGACCACCCTGATCTGTTCCTCGAAATCGGGGTGTGAAATGTCGACAACATGCAGCAACAGGTCAGCTTCACGCACCTCGTCGAGCGTCGACTTGAAGGAGTCCACAAGGTCGGTGGGCAGTTTTCGGATGAATCCGACCGTGTCGGCGAGCAGGAACGGCAGATTCTCGACGACCACTTTGCGCACCGTCGTGTCGAGGGTGGCGAAGAGTTTGTTCTCGGCAAACACCTCACTCTTGGCCATCAGGTTCATGATGGTGGACTTCCCTACGTTGGTATAGCCCACGAGCGCCACACGGATGAGGCGTCCACGGTTCTTGCGTTGGGTCGTTTTCTGCTTGTCTATCTCCACCAGACGCTGCTTCAAGAGGGTGATGCGCTGCAAGATGATGCGGCGGTCCATCTCCAACTGCGTCTCACCCGGACCGCGAAGACCTACAGACCCCTTGCCTCCGCCCGAACCGGAACCGCCTCCCTGACGCTCCAAGTGCGTCCACAAGCGTTGCAGTCGGGGCAGCATATAGCGATACTGGGCCAATTCCACCTGCGTTTTTGCATTGGCGGTCTGCGCCCGCATGGCGAATATATCCAAGATAAGAGAGGTTCTGTCCAGTATTTTCACCTTCAATTCGTTCTCTATGTTCCTGATTTGCTTGGCCGAAAGTTCGTCATCAAAGATGACCATGCCGACGGGTTCGTCGGCATCTTCGCAATCATCTATGTATTGCTTGATTTCCTGAAGTTTCCCTTTACCGACATAAGTCACCTGACTTGGGCCGTTCACCTTTTGTGTGAATCGCTTCCGGGTGACCGCTCCCGCCGTGTCGGCGAGGAACTCCAGTTCATCAAGATATTCTTTTGTCTTGGCTTCATCCTGGCCGGGAGTCACCAATCCCACCAGAATGGCAGTCTCGGCCTTGGCTTCAGAGATTACAAATTCTTTCATTCTGAATTACAACAACCTTAATTCCGCAACACTATTATAAATTAAACTTTTTAAGTACCTGAGCAACAAAAAGTTGCTCAGGATTTTGCCATGTCAGAATTTTCACTTATCTTAGTGTTGCAAAAAAAAACAAGAGAATCCAACGATAGACATGGCGAAGATACAAATTAAATCTGAGAGACTCACTCCTTTTGGGGGATTATTTTCAATCATGGAGCAATTTGACTCCACATTATCATCTGTCATCGACTCAACCCTCGGTCTAAGGTGTAGATCGTTCGGTTATCAGTACAGCGAAATCATCCGTTCTCTCATGAGTATCTACTTCTGTGGCGGTTCATGTATTGAGGATGTCACTACTCATTTGATG
>NZ_AUFQ01000020.1 GCF_000426585.1 Segatella baroniae DSM 16972 = JCM 13447
CAAGATTAGAACTCCTTCGAGGGTCGTCCGAGACTAGGACGTCGATAGGGCGCAGGTGTATAGACGGCGACGTCACAGCCGAGCGCTACTAATTGCCCGAAACTTTCCTTGCGCTCCATCCTTTTGGCTGTCGTGCGGTGATGGTCTTTCGTTCTTCCTTCCGTCCTTGCCTGTGTCCCGATGTCAAACCATAAAATCAGGTGGTTCTTGCGGCAGGGCCCCACCTCTTCCCATTCCGAACAGAGAAGTTAAGCCTGCCTGCGCCGATGGTACTGCAATGCAATGCGGGAGAGTAGGTCGCCGCCTTCTTTCAGAGCCGAGCCCCGGTCACTTCACAGAGTGGCCGGGGCTCTTTGCGTTTGGGGGGAGGTGGGGGGGCGAGGGTGTTGGGTTGTGAGGGGGGAAGGGGGGGGATGGATAAATTCTGATGACAGTGTAATTTTCTCATGGTTTTTCCGTTGATAATGATATGAGGTGGAGTATTCGTGTAGATAGGATAAAGGTGATATTGATATTGGCGGCTTTGCTCATATCCGTGGTGTCGTTGGTCATTTCGCACTTTCTGGCGCATGACTTGGCCAAGGAGGAGAAGTTGCGGATGGAAGTGTGGGCCGAAGCCATGCGTTCGCTCAATGCCGCCGACGAGCATACGGATTTGAATCTAGTGCTGAAGGTCATCAATGAAAACCATACGATACCGGTGGTCGTGCTTGACGGCAACGGAGACGCGTTGACGTGGCGCAATCTACAACTTTCCCATGTCTCGGGAAGTGACAGCATTTCGGAAGTCTCAAGGCTTGGAAAAGCGTTCAAGGCACGGGGAAACGCCATCCGCATTGCATTGGGAGACAGAGATAGCGTGGGGATGGCCCAACCGTCGGATTACGTCGACGTGTGCTACGGCGTGTCGTCGTTGTTGAAACGGATAACGATTTATCCTTACGTACAGTTGTGCGTGGTCGTTGTCTTCATCTTTGTAGTCTTGCTTGCACTCATCATCTTGAAACAAGCCGAACAGAATCGGGTTTGGGTCGGGCTTTCCCGTGAGGCTGCCCATCAGTTGGGGACGCCTATATCGAGCATGATGGCCTGGCTGGAAATCCTGAAAGGCGAAGACGCACACAGCCCCATCCTGCCCGAAATGGAGAACGATGTGCAACGCCTGCAACTCGTGGCCGACCGTTTTTCAAAGATAGGGTCAAAGCCCGAACTTGAAACCGCCGATCTGGTGGAAACCGCAAATCGTGTCGTGGCCTATATGAAGCAACGCTCGCCGGACCGGCTCACATGGCTGGTGGAAAGTCCCGGGCATGCCGTCATGCTGAATCTGAACGCCCGCCTGTTTGAGTGGGCACTGGAGAATCTGACCAAAAACGCCGTCGACGCCATGGGGGGAAGCCATGGGCGTATTACATTGAACATCAAAGAATATCCTGACCAAGTAGCCCTGGACGTCGCCGACACAGGTTGTGGAATCCGCAAGCAGGATGTCAGGCATGTCTTTACGCCCGGATTTTCGTCCAAGCAACGCGGGTGGGGGCTGGGGCTGAGCCTCACCAAGCGCATCATAGAGGTGTATCATCACGGCCGGATATGGGTGAGTTGGTCGGAAGAGGGCAGAGGGACGACTTTCCGAATCATGTTGCGGAAAGACGGGCGTCCAATCGTTTCCTCCTTCCGTCGTTTCGTTGGTTGGCGTCAGTAACTCGCCGACCATTCCTTGAACCAGTCGTACAGCCCCCGCAGCCCATCATCGATGGTCGTGGAAGGCTTATACCCGAAGTCCTTTTGCAGTCTGGTGGTGTCGGCAAAGGTTCGTGTGACGTCCCCGGGCTGCATGTCCAGCATTTCCTTGCGTGCCACTTTTCCCATCACTTCTTCGTTGCGGCATAAAGGCTCACCGGTTGGTCGGTGGCGTCGTCCTCACGGAACGGCACGTGCGGCCCCATGCCGTAGATACTGCTCGAACTGGCATAGACCAGGCGGCTGACATGATGGTTGCGACAGCCTTCCAATATATTGAGAAATCCCACCACGTTGGACTGTATGTAAGAATGCGGATTCTCGATGGAATACCTCACGCCCGCCTGTCCCGCAAGGTTGCAGATATGCGTGAAGTGCTCTTTGGCAAAGAGATTCTCCAATATTTCGCGGTCGGTAAGGTCGACTTGGCAAAACCGATAGTTGGGCAGCAGCCTGTTTTGTGCCGGCTTCCCGTAAATAACGTCCTCCCTGGCGATACCGGTGTCGGCCAGCCGGGCATACTTCAACTCCTGAGAATAGTAGTCGTTGATGTTGTCTATCCCCACGATGTCAGCCCCCTCCCGTGCCAGCGCCTTGACAAGCGCGTGTCCGATGAAGCCGGCTGTTCCCGTAATCAATATTTTCATTGCAGTTTACTTTTCTTATATAAGACCAAGTTGCGCGAGTAGGTGAAGAAACCTACCGATTGTCCGAGTATCAACACGGGGTCGATTCTGAATACTCCGTAGCTGACGATGATGGCGCATCCCACCAGACTGATGACCCAGAAGCCTTTCGGCAATATGGATTCATTCCGGCGATAGCTGTAGTACCATTGATAGATGAAGCGCAGCGTGAAGATGACCTGCCCCGCCGACCCCCATACGAGCAACGGGATGGATACGGCGTCGTTATGGAAGAAGCTGTCGACAAAGGCGGGCACGTCGTGGAGCATCAGCCCGAACGCCAGGAACGGAAGCAGGACGACGCCTGTCCGCAACGGCAGCCGCATTCTGGGCCACACCCCCTTGATGTTCAGGTTCCATATATATATGTAATAGGAAATCAGTTGTCCGAAAATGATGGCGAAGTCGTCGCGCAGCCATCCGTATACAAAGAGCAGGATGCTGCCCACAAGGCTGCATATCCAATACCAGTCGGGCGATACCACCCGCTTGGCCTTTTCGGACAGAATCCATTGGATGAGCATTCGCGCGGAGAAGAACCCCTGGGCGATGAATCCAATAGCATAGATGTAGAAAGCCGACGTCTGCATGGTCTTTATCGGCGGTTGAGGTTGTCCTCCGCAATCTGATAGCGAATGTAGCGTTTCTTCATCCACCGATAGGCGAAGCAGTCGATGAACGGACCTTTCAGCCGATTCCACAAGTGGTATTTCGATACGCCCGCCGTGCGGGGGTAATGCCTCACGGGCAATTCCTTGAAGCGTCCGTCCTCCAACATCATCAGTGCGGGCAGAAAGCGGTGCATGCCGTCGAAAAACGGCAGCCGCTTGGCATACGAACTCCACATGACCTTCAGCGGGCAGCCCGTGTCGGTGGCCGTGTCGCCCGTCATGGCGCGCCGGAAGCCGTTGGCGATTTTCGACTGGAGCCGTTTGAAGGCGGTGTCCTTGCGTTTGGCACGAATGCCGGTCACGAGCTGGTAGTCCGCCGCATGTTCGAGCAGCAGGTTGAAGTCCTCGGGATTCGTTTGCAGGTCGGCGTCGATGTAGCCGGTCAGTCGGCTTTCGGCCGTGTCGATACCGGCTTTCACAGCCGTGCTCAGGCCGTGGTTGTCGGCCGACGAAATGTAGTAGAAGTCCGGTTGGCGGGCACAAATCTCCTTGATTTTGGCCAAACTGCCGTCCTTGGAGCCGTCGTTGACGAACAGCACGCAGGCCCTGGCCAGCGATTTGGGCAGGAAGTCTGCCAGCTCTCTCTCCACCCGTTCCAGGTTGTCCTCCTCGTTATAGACGGGGATGACGATTGTCAGTTCATAATTCGCTGTATGGTTCATGTATCTTTACTTTTTATTTTTCAGCAGTGTGACATAATTCAGGAACGCCTTGTTGTAGTGCTTGTCGGTCTTGGGGTGCTTGTTGTCGTCGAAGTGGCCGTAGCTCACGGTGTCCACTTTGTCGAGAAGCGTCGCCGGCAGCTCCTCGCGGGCATAGCCCCGCGTGACGATGACCATGGGCAGGCGGCTCATGACCAGCCGTTCGTCGTTGAGATTCAGCGGCAATATCTTGCGTCCGGCCTCGTAGACCAATTCAATGCGCAGGGGTTGCTTGTCGCTGTGATAGAACGGTATGCCCCGCAGTTCGGTCTTGTCGGCCAACCGGCGTATGCTTCTGGCCTGCGGGTTGCCGAAGGCATTGCCGACGGCCGGCAGCATGAACAGTTCGATTCCGGCGAAGACCGTGGCGACGGCGGTCACATAGGACAGCGGCCGGCAGCGGAGCGTGGCCCTGACGATGACGACCAAGGCAGGCAGGACGACCAGCGTCGTCATCACTTCGGCCGTCCAGCCGATGACGCCTTTCCTTATGCCGAGATAAAAGCCCAGCACCGGAATGGCGGCCACGACCGTTGCCGTCGTCCATCCGTTGGCGCGCCACAGCCACTTGCCGAAGCCGTCGAGTTTCGTCCTCGCCTGGCTGAAATGGACGATGACCGTAGCCACGAGCAGGGCGCAGGGTGCCAGCAACGGCAGCAGATAGCGCGTCTTCTTTTCCGGCATGAGCGAGAGCAGAACCAGGCAGGCCAGCGTCCACGTGAGGGCGAAGACGTATTCCCGTCGCTGCGTGATGTGACGACGCCAGTAGCCCATGGCCAGCGCGCCCAGCACGAGCACGGTCCAGACGCCCGTTTCGAGGAAGAACCGCCAGTAGTAGTACCACGGGCGGGTGTTGTGGTCGGCCCAACTGCCGGTCTCCTTGTGGAACACCTGGCTCGCCTCTATGGGATGGAGCTTCAACAGGTAGACATACCACCACGCGCCGATGGCCGTCATCACGAGCACCAGCAGGGCCACGCCTCCCCATTTGCCCGCCATCCTCGGCCGCCGTAAGGCCGTGAGCGCCACGAGATAGGGCAGCAGCAAGGCGTAGAACGCCACCGGGCCCTTGCTCAGGAACGACAGCCCCATCAAAGTTCCCGCCAGCGCGAAGCGTCGCAGGCTGTGCCTGTCCTCAAAGAGCGCCCTCGTCAGATGGTAGATGGCCGCCATCATGAAGGCGTGGCAATAGATGTCCCACGTGGCCGAGCGCCCCATCAGGATGAGGTTGTAGCAGGTGAGGAACACCATGGTCGCGGCCATCGCGTAGTCGTCGCGGCGGGCGATGTAGCGTGCCAACAGCAACAGACAGACCGTCCACAGGCAGCCCATCAGGGCGGCCGGAACCCGCTGGGCGGTCAGGCTGCCGGGCGCGACGCACTCCACAGCCCCCGCAATCCATGTGGGAAGCGGCGGCTTCTCCAGTCGGAGCTCGCCGTTCATGGTGGGCACCAGCCAGTTGCCGTCGCTCACCATCTCCCTCCCCGTCACGATGTTGCGCGACTCCATGATGTCCGTGGGCAGCGCGCCGAGGTTGGCGAAGAAGGTGATGAGCATGAAAAGGCCCAGCAGAAGCCAGTGTCCTTTTTTAGTAAACAAAGTCATATTCTATTCCGTTTTGCTTTTTTACATGCAGCCGTCAAGCGTTCTCCTGTTCACCAGGGGCGAAATCCATGAACCGCAGCCGTTTGACAATACAAACTTATGTATTAATTCTGTAAAAAACAGGCCGCGACACCATAAATATAAGGAAGTCCCTGTAAAATAAATAGAATTTAACGATTGGGCAACCGATGAGCGCCGGTTTTCCAAAAGGGCGGCGGTTGATTTGTCAAAGCAGTCCTTTCGTCGGGTAAAAGGGCTGCTTTCAGCGTGCAGAAGGACAGCTTTCGCGCGGTGAGAGGGCTGCTTTTGCAAAACGACGTTGAGCTTTCCGGAAGCAGAGGCAGGCAAAGGGCGGCGCAGCCAAGTCGCCGGCTGACCGCCGGAGGCCCACCGCGGCAGGCAAGCCGTTCGACGGGCGCGGTTTCTATCAAATCCATTGGCTGATTTCGGGTTTGCGCCTGGAATCCGTGACACGACAATTGTAGCGCAAGGGCTTAAAAAATAAGCGGCTTTATTTTGTTTATTACATAGATTTTAGTAACTTTGCAGCCCGAATTAGTATACAATTTGTTATAAATGTGCGATTTGGAGCCTTTTAAGATTGATTTGAAAGCACTGCGGGAGGGTGACAACTTGCTGCGGTTCGATTTGGATGATTCTTACTTCGAGGCCATCGACGCTCCGGAAATCCATCGCGGCAAGTTGCATGTAGACCTTTCGGTCCGGCGTGTGGCTTCGAACTTCGAGCTCGATTTCCATATAGAAGGCGTCGTACACATACCTTGTGACAAGTGTCTGGACGACATGGAGCAGTCCGTGTCGGCCGACAATCGGCTTGTCGTCAAGTTTGGAAAAGATGCGGTGGAGGATGATGAGCTGATTGTCGTGTCCGAAGACGAAGGCGTCTTGGACGCGTCATGGCTCATCTATGAGTTTATAGACCTCGACATCCCCATCCAGCACGTGCATGCGCCGGGGCAATGCAACCCTGACATGGCGAAGATGCTTGCGGAATACATGGACGACCGGAGCCGTGGTGATGAGGAAACGACGGATCCACGCTGGGCGGCTCTTCGTAAATTGAAAGAATAAAGAAAAAGAATAAGTTTAAAAAATTAAAGAATTATGGCACATCCTAAAAGAAGACAGTCGAAGACTCGTACACTCAAGAGAAGAACTCACGATAAGGCGGTAGTCCCTACATTGGCAGTTTGCCCCAACTGTAGCGCCTACTATGTATATCACACGGTTTGCCCCACTTGCGGTTATTACAGAGGCAAGGTTGCCATTGTCAAGGAAACGGTAGAGTAATGGGAAGAATCAACGCTATCATCACGGGTGTCGCCGGTTATGTTCCCGACTATGTCCTCAACAATGAGGAACTGTCGAGGATGGTCGACACCAATGATGAATGGATCGTTACCCGTACAGGAATCAAGGAGCGCCGCATACTCACCGAAGAGGGACTGGGCACTTCTTACATGGCTCGCAAAGCCGCCAAGCTTCTGATGAAGAAGACGGGCGCCGATCCGGACAGTATCGACGCGCTCATCGTGGCCACCACCACGCCCGACTACGTCCATCCGTCCACCGCTTCAATCGTGTTGGGCCGGCTTGGACTGAAAAACGCCTTCGCGTTTGACTTCGCGGCTGCATGCTGCGGCTTCATGTATGCCTTCGACGTGGCCTGCAACATGGTCCAGAGCGGGCGTCACAAGCGTGTCATCGTGATAGGAGCCGACAAGATGTCGTCAATCACCGACTATCAGGATCGTGCCACCTGTCCGCTTTTCGGCGATGGGGCCGGTGCCGTCATGGTGGAAGGCACGGAAGAGGAGAACATCGGTCTGATGGACTCCATCCATCGCACGGATGGCAAGGGGCTTCCGTTCCTGCATGTCAAGGCAGGTGGCTCCGTGTTCCCCGCCTCGCACTATTCGGTGGACCACCGCATGCACTTCACCTATCAGGAGGGACGCACCGTCTTCCGCTATGCCGTGACGGCCATGGGGGACGATTGCGCCGAACTGCTGAAGCGCAACAACCTGACGGTGGATGATGTAGACTACGTGGTGCCCCATCAGGCCAACCTTCGCATCATCGAGGCCGTGGCCAAGCGCATCGGCGTGCCGATGGAGCGCGTGCTGGTCAACATTCAGCGCTACGGCAATACGAGTGCGGCCTGCATGCCATTGGTTCTTTGGGATTTTGAAAAAGACTTGAAGAAGGGCGACAATCTGCTGTTCACAGCCTTTGGCGCCGGCTTCGTCAACGGCGCAAGCTATTACCGTTGGGCCTACGACGGCTCAGCCATGGCGGGAATAAAGTAAACGGTTTTATTAAGAATAACAAGAAAACGCATCTTTCTTATTGCTGATAAGACGGTGCGTTTTTTGTTTCAATCCAATTTATATGCACAAGGCAGGCTTCGTAAATATCGTGGGGAATCCCAACGTGGGCAAGAGCACGCTGATGAACCAGCTCGTGGGTGAGCGCATCAGCATAGCCACGTTCAAGGCGCAGACCACCCGACATCGTATCATGGGAATCGTGAACACCGACGACATGCAGATTGTGTTTTCGGACACGCCCGGTGTCTTGAAACCCAATTACAAGATGCAGGAGATGATGCTGGCCTTCTCGGAGTCGGCCTTGGCCGATGCCGACATACTCCTCTACGTCACCGACGTGGTGGAAGACGCGGAGAAGAACCAGGATTTCCTGGAGAAGGTGCGCAAGATGACGATTCCCGTTCTGCTGCTCATCAACAAGATTGACGAGAGCAACCAAAAGCAGTTGGGCAACATCGTGGCCAAGTGGCACAAGCTGCTGCCCAATGCCGAAATCCTGCCCATCTCGGCCAAGAACAAATTTGGCACCGACATGCTGATGAAGCGCATTCGGGAACTCCTGCCCGAGTCGCCGGCCTACTTCGACAAGGAACAGCTGACCGACAAACCTGCCAAGTTCTTCGTGTCGGAAATCATCCGCGAGAAGATACTGCGCTATTATGACAAGGAAATACCTTATTCGGTGGAGGTGGTAGTCGAGCGTTTCAAGGAAGATGGCAAGAAAATCCACATCAACGCCGTCATCTACGTGGAGCGCGATTCGCAGAAAGGAATCGTCATCGGCCATCAAGGTGTCGCTTTGAAGAAGGTGAGCACAGAGGCCCGAAAGGCCTTGGAAAGGTTCTTCGACAAGACCATCTTCCTCGAAATATTCGTGAAGGTGGACAAGGACTGGCGTTCCTCACAGCGGGAACTCACCAACTTCGGATATAATCCGGAGTAGGGAAGGCCCCAGAAAGCCTCCTCTCCCTTCCCCCGCTGGATGATGGCGGGGTGAATGGCGTGGAGGATATGTATAAATGTGTATTTTTATTTGGCCCTGAATAGAAAGAGGGCACACTCTCCGTCAATGGGAGGGCCGAAGAATGTATAACTTCAGAAATTAAACAACATCTATGGCAAATTTAGTTGCAATCGTCGGCCGCCCCAATGTGGGCAAGTCGACACTTTTCAATCGATTGACACAATCCCGCCGCGCCATCGTCAGTGATACGGCCGGCACCACCCGCGACCGGCAGTATGGCAAATGCCTGTGGAACGGCCGTGAGTTTTCCGTTGTCGACACGGGAGGATGGGTCGTCAAGTCGGACGACATCTTCGAGGACGCCATCCGCAGACAAGTGGTCGTGGCCACCGAAGAAGCCGATCTCGTGCTCTTCCTGGTGGATGTGGAGACGGGACTCACCGATTGGGACGAGGACGTGGCGCTCATCCTGCGCCGCACCAAACTGCCGGTGGTCCTTGTGGCCAACAAGGTGGACAACAGTGCCAACTACTACGAGGCTGCCGAGTTCTACAAGTTGGGCTTGGGCGAACCAGTCTGCATCAGCGCGGCTACGGGCGGCGGCACGGGAGAGCTGCTCGACCTGGTGGTCGGCAAGCTGCCTGCCGAGAATAAGGAGGAAATAGAAGATGACATTCCCCGCTTTGCGGTCGTGGGACGTCCGAATGCGGGCAAGAGCAGCATTATCAACGCTTTCATCGGAGAGGAACGCAACATCGTGACCGAGATTGCCGGCACCACCCGTGACAGCATTTACACCCGTTACGACAAGTTCGGCTTCGACTTCTATCTGGTCGACACCGCAGGCATTCGCCGCAAGAACAAGGTGACGGAAGACTTGGAGTTCTACAGCGTCATGCGTTCCATCCGTGCCATCGAGAACAGCGACGTCTGCATCCTGATGATCGACGCCACCCGCGGTATCGAGGCGCAGGACATGAACATCTTCCAGCTCATCCAGAAGAACAACAAGAGCCTGGTGGTGGTCGTCAACAAGTGGGACTTGGTGGAGGAGAAATCACAGAAAGTCATCGACACCTTCGAGGCTGCCATCCGCAATCGTATGGCTCCGTTCGTCGATTTCCCCATCATCTTCGCTTCTGCCATGACCAAGCAGCGTATCTTCAAGGTGCTTGAAACGGCCAAGGAAGTGTATCAAAACCGCAAGGCGCATGTGGGGACATCCAAACTCAACGAGGTGATGCTTCCGATCATCGAGGCCTATCCGCCGCAGAGCGTCAAGGGCAAGTACATCAAGATCAAGTATTGCACGCAGCTGCCCAACACGCAGATTCCCTCTTTCGTGTTCTACGCCAACCTGCCGCAGTACGTGAAAGAGAACTATCGCCGTTTCCTGGAGAACAAGATACGCGACAACTGGAACATGCACGGTTGCCCCATCAATATTTTCATTCGACAGAAGTAAAATTGAATACGGATGTGGATGGGCCGGCTCATCGTGAAGAGTCGGCTCATCCACCTTTTTTATGATGAGAAAGTTGTTCTATATAATGTTTGGTGTGCTGGCCGTGACGTTCATGTCGTGCCGCAAGGAAATAGACCCGGCCGACGTGGCCGCGCAGACGGCCCGGCAATACTACGATTATCTGCTTCACGGCGACTATGAGGCCTACGTGGAAGGCATGGATACGCCCGAGCGTATTCCGGCAAGCTACAAGGAGCAGCTTCTGCTCAACGCCCGGATGTTCATGGAGCAGCAGAAGAAGGAACACCGGGGCATTCGACAGGTGAGCGTGGTCAATGCCAGTGCCGATACGGCGCGCAAGGCGGCCCAGGTGTTCCTGCTCCTTTCGTATGGCGACAGCACCCGCGAAGAGGTCTATGTGCCGATGGTCATGCGCAAAGGCATTTGGTATCTGCGCTGATTTTTAGCCTCGATAATTGCATTTGTCGAAAGAAAGGTTTATATTTGTGGCATAAACAAGTGGTAAAATAGAAAGGAGAATTATGCCGGAGGTTAGTCGGTTTTACGGAATCGTTATTTACATGTATCTTGATGATCATAATCCGCCACACTTTCATGTATGGTATGATGAGTATAAGGCCATCATTACGATTCGTGATGGCATTATTACCGGGCAGCTCCCTCGAAGAGCTTTGGCACTTGTATATGCGTGGCTTGACCTTCACCAAGATGAGTTGATGGCTAATTGGGAGCGATTGGCCAATATGGAGTCGCCAATGAAGATAGAACCATTAAGATAAGAACAATGAAAACAAAGGATCATATTCTTACAGTGACAAAAGCGGAGTATGTAGATGCAAGTACACTACTTCTTTCGTTTAGTAATGGTGAGCAACGGCTGTTTGATTTTACACCGTTGTTTGATAAGGGTATCTGTCGGAAGTTGGCGGATCCGGAATATTTCAAGGCCTTTAAACTCGATCCTTTTACAGTAGATTGGAATGACGAAATAGCTTTTGCTCCGGAATATCTCTATGAGCATGGAGAAGTTTCTGTGTCACAACGCCCCAATAGATAAAAGCATGTAGGCTTTCACTTCCTTTCTTCTTCCATTTCCACTTCCTTCACCTTGCGGAACAGGTCGCTTGCAAAGACGAGGTCGTTGAGTTTCTTGTTCGTGCTGTTCATCACGTCGTCTTTGGTGCCCTGCCATTCCTTGCGTCCTTTGTAGATAAAACAGATGTTCTCGCCAATGCCCATGACGGAATTCATGTCATGGGTGTTGATGATGGTCGTCATGTTGAACTCCTTGGTAATGCCCGAGAGCAGTTCGTCGATTACCAAAGAGGTCTTCGGGTCAAGTCCGGAGTTGGGCTCATCGCAGAAAAGATACTTGGGATTGAGCACGATGGCGCGGGCGATGGCCACGCGCTTCTGCATGCCTCCTGATATTTCGCCGGGAAATTTGTCGCCCGCGTCGACCAGGTTGACACGTGCCAGGCAGTCCTTGGCCCGCTTCACCCGTTCGTTGTAGTTCATCGTGGAGAACATGTCGAGTGGGAACATCACGTTCTCCAGTACCGACAGCGAGTCGAAGAGCGCGGCTCCCTGGAATATCATGCCCATTTCGCGGCGCATGCGCACTTTCTCCTTCTTGCTCATCGTGACGAAGTTGCGTCCGTCGTAGAGCACGTCGCCGCTTGTGGGGTCGAGCAGTCCTACCAGATTCTTCATCAGCACGGTCTTTCCCGAGCCGCTCTGTCCGATGATCAGATTGGTCTTGCCCGTTTCAAAAACGGCATCTATGTCGTCGAGGACCGTCTTGTCCTCAAACGACTTGGTGAGATGTCTTACTTCTATCATTTCTTTTGTCTCCCTTTAACTCCTTTTCTCCATTTGATCCCTCGTCCCTCTTCTCTCATTCCTCAGCTCAACATCTGCGTCAAGAACACGTCGGAAAAGAGGATGAGCACGCTGGAGCACACCACGGCGTCGGTGCTGGCCTCGCCCACTTCCACCGAACCGCCTTCCACGGTGTAGCCGAAATAGGATGAAACGCTCGAAATGATGAAGGCGAAGAACAGGCTCTTGATGATACTCATCCATACAAACCACTCGTTGAAGGCGTGGTGCATGCCCAGCGTCAGGTCTTCGGCCGACGTGATGTGCCCTATATAGGCCGTGCCGTAGGCTCCGACAATGCCCATGGCCGAGCTGAAGATGACCAGGAAAGGCATGATGGTGACCAGACCCAGTATCTTGGGCAGGATGAGATAGGACGCGGAGTTGACACCCATGATGTCGAGCGCGTCAATCTGCTGGGTGACGCGCATCGTGCCCAGTTCGGAGGCGATGTTGCTGCCCACCTTTCCGGCCAGAATCAGGCACATGATGGAACTGGAAAACTCAAGCAGCATGATCTCGCGCGTGGTGTAGCCCGAGACCCACCGGGGCATCCACGGGCTTTGGATGTTGACTTTCATCTGGATGCAGATGACGGCCCCGATGAAAAATGAAATCAACAGCACAATGCCGATGGAGTCGACGCCGAGCTGTGACATCTCCTTGATGTAGCGCTTGAAGAACATTCTCATTCGCTCGGGCCTGGAAAAGGAACGCCCCATGAGGATGAGGTAATTACCAAAGGTGGTAAGCCATTTTACTAATAACATGCTGTAACGACTGACGGTCTATCTATACATGTGCAAAAGTAACCAAAATCTACAGAACGGCGGCAAAATGGCCGCTGGTTTTTGGTTTTATAACGCTTGTTTTGCGGTCTCGCTTGTCTTTGACGATGTCGCTTCGTGTTTTTCCTTTCCATGGAACGACCGGGCCATCTGCCGTTCTCTTCGGCGTTTCTCTTGTAGGAATCATCTGCTTTTTGTATGAAAATATTACCAAAAAAGTGTGTTGTAAAAATGTTCAAACAGCACGATTCCTGCCTTCCTGCGTGTCGCCTTGGAGCTGTGAACGCCCTCGTGGGGCGTGGCTGTTGGGCTTTTGCGTCGCCACCGCTGTGCTTTTGTCTTGCCGAAACCACGCTTTTGGTTCGTCTTAGCTGTGCTTTTGCGCGCAGAAAGGGCCGCGATCAGCGGCAGAAAGCTTTGCTTTGACATCCCAAATGTGGGACGGTTTGGCGCAATTCGTTGATTATGAATAGAATGCAAAGGCCGTCGTGGAATCTGTTTTTTGCGCCCGATGGATTCCTTTTTTGAAATAACGCCGGCATTTTCAGCCTTTTGTAAAGTTCTTTCCGAGTGCTCGGGGCGTCCCCACGGCGGGCGTCCACCCCGCTCGGGTCCTGTCGGATGCGGCTGTCCGCCGTGCCGTTGCCCTTTGGTCGATGTTGACGATTCTTTTGGAATCTGCCCGTTTTCCACAAATTCTTCGTATTTTTGCACGCAAATAGAATGACTTTATGGACGAAACAAAACTGACCACGCTCCGCACCGAGGGGCTTGTGAAGCGTTATGGCAAGCGTACCGTCGCCAATGGCGTGAGTATCAACGTGAAGCAAGGAGAGATTGTGGGCCTGCTCGGCCCCAACGGAGCCGGCAAGACAACGTCGTTCTACATGACGACGGGGCTGGTGGTTCCCAACGAGGGGCATGTGTATCTTGACGACGAGGAGATTACGGAATATCCGGTCTACAAGCGCGCGCGGGCGGGTATCGGCTACCTGCCGCAGGAGGCCAGCGTGTTTCGCAAGATGAGCGTGGAGGACAACATCATGTCCGTATTGGAGATGACCAGGCTGTCGCACGACGAGCAGGTGGCCCGTCTGGAGAGTCTGATCAAGGAGTTTCGGCTCAACAAGGTGCGCAAGAACAAGGGCGACCAGCTTTCCGGCGGCGAGCGGCGGCGCACCGAGATAGCGCGTTGCCTGGCCATCAGTCCGAAATTCATCATGCTCGACGAGCCGTTCGCAGGTGTCGACCCCATCGCGGTAGAGGACATTCAGCACATCGTATGGCAGTTGAAATACCGCAACATCGGCATTCTGATCACCGACCACAACGTGCAGGAGACGCTGACGATCACCGACCGGGCCTATCTCTTGTTCGAAGGAAGGATTCTTTTCCAGGGCAAGCCCGAGGAATTGGCGTCCAACAAGATTGTGCGCGAGAAGTATCTGAGCAACAGTTTCGTATTGCGCAAGAAGGATTTCCAGACGCTCGACGAGGAACGGCGGGCCCGAGATGCCGAATAAGCAGTGGATTGGAACGTCTTGCCTTGTGGTTAAAAACAATAAATTTTATCACATTCCTCTATTATATTTAGGTGTTTACGCCAAAAAGCCGTACTTTTGCACACCAATTGTCGTGAGGCCGCATTGTGCCTGCGCATGAACAACCCGGATTATAATCATAAACTATAAAGTAAATATCAGAAATGAACATTTCATTTGAAAATCCCGACAAGGTCAACGGCCTGTTGACGCTCACGGTCGAAGAAGCTGATTACAAGGAGAATGTCGAGAAGACATTGAAGGACTATCGTAAGAAGGCCAATATCCCCGGCTTCCGTCCAGGCATGGTGCCCATGGGCTTGGTCAAGAAGCAGTTCGGCACATCCGTAAAGATGGATGCCATCAACAAGTTGGTGGGCGAACAAATCTACAAGTATGTGCAGGACAACAAGATCCAAATGCTCGGCGAGCCGCTTCCGTCGGAGAAGCAGGAGGCGCAGGACCTGGAGAAGGAAGCCCCCTACACCTTCATGTTCGATATAGCCGTGGCTCCCGAGTTCAAGATAGAGCTGAATGGCAAAAACAAGATTGACTACTACAATATCACGGTTGACGACAAGCTGGTAGACCGTCAGGTGGAGATGTTCGCCTCGCGTTCGGGCAGCTACGAGAAAGCGGAGACGTTCGAAGGCAACGATTTGCTGAAGGGCGACCTGCGTGAACTCGACGAGCAAGGCAACACGCTCGAAGGCGGCGTGACGGTGGAGGGCGCTTCGCTCATGCCCAGCTACATCAAGGTGGACGACCAGAAGAAACTTTTCGATGGAGCCAAGTTGGGCGACATCATCACGTTCAATCCGCGCAAGGCGTATCCCGACAACGACTCGGAAGTGTCTTCGCTGCTGAATGTCGACCGCAGCAAGGTCGCTGAACATACGGGCGACTTCAGCTTCCAGGTCACCGACATCCAGCGTTACAAGAGCCATGAGGTGAACCAGGAGCTGTTCGACCAGGTGTTCGGAAAGGACGCCGTCAAGAGCGAAGAGGAGTTCCGTGGCAAGATTGCCGAAGGCGTGAAGGCCCAATTGGTGACCGACAGCGATTATAAGTTCATCCTCGACGTGCGTGCCTACTGCGAGAAGAAGGTGGGAGAACTGACCTATCCGGAGGCACTGCTCAAGCGGGTCATGCTCAACAACAACAAGGACAAGGGCCAGGAGTTCGTCGAAAAGAACTTTGCCAGGAGCATTAAGGAGCTGACTTGGCACCTGATCAAGGAACAGCTGGTTGCCGCCTATAATATAAAGGTGGAGGACGCCGACGTGAAGGAGGCCGCCCGGGAGACCGCACGCGTGCAGTTTGCCCAGTATGGAATGAACAACGCGCCGGAAGACTACGTCAACAGCTATGCCGACGAGATGTTGAAGAAGCGTGAGAATGTGGACGGCTTCGTAGACCGTGCCATCGACCGCAAGCTGATTGCCGCGCTGAAGGGTGCCGTGAAGCTCAACGAAATAGAGATCTCGCTCGACGATTTCAACAAGATGATGGAGGAGGCAGAGAAATAATTCTGCACACATTGAAAGAAAAATAGCAGTATTTTTGAAAAAACTTCTTGTAAAAAAGAGGTTATCGACTTTTTTTACTATCTTTGTTCTAATGGAGATTGCAAAAGAGAGGTCGATAACCTCTGTTTTTATTCGATAACGAAAGGTTTTTACTTTATGAACGATTTTAGGGAATATGCAACCAAACATTTGGGCATGAGCAGCATGACGCTCGACGGCGTCATCAACTCTCAGGCGCAATATCTCAATCCGTATATCCTCGAAGAGCGTCAGCTCAACGTAACACAGATGGACGTCTTCTCCAGATTGATGATGGACCGCATCATCTTTTTGGGAACCCAGATCGACGACTACACCGCGAACACCTTGCAGGCGCAGCTGTTGTATCTGGATTCGGTAGACAACACGAAGGACATTTCCATCTATATCAACAGCCCCGGTGGAAGCGTCACCGCCGGATTGGGTATCTATGACACGATGCAGTTCATTTCCAGCGACGTGTCGACGATTTGTGTCGGCATGGCCGCTTCGATGGCTGCCGTGTTGCTGGTCGCCGGCCAGGAAGGAAAGCGCCAGGCGTTGACGCACAGCCGCGTCATGATTCATCAGCCGTTGGGCGGCGTGCAGGGCCAGGCTTCCGACATAGAGATCGAGGCCCGTGAGATCCAGAAGTTCAAGAAGGAACTCTATACCATCATCGCCGACCATTCGCACACGTCGTTCGACAAGGTCTGGGCCGACTCGGACCGCAACTACTGGATGACGGCGCAGGAGGCGAAGGACTATGGCATGATAGACGACGTCTTGATCCGGAAGAACAACATAACGAAGGAGTAGGGAGAATGACGAACAAAACTTGTAGTTTCTGCGGAAGGAGCGAGGACGAGGTCAAGATTCTGATTTCCGGCATTAATGGAGACATCTGTGAGGACTGCGTGCAGCAGGCCTATCATATTCTCGAAACGGCCGGCATTCTGGGCGAGGAGGCCAATCCGGAAAGGAAGTCGAGCCAGTTCAAGCCGAAGAAAGTGCCCAAACCTCGGGAAATCAAGAAGTATCTCGATGAGTATATAATCGGTCAGGACGAGGCCAAGCGCTATCTGTCGGTGGCCGTGTACAACCATTACAAGCGGTTGCAGCAACCTGTCGACGCGAACGGCGTGGAGATAGAGAAGAGCAACATCATCATGGTGGGCAGTACGGGCACAGGCAAGACGCTGCTGGCTCGAACGATCGCCAAGCTCTTGTCCGTTCCCTTCACGATTGTCGACGCGACCGTGTTTACCGAAGCTGGTTACGTGGGCGAGGATGTGGAGAGCATCCTCAGCCGTCTGCTGCAGGTGGCCGACTATGACTTGGATGCGGCTCAGCGGGGAATTGTCTTCATTGACGAAATCGACAAGATCGCACGCAAGAGTGACAATCCTTCCATCACGCGCGACGTGAGCGGCGAAGGCGTGCAGCAGGGGTTGTTGAAGCTTCTGGAAGGCACGATGGTGAACGTTCCACCCAAGGGAGGCCGCAAACATCCCGACCAGGACTACATACACGTGGACACTCGGAATATATTGTTTATCTGTGGCGGCGCGTTCGACGGCATAGAGCGGAAAATCGCCCAGCGGTTGAACACGCATGTCGTCGGCTTCAACTCCGTGCAGAATGTGCGGAATATCGACAAAGGCGACCTGATGAAGTATGTCTTGCCGCAAGACTTGAAGTCGTTTGGCCTGATACCTGAAATCATCGGACGCCTGCCGGTGCTCACTTATCTGAATCCTTTGGACCGGAAGGCGTTGCGCCGCATTCTGGAGGAACCCAAGAACTCCATCGTCAAGCAGTATGTCAAGCTGTTTGAAATGGACGGAATCAAATTGTCGTTCGAAGAATCGGTCCTCGACTTCATCGTCGACAAGGCCGTTGAATACAAGTTGGGGGCGCGAGGCCTGCGTTCCATCGTGGAAGCGATAATGATGGATGCGATGTTCGAGATTCCCTCAAAGCGCACAAAGACGTTCAATGTGACGTTGGATTATGCCAAACGCCAGTTGGACAAGTCCTATCTGCAAGAGCGCGAGTCCGCGTAAGTGATTCGGACAGGCGGGTTCCTTGTGGCAACGCCTGTCCGAACACCAATTCGATCAATCAATACTGCAATGTGAAAGTTGCTTGTCGGTTATGGCAAATGAAATTAATCTTGCCCTGGAATTAAAACACTATTTCGGCTTTGACAAGTTCAAAGGCGAACAGGAGGCCATCATCCGCAACCTGCTGGATGGCAATGATACCTTTGTATTAATGCCGACCGGCGGAGGCAAGAGCCTCTGCTACCAACTTCCTTCCTTGATCATGGATGGAACCGCCATCGTCATATCGCCGTTGATTGCCTTGATGAAGAATCAGGTTGACGTAATCAACGGCATGAGCGAAGAGACGGGCGTTGCCCATTACCTGAATTCCTCTCTGAACAAAGCCGCCATCCAGCAGGTGATGCAGGATGTCACGGAGGGGAGGACGAAGTTGCTCTATGTGGCTCCAGAGTCGTTGAACAAGGATGAGAACGTGGAGTTCCTGAAGACAATCAATATTTCGTTCTATGCCATCGACGAGGCGCATTGCATCTCGGAATGGGGCCATGACTTCCGACCGGAGTATCGCAACATCCGCCCGACGATAGCCAAAATAGGCAACGCCCCCGTCATCGCGCTGACCGCTACCGCTACGGACAAGGTGCGCTCAGACATCAAGAAGAGCCTTGGTATCGTCAACGCACGGGAGTTCAAGAGTTCCTTCAACCGTCCCAACCTTTATTACGAGGTGCGGCAGAAGCGCAGCGACAAGGCCACGGACGATGAAATCGTGAAGTTCATCCGCCAGCACCGTGGCAAAAGCGGTATAATCTATTGTCTTTCGCGAAAGAAAGTGGAAGAGTTGGCCGCCGTATTGAAGACCAACGACATCAGCGCGGCACCTTACCATGCGGGCCTTGACAGCGCGACACGCTCGCAGACGCAGGACGACTTCCTGATGGAACGCATCGACGTCATCGTCGCCACAATCGCTTTCGGCATGGGTATAGACAAACCCGACGTGCGTTTTGTCATCCATTACGACATTCCCAAGAGCCTGGAAGGCTATTACCAGGAGACGGGGAGGGCCGGACGGGACGGCGGGGAAGGCCTCTGCATCGCGTTCTACCGGCAGAAAGACCTGAAGAAGTTGGAGAAGTTCATGGAGAGCAAGCCCGTAGCCGAGCAGGACATAGGCAAGCAATTGCTGCAAGAGACCGCCGCCTACGCGGAGTCGTGCGTCTGTCGGCGCAAGATGTTGCTCCACTACTTCGGCGAGAACTACATGGAAGACAATTGCCATAATTGTGACAACTGCCTCCATCCCAAGGAACGCATCGAGGCCGGCAAGGCCCTGCTCATCGTGTTGCGGGCCATCCGTGCGCTCAAGGAGAACTTCCGCACGGAGTATGTCATCGACTTCATGAAAGGCAGGGCCACGGACGACATCGTCTCGCACAAGCACGACTTGCTGGAGGAGTTCGGCGAAGGCGAAGATGAGGACCCGAAGTTGTGGAGTCCCGTCATCCGACAAGGCATTATCGCCGGTTACATCAAGAAGGATGTGGAAAACTACGGACTGCTGAAGCTGACGGCTGCCGGCCGGCGTTTCATCCAGTCGCCTTCGCAGTTCATGGTCGTGAGGGACAACGAGTTCAAGGACGGCGACGACGACGACTTGGGCGACACTATCGGCACGGCGTTGGACGAACCCCTGTGTGCCATGCTGAAAGACCTGCGGCGCGACATGGCCCGCAAGCTGCATGTGCCGACCTACGTCATCTTCCAGGACGTCTCCCTCGACCAGATGGCCACCATGTACCCCGTGACGCTCGAAGAACTGCAGAACATCCAGGGGGTGGGGGCCGGGAAGGCAAAGCGTTATGGAAAGGAATTTTGCGAACTGATCAAGCGTCATTGCGCGATGAATAACATCGAACGTCCTGAAGAATTGCGTGTCCGCACGGTGCCCAAGAAGTCGGTCGTGAAAGTCAAGATCATCCAAAGCATTGACCGGCAAATCGCCTTGGACGACCTGGCGGAGGCGCTCGGGATGGGCTTCGACGAGCTTTTGGATGAGATAGAAGCCATTGTCTATAGCGGAACGAAGCTGGGAATCGACTACTTCCTGGAAGAAGTGATGGACGAAGACCATGTGGACGACATCTACGAGTATTTCCGCGAGAGCGAGACCGACGACATAGAAGTGGCCTTGGAAGAACTTGGCGATGACTATTCCGAGGAGGAAATCCGTCTGGTGCGCATCAAGTTCATGTCCGAGATGGCCAACTGACCTTTCTTTTGAATGAGAAACATGGAGCTTCAGGTTTGAAATGATGTTTCTTGGAAAAAACGAAGCAGCCTTTTTGCGACGCAAAAAGGCTGCTTTTAGTTTGTAAAAAGGCTGCTTTGACAAACCAAAAAGGCTGCTTTGACAAGCTAAAAAGGCAGCTTTTACAAGCCCAAAGAACTGCTTTTGAAAAGCGATGGACTGCCGCCGGCGGACAGGCGGGCGGCGTTGGGGGCGCCACAGCCCGAAGATGAAAGCCTTGGAAGGTCGTCGGTAAAAAAAACGGACAATATTTGCCGAAAAGAAGTTAAATCGTTATCTTTGCAACGCATACTCAAGATTTATCTATTAACCCTCTTTGATTGAATATGAAACCGCAAATGTTTTGGAGAAAACGTGTTTTGATGTTGGCATTGGCCTTGTGTTTGTTTCACGCTTTATCGGCGCAGACCAAGGTTTCGGGCAGCGTTGTCGACGAGAACGGGCAGGCTGTGATGGCTGCCGTGGTCGTGCTGTTGGCCGAAAAGGACAAGGCCGTGGCGCAGACGGCGGTGACCGATGAGGCCGGCCGTTTTGCGTTGACGACCTCACCGGGGGCGTATGTCGTCAATGTCCGCTATCTGGGCTATGCCGACGTGGCGCAAAACGTGACGGTGACGCGCGACGTCACCCTGCCCGTCATTCGTCTGACGCCCGTGGCCACCGACCTGAAAGGCGTCACCGTCACCGCCCGACAGCGCAAGCCGATGGCCAAGTCGGTGGACGGCAAGTTGCAGATAGACGTGGCCCGCTCGTATCTCACCGACCTGGGCAACGCCCTGGAGGTGTTGAAGCACGCTCCCGGCATTTCGGTCAGCCAACAGGGCGACATCTCGCTGTCGTCGCTGGGCGGCACGGCGCTGTATGTCAACGGCAAGCGGGTGCGCCTGCAAGGCAACGAACTGGCCGCGTATCTGCGCACGCTGTCGGCCGGCAAGATCAAGCGCATCGAGGCGTCGGCCATCCCCAACGCCCGTTATGAGTCCGACGGGGCCGGCGGCATTGTCAACATCGTGCTGAACACGCGGGAGGACGCGGGCTTCTTCGTCTCCACCGCGCACGGACTGGCCTATTGGGACTATCTGCGGACGACCTCCGACCTGGCCCTTTCTCACAATACGGACAAGTGGCAGTTGGGCCTGAGCTACAGCCACGCCATCGGACATTACGCCATGGGCTACGGCAGCGACCGCACGCAGGAGGGCATTCGCAACCTGTCGGTGACCGACGACGTCGACAAGCGGAACACCTTTGCGGGCGGACTGGATGTCGTTTGGCAGCCCGACAGTCTCCATAAGCTGTCGCTCAACGCCTCGGCCAACCTGCTGGGCGGCCCCGGACTGACGCTGACCGAGACGACCATCTACCACAAGGACGGCACGCCCGACAAGCTCCTGCGCGCCATGAACGACTATATGAAACAGCGAAACCTGCGCTATGGCGGCAACCTCAGCTACTCGTTCACGCCCTCGCCACGGCATTCCTTGTCGGTGTCGGCCGACTGGATCAGGTTCGACGGCATGTCGAAATGCCATCAGCCCAACAGCTATTTCACGCCGCAGAACGCCCCGCTCCGCTCCGACATATATTATTCGGAACCGCATAAGGACATCGACATCCATTCGCTGATGGCCGATTACAAGTACGACACGGGCAAGGGAGGCGAGCAACTCTTGGGCTTCAAGCTGTCATCCATCCGCAGCAAGAACGATTTCAGGTTTGAAGCCAACGGCCAAGTGGACCTTGGGCGGTCCAACCGCTTCAACTACAAGGAGAAGAACGCCGAGGCCTATGTGCAGTCTTCCTGGCAGTTGGGCAGGTGGCGGTTGAGCGGCGGCCTGCGCCTGGAATACATGCTGACCGACAACTTGCTGCGCCCTTACGACACGGCGTTGGCCGAAGAGACCAACAAGGAGCGTCGGCTGAAGTTGTTTCCCAACCTGTCGGTGGGCTGTCAGCTGGGCGAACAGACCAAGCTGCTGGCCCAGTACAGCCGCAGGCAGGACAAGCCGCGCTACGAAGACCTGAATCCTTTCGAGTATCTGCTCGACGAACTGACCTACTGGAAGGGCAATCCTTTCCTCAAACCGCAGACGAGCGACAAGGTGGCGCTGAACCTTTCGCACCGCCATCTGTCGGTCAGCCTGTCGTACAACCGCCTCAATCATTACTTCACTTCGCTGACCGACGCCTATGGCGACGACAAGGTGGTGATGACGACAAAGAACATTGGCCGGCAGACGCAGTGGGGGATGGAGATGAACTACTCGCGCCGACTGGCCGCCTGGTGGGATGTCAACGCCAATGCGGGGCTGTTCCACTTCACCAACCGCCTCAGCTACGAGCAATATCGCGAGACCTACCGCCGTCCGTCGCTCACCTTCTCGGTGAACAACGACCTGGCCTTGCCCGCCGGAATCAAGATGGAACTCTCGGGCCGCTATCGTTCGCGGCGGCAGGGCGGCAGCTACGACGTGGCGCGGTCGAGCGGCAGCGTGGATGTGGGGCTGAACCGCGCCTTCCTGCATGAGCGTCTTCGCCTGTCGCTGCTCATGACCGACGTCTTCCACACAGAGCGTTGGGACGGCTACGGCCGCAAGGGCACGCTCTACCTGAGCTCATGGGGCTACAGCGAGAGCCGCCAGGTCATGCTGCGGGCACGCTACACCTTCGGAAAACGCAAGTTCACGGCCCATGAAACGTCGCTGGAGGAGGCGGGCCGACTGTAGAAACAGGCCCTTGGGGTGGTGTGCGGACTGTGCACAGGCCGCATTTTGCATGCAAAACGCATGCTGAAAAGAAAAAATCATGTATCTTTGCACTTCTTCCCGACAGCCCCTTGTCTTTCATGCGATGTCAAGACGGGGGATGACGGGATGAAGTGATTGATTAACTCAAAATTCCAGAGAAATGCCGTGTCAAGCATTTCCATTTCCGACATCGCGTAAAAACTCATAATTTATAATACACAATGCAGTACGTAATGATTGTTTTCGTGGCATTCTTTGCCTTAAGATTGTTTTCGCTTTATTTTTCCATCCGCAACGAGAAACGTTTGGTCAGGCGTGGAGCCATACAGTATGGCAAGTTCAATTCGCTCTTGCTCGCCTTGGCGCATGTCGCTTATTATTTTTCAGCCTTATACGAGGCCTACGCCGCAGATGTAGAGTTTGAAAAAACATCCGGAGTGGGGGTTGCGGTCATGCTCTTCGCCTATGTCATGCTCTTCTATGTCATCTACAAGCTCCGCGACGTGTGGACGGTGAAGCTCTATATCGTGCCCAATCAGCGCATAGACCGCAGCTTCTTGTTCCGCACGGTCCGTCATCCGAACTACTTTCTCAATATTGTTCCCGAACTCGTGGGCGTGGCTTTGCTTTGCCATGCCTGGCTCACGTTGTGTTGCGGCTTGCCGCTGTACTTGTGTCTGCTTGCCGTTCGCATACGTCAGGAAGAGCGCGCCATGAAACCTTTGTTCAATTGACGGGCCGACGTTTCATAAAACAAATAAGGCAGCGGACCATCCGCTGCCTTGTTTTGTTGTAATCTCGTGAAATCGGTTGGCTGTTTATTGAAACACCATTTTCTTGCCGTTGACGATGTAGATTCCTTTCCCCGGCTTTTCAACCCGACGTCCCCGCAAGTCGTACACGGCGTTCTTGCCGTCCTTCCGCTCGGTTATCCTGCCGATACCCGTCGGATCATTGCGTTTCTTCCCCTTGAACGAATAATTGTACATAGTTTTATAATCAGAAGTAAGTTCAAAGGCAAGCTCCAAAGTGCCGTTCTTGTACACAAAGCTCTTGTCTTCATCAATGTTGCCGTCAAGCGTTACCCTATGCTTCTGGTCTTTTGTTGTAAAAGTATTATAAAGATTACTTTCCAAATAGATTTGCCATCTATTATTGTCTGTCTCGGGGTACAGGAGACAACTCTCGTATGGAATCTTGTCAAATGAATACTGGCCCATGGTGAAATCCTTGAGGGCCACTACCGTAAATCCTGTTTCACCTTCACTGATTTCTATCGTCACTTTAATCTTTTGTCCAGGCGTTTTTTGGCCTGTTGTTTGATTGACGGTTTCGACCGTGGCTTCACCTTCGTATGTACCATAAACGGCTGGTACGACTTCGGGTTTAGGCTTGGTTCCTTGCGCCATCGCAATGGCAACTTGCGTGCAGAGCACGAACATCAACATGGGAATCCTGTAAATAGTTCTCATAAAATTGTTTTGATTAAATAAATTATAAATTATTGAGTGTATAATTACCTGAAAACCTTTGGGCAACGCGCATCCGCAATCGGATGTCGTAAAGAAATGCGTGGCAAAGGTATATAATAAATGAGACATAAAGGCAAAAAGGTTTTATAAAAAAAACAAACGATTGTTGTCTTGGAATCATTGAGAGAATATTGGGTTGAAGCGCAAACGACCTGATGAGCACAACCGATACAATCCCATCCTAAATGTGGAACAGGATGAATTTGTCATGAGTGAAAAGTATTGCAGTGAGAGCCTCTATATGAAAGTATTTGCAGTCTTGATAGTTTTCATATATCTGTTGCAAAGAAGGGGTAAACGGAGGATGTTTTTTAGTTTTATCGCAAAAAATATGGTAGTTAAAAAATGTCTTATTAATAAAATTTAACTCGGGGGGGGTAAAAATCCATTTTCTTTAAATAATTTTGCCTCCGAAACCCAAATATAACTCAAATATATAACTTTTTGTTTTAATGTACAAGTAATAAAGTCTTGTATTTCTTTTTTTGATTTCTATTCCTGCCTCGAAAAAGAACTGTTGTCGTTTTAGTTTTTTATAAGGCGTATATATCCATAATAGAAAAACTGGGAGATACATTAAAAAAGACGCTTGTAGGAGACTTACAAATATCTTAAAAGGTATTTGGACAAAACAAAATCAAAGACTCGATTTGGATGAAACTATGTGACTATTTAAACAGTGTAATGAACTTCTTTTTTATTGGTTTCATTCAAAGAGAGGATTGGTAAAATGATTTTCTCTTACTTAGTTTAATATATATAATGTTTTTTTTAATGGTAAAAATTATGAAGACTGTACAAAGTTTTTCCCTGTCGATACTGGCAGTAGTATTGATGGGATGTTTCATGCACTCCTGCACGGATGTGGACATCAGTATGCCCAAAGGGCCGAAAGGCGACAAGGGAGATACAGGATTGTCGGCCTATGAGTTCTGGAAAGAAAAGGTGCTGGACGGCACCGTCGAATGGCCGAAGAACGAAACCACCGAAACCGACTATTTTAAATTCTTGAAAGGTAAAGATGGTAAGGATGGTAAAGATGGAAAAGACGGCAAGAGTGCCTATGAGCAATGGAAAGAGTATATTGCGAATGGAACAGTGCCCGACCCTCACAGTCCGGGAAACACATGGAATCCTTCCAACAACACGCTCCAGCACTTCTGGTATTACCTCACCGGTGCAACGGGTGAAAACGGACAAACACCTCATATCGGCGACAATGGCAACTGGTGGATTGGTCAAACCGACACCGGAGTACCGGCACGCGGCAAGGACGGCAAACCGGGAGTGCCTGGCAAGGATGCGGTACCCCCTGTGGTGACTATCGGCGACAACGGCAATTGGTTTGTCGATGGTGTGGATACCGGCAAACCCTCGAAAGGTTCAGATGGCAAGAACGGAAAAACTCCTACTGTGACTATTGGTGACAATGGCAACTGGTTTGTTGACGGCAACGATACGGGCAAACCGGCTTTGGGCAAAGATGGCAAGTCGCCCGAAGTTGCCATCGGTGACAATGGCAACTGGTTCATCGACGGGCAGGACACCGGCAAGCCGGCTTACGGCAAGAATGGTAAGGACGGCAAACCGGGCGCAGACGGCAAAAACGGCAAGAGCGCGTATGAACTTTGGAAAGAAGAAATTGCAGGAGGGAAAACGCCCGACCCACACAATCCAGGAAGCATGTGGGATCCGAACAAGAATACCGTGGCTGACTTCTGGGAATTCCTGCGCGGTGCAGACGGAAAGGATGGAAAAGATGGCAAAGACGGCGAGCCGGGAACTACCATTGAGATAGGAAAAGTAAATGTATTGCCCGTGTACTACAATGGTACGCTTAGAGAGTATGTCGATCCAACAAATGGATCTGTGACATTCCACGTATTTGACAAAGAAGGGAAAAGCGTAGGAGCAGGCGTCAAAGTCAAAGGTCTGCCTGGCGTGCCAAATCAGGAAAAGGAATATGTGACAGACGCAAGTGGCAGATTTGTCGTGCAGTCAACAGAGCTTCCGGACAAGCTGGAGATTTCCAAGAGAAGAGGAGCGGCAAAGTCGGTGGTCATCAATGGCACCAGCGAAGCTGTAGCGGCAAATACGGAAGTTCCCAACAGAATAAAGACCCGCATCACTGCGGAGATGGTGTATCCACGCCAGATGACGGCAGGTCTGATGTATGCAAGCATGTACGATTCTCATTTTGTGGTGGTACATTACAAGTATGAGAGATGCGTAGATGGAGTATGGGGAATGTATCCTGAAATCTATCCCGAACCGGAACTCAAGGTGGTTAAGGTGAAAAACGTAAAAGCCGACATTAAGGCAACGGATTTGGAAACTGCCGATTGGAGCAAATGGAAAGTGAAGGTTCACTATGGCAATTTTGTAGGCGCCAAGAAAGTCGTGCTGATTCATCGTCCTGTCGTACTTACCGAAGCAGAGAAAAAGGGGGACGAGATGAACTATCCATCTCCGAATCCGGGCTTTGTAGATGTTGCCACGCTGAATACGAACTTGAAGAAAATCAAGGAGTATGAGTGGAAGAACACCAAGGATTATTTCTCTATCCAGGGCACCAAATATTTCTATGGCGAATCTCCGGTCATGCCGAGTCCCGTTTATGTTCCGGAAATATATCCAGGTCCTACGGTCAAGACAGCGTCCCTGGATGTACAAGTGGGAATATCATACCTTTGGGGAACGCTCGACAAGACGACCTTCAAGCCTTTCTACTTGAAATACGAGAAGCCGGCAACAGTTGGCGGCATTTGGGAAATCAAGAAGGAAGAAGCCAAGAAGTTGGAAACATTCAAGAGTGAAGAAGGAAAGCCCCAAAAGGATGGAGTGAATATCAGGGCGCTCATGACCAAGAAAACCAATTCAAGTGCAGGAAACACCACCCAAGACCGTTTCTGCAAGACGCTTGATGAAGATTACAAATATTTCTTGGATTCAACCCTGCCGGACAACTATTTTGCGACAACCGTCTGGGTGCCCGATGGCCAAGGCAAGGTGACTCATGGAGAAGTAATCAAGCAAATGATTGCTCCGATTTATGTACTCTACAGAGTTGTACCCGACTTCAAACTCGTCAAGGAGACCAGTGGCAAGTATAACAGAACGAAGGTCTTCGATACAGCGAAAAAAACGGAGGTGAAGCAGGAGGTTACGCCGACCACCTGGCCCAAATAAAACAGAATCTAAAGAAAAACGATTATGAAATCAGCATATAAATTTTATACATTTTTGTTGGTCTCGTTGATGGGGACTGTTGCATTGAAAGCTCAAACTGCAGACCAGGATTCCCGGCAGCGCAAGCCCAAGCGTGCCTGGGAACTTGGTGTCGGCGGCACGATGATCAACTGGGACCGGGTTTCGGTCACGGGATTCCAAAGCACTCCCGACAAGTACCTTTATCACCTCAAGGTGAAACACCTTCTTGGCGGGGCCAACCTTTACGCAGCCCGCGAATTGAACCGCTGGCTTTATCTCGACTTGCAAGGAACGGTAGGTTTCGCCGGCAAGGAAGAAGGCACTGCCAACAGCAGCAAGAACAACTATACGCTCATGGGCGGACTTGGCTTGCAATTCCGCCTGAGCCCGCTGTTCAAGTCGAAATACGTAGAGCCTTACCTGCGTGTGGGAGCCAATGTGCTGCACAAGAACTTCCTGACCACAGGCATGGGCGCGTTCTACAACGACCCCACGGGGCAGGCCGGCTGGATTTCGGACGACGTGTGGAACGAGCGCGGCTATTCGCACGACAAGAAGACCTATTTCCCCATGTCGGTGGGTGCAGGCGTGAATGCCTGGCTCAGCAATTCGCTGGGACTGGGCTTGCAGGGCGAGTACTTGACCCCTGTCAAGAAAAACCTTCCGCGCTTTGCGCAAATCACCTTGCGGGTGATGTGGCGCATCGGCGGCCACGACAAACGTCCGGCACCCGTTGTACGCTACATCGACAGAGAGGTGGAAAAACCCGTGGAACGCATCGTCGAGAAGATCGTCGAGAAAGAGGTCGCCGTTCCGGCCGAAACGCAGTTGTGCGAGATGTTCAACAATGTGAACTTCGAATTCGACAAGGACATCCTGACCTCCGAGTCGGTCGACATCCTGAAGCAGGCGGCCGAAATGCTGAAGAGCCGTGCCGATGCACGCTTCCTCATCACTGGATATACGGACGCGCGCGGAAGTGAAGCTTACAACTTGGACTTGTCCCGCCGGCGCGCCAAAGCGGTTGTCAACGAGCTCGTGAAGAACGGCGTGCCTGCCGTGATGCTGAAATGGTGTGGTGTGGGCAAGCGCATCGCCCACATGCCTGCACGCGAATCGAACAATGTACGCATGGGTGACCGCAAGACAACGATCGAGCGAGTGCTCATAATGGACTATTGGAATAAATTGCCCTAAGCGTCCGAAGCGCTTTTAGACGGGAATCGTCCAAAAGCCCGACAATGAAAGGGTGTGTCACTCTTGAAGTGTCCCAAAAAGTTTTGTCCAACTTTCGGGGAAGGCTTCATGGCGACACACCCTCATGTTATATAATGACGAAAAGTAGGTTGGCGATTGGTTGAAAACACCATTTCCCTCACGCCCCTACGGCCCACGCCGTTCGCAGAGACGGAAAACCGTGGCTGGGAAAACGTCAAAACAAAACATTTGTAAAATTCCGAGGTTCGGGAAACGTCAAAACAAAACATTTGTAAAATTCCGAGGTTTGGAAAACGTCAAAACAAAACATTTGTAAAATTCCGAGGCTGGGAAAACGTCAAAACAAAATATTTGTAAAATTCCGAGGCCCGGGAAACACCAAAACAAACGACGGCGGACTTTCCGCAGCCCGGGAAACACCAAAACAAACGGCGGCGGACTTTCCGAGGCCGGGGAAACGCCAAAACAAATGGCGGGACGGAAAAACAAAGACAGTTCTTGACCATTTGCAAGCTTTTCATACACCGAAAGGTGTTGTGCTTGCCGATTGAATCCAGCCGCCGTCTTTCCGATGTACATGCACATTCGGCAAAGCGCGGATAGGCCGATTCCGCCGTTTCGGGTCGCCCAAGAGACCTTCGTTAAATACCATTAAATGAAAACGAAAATTCATCGTGGACCACTTCCTACGTGGGAATTTATTGCTATATTTGCACGCAATAAATTTCTAAAGTTACAATATGTCATCATTTGTTGCAGATAAGATTGTAATGGACGGCCTTACCTTTGACGACGTCCTTTTGATTCCCGCTTATTCGGAGGTGCTACCCAAGACGGTAGAGTTGAAAACACGCTTTTCCCGTAACATCACGCTCAATGTCCCGTTCGTGACGGCCGCCATGGACACCGTCACCGAATCGGCCATGGCCATTGCGATAGCACGCGAAGGCGGTATCGGCGTCATCCACAAGAACATGACGATAGAGGAACAGGCACACCAAGTGGCTATCGTGAAGCGGGCCGAGAACGGCATGATCTACGACCCCGTGACCATCCGCCGCGGCAAGACGGTGAAGGACGCTTTGGAAATGATGCACGACTACCATATCGGCGGCATTCCCGTGGTTGACGACGAGAACCGTCTGGTGGGTATCGTCACCAACCGCGACCTGCGCTTTGAGCGTCGGCTCGACAAGACCATCGATGAGGTGATGACCTGCGAGAACCTCGTGACCACCCATCAGCAGACCGACTTGCAGGCCGCCGCCGCCATCTTGCAGGAAAACAAGATAGAGAAGTTGCCCGTGGTGGACAGCGAAAACCACCTGGTGGGCTTGATTACATACAAGGATATTACCAAGGCCAAGGACAAACCCATGGCTTGCAAGGACGAGAAAGGCCGCCTCAGGGTGGCTGCCGGCGTAGGCGTCACGGCCGATACGCTGGAGCGGGCCAAGGCACTGGTTGAGGCCGGGGCCGACGCCATCGTCATCGATACGGCCCACGGACATTCCAAGGGCGTCATAGAAAAGCTGCGCGAGGTGAAAGCCGCGTTCCCCAATGTGGATGTCGTGGTAGGCAACGTGGCCACCGGAGCGGCCGCCAAGATGCTGGTCGACAATGGAGCCGACGGCGTCAAGGTAGGTATCGGCCCGGGATCCATCTGCACGACGCGCGTCGTCGCTGGTGTAGGCGTGCCGCAGTTGAGTGCCGTCTACGACGTATTTTCTACGCTGCGGGGCACGGATGTGCCTCTGATTGCCGATGGCGGACTGCGCTATTCGGGCGACATCGTGAAGGCCTTGGCCGCCGGCGGTAGCTGCGTCATGATCGGTTCGCTCGTTGCGGGCACGGAGGAAAGTCCCGGCGACACCATCATCTTCAACGGCCGCAAGTTCAAGAGCTACCGCGGCATGGGTTCGTTGGAGGCCATGGAGCAGAAGAACGGTTCGAAAGACCGCTACTTCCAGGGCGACACGAAGGACGTGAAGAAGCTTGTGCCGGAAGGTATCGCCGGTCGCGTGCCTTACAAGGGCACCGTCCAGGAGGTCATCTATCAGCTGACGGGCGGCCTGCGCTCGGGCATGGGCTATTGTGGCGCGCCCTCCATCGACCGCCTGCACGACGCCAAGTTCACCCGCATCACGAATGCGGGCGTGCTGGAGAGCCACCCCCACGACATCGCCATCACCAGCGAAGCCCCCAACTATTCGCGCCCCGAGTGATCGATGAAGGCGCGCCTGAAATACGTTGCACTGTCATTTGCCATGCTCTTTTGTGAGGGCATGGCTTTTGGGCAAAGCGACGACCCTGTCGTCATGCGCGTCAATGGAAGGGAAATCCGCCGTTCGGCGTTCTACCATTCCTACCGGCAGGCGAGGGCGCAGTCGGCCGACGAGGTTCTTACGCCGGAGCGATACCTTCCTTTGTACGTGAACTATGCGTTGAAGGTCGAGGCCGCCTTGGAGGCGGAGCTTGACACGCTGTCCGACTGGGCACCCACGACGGCCAAGAAGCTGCAGCCGTGGCTTGACGCCGACCTTGAGCGGGAGGCCCAAGCCTATTACGAGCAGTTGCGGCAGCGTGTCGTGGCCAAAGGCGGACTCGTGAAGCCCGCCCAGATTCTGCTCCGGTTGGGGCAGCGTGACAGCAAGGCGAAAGTGGCCCGTGCCCGTGCCCGCATCGATTCGATTCATGGGGCGTTGAAGCAAGGTGGCGATTTCGCAGCGGCGGCCCGTCGGCTGTCGCAGGATTCCGTATCGGCCAACAAGGGAGGAGAGATGGAATGGCTGGAGCGGGGTACGACATTGAAGGAATTCGAGGACGTTGCGTTCTCGCTCGGAAAGGGCGAAATGAGCCGCCCCTTCGAATCGCCGGAAGGTTTTCACATTGTGTTGTTGAAGGACAAGTGCGATTTTCTGCCCTACGACTCCCTGCGTGCGGACTTGCTCGCGTATGTGGATATGCAGCGGTTGCGCCGGCGCATCAACCACCCCGGCCCAAGACGGTCGACTGCCGACGGGCCGGTCGGAGGTAATGCCATGGCGGCAATGTCGGTCGCCGACTCGCTGGCGGAAGCCAAGGCACGTGAGGACATGCTGGTTTACGCCATCTGCAGCCGACAGGTGTGGGTGAAGGCCGCGGCCGACGAAGCCGGGTTGCAACGTTTTTTCAGAAAAAACAGAAAACGCTATCGCTGGGTGGAGCCTCGCTTCCGCGGCATTGTCTATGCGGCAGACAGGAAGCTGAGCGCGAAAGACGTGCGGAATAGGTTGGCGCAGGAGTCACAGGACGGATTGTTCAGGCGGGGCGACAATGCCGTTGTCGACCGGCTCGTCTTCAAAATGCCGGCCACCGCTGCCCGAAAAACGCATGCGGGCCTGTATGAAGGCGTCTACGGAAAGAAATACACCACCCCCAAGCAGCTCGACGAAGTGCGTGACTTGGTGGTGGCGGACTATCAGGAAGCATTGGAACGGGAGTGGCTGCAGTCGCTCCATCGTAAATATAAGGTGGAAATCCTGCGGGATATCCTCCTCAAAAATGAAAACAATTGATTATGAATAAAGGCTATAAACTCTTTTCAGGCTTTATCTTCCTGCTTCTGATGGCGGGAATGACCGCTGAAGCCGGTCGGTCGACAACGTGTAAAGTCCATGACGGCAAGGATTCCACGGCGCAGTCGGAATATGACGTGCCCGAGGGCAGTATCGTGGACGAGGTCATCTGGGTGGTGGGAGACCAACCTATCTTGAAGTCGGACGTGGAGAACATGCGTGCGCAGGCTGAAATGGAAGGCATGAAGTGGGACGGTGATCCTGACTGCATCATTCCCGAGCAGCTGGCCGTGCAGAAACTGTATCTGCATCAGGCTGAACTCGACTCCATCGAAGTGACCGAAGGCGAGGTGAGCACGCGTGTGGAGCAGCAGATCAACTATATGATCAATGTCATCGGTTCGCGCGAGAAGCTGGAAGAGTATCATAAGAAGAGCGTCACACAGCTGCGGCAGGAACTGCACGACGACGTGAAGAACAACCAGCTGATTGAGAAGATGCGCCAGAAGCTGGTGGAGAACATCGCCGTGACACCGAGCGACGTGCGCAGGTATTTCGAGAAGCTGCCCGAAGACAGCCTGCCGTTTGTGCCGACATCGGTGGAGGTGGAGATCATCACACGCCAGCCGAAGATCGCCCAGGAGGAAGTCAACCGGGTGAAAGGCCTGTTGCGCGAATACACCGACCGCGTGACCAAGGGCGAAACCAGTTTCGCCACCTTGGCCCGACTCTATTCGGAAGACCCGGGTTCGGCTCGGGCAGGCGGCGAGATGGACTATGTGGGCCGCGGCATGCTTGACCCCGCTTTTGCCGGCGTGGCCTTCAACCTGACCGATCCCAAGAAGATATCCAAGATTGTGGAGACGGAATTCGGCTATCACATCATACAACTGATAGACAAGCGGGGCGACAAGATCAAGGTGCGACATATCTTGCTGAAGCCGCGGGTGGCACAGTCGGCCATAGAAGAGGCCAAGTTGCGCCTCGACTCCATCGCCACGGACATCAGGGCGGGCAAGTTCTCGTTCGAGGAAGCGGCCTCCTTCCTCTCCGACGACAAGGACACCAGGAGCAACCGTGGCCTCATGGCCTACAACGATGTGCAGAACCAGAGCATGACATCCAAGTTTGAAATGAAGAATCTGCCTTCGGAGATTGCGCTCGTTGTCGACACGATGAAGGTGGGCGGGATTTCCGCTCCGTTCGAGATGGTCAATGCCAAGGGCAAGAAAGTCGTCGCCATGGTCAAGTTGCGCAATCGAATCGCCGGTCACCGGGCCAAGATAACGGAAGACTACCAGGTGATGCAGAATGTGGTGTTGGCCCATGAGCGGCAGAAGAAGCTGCACGACTGGGTGGTCGACAAGATCAAGCACATCTACGTCACGATGAGCGACCGGTATAAAGGCTGCAAGTTTGAATATCAAGGCTGGGTTAAATGACAGGCTACCGCGATAGGACAGAAACGACATGCAGGCATAGAATGACCTTTGGGGTGGTTCTATGCCTTCTATGCCTATTTGGGCTGGTGTCGCAGTCAATGGCTGCGTCGGGCAAGGGGCACAAGAAGAAGCCGAAGCAGGACCCAAAGGTGTATCTGATTCATGCGGACGTCTTGAAATACGACATGTACGGCCCTGTGCCCGACGCCCAGATTGTGACGGGCAGCGTCCACTTCATGCACCAGGGGGCGCAGCTGTGGTGCGACAGTGCCTATTTCTATCAGGAGGCCAACGCCGTGAAGGCTTTCGGCCACGTGCGTTTCAAGCAGGCGGACATGACGCTCACCTGCCAGCGGGCCCATTACGACGGTCAGACCCAACAGATGTTTGCCCGAGAGAACGTGGTCATGCGGCGGGGAAAGCAGACGCTTTACACCGATAGCCTGAACTACGACCGTCTCTACGACTACGCCTATTTTTTCGAGGGTGGGCGTCTGGTCGAGGGAAAGGACAGACTGGTGGCCGACTGGGGCGAATACAACACCAAGACGCGGGAAGCCATCTTCTACTACAACGTGAAGATGCACAGCGGTGACAGGGTGGTCGCGACGGACGAGCTGCACTACGACCGCGAGAAGTCGAGGGCACACGTGGTCGGCTCTTCCACGATCACGCAGAAAGGAAGCGTCATCCATACGTCGGATGCCTATTTCAACACGGAGACCGATTACTCCGAGCTGTTCGGCCGGTCGACCATCGAGGACGAAACCCGGGTGATAACGGGCGACAGCCTGTATTACGACAAGAAGACCGGGCTGGCTCGGGGATTTGGCAACGTAATCTACGTGGACAAGAAGAACAAGAATGAACTGCACTGCGGACGCATGCACTACAACGAGAAGACCGGTAGGGGCTGGGCGACGGTCAATGCCCTTGGCAAGGACTATTCGCAGAAGGACACGCTCTATGTCCATGCCGACTCGATGAAGATTTATACTTTCCACATCAATACCGATTCGGTCTATCGCAAGGTGCATTGCTTCAATCACGTGAAAGCCTATCGGGTGGACGTGCAAGCGATATGCGACTCGATGGTCGTCGATACGAGAGACTCGTGCATGACGATGTATCGTGACCCGATCGTATGGAACGGCACCCGCCAGTTGCTGGGCGAGAAAATCGACGTGTACATGAACGACAGCACGATCCGCTATGCCAAGGTGACGAACCAGGCCCTTTCGGTGGAGTTGCTTCCAGACAAGGAACATTACAATCAGGTGTCGTCCAAGGTGATGGACGCCTTTTTCATAGACGGCGCCGTCAGGTTTTCCCAGGCTGTCGGCAACGTGAAGACGGTGTATTATCCGCAGGAGGAGAAGGATTCCTCGCTCATGTCGCTGGTGTATATGGAAACGGATACGATGAAAATGTATATCTCGCCGCAACGTAAATTGGAACGTATATGGACGCCGAAGAGCAATGGTGTCTGGTACCCGATGACACAGATACCGCCCGACAAGTATAAATTGCCTGAATTTGCGTGGTTTGAAGAACTGCGTCCCACGAGTCCTGCCGACGTCATGAACTGGCGCGGCAAGCAGAGCGACCAGACGCTGAAGGTGGTCAAGCGGCATGAAGCGCCGCTGCAGAAGCTTGGAAGGCCATGAGTCTCTTGAAGCAGCCCAGGCCACGAGGCTTCCGTCATGAGTTCATCTATGTGGACGAACGGAAGGAACGCTTGCGCAACATAGAGCGACGAGCCAAGGAAGCGTTGGCCCAAGAGTCTGAAACGGAAAGACCCCGCACATGGGATGGTGTCTTTCGGTCGGAAGGCAGACAAGCGAGAAGGCAAAGGATGGGGCTACTGCGGAGGCAGACGTTGTTGAATCTGTCTCTGATTCTCTTTCTGTTGTTGTTATTGATGGCATTGTTGTTTTATTTCATGTGAAAGAAAGGAAGCTATGAGTGATATCATACAGTTGTTGCCTGATACCGTCGCCAACCAGATAGCTGCGGGAGAGGTGATTCAGCGGCCCGCTTCGGTGGTCAAGGAGTTGGTGGAAAACTCGGTCGACGCCGGGGCCACTCATGTCGATGTCTTGATAACCGACGCCGGCCGCACGTCGGTGCGGGTGGTGGATGACGGCAAGGGCATGAGCGAGACCGACGCACGCCTGTCGTTCGAGCGCCACGCCACATCGAAAATCAGGAAGGCCGACGACCTTTTCGCCCTCCAGACCATGGGATTCAGGGGCGAAGCCTTGGCTTCGATAGCTGCGGTGGCCCAGATAGAACTGAAGACCCGCCAGCCCAATGAAGATGTAGGTACGCAGTTGTCAATCTCGGGCGGCAGGTTTGTCGACCAGCAGCCTTGCGCCTGTCCTGTGGGATGCGACATGTCGGTGGGCAATCTGTTCTATAATGTTCCGGTAAGGCGTAAGTTTCTGAAGTCGAACGCGACGGAATTGAACAATGTGATAGCCGCTTTCGAGCGCATCGTGCTGGTCTATCCGCAGATTGCGTTTCGCCTTTACAGCAATGAAGCCGAATTGTTCGGCCTGAAGCCGGGCAGTCTGCGCCAGCGTATCGTGGATGTGTTCGGCAAGCGGTTGAACCAGGATCTGCTGCCCTTGGATGTCGACACCACGATGTGCAAGCTGTCGGGATTCGTGGGCAAGCCCGAGTCGGCGCGGAAGAAAGGAGCGAAACAGTTTTTCTTCGTCAATGGGCGTTACATGAAGCATCCTTATTTTCACAAGGCTGTCATGACAGCTTACGAGCGGTTGCTCCCTGTGGGTGAACAGATACCTTATTTTATATATCTTGAGGTGCCTGCTGAGGACATAGACGTGAATATTCACCCTACCAAGACGGAAATCAAATTTGAGAACGAGCAGGCCATTTGGCAAATCCTGATGGCGGCGGTGAAGGAGGCGGTCGGCATGTTCAACGATGTTCCGACTATTGATTTCGACACGGAAGGCCGTCCTGACATTCCCGTATTCGATCCTTCAGTCCATACTTCCGCACCGCAGGTGCAGTACAACCCCAGTTACAACCCGTTCAACACCTCATCTTCTTATAAGCCGGCTTCAAATGCGCCCAAGGATTGGGAGCAGCTGTACGACGGTGTGCGACCGGAAGGGGAGACTGCTGACGGTATCATCTTTTCAGAACTGGGGAAGACGGAGGGCGGAGAGGCCGACGACTTGGATGAAATACCCGGGCTGGCAAGTTCGTTGGACGAAAAGTCACCCCTGCATTACCAGTATAAAGGGCAGTATGTCCTTACATCGGTTCAGTCCGGATTGATGGTCATCGAACAGCATCGCGCGCATGTACGTATATTATATGAAGACTATTTGAAGCGGTTGGCCAACCGCACGATGGATTCGCAACGCGAACTGTTTCCTTCGCTCTTGCAGCTGACCGCCGCCGAGGCTTTGACCTTGCGTCATATCATGCCCGAGCTTTCCGATTTCGGTTTTGAACTGACAGAGATGGGCGGCGACAGCTTTGCCATCAACGCGGTTCCTGCCGGCTTGGACGGCCTGCAGCCTTCGGCGGTCATCAGGGACATGCTGGAGTCGGCTTCCGGCTGTGCTTCCGAGGTGCGCAACGACATCAACAGGTCGTTGGCGTTGAGCATGGCGCAGAATGCGGCCATCCCGGTGGGGCAAGTTCTGAACAACGACGAGATGGAACACCTCGTGGCGTGCCTTTTTGCCTGCGACAATGTGAATTATACACCTGACAGCCGAAAGATTTTTGCCATCTTTCCACACGCGGACATTGTGAAACTGTTGGGTTAGCTGCCAATCGATTTCAAAGCGCGAAAAAGACGTTATGGCCTGTCGTAGCGCAAGATAAGGCGTTAAAAGTTGTTTTTTTTATGTAAATACGTATCATATTAGAAAATAATCACTAACTTTGCGGCATATTCTACCACGTAAGAGTATAATAATTATAAAAGATCAAGTTTTTATTTTAATATATTAGATTATGAAAAAGTTTTTAATGGTGCTGGCTTTTGCCGGTGTTTCAATGTGTTCTTTTGCACAGGATGCAGATCCTGTAGAGAAGTATAGCGTTGCTACGAACTCTTTCTGGAGCAATTGGTTTATCCAAGTTGGTGGTGATTTTAACTCTTGGATCTCTGACGAAGAGCATGGTCGTGGCTATGACAACGGCAACCACTTCGGCTTGTTCGCCGGTAAGCGCACTTCTTTCGGTGGTGCCTTGGCCATCGGCAAGTGGTTCACCCCGGGTCTCGGCCTTCGTACCAAGCTGCAGGCTTGGGACGCAAAGAGCGTGAGCAGCAAGAATCCTGAAACCTTCAAGTATTGGGCTCTAAACGAGCAGGTGATGTTCAACCTGAGTAACCTTTTTTGCGGTTATAATCCCAATCGTGTTTGGAATTTAATTCCTTTCGTAGGTGCCGGTGTATCCCGCAATATGAGTGACAACTGCTATGCAATGATGTTGGGCGCAGGTGTTCAGTCTTCGTGGCGTTTGAGCAAGCATGTCAATCTTTATGCAGAAGCAGGCTGCAATCGTCTTGAACAGGACTTCGACGGAGCTGAAACCAGCCTCGTAAAAGGCAAGTCTAGTATAGTTCGTCGGTTCAAAGATAAGGACTACCGGCTCTATGCTGAAATTGGTTTGACATTCAACCTCGGCAAGGCCACTTGGAACAAGACTCCGGATGTAGAGGCCATCAAGGCTCTCTCGCAGTCGCAGATCGATGCGTTGAACGCACAGCTCAACGATGCCAATGCAGAGAACGCCCGTCTGAAGAGCATGCTCGCCAACCAGAAGCCTGCCGAAACTCAGACCGTCAAGGAGTTTGCCTCCATTCCTGTTTCTGTATTCTTCAACATCGGCAAGGACAAGGTTGCTTCCAAGAAGGACCTCGTGAACGTAGGTGCCGTTGCCAAGTATGCCAAGGACAACGACTGCAACGTTCTCGTAACCGGTTATTGCGACAGCGCAACAGGTTCGGTCAAGTTCAACCAGTCGCTCTCCGAGCGTCGCGCCAACAGGGTTGCTGACGAACTCGTCAAGCTGGGCGTGGATCGCGATAAGATCCAGACTCGTGCCAACGGTGGTGTGGCAGACCTCTCGCCTGTTTCATTCAACCGTCGCGCTACTGTTGAAATCACCAAGTAATCCAATTGTAGGATTGACTCATACGAGCCCTGGCCGGAAGGTCAGGGCTTTTTTCGTGCTTGCCGCGGCTCGTCTTGCTTGCCGTAGCGGCCCTTTGGCCCTCTGGTTGGCATGCTTTCGTGAGGCAACTTGCGTGCTTTTGCGTTGTGGAAGAGCCGCTTTTGGAAGCTCGATGGCATGCTTTCGCATGGCGGCTTTCATGCTTTCGCATGGCGTTTTTCATGCTTTCGCATGCAGATTTGCATGCTCCCATGCCGTAATGGTACGTCGATTCTTTCTTTTTTTTGCCCAATTGTTTGGCGTTGTCAAAAAGATTGCTTACTTTTGCATCGCCTTACAGAGGTAAGGGCGTTTAGCTCAGCTGGTTTAGAGCGTCTGCCTTACAAGCAGAGGGTCGGCGGTTCGAATCCGTCAACGCCCACAGGGGTGTTTCCCTGTAGTCTTTCGGGACTGCAGGGATTTTTTTTATGGATGAGGTTGTGGTGCCGTTGTAAGTTTAAAAGATGTGAATTGTGCGTGATAAATTTGGCGGTTTCATGTGGAATGCTTACTTTTGCACTCGCTTTACGGAAGTAAGGGCGTTTAGCTCAGCTGGTTTAGAGCGTCTGCCTTACAAGCAGAGGGTCGGCGGTTCGAATCCGTCAACGCCCACGAAGAGATTCCCTTAGGGTGATCTCTTTTTTTATATGCCGATTGGAAAGATTGTATTTGAAGTCGTTTTTGTTTTTTTTATCACTTTTCCTGCTCTTCATGTGATATTTAATCACTAATTTTGTAAAGTCAATAATTGCTTGTTTTATTATATGAATCTTGATTTGCTGACTGCCATATCTCCGATAGATGGCCGGTATAGGAGTAAAACGGAACCCTTGGCGAGCTATTTCTCGGAGTTTGCCCTTATCCGCTATCGTGTAAGAGTTGAAATCGAATATTTCATCGCCCTCTGTGAATTGCCGTTGCCGCAGCTCGCCGGCTTCGACCACGGCCTGTTCGGTCGGTTGCGGGAGGTCTATCTGCGTTTCGACGAGCATTGCGCGCAGCGCGTGAAGGACATCGAGGCGGTGACGAATCATGATGTGAAGGCGGTGGAATATTTCATCAAGGAGGAGTTTGACAAGATAGGAGGCCTCGAAACCTACAAGGAGTTCATCCATTTCGGCCTGACCTCGCAAGACATCAACAACACAAGTGTCCCCCTTTCCGTGAAGGAAGCTTTGGAAAACGTGTTCTATCCGCAAGTGGAAGAGCTGACGGCGTTGTTGGAAAGCTATGCGGAGGAATGGAAAGACGTGCCCATGTTGGCCAAGACGCACGGCCAACCGGCCTCTCCCACACGGCTCGGCAAAGAGGTCATGGTGTTCGCCTATCGCCTGAAAGAGCAGCTGCAAGTGCTAAAGTCGACCAAGATGACCGCCAAGTTCGGTGGCGCGACAGGCAATTTCAACGCCCATCACGTGGCTTATCCCACGTTGGACTGGCGTCGGTTCGGCGACCGTTTCGTCAGCGAAAAGCTGGGGTTGGAGCGCGAGCAGTTCACGACACAGATCAGCAACTACGACTATCTGGGCGCCATTTTCGACGGCCTGCGCCGCATCAATACGATCATCATCGACTTGGACCGCGATTTCTGGATGTACATCTCGATGGACTACTTCAAGCAGAAGATAAAGGCGGGAGAAGTGGGGTCGAGCGCCATGCCCCACAAGGTGAACCCCATTGACTATGAGAACAGCGAGGGCAACCTGGGGATGGCCAACGCCATTCTGCAGTTCCTTGCCCGCAAGCTTCCGGTGAGCCGTCTGCAGCGCGACCTGACCGACAGCACCGTCCTCCGCAACATCGGCGTGCCACTCGGACACGGCCTCATCGCCATCCAAAGCACGCTGAAAGGCCTGCGCAAGCTCATCCTCCATGAAGAGAAGATTCAGGCCGACCTCGACCGGACGTGGGCTGTCGTGGCGGAAGCGATTCAGACGATATTGCGCCGCGAGGCCTATCCCCATCCTTATGAGGCGTTGAAATCGCTTACGCGCACCAACCAGCAGATGACGGAAGAGACGATTCATGCCTTCATCCAAAGCCTGGATGTCAGCGACGGCGTGAAAGCGGAATTGATGGCAATCACACCTGCCAATTACACCGGTGTATAAACTTTATGTTATAAAATCAATTTTTTAGTTAATAACAATTGCCGTGAGGCTTTATTAAACAACAAAACAATGGATCAGGAATTGGAAAACAAACCCCAGTCTTATTCTGAGGAGAACAGCCGTGAAGGTTACACCCCCTCTTCGGGAAGCAACTATTCGAGAGACTATCGTGCCGGAACCCGCCCACAGCGGCCGAGAATCCACAGTCAGCGCGCCTATAGCTCTGAGCGTGGAACAGCGGGCAACACGAATCAGGAAGAAGGATTCCGGCCGGAAGGCTTCGGAGCCGGTCTCCAGTCGAGTGGCGGCACACAACAGCAGCGCCCCTATCGCCCCCGCACCAACTACAACCAAGGCGGTTATCAGCAGCGCGGCGGCTACCAGCAGCGCCCCTATCGTCCGCGTTATGGCGAAGAGAACCAGGAAGGCGGCTACGACCGGCAAGGCGGTTACCGTCCCCGCTATGAGAACAGCGGCGAACAGGGCCAGGAGGGAAACAGCTACAGCCAGCAGCAAGGCAACTACCATCCCCGCAACAATTACAACAACCAAGGCGGCTATGGCTATCAGCAACGCGGTGGCTATCAGCAGCGTGGCGGCTACGGTCAGCAGCGCAGCGGAGGCTATCAGCAACGTGGCGGCTACGGACAGCAGCGTGGCGGAGGCTATCAGCAGCGTGGCGGCTACGGACAGCAGCAGCGCAACGGCTATGGGCCGCAGCGTGGCGGCTACAACCAAGGCGGCTATCAGCAGCGTGGCAATTACAACCAGGGCGGCTACCGCCAGCGTTCGGCCGACTACGACCCGAATGCCAAGTACAGCATGAAGAAGCGCATCGAGTACAAGGAAGAGCACATCGACCCCAACGAGCCGTTGCGCCTCAACAAGTTCTTGGCCAATGCCGGTATATGCAGCCGCCGTGAGGCCGACGAGTTCATCCAGGCAGGCGTCGTCACCGTCAACGGAACGGTTGTCACGGAGCTGGGAACCAAGGTCTTGCGCACCGACGAAATCAAGTTCCACGACCAGCCGGTCAGCATAGAGAAGAAAGTCTACGTCCTGCTCAACAAGCCCAAGGACTATGTGACGACCAGCGACGACCCGCAGCAGCGCAAGACGGTGATGGACCTGGTGAAGGACGCCTGCCCCGAGCGCATTTATCCCGTGGGGCGTCTGGACCGCAACACCACGGGAGTGCTCCTGCTCACCAACGATGGTGACCTGGCCAGCAAGCTGACACATCCGAAGTTCCTCAAGAAGAAGGTCTATCATGTCCACCTGGACAAGCCCGTTGCACAGGCCGACCTTCAGAAGATTGCCGAAGGCATAGAGCTGGAAGACGGCGAAATCCACGCAGATGCCATCGAATATGCCGACGAACGCGACAAGGCGCAGGTCGGAATCGAGATACACAGCGGCAAGAATCGCATCGTGCGCCGTATATTCGAGAGCCTCGGCTATCGTGTCGTGCGTCTCGACCGCTCGCAATTCGCCGGTCTGACGAAGAAGAACCTGCGCCGCGGCGACTGGAGGTTCCTCACAGAGAAGGAAGTGGAAGTGCTGCGTAGCGGTATGTTTGAATAATACGATGTTGCAATGAAGAGAACGAAAGTCGTCGATGCACTCGCCTGCACCGACTTTGGCAAAGATATCAATGTAAAGGGGTGGGTGCGTTCCCACCGAAGCAGCAAGGCTGTGGACTTCATCGCCTTGAACGACGGCTCCACCATCAAGAACATTCAGGTCGTCTTGAACCCGTCGGATTTCGACGAGGAATTGCTCAAGGGCATTACGACAGGCGCCTGCATCAATGTCACAGGCACCCTGGTCGAGAGCCAGGGAGCCGGACAAGCCTCCGAAGTCCAGTGCCGCGAGCTGGAGGTCTACGGCCTTTGTCCGGGCGATTATCCGATGCAGAAGAAAGGCCAGAGCTTCGAGTACATGCGCAAGTATGCCCACTTGCGGTTGCGCACCAACACCTTCGGCGCCGTATTCCGCATTCGCCACAACATGGCCATCGCCGTTCACCAATATTTCCACGACCACGGCTTCTACTATTTCCATACGCCGCTGATTACGGCCAGCGACGCCGAAGGAGCCGGCGAGATGTTCCAGGTGACGACGTTGGATCTCACCCGCACGGGGAGGGATGGCGCGCCCGTTCCCTATGAGCGCGACTTCTTCGGGAAGAAGACCAGCCTCACCGTTTCGGGCCAGTTGGAAGGCGAACTCGGCGCAACATCCCTGGGCGCGATCTACACTTTTGGCCCGACTTTCCGTGCCGAGAACAGCAATACGCCCCGCCACTTGGCCGAATTCTGGATGATCGAGCCGGAAGTGGCCTTCATGGACAAGGACGAATTGATGGATCTTGAAGAGGATTTCATCAAGTATTGCGTCCGTTGGGCCTTGGACAACTGCAAGGACGACTTGGAGTTCCTTGACAAGATGATCGACAAGACGCTGCTCCAGACCTTGGAGTCTGTCGTCAAGGAAGACTTTGTGCGGCTCACCTACGGTGAGGGAATCCGTATTCTGGAGCAAGTCGTCAAGGAAGGGCACAAGTTCGAGTTCCCCGTGACAGGGTGGGGCATGGATCTCAGCAGCGAACATGAGCGTTTCCTGGTGGAGGAATACTTCAAGCGGCCTGTCATCATGACGGACTATCCCAGCGAAATCAAGGCTTTCTACATGAAGAAGAATGCCGACGGCAAGACCATGCAGGGCACGGACGTGCTCTTCCCGCGCATTGGCGAGATCATCGGCGGCTCCGTCCGTGAAGAGAGCCATGACAAACTGGTGGGCGAAATCAAGGCGCGTGGCATGGAACCGGAGTCTTATGGCTGGTATCTTGACACGCGCAAGTATGGTTCCTGTCCCCATGCGGGCTTCGGGCTCGGCTTCGAACGCCTGATGCTGTTCGTGACGGGTATGCAGAACATCCGCGACGTGATTCCTTTCCCACGCACGCCGAAGAACGCCGAATACTAATCCGGGCTCCTGTATGGCTGTGCTGTTCGATACATGCAGGCCATTTGACGGAGTTTTTCATCAATGAAGACACCCAATGAAACTCGCTGTTTCATTGGGTGTCTTGCCGTTTCAGCCTTTCGCAGAGCCATTCATATTAGAAGCAGGCGTCAGCGCGTCATGCCTTGCTCGGCGCAAGTTCAATACCACGCTCGTTGATGACGATGAGGTGACGCTTGTACAGGTCGCCGATGGCCTTCTTGTAGACCTTCTTGCTGACTTGGAACTGGCGTTTGATGTCCTCGGGGTCGCTCTTGTCGTCCAAATGGCAGCGGCCTCCGTTGCGTTCCATGTATTGCAGCAGCGTGGTGGCGAAGTCGGTGGCGGCAGCCTGCCCCAGGGGCTGCAACGAGATGTCGAGCTTGCCGTCGGGGCGGATGGCGGAGACGTAGCCGGGCAACTGGTCGCCCGTGTGGATATACTTGAACAACTGGTCTTGATAGACAAGGCCGCCATAGGCGTTGTTGACGATGACCTTGAAGCCCAAATCGGTCTTCTGCCATACCAACAAGTCCACTTTCTCGCCCGGCTTCAGCGCGACTTCGTCGGCCGAACGGGGCTTCAGCAGGTAGTGTTCCACCTTGGCGCTGGCCATGATACGGTAGCTGTCTTCGTCGATGTGGATGTGGACGATGTAGCTGTCGCCTATCTCCATCCGCTTCTTTTGCTCGCGGAAGGGGCAGAACAGGTCTTTGGTCAGACCCCAGTTGAGGAAGGCGCCATACTCGTTGACCCATGAACATTCCAGATAGGCGAAGTCGCCGACCTTGGCCAGCGGCTCCTCGGTCGTGGCGATGGGCCGTTCGTCCTGGTCCAGATAGACGAAGCAGTCGATGTCGTCGCCGACCTTGGCGTCTTCGGGTACATACTTCAGCGGCATGAGGATGTCGCCTTCGACACCACCGTCCAGATACAAGCCGAATACTTCGCCATAACCTTCGCGACGGGCCTCCTCCTTGATGCGGAGAGTGTTGTGGTCTCCTAATCTAATCTTAGACATAATTTCATATTTTTAGTTTGATATTCTCTTGTTGATGTTGTTGTTGAGACATGAGTACATGTTTTCCTTGTCTGTGTTTTAAGACATAAGTACATAAGAACATATTTTTCTGTTGTTGTTTTTAAAGACATAAGTACATAAGAACATATTTTTCTATTGTTGTTTTTAAAGACATAAGTACATAAGAACATATTTTTTGGGGTGTGGGGTCGCAAGCGACCGGATAAAGACATAAGGCTGGCAGAGGAGATGGAATTCTCTTGGAGCACTTCACATTCCACACTTCACACTTCCCATTTCACACTTCTCATTTCACACCTCTCATTTTATAAACTCTATATTTCCTTTTGATTTGCAGGGATTCGGCATTGCCGAAGTTGATGAGGAGGCCGGTGTCGAGCCCCGTGGCGGTGAGATAGTTCACCAATTGTATCTCGTTGGCGACGACGAGAGAGCTTGTTGCCTTGATTTCTATGATGATTTGGTTGGCGACAACGAGGTCGGCACGGTATTGTCCAATCGCATGACCTTTGTAATAAATGCAGAAAGGAACTTCATGCTCGTATTCTATGCCTGCTTCCGACAACTCAATGAGCAACGCCTTCTTGTATATCTCTTCTAAAAAGCCGGGACATAGCTGGGTGCGGACGTTGTAGGCACATTGAAGTATGCGATGAATCAATAACTCAAGCTCTTGGTCTGTCATGATATAATGTGAAGTGTGAAGTGTGAAGTGTGAAATGTGAAATGAGAAGTTTGGAATGAGGAATGCAAATTGTCCTCTGCCAGCCTTATGTCTTTATCCGGTCGCTTGCGACCCCACCCCCCTAAAAAATATGTTCTTATGTACTTATGTCTAAAAACCACAGTAAAAGAAATATGTCTTTATGTACTTATGTCTTCAAAGACATTGACAGAAAGCTCTGTCGTCATGTCGAGCAGGCCGTCCTTCATGTGGATGGTGCGGTCGGTGATAGCCGCCAGTTCTTCGTCGTGCGTCACGATGACGAATGTCTGTCCGAAGCGGTCGCGCAGGTCGAAGAAGAGCTGGTGCAGTTCGGCCTTGTTCTTCGAGTCGAGGCTGCCCGAAGGTTCGTCGGCCAGGATGACGGCGGGGTTGTTCACCAGCGCCCTTGCCACAGCCACCCGCTGCTTCTCGCCACCCGACAGTTCGGACGGCTTGTGGTCGGCGCGGTCCGTCAGCCCCATGAATGCGAGCAGTTCCTGTGCCCGCTTCTTCGCTTCGCCCTTGCTCTTTCCGGCGATGAAGGCCGGAATCATGATGTTTTCGATGGCCGTGAACTCCGGCAGCAGCTGGTGGAATTGGAACACAAAGCCAATATGTCGGTTCCTGAAGTCACTCAATTTCTTCTTGTCCAGCGTGCTGACGTCTACCCCGTCGATGCAGACCGAACCGCTGTCGGGCTTGTCGAGCGTGCCGATGATCTGCAACAGCGTGGTCTTGCCGGCCCCCGACGGACCTACAATGCTGACCACCTCCCCCCGGTTGATGTGCAGGTCGATACCTTTCAATACCTGCAAGTTGCCGAAACTCTTCGTGATGTCTTTGATGTCTATCATAATATGTACTGATATGTCTAATGCTTGAAACGTTGCAACCAGTTCAACAGCAGTTCATACGCACTGCTCTCCTCGGTGTGTTGCGGCTGGGCGAAGGTCATTTCGTCCATCATGCCGCCATGCTGGTCGGGGAAGATGATGAGAATGCTCTTGCCCGAGAAATGGTTGCGGATCTCCTCGGGCAGCTGTTCGAGCGCGTTCTTGTAGGACACGGTGCCCTTGCGTGCGGCCACGACCACGAAAAGATGGTCTTCGGCGATGGTCGAAGCCAGTTGCGGCAGTTCATTCCAATGCTCCATCCTGCGGTAGTCGGCCCTCACCTCGGCGTGTCGGTTGTTGATGAACTCGTGGATGAGCGACAGCGTGTCGGTGCGGCCATGGAACTGGATGCGGCACTCCAGGTTGCCGGCCATCCGCGACAGCCGTTCCAGCCAGCGGTAGAAGCCCGGCTCGTATTGCGCCCGGCTGGGCACCGCCACCTGGATGCGCCGTATCGTATTGAGCGGCTGGGCAAAGCGGGCCATCATGATCTGGCGGCTCAGTCCGTTGAAAAGACTCTGGTGGAACTGGCCCCAGAACTTCTGCGAAATCTCCTTGTGCTGGTGCATGCCGATAACGATTTCGCTGGCCCTGAACTCCTTGAAGGCGTGCTTGATACCATTGGCGATGTTGGCCGCCACCCTCACCTGGGTCTGCACCCCCACGTCGGCCGAGGCCCCAAGCTGCGACAGGTGTTCCAGCAGCCGCCGTCCCCGTTCCATGTTCGCCTGCATGTCCTTGTCGTCGTAGACCACGTTCAGGGCCACCAGGCTGCGTTTGAGCTTCGGGTTGCGCATGAGCAGGGCCATGTTGACGAGCTGGTCGGCATATTCGGGATATTTCACCGGTATGAGAATCTTCTCGTCGTCGCCCGTGTTGTCGTTTTGCGGTATCTCCTTGTCGCGCAGGATGATACTCCTGGCCGACGACTCCGTGATGATGGACGAGATGACGCACGTGAAGAGAATCATGATGACCACGGCATTCAGTATCTGGTCGTCCACCATGGGCAGCCCGTCGGCCGTCTTGAGCCGCATGCCCACCATGGCCATGGCGATGGCGCCCGCCGCGTGGGCCGACGTCAGGCCGAACATCATGTGGCCCGACGACAGCGGCAGCTTGAACAGCACGCAGGAGATGTAGGCCGCGATGGCCTTGCCCAGTGTGCCGAAGACGACGATGGCGAAGACGACCCATAGTATTGCGCCGCCCGCAAAGAGCAGGCGGATGTTGATGAGCATGCCCACGCCGATGAGGAAATAAGGGATGAAGAGCGCGTTGCCGATGAATTCAATCCGGTTCATCAGCGGCGACACGGGCGGGATGTAGCGGTTCAGGATCAGGCCCGACAGGAACGCACCGAAAATGCCCTCCAGGCCGATCAGCTCGCTCAGGGCTGCGCTCATGAACATCATGGCCAGAATGAAGATGAACTGCATGACGGCGTCGCTGTAGCGTCGCAGAAACCAGCGGGTGAGCCGCGGAATGACCAGAATCATGGCCGTGCAGTAGGCCGAGAACTTCGCGACGAAAAGCAACCAGAAGCCGATGGAGGAGCCGCCGTCTTCGTGCGAGGCCACGATGGCCGCCAGCACGATCAGTGCCAGCAGCAGCGACAGCATGCTCGACCCGACGCTCAGCGTCACGCTGGGCTTCTTCTGCAATCCGTAGCGGCTCACGATGGGGTAGGCGATGAGCGTGTTGCTGGCCATGATGCAGGCCAGCAGCAGCGCCACGGCGGGCGTGTAGCCCAGCAGGCCGCCCCCTGTCAGCAGCATGATGGCGAAGGGGGCGCTGAACGTGAGCAGCCCGAATGCCAGAAACTTGTATTTGTTGTTCTTGATACCCTGCATGTCCATTTCCAGGGCCGCCAAGAACATGATGTAGTAAATGCCCACCTTGCCGAACAACTCGAACGAACTGTCGCGTTGCAGGATGTTGAGGCCGTATCTTCCTATGAGCACGCCGGCCAGCACCATGCCGATGATGTGCGGAATGCGCAGCTTGCCCATGATGATCGGCGCAAAGAGGATGATCAGCAACACCACGAAGAATATCAACGTGGGGTTGGTGATGGGGAAATATTGTAACAGGTATGTCGTCATCTTCTGGCAAAGATACACATATTTTCATACAGCGTGAAGGCCGGAAGCAATAATTTTGCGGCTGTGGGCCGTTCTTTTGCCGGTCGCCGACGTCGGTCGCCGTATGTTCACTCGAGGGCCTTGCCGTCTTCCGCCAAGTAGGCTGATTTGTCCTCTTTCGCCGTGCCAAATTGCCTTTCATGTGGTTGAATGGTCAAAAACCGCCTCCGTTTTTCCGCCCCACCGTTTGTTTTGGCGTTTCCCCGGCTGCGGAAAGTCCGCCGCCATTTGTTTTGGCGTTTCCCCGGCTGCGGAAAGTCCGCCACCGTTTGTTTTGGCGTTTCCCGGGCCGCGGAATTTTACAAACGTTTTGTTTTGACGTTTTCCGAGCCTCGGAATTTTACAAATGTTTTGTTTTGACGTTTTCCCAGCCTCGGAATTTTACAAATATTTTGTTTTGACGTTTTCCCGGCTGCGGAAAGTCCGCCGCCGTTTGTTTTGACGTTTTCCCAGCCTCTGAATTTTACAAATGTTTTGTTTTGACGTTTCCCCGGCCTCGGAATTTTACAAATGTTTTGTTTTGGCATTTTCCGAACTTTGGGGCTTAACATTCGTTATGTTTTGACGTTTTCCGAACTTCGGAATTTTACAAATGTTTTGTTTTGGCGTTTCCCGAACCTCGGAATTTTGCCAAATGTTTTGTTTTGACGTCTTCCGAGCCACGGTTTTCCGTCTCTGCGAATGGCGCGAGCCGTAGGGGCGTGAAGAATCACGCTGCGCCTTGGCGTTGGGGCTTCCGTTCTCGTCGTAGGTGCCGATGATGAGTGTCGGCTGTGGCAGCAGCCACGGTTTCGAAATACGCCCGGATGTTCTGCTCGAAAGCCGAGAGGATGTCGCTGTTGATGTTGTGGCGCGTGATGAACTGGCGGTCGTAGAACCGTTGGCAATAGTCGAGAATGAGTTTGATGCGGTCTACGAGAATCGTCTGCGAGTGCTTGTCGATGGGCATTTCCAGTTCGGCGCGTATGCTTTGCAGCGTGTCGGTGAACATCTGCTGTTCGCGCACGGAGAGATGGAGCGACTCGATGGAGTCGTAGTCGAAGAAGTGGTAGTCGGCGATGTGCCTTCCGAGCGTGGTTCCGCGGATGAGGTCGGTCTGCTCGATGAAAGTGTTCCACCGACGAGCGGCTCTTGACGTCGTTCCAGTTCAGGTCTGCGTCGGTGTAAGGCCTTTCGGGCCTGATTTCATAGAGGTCGGCATGGGCGGCCTTGGCCAGCAGTCTGGCGGCTTCGGCCGTCCGAAGTGAGGTAAGAACAACCTGTTTTACGGAAAAATCGTCGTGCGTACCATAAAAAAAACTATCAGGGACGTCCGGTCTCGTGTTTCCCTGATAGTCTTGCAACAAATGTATAATATTATAAGGGTCCTCTCTCTATATTTCAAGAATGTTCATGACTCTGTCTGGCATTCCTTCTTTGGAGGAAAGAAGTAGTTGATGACCAAATGGGTTGCGTAGTATGCGAACAGACAGATGGCCAGCCCTTTGATGATGGCAAAGAAAAGCCCTATGAGGTCGGAATCGTCAAACGTTGCGGCGATGGCCAAGGCGAAACAATAGACGATCGCCCCCCAGACAATCCCGATCAGGAGCCGCCGTTTCGGGGCTGGGCCTTTGTAATTGGGCAGAACGTATTTAAAGATGAAGACGACCAAGACGGGCAATAAGACCGTGTAAAGAATGAATTCGGATACGTCATAGCCCCATAGGCATGTGTCTGAAATGCCATGGTTGAAGGGAAAGAAATACCAGTAGGGAGAGCCGAACTCTTTCGACGGTGAGGACAAGTGAAGCAGTTGCGCGTTCAAAATGACCCAAGCCGAATAGAGCAGTGCCCCCAATGCTATGTGTGCGGTTTTGTTTCTGAAGTTTTTCATTTGTTATTTGTTCTAATTGTGATGGCATTTTGTCAAGGGGAAGTGGAGTGCCATTCAACTACGCCCTTGATGGTTGGGTTGACCAGCATTCACCATCTCACTCTTCTTGACGTGCATTGGTTGTAAACGCGACAACATTTGCAAGCGGAAAAGAGCGCGATGGGGTCTTTTTCATCTTTTTTTAATGTTGATGTTTGTAAATGATTTGGTTTGATTTTGCGCAAAATTATAATAAAAACTCGTGCTTTTGGTCTTGTCAGTTTGTTTTTTTTATATTTTTAATACAAATCAACCGTTGGGATTTAACATGCAATTCTTTATCCCCAACTGGTTCATTTGAATATGGTCATGGTGCGCTGCGCATGTAATTGCTTGGCGGTTGCATGCGCAGTGCACGATGATGGAGTTTCAAAGGTCAATTTTGGATAAAAAGACCAAGGCCTTCGGCCTAGTTTTTTGTTGTTACTGACCTGGACAGGCTTTGGTGGTGGGGAGCTAGGCCGAAGGCCTTGGTCTTTTTACGTTTGTGGTGATTGTTGTCGGGTTTGACGGGCGCAGTTGGCCGACTTGCCATTGAGTCTTGAAGCATGTGGAGGCACGAGCTGCAAGGGCGATAGGATGGTCATGGTCGCCGCCGGCTGCCCCTTGATAGCGGACGGGCAGGCTCGCATGCCGGTACCCAAAGCTTTCCTGCGGGTGTTGAAGCCGGCGGCTTCACCTCTTCGTAACCCCCGGTCATGCCGCAGGATGACCGGGGGAGGTGTACCCGCCATCCATCCGTCGACCCTGGAGGGGTCGTCCACCATCATCACGGCTGTCTTTGGGCGACCCTTCCAGGGTCGGTTTCCGCTTTGTCTTTTATCCCCTGGTCACTCCGCTTCGCAGAGATGACCAGGGGTTACTGAGCGATGAAGCCTCCGGCTTCACTTCCTGAGCTGTCTATGGCCGGCATTTGTTGCGGGCGGCTTCACCTCCTGCGCAGCCTGCGACAGGCTTTTCTTGATACTCAATCGGTTCATGGGGGCGCAATGCACCATGATGGAGTTTCAAAGGTCAATTTTGGGTAAAAAGACCAAGGCCTTCGGCCTAGCTCCTAACCGCCAAAGCGTGGGCATGGTAGCTCGCTGCGCTCGCAACCATGCCCTCTAAACGGACCAACCGCCATGCGGTTGCAAGCAGAGTACAGACCGTTGCATGCGACTCCACCATGATAATGTTCCATTCGATTCATCATTGGCTTTTAACCCCAATCGTCCATTGGGATTTAACATGCAAATCTTTATCCCCAATCGGTTCCTCTGAATATGATCATGGTGTACTGTGAGCATACAACTGCCATGGAGGTTGTCAGCGCAATGCACCATGACTATTGTCCGGTGACCCATTTAGGCCTGATTGTAGGGCGTTTGGGAAGTAATCGTAAAGGGCGGTGTTGGTAGTCGTTGCCCTTTCAGCCGCTCTAAGTAGTCCTTTTGCATGGTCAAAGCAGTCCTTTTGGTGATACAAGATAATTCTTAAAATACAACTTGTTGAAAATAAAGAAGTTACCTTGTTAGTAGAACTAAACTGGTAACGATTTAGAAACGAGCGAGTTACTTGGTTTCGCTGTTTTCTGCCTAACAAAGAACGCTTGTTATTCTGTTTGCAAAGATAATACTTTGTTACCGAATAACAAGCGTTCTTGATGAGATATTCTTCTTTCTGCATTTTGTTCAGGCGTGAGTTATAATCCTCTTCCACGTTTTTTCTTTCTGTTGGCTTGGTTCCTGAGCTTGCGCTGCCACGCTGTTTCAGCATAGTCATTGCCCTGTGTGGATGGTGTAATCAAATCGCCTAATCCTTCCACAACTTCATCGGCTGCACTAACAATGGTGTCTGCCACTGTACTAATAGGATTCTGCACTTGTGGTGTGTCATTGTCTCGTGAAATTGAGGAGCGGCTTGGAGGTACGAGTTGATAACCGGTATCAGGGCGTTCGTTCTTTTCTGTTGCCTCCTGTATTGTTTGGTGTGGTTTCCTTGGCTCTTCCCTGTTGGTTGGTTCAAAGTTTTTCTGCAGGGAACGGTAGCCGAACTCCCTGCCGATTTCGGATGCCTTGAATGATTGTCCTGCGTATGAGAACTTCAAGCCATAGACCTTGCCCTGCTTGTTCTTCATGCGCTCTATCGCGATGCCGTTCTTGTTCAACTCGTAAAGGAACATGGAATGCCCAGTAATACCCATACCTTTGTACTTGTCAAGCAGGGCATAGCAGATTTGCTGTACCTGCTGTTTTGTCTGCTCTCTTATTGGACTGGCTTTTGGCTCCTGATGCTGCTTTTTCGCCTTGACCTCCTTTGCGATGGTCAAGTGTTTCTCCCTGCTGATTTCTTCCGCCACCCTTGCTGCCCTATTGCTCACAAAAGTAGTATCATAGACCTCTCCGTACAAACTGATGCGGTTGGCAATGATGTGAATGTGTCTGTTGTCGGTATCCTTGTGCGTTACCGCCACCCATTGGTGGTTGTCAAGTCCCATTTGCTTGGCAAATAAATGGGTTATCCACATGAGTTCGGACACTGACAGCTTTTTCTCGTCCTGCGGTGCGATGCCTATTTCGATACGGAGAAACTTGTTCCTGCAACGACTGTTGTAATCGCTGACCACTTTCATTTCCTCATAGATAGCCTTTGGCTCCCTGCTGCAAAGATTGTGGAAGGCAAGTCGATAGCCAAGCTTGCCCTCTCTGAAGATATAGTCTAAAGCCGTGCTGCCGTGCGCTATCGCCTTACATTTTCCTATCATTTCTTGTTAGATTTAAGACCTTATATACCTCATCTTCCACACGAAAATGAGGGTCGTAAAACCGCTTAAATGCTTCTTTTGCACATAGTGATAGGTTCTTTGTGATGAGTACCCACCTTTCGTCCTTGACCTTGATGAGATTGGATACCTGTCCATAGAACTTTCCTGTATGATGGAGAATGGCAATGGCTTCCCTCTCATTGTCTGTCATCTTGGGAACGGCTGTTACTTCTCCGTTAAGGAGTATCTCACGGCAGTAATCTGAGAACTTCCGCCCTGCACTTTCCGCTTTTGACTTGATACGCTGCTTCTCTTCTAAGGTGCATCTTACCTTGATGAACTCCGTTTTGTTCATCCGCTGTTCTTCCTTATCCTGTTGCTGCCATCGGGCAGCTTTTCCTTTGTATCTTTTCATATAAGTTTCTTAGAAAGTTAATCATTGTAGATGATTCATTGTTTCTTAATTCCTGAATACTGACCGATGAGAACGGAGTGATTACGGTCTTATCTCCCCGACAATCGAACGAGGGGAGCAAGAGCAGTTTGTGGGTACAAACTGACGTCTTGCAATGTCAGCTAACGAAACGTTTACGCATAAAGCGTTTTGGTTATTAAAAGCGAATGCCGTGCATTCAGTATCTAACTGCGTTCGTAGCGTTCCCACCATTCAGTGTTTTTAGCAAAAGTTCGTTGCCTTACTCTCTGAAAAGTGTCGAGGGTTTTGAGTGAAAGAGGTGTTCCTTTTTCTGAAACCCCTCGACCATTTTCTTGCGGTTCACAGTTTTCTCCATTTCTCTACATCCTCACCGTATTCCCCCAAATGGATGCGCACGATGTTCTCCACGAAACTTGAAAGATTGCTACCCCTGTCACCCAACCTGCGAACGATGAAGTCGGCACGTTCCTGCGTCTCCCTGCTCAGGTAAACCGCCTTTCTCTCACTTAGCTTTGTCGGAACGAGGAACGCCTGCTTGTATGCGTCGAGTGTCTCTTTTCTCATCTTGGCACTGATGCGTTTTTGAACGGTTGCATGCTCTGTATGCTGTGCAGGCTCGGCTGGCGTAACATACTTTATGACATGTTCTGTTCCTTGTTGTTTTTGCTCTTGAATATTTTTCATTCCCTTTGCTCGAAATTCAGCGACGGTTTGTTCACTTGAACTTTCAGCTTGGCTCATACTGAAAGATTTCCTGATGGTATTTTCCATTTCCTCTTTGCTGACTGTTTTCTTTTCCATACCTCTATCTTATTTTAAGTTTGACTTGTTTTCTTTTGTTGCTTGTATTGGGAGTTTTCTCCAACTTTTTCTGTTGCTCACGGACACGACTGACATGAAACTCGTTGAGGTCTTTGAAGTCTCTATAATACACTGCCATATCTTCTACCTTAAAACCTGTGTTTACAAATTCCTGCACAGCTTTTCGACCTGCATCGTCATTATCAAGAAAAGCACGAACAGAGGTTATATTTCTTTT
>NZ_AUFQ01000021.1 GCF_000426585.1 Segatella baroniae DSM 16972 = JCM 13447
TATGAGAACTGCTAATATCGAATTGAATACATTGTTCAATGCCGATGTCTTTGGCCTGAAAATGTACCAAGTTATTTTTTAATCATTACTTAATTCTCCAAAGTTCAATCGCGATTTCAACAAGGTGAAGGTCTTTTGGGCGCAGCTCGAAACGTTCCTGAATGAAATCTACGTGCGCGACTTGGGTGTACAATTCGAAGTCGTCAGCGATGAACGCTTGGTTGAAAAAAGTTATAAGCAGGTTTATACATACACCTCGGGCACGAATCTTATCAACGCCGCCATAGGAACGGAAAACTACGACATCGGCCTTTTGCTTGATTATTTCGACGGGTCGGGGATAGTCGGGTTGGCTCGTCTGGGCGGCGTGAAGTATGAAATGTCAAAAGGCCATGCCATCGTCACCTCCCAAAGCATGACCACCATGGCCCACGAACTGGGACACATGCTTGGCTCAGACCACCCCTTTACATATAGTGTAGGTTTGTGGGGATTTGGCGCCGAACCGGGGGCTGGACAATCGGTGGTGAGTTACGGCACATCTTCCAAGACGGCCTTTGTCTCTTTGGCATGCCTCAAGGAAATGCTGCGCGTTACGCCCCAGGCTGACAGCCGCATACCGGGTGTTTATCCCAACAGCGCAAACACGGCGCCACGTATTGACCGCAGCAAAATGAAGGCGACTTATCGCGTGCCTCAAGGTACGTTTTTCACCATCCCCGTCTACGCTTCGGACGCGGAACAGACGGCGTTGAGTTATAGCTTCAACCAGTTTGGCTACTCCAAGTCGAATCCGGCCACCTTTCCCGTCTACCCGCCGCAGCACGGCAACGTGCTTGAATTTGGCCGCAAATACAACGGAACCGGCAGTGTTGTCACCAATTCCGAGAAGATACCCGTGGGCAAGTATCGTTTTTGGTTGACTGTGAGCGACGCTCTGCCTACAAGCGAAGCCATCGCCAAGCGTCAGGCACCGCTTTACGACAGCTACATAGCCGACGTCGATGTTGTTTCGGCCACGCCCTTCAAGATCACTTCCGAGGTGAAAGGCAAATATGCGGTGGGCGACAAGCTGCACCTTACGTGGTCGGTGGACAAGACCTTTTTCCCCGCCGGCAGCAAGGTGCGCGTGGTGATGTCGGACGACTTCGGCCAGACCTACCGCCACGTGCTGGAGCCTTCCACAGAAAACGACGGCGAGTGCGACGTCTACATTCCACAGCAATTGATGGCGCGAGTAGCCACCTACAGCATCGTCGTGCCTACGACAGGTGAGCGGATCGATGTGTGGTTTGCCGGGAAAGGCATACTCCGTTTGGAGACCATCGACGACGACATGCAGTATTACGACCTCACCAATCAGTCCATCAATGGCGGAGGTATCGAGGTGGAGGCTTCCAAGGTCGTGTTCAAAGGATTGCCCACGGAGAACTATATGGTCATCGGAGAACAGGATGCGCTACCCGCAAAGCCCAATGTCACCGCCACGGTGGATGGGCGTTCCGTTGAACTGTCTTACACGGAAACCATGGAAGGGAACCTGACCACGCGCACGTGGGAAGTGAATCACGACGGAAAGACAAGTGGTGTACGGCAGTTTATCGAGCGGAAAACACCTGAAGGCAATGGACAAACGCCCACGGCCCTACAGTCCATGGCCCCCGACGGCAGTACGGCCGTGACGGTAGAAGCACGAAACGGGATGTTTCTCTTGTCGGGATTGTCGGCGGGCATGCGTGCCTCCGTCTATGATTTGAAAGGGAAGTTGGTTGCAGCGGCAACGAGTCGTGGCGGCTTACTTCGCATTAGCGTCCCTTCCCCCGGCGTTTACATTGTGAAAGTTGACGGCAGAATGATGAAAAAGGTGATCAGCCAATAGGAAAGACGTAGGTTGACAAAATAAGCAAGACTCCCCCGTGTCGGCGTTGGCACGGGGGAGTCTTGCTTATCTGACAACTTGAATTAATTCCGCCAGCGGGTAATACACGCCAACTTCATCTATTCATAAATCAGTGCGGGGCTGAATGTGAAAGTGCCGTCCTTGACAAATATGTTTTCAAGCTTCATCGACTTGGAATGGTATTTCAGCATAATCTTCCCGTTTTCGTCTACATCATAGTATATGTCAGAGCCAGAACTGTATATTGCGCCGTCGAGCTTGAAACTGCCAATACCGTCAAGATGCAGGATATAGCGTTTCATGAGGTCGGAATAGCGGATGTCGAGCGTGCCTTCCACAGAAAAGTCAGCATCGAAGTGCTCCAATTCCGTCCAGTTTTTCCACACGTATTTATAAGGTGTGTTGCCATCGTTTACCCATTGATTGAACGCGAACCAGTCGTCGAAAGCCTCTTCCTCCGTGACAAAACTTTTGCCGGAAGAGTTTGCCTTCAGTTTGAATTTGCCTGTGCCCATTCCCGTCCGTGTGTTGACGTTGCCCGTCATGTCGAGCCCTCCGATCTGGATGGAGAAATTGCCTTCGGCATCGAGGCTCAGCGTGCGGTTCTCAAACGCGTTGGTAATTCCGCCGTATATGTTGTATATGTCACCAGGAACAATGCCTCGGGCATGACTTTCAAAGCCCTTGCTGTCTTTAAAGACAATCGGTCCCCACGTATAGTAACGGCCACTTGCATCCGGAGTTGCCCGAGTAGCCAGTGTAGGCTTTATCGATATGTCCCATTTATCCTCCAGTGCCAGCACCTCGTTATTGGAGAGGTCGAAAGTGGCTTCATAGTATTTTCCCACATCCTGAATGCCTTCGATGTCGATGTTGCCCACTACGTCACCTTTCCCATCGACCACTTCCAGTATGTTTTTGAACCCTTCGACGAGATAAGGATACATGCGGTACTGAATGGAGGCATTGCCGTTGTCCTTAATCACACATTCCCATTTCTCGGGATCGACAACGGTGGAGGGCATTGTGGCAAACCGGATGGTGCAGCCTGCGAATCGGCTCTTTTCACCTTCTTTCATTGCAGAGTCCTTGAATTTCAGGACCACCACCTTGTTCATCATATTGGCATATTGCCGGTATACCTCATCAAACTTTTCCTTGCTTTTGCAGAGATATTTGTTGTTGATGGCGGTGATGACACTCTTCAGCTTGCCCGTGTAGAGTTCCTTGCGGTGCTCTTCGGCAATCATTTTTCTATCGGCGTTGGTAATCTCTGCCCAGAAGGGCCACAGTCCCCGGCAGTCGCTCACCGCCCATGTGAAGCCGTCGGTGTCGTTCCACGGCTGGTTGACATAGTCGCTCACGAGCTCGTCTATTTTTGCTTTCATGTCGTCGTGGTCAAGACTGTTGTCTGTGAACATTCCAGAAATGAGCTCATACCATTTTACGGCGGAGCGGTAACCATATCCACCAATGCTGGGGTATGTGCTGCCGGGATAGAAATACTTTTTGTAGGCATCGGCATAGAGTGTTGTAGCCGCATTGTGAACTTCCTCTGCAAACCAGTTGATTTGGAATTCGAGTACCGCCATTGCCGTCATGCAGGCGGGGAAGAGGAAATTGCCGGCGAAAAGTTTCTTTTCGAGGGCAGGTTTCAGTACCAGTTCGATGACTGTTTTTACTGCGGCTGTAGCTTTTTCGGCATTGTCATCGCCACGAAGCGTGTTGGCAAACTGCACCACACACCACGCCTGCCCCATCTTGCCGATAAGATCGGAATATCCGTTGAGAAGCTTCGAGTCGAAGCCTCCGACTGCAATCGGTGTCATACCCACGCTTAGTCCGAGGCTGTATTTGGAAAATTCGTCATTCGCAAAAGCGTCGATGGCAGCGTATGCAGGGTCGTCGGCTTGCGCCACTTTGGCAAACGTCTCCGCCACTTTCTCAATGTCCTTTGGTACGACAGGGTCGAATCCCCAGTATTTCAGCTTTGCCGTGCGTTTATGCTCGTCGGTCACATCAAAGACACAGAACTCGGAGAGGTGGTCAGAGATGATGACCATTTCCTTTGTCTTGTCATCATAGTAGTTGAGCACGGGCTCCCATTCGCCCGTCTCTTTGTTATGGTAGGCGGCAAAGCAGCGGTTACTCATGGGGAAACGTATTTCCACGGTGCCGTTCAGGTCGTGTATGCCTTCCAGGTCAAAGTCATAGGTTGCCATGTAGGACACGCCGTCAGTGAAATCCGCCGGTGGCATGGCGTTGTCGATGCGGTGCACGGTGAGCGTCTTCTGTCCGTTGATGGTGCTGCCTGAAAACTGTATACTGTAGTTCACCATGTTTATCGACGATGTCTGTTCGTCGACAACGAAGGTACTCTGCTCTTCAGCTGGGGTCACAGGCTCTGTGCCCACGACGGAGATTTGCTCTATATTGTCGACCGTATTGCTCAAGCTCCAGGTGTTTTTCTTTCCCGCGAGGCGCCCACGAACCGACATGAGCACTTTTTGGGGATTAGAGAAGTCTTTCTCAAAGTCCACACTTTCCGTACAATCGATTTCATATAAGTGGTGCGTGCCATCCTTATACTTCACTTTGAGCATATACTGGGCGTGTGCTGCGCTGCCGACCATCAGCAGCAGAACCAGCAGGGATAATATCTTTTTCATAGCGTTGTCATTTGGTGTGAATCTTGAATGAATGTCTGCCAGCCTTGACGACAATAATGGCAGCGCGTGGAAGATTGATGCTGAAATCACCTTGCGCAGGAGTCTTGCCGGTGGTGAGCAGCCGGCCGTCGAGGCTGTAGAGCACAACCCGCGTGTGCGCATCAAGCCCACTGATGATAAGCTGACTGCCGCTGACACGGAATACAACACCGGAGTTGGCAGACTTCACTTCTTCAATGCCTGTGGGAATGTCGTGGTGTACGAAGCGCATTCCCGGAAGAGATCCGTTGAGCTCAAACGAGTAGTTGCCTTCAGCTGTGGTGAGCAGCATTGTCATACCTGAAAAGGTTATGACGGGCTGAGTGTCAAACAGGTAATAGGTGCGCTGGGGAATAGAGCCTCCTCCATCCATTTTCACCCATTCCGTCATCTCAATTGCATTGAAGTCGGTGGTGTAGTCGTAATGCGCAGGCGGCAGGCTTCCCTCGGCTTGGTCCTCCACAATCTCCATTTCCTGCCAGATGGGTGCCGCCTTATAGGCTTTGCCTGACCCTACGGGCACATGTACCTTGACTCTACTGAACTTCGATACGATATTGATGTTGAACATCGATGTTCTAAGGGGCAGGGGCTTTTGGGTATAGACGTAGAGATCTTCGAGACGGGCGCAGCTGACAAAAGCCCCGTCTTCAATGTTCCTGACCGAAGACGGCAGCGTAAGCTTTCTCAAATTGCTGCCAAAGGAATTGCTGCGGATTGAGGTGACCGATGGCGGAACACCTACCGTGTTGCGCACTTTGTCCGTCTCAAACCCAGGGCGATAGTTGGGACAGTTGATCAGGGTGCGGCGCGGACGGTCGTAGAGAATGCCTTGATAGGCACTGTACTTGGCATTGTCGCCATCAACCACAAACTCTGAGATCTTGTTGCCGCTCAGTGCATCGCGCCCTATCCTTGTCAGCCTCTTGGGGATGGCGACGGTCGACAGCTGATGATTGTAGAAAGCCTTGTTGCCAATCTCCCTGAGCGTGGACGGCAAGTGGAGTTCCTTTAGAGGAACGCGCTCGAATGCGCTGGCGCCCACTTTCTCGACACCCTCCTCCATGGTGACAGAGTTCAGAAACTGGTAGCCGCAGAATGCAATGGCCCCGATCTCTTTTACACAGGCGGGGATAACGATGTCGGTGGCTTCCTTGCCGCCGATGTAGAGTCGTCCTTCGTACTTGTTGTCGGTATTCCAAATGGGATTCGACATATATTGCTCAAAGCCGGACTCCAACTTCTTGGGCACGAACTCGATGTTGAGCCACGCCTCAACGCTCGGTATGCTCACCTTATTCAGACTGCGGCTTTGGTAGAAAGCGTTGGCCCCAATCTTGCGTATGCTGGCCGGCAGGTTCACTTCTGTGAAATAATGGCTTTGAAACGCATACTCGCCTATCTCTGTGACGTTCTCAGGCAGCGTGATGCGGGTCAGGTACTCTTTGCGGCCCTCTTCGAACGAAGTGTTGAACGGTGACCCGAGTACTCCAAACGCGTAGCCGTTGACTTTCGTGACAGGATAGGACTTGCCGTCTTTCTCCACCGTGGCCGGAACTGTCACGTCGCCATAACCACCAACGACCACTCCCATACCTTCGGGTGTGACGTTGATGAAAGCTTGTCCCACTTCGACAGTGGCCAGCGAAGGCTGAATGCCTATGCAGGCTCTCTGCCCCAGACTGAAGTCGGACGTCAGTGGATTCACCTTACTCAGCTGATAGTAGCCGTCGCCCTTTCCACCCCATCCGAAATTGAAATGAAAGTAGCCCTCCTCCGCATAGCCGTCACACACGAAGGAATGACCGTCTTCGTTTTGCTTTTTCGGATTGCCCTCCATCAGCACAGGCCGCCCGGCGTCCAGCTCCGCCCGCATCAGATTCTCGTTGCCGCTGCATTTTATATGCTGCATGCCTGGGTTGTAGCCGAAATAACGCACCAAAGACGCTGCGGCAGTTTTATTGTTTGCTCCCGTGCCGCGTCCATTTGGCATTTTTGCAGGAGCACAAGCCACATGGCAGTCGAAGATGAGCTTGGCCACATGGTCGTACTCCGCATCGGTTGAAGGCTGGGCGCCGCCCATGGCGTCCCATTGATAGACCGACTCGGCGAAATTGACTTTGTAGGGGCGGGAATACTGCTTGATGACTTTTTCCAACTCATCGCTTATACCGTTTGCGCTTTCCCTTATCAACTTTTCCAAATCTATTTCGGCGGGAGTGTCCAAGATATTGTGCAGGTGGAAGCCACGTCCGCGGGCTGGATATTTCCAGAATGCCATCACCTGTGCCATGGCTGTCGGTACGCAGCCGGCGGCAACCCCGTCGAAAGAGTCGTAATAGGGGTCGACATATTTTGCGTATGTTCCAATTTGATTCCACTGCACTTTGACCAGAGGGTGTACCACAATGTTGGGAATAGTCTCCACCCTACGCGGAGCGGCACGCATATCAGGAATGTCAGGCAGCAGCACCAGCATCTGTCGCTGTCCGGCTGTCACTTTTCTTGCCACGCGCCGGTCTGCCAATGTCACGAGATTTGAATCGGACGCGCCGGTCGAAGCGGAAACTTCAGGCAGCCCTACGATATGGGCGTAAGCCTCCAGCATGTCCTTGAGCTGTATGGGCGCTTCGTCGTAATTGAAAGTTCCGCTGTCGCTCCAGCCAAGCACGGGATGACTGGTCTTGCCATCAGCGGAGACAATCACGAAACCGTCATCCTCTCCACAGTTGACTACATAGAGTGCAGCCTTGCCGTCGTCGCGCGTTGCGGCGAAAGCCACTCTCATTGTCTCTCTCTTTACGCTGCGTCGCGCATTTGCCTTGGCAGCGGCAGCCTCTGACGGCAGCGGCTGCCGCGCGAAGAAACGTTCTGCAATCTGAAGAGCCTCGTTGCGGCTCACGCCTTGCGCTCTTGTTGTTGCGGGCAACAGCGTGGCAAGAAGCAGTGTTACTGTTAGCTTAATCCTATTCATCTTGTTATTGATTTTGTTTTACTTGTTTGCATGAATCCAACTCCTGTGTGTGCACTATAGAGTTGTTTGACGAGAGCGTTGAGAATCTACCTTACCTTTGTCTTATATTTTTAGTTTGCCATTGTCCAACCCTAAAATGTCCATGTCCCGATGAACGGTTTGGGCTAAAAAGACCAAGACCTTCGGCCTGGTTCTCCACCACCAAAGCTTGGACAGGGTAGCTCGCTGCGCCCGCACCCCTGCTCTATAAAAAGACCAACCGCCTGGCGGTTGCATGCACTGTGCACCATGACGGAGTTTCAATGGCCGGTTGGAGATAAAGATTTGCATTTTAAATACCAATGGTCGATTGGGGCTAAACGATGTTGAGCCTCCAACGTTCCAGAGAGCATGTAGATATGAGCGTGCGCCCCTGGCTCGCCCCTGAGACAAAATGGTTGGTGGTTTTGTTATCATAACGTCAGATGTTTCAATCAGATGTTTCAAGAGGTCTATGAATGCTTACCGACGGAGCGGAATGTTACAGATTGGATGTTTCAATCAAATGTTTCAAGAGGTCTATGAATGCTTACCGACGGAGCGGAATGTTACAGATTGGATGTTTCAATCAAATGTTTCAAGAGGTCTATGAATGCTTACTTGGTTAAATTATCGGCTTTTAAGTTATACAAAATAAGGGTAACATGCAAATGTTTTTTGCAATAATTGAAGAAAAAATACGATTTGAACGAAAAAAATGTACGATTTGAGAGAAAATTGTACAATTTGGGACAAAAGAATTGCTTGCCAGCAACATCTTCGAGGTTGTCTGCGAGTATGCTATGACAATCTTTCAATGCTGATTCAGGTTTGTTTAGTGCGTGCTTGAGTCTACTCCGATATCTTCACGCCGTTTCTTATAACCCCAGACAGGCCCGTCTGCCGTGGGAAGAAAGTATCGATCCTTTTTTTGCCTTAGCCAATAGGAAGGATGCACATCAATACTTTCAGGCTTGGCTGCCTGCGGCAATGCAGCCATTTCCAAATTTGAAAACTTCGGAACAGAACCATGACGTGGAATATTGCCAAGTTCATTGACGAGACTTTGAGAGAATTGCAACTTTCTTGCTCATATTTCGATGGATTCCGACGCTGCTTTTCCTGCCACATAGCCTGTCGTCCAGGCGGCTTGCAGGTTGAAGCCGCCTGTAATGCCGTCGACATCGAGCACTTCGCCGGCAAAATAGAGGTGCCGGCATGCCTTGCTTTCGAGTGTCGAGAGGTTGACGCTTTGAAGGCTGACACCCCCGCAGGTCACAAACTCATCCTTGAATCTTCCTTTTCCGTGGATGGCATGCACGTCGTTGGTGAGTGTTTCCGTCAGTTTGTTCATGCCTTTGCGCCCCAGTTCCCCCCATCGTTTCTTGCTGTCAAGCCCGGTCCGTTCCAGCAGATAGAGCCATATACGTGAGGTCAGTCGAAAGGGGGCGACACTGCCAAGCTGCTTTTTCAGATTGCCTTGTGCAAGTTCTGAAAGCCGCTGTTGGACGATGGTCGTGTTGGTTTCACCCACCCAGTTGATGGCTACGTCGACTTCATACGCCTGTTCATGCAGATGGCGGGCGGCATGGGCCGACAGTTTCAGTGTCGCCGGCCCGCTCATGCCCCAATGGGTGATGAGCAGCGCGCCTTCGCTCTTGAACTTTGTCGAAGGTATTGACAGGCCGACCGGGTCGACCACGGCCCCCGTCAAATTGGTGAACGCTTTGTCTTCGACACAGAACGTGAACAGCGAAGGAACGGGTTCCACGATTTCGTGCCCTGTCTGTGCGTGTTGTTGCAATCCCTTGAGTTGCGGCGAGCCACCTGTCGTGATGATGACATTGTCAAACCGCCGTGCGGGCTTGTCTTCAAAACTCACTTCGAGACGCCCGTCTTCCGTGGGCGTGATTCCGGACAGACAATGGTGGAGCTGAATTTCGACACCCAGTCTGCGGGCTTCGTGGGTCAGGCATTTGATGACGGCTTGCGAATCCTGCGCCTTCGGAAATACGCATTGGTCCTCCTGGGTCACAAGTTCAACGCCTTTCTCTTCAAACCATTGATATGCCTGTCGATAGTCGAATTGATTGAAGAGACGCTTCATGAGCTTGTGGCCTCGGGGATAGACGTGTCGCAAGTCACTGACGTTCGCAAAACTGTTGGTCAGATTGCAGCGGCCGCCGCCCGAAACGCCTACCTTGGCAAGCACCTTGCCGGTCTTTTCATATATCGCGACCGACGCGCTCGGGCAGTTTTGCTTTGCGGTTATGGCGGCGAAGAAGCCTGCCGCGCCACCGCCTATCACTGCGATATGGTTTGAAATGTTCATCTGTATTGAATGGATTGTGCGCCGCAAGTCGGCGTCTGCGGGGCGACGCTGTCCAACGGATTTCTGAAAGCTGCCCTTTGATCCGCCCGAAGGACTGCTTTCACCTCGTAAAAGGGCTGCGACGGGAGGACGAAAAGGCAGCGATGACAACGCGAAAGGGCTGCTTTGGCAGAGTGCCTGGCCGACGGTCTGTCGCAGAGGAATCGTGAAGAAAGTCGATGAGGTCGAAGTCTTCCAAGACGGCAGCGCATGACTATTCGTGGTGATAAGGCTCGCCTTTGATGATGGAGCAGGCGCGATACAGCTGCTCGGTGAAGATGAGCCTCACCATCTGGTGGCTGAATGTCATCTTGGAGAGGCTTATCTGTTCATCGGCCCGCCGATACACTTCCTTCGAGAAGCCGTAGGGGCCACCTATTATGTAGACAAGGTTTCTGGAGTTGTTTTGCTTCTTCTGCATCCACGCGGCAAATTCCACGCTGCGGTATTCCTTGCCGTGCTCGTCGAGCAGTACGACGACGTCGGAGGGCTTGACAATCTTCAGGATTTCCTCGCCCTCCTTCGTTTTCTGCTGCTCTTCGGAGAGGTTCTTCGTGTTCTTGATTTCGGGAATGACCGTTATCTTGAATGGCAGATAATGGTTGATTCGCTCCGTATAGTCTTGAATGCCGGCCTGAAAATGTCGGTCGGTGGTCTTGCCGACAAGAATCAATTCCACCTTCATGGCTGCTTCTTTTCGCGCTTGGGGAACCATCCCTTTTCCACCCGCCTGCGCTGTTCGAACAACTCTCCTATGCTCCACAGCAGCGACGCGCCCAAGACGCCCAGCAGCGAAGACAGGAAAATGTCGCCGACGAACAGGGCGGCAACGACTGCCATGATACCCGTTATAAGAAATATCCACCACGGTTTCGTCCCGAAATAATACTCCGTCTTGATGACAATGGGGTGGAATACGCCGATGATGAGAAAGGTGCAAATTGCTATTAGGATACCCGTGAAGTGCATATAGGCTTGTTTTTGGAGACAAAGTTACAAAAAATAACGTATTAATCGGACATGTATTGATTAATTTGACTATCTTTGCAATGATACCATACGGGACGAACCGATGGCCCGTGGCCGTTTCCGTCAGAGAATTTGAATCTATATCAATTATCAATACCTATTTTATTATGGACAACAATACAGAACTGATTGCTCAATGTGAGCAGAAGGCCAGACAATGGCTGGCCCCGGCCTTCGACGAAGAGACGCGCAGGGAAGTGCTCCAAAAGCTGGAGGCGGATGACAAGACCGACTTGATAGAAAGCTTCTACAAGGACTTGGAGTTTGGAACGGGCGGCCTTCGCGGTATCATGGGTGTAGGCTCCAACCGGATGAACGTCTATACCGTGGGCATGGCGACGCAGGGATTCGCCAACTATCTGAAATTGAATTTCAAAGACCGCGACCGCATTTCGGTTGTCGTGTGCCATGACTGCCGCAACAACAGCCGGAAGTTTGCGGAGACGGTGGCCGACATCTTCTCGGCCAACGGCATTTACGTCTATCTCTTCGACGACATGCGCCCCACGCCGGAGTGCTCCTACGCCATCCGGAAACTGGGTTGCCAGGCAGGTGTGAACATCACCGCCAGCCACAACCCCAAGGAGTATAACGGCTACAAGGCCTATTGGGAAGACGGCGCGCAGGTGTTGGCCCCCCATGACGCGGGTATCATCGCCGAAGTGGGCAAGGTTTCCGTAGACGACGTGAAGTTTGCCGGCAACAAGGAACTCATCCAGTTGATTGGAGCGGACATCGACAAGCCTTATCTGGAGCAAATCCATACGCTCAGCATCGACCCCGAAGTCATCAAGCGGCAGCACGACCTGAAGATTGTCTACACCCCATTGCACGGAACTGGCATGATGTCCATCCCGCAGTCGTTGAAGCTTTGGGGATTCGACAATGTGCATTGTGTGAAGGAACAGATGGTGAGGAGTGGTGATTTCCCGACCGTCAAGAGCCCGAATCCCGAAAACGGCGAAGCGCTGGCGTTGGCCATCCGCGACGCGAAGGCATTGGATGCCGACATCGTGATGGCGAGCGACCCGGACGCCGACCGCGTGGGCATGGCCTGCAAGAACGACAAGGGCGAGTGGGTGTTGATCAACGGCAACCAGACCTGCCTGCTGTTCCTGTATTACATCATCACCAACCGCAAGGCGAAAGGGCTTTTGCAGCCGTCAGATTTCATCGTAAAGACGATTGTGACCACCGAACTCATCAAGAAGGTGGCCGACAAGGCAGGAATTGAAATGCGCGACTGCTATACCGGCTTCAAATGGATTGCCCGCGAAATCAGGCTTTCCGAAGGCAAGCAGAAGTATATCGGTGGAGGAGAGGAGAGCTATGGCTTCCTGGCTCAAGACTTCGTCCGCGACAAGGACGCCGTTTCTGCAATGAGCCTGTTGGCCGAAATCTGCGCTTGGGCCAAAGACCAGGGCAAGACCTTGTATGAGGTGCTCATGGACATCTACATGGAATATGGATTCTCGTGCGAGTTCACGATCAACGTCGTTCGACCGGGCAAGACGGGGGCTGACGAAATCAAGCAGATGATGACGAATTTCAGAGCCAATCCGCCCAAGGAACTGGGTGGCTCCAAGGTCGTTCTGTGGAAGGATTTCCAGACGCTCGAAGCTGTCCGTGCCGACGGAACGAAGGAAAAGATGGACATGCCTGACACAAGCAACGTGCTCCAGTGGTTCTGCGAAGATGGCACCAAGGTGAGTGTACGCCCGTCGGGAACCGAACCGAAGATAAAGTTCTACCTCGAAGTGAAGGGCAACATGACCGATCCATCCGAATATGAGTCGCTCATGGAGCAGAGTACGAAACAGATAGAGACCATCAAAGCAAGTCTGAACTTGGACTGATTGACGCTCTACAAACAACAAAAGGCAATCCGATTGGATTGCCTTTTGTTGTTTGTAGACAAGCGTATCGAAAACTAATGCCTGTTTTTGGTAATCTTGTCAACGTATGCGTCGATGACGGCCACGGCCGTAATGTTGACTACGTCGCGAACGGAAGCTTCGAAGTCGGTGAAGTGGATGGGCTTGTTCAGCCCCATCTGAATCGGACCGATGATTTCCACGTCGGGGTCGAGAGCCTTCAGCAGCATGTAGGAACTGTTGGCCGAAGACATGTTGGGGAACACGAGCGTGTTGACATCTTTGCCTTTAAGACGTGTGAAGGGATATTTGTCGTCTCTCAATTCCTTGTTGAACGCGAAGTTCACCTGCATTTCCCCGTCGATGGCCATGTCGGGATAGTCTCTTTGCAGATGTTCCACTGCCTGGTGGACTTTGAGCGGAGATCCTGCCTCGTCCGTACCGAAGTTGGAGTAACTGATCATGGCCACGACAGGTTCTTCGTTGAAGAATCGGACGCTCTGCGCGCTCAGCTTGGCTATGTCGTACAGGACGTTCTCGTCGGGATGACGGTTGATCAGCGTGTCGGCCAGATAGTAAGTGCCCTTCTTGGTGTTCAAGATGTGCATGGTGCCGAAGGTCTTGTAGCCGGGACGGATTCCGACGACTTCTTTCGCAACCTTGATGGTGTTCGAATACTTGGTGTAGAGGCCTGTGATGAAGGCGTCCGCATCGCCTTGTTCCACCATGGACATGCCGAAGTAGTTGCGTTCATACATCTTGTCGTAAGCCTCTTCGAACGTGTAGCCCTGCCGCGCTTTACGCTCCGCCAGATGTTTTGCGAATGTAGCGCGTCTTCCTTGCTCCGGGTCTGCACGCATGTCGACGATTTCAATGCCTTCGAGATTGAGCTTTAGGCGCTGTGCCAATCGGTTGAGACGGTCGGGGTTGCCCAACAAAATAGGATGGCAGATTCCTTCCTGCTTGGCTTGTACTGCCGCTTTCATCATCGTTGGATGTCCACCTTCCGCAAAGACGACCCGCTGTGGGTGGCGTCTTGCGGTCTCGTGCAGCTTCTGGGTCAGCTTTGTCTCTTGTCCCAGCAACTGCATGAGATTCTTTTTGTAGGCCTCCCAGTCCGTTATCGACCTGCGGGCCACGCCGCTTTCCATAGCCGCTTTGGCGACGGCGGCGCTTACTTCCGTTATAAGTCGTGGGTCTACCGGTTTGGGAATGAAGTATTTGGGACCGAAGGTCAGGTCGTTGACACGATAGACGTCGTTGACAACATCAGGCACGGGCTGCTTTGCCAAGTCGGCGATTGCGTGTACGGCCGCCATCTTCATTTCTTCGTTGATGGCACGGGCGTGTACGTCCAGTGCGCCTCTGAATATATAGGGGAAGCCTATGACGTTGTTGATTTGGTTGGGATAGTCGCTGCGCCCCGTCGACATCAGAATGTCGGGGCGGCTTGCCATCGCGTCTTCGTAGGAAATCTCCGGCACAGGGTTGGCAAGCGCGAACACAATGGGCGTGGGGGCCATCGAGCGAATCATGTCTTGGGTCAGAATGTTTCCCTTTGACAAGCCCACGAAAACATCGGCACCCTTCATCGCTTCCTCCAGTGTGTGGATGTCGGTTCTGTCCGTGGCGAACAATTTCTTCTGTTCCGTGAGGTTTTCTCGGCTCTTTGTGATGACGCCTTTGGAGTCGAGCATGACGATGTTTTCACGTTTTGCTCCAAGTGCGCAATACAGTTGTGTGCAACTGATGGCTGCGGCACCGGCGCCATTCACGACTATCTTCACCTTCTTGATGTCCTTGCCGGCCACTTCAAGGGCGTTTTTCAGACCGGCGGCAGATATGATGGCCGTGCCATGCTGGTCGTCGTGCATCACCGGAATGTCGAGCGTCTCTTTCAATCGCTTCTCAATGTAGAAGCACTCCGGGGCTTTGATGTCCTCCAGATTGATTCCACCAAAAGACGGGGCAATCTTTTCAACGGCTTCGCAGAACTTTACAGGGTCTTTCTCCGCGACCTCAATGTCGAACACGTCAATGCCGCCATAAATCTTGAACAGCAGTCCTTTTCCTTCCATAACGGGCTTGCCGCTCATCGCCCCGATGTCGCCAAGGCCTAAAACGGCGGTACCATTGCTGATGACGGCAACGAGATTTCCCTTGTCCGTATATTTATAGACCGCGTCCGGGTCACTTTGAATTTCCAAACATGGGTAGGCTACGCCCGGAGAGTAGGCCAAGCTGAGATCCGTTTGCGTGTGATAGGGTTTGGTCGGTTTGACCTCTATTTTGCCAGGCCTACCATTAGAATGATATTCAAGGGCGGCTTCTTTTGTAATCTTTACCATAATATATATATTAAAACATGTATCATTGAAGCAAAGTTACTAAAAAACCACTGAAAGCAGCTGGTTTTTATATTTTTTTGTAACTTTGCGGCATAAAGATTATATATGGATAAGAATACCCAAACAGCTTATAGACAGAATCTTAAAGTCATGATTCTGAACGTGGCGATGCAAGAGTTTTATTCCAACGGGATAAGAAATGTAAAGATGGATGACATCGCAAGGAAACTGCAGATATCCAAAAGAACACTTTATGAGATATATGGAAACAAAGAGGAGTTGCTTCTGGAAGGATTGATGCGGGACGAAGCTCGGTTTGAAAGCCAACTCCAACAATTCACGCAAAGCAAGAAAAGGAATGTGATGGAGGTCGTCATGAAATTCTTCCAAATGCAAATGAAGCGCTTGTCGCAGGTCAATCCTTGTTTTTTTGTCGAGCTGCACAAATATGATCTCATCGTTTCTTTTCTGGAAAAGATACATAAAGAACGTAATATGCGCTCTGTTCTGTTTTTCAAGACGGGCGTGAAGGAAGGGCTGTTCAGAAATGATTTAGACTATGAACTCATCTCCCGGCTTTGTGAAGAGATGACGAGAAACGTCATGGAGAAAGAACTTTATCGTCTCTATGACTTGCAGCATATCTTCAGAAATATAATCATCGTGTTCGTTCGTGGCTTTGCCACAAAGGAAGGGATTGCCGTCATCGACAAATTCCTGGAGCAGGAAGGCCGCCAAGCAGAAGTTGTTCTGTAAATCCGAAAGTCCATGCGTTTACTGTCACAAACACATGGACTTTGATTTAATGGCATGAAAAAACACCGCCAAGTATCACTTAGCGGTGCTCTCTCATTACTTGTTCGTGCTAAAATTACATAGCGCTATCAGCAGCAGTAGTATCAACGGCAGCAGAGTCAGCAGCTGAATCTACAACAGCAGTATCAGAATCAGCGCCATTGGCGTTAGCCTGAGTTTTCTGACCACAAGATGCGAAAGAGATAGCAGCGATAGCTACGAACATCAAAACTAATTTCTTCATTTTCTTTGCTTTTTAAATCTGTAAAACAATCATTTGTTTATTAAAACGTTGCAAAGGTAAGTATTTTTTCTATATGTTGTTCTCTTTTTTGCGTTTTTTTTTATGCGCCATTTGTAACTTTTTTATAAGTGTTTGATTTGTAGTATATTACAAACGTCAAACGAATGTTAAATATTTCCGTTTGCCTTAACAGACTACTTGCCTTCCAACAAAAATGAGTAGATTGACAGGTAGCGAAGCCCCACTTTCTTGTATTCATGATACCTGTTGACATATTCCTTGCTCTCCTTTTTTAATTTGGCGACCAACGCGCGATTCTTTGCCAAGCGGGCCATTTGGCTATAGACGCTATGATAAGAGGGAAGGACGTTCACGATAGGTTTCAAGTCTTCATTTCCTAATATATCATAGTTTTCCGGCTCTCCGCCACCAATGCAGATGACGCCATGGCTCATGGCTTCCAACGAGTTCATGGATGGCGTATAGCTGTACAACTGGTCCAAAATGGCGTCGGCACCTCTCATCAGCTGGCGGTATTCTCGGAAAGGGACACTTTCCACAACCTTCAAATCCACCAAATCGGGCAAATCCCGTTTGACATCCAAGGCGGCTTGCAACATGATGTCTGTTCCCTTGTATTCGCTTCGTTCCTTGTTTATCCCAAGAAAGAAGCGTGTTTTGTCGGAAGATGGCGGATGCACGGCAGGTGGGGTGGACGCGTCTTCTTCCTGGTCGCAAACGATAGGGAAAGGAATAAAGTGCGTCTTGTGGGGATAATGGTCTTTATAAGAGACCCAGTACTCGTAAAGCCCGCAGATGATGGCGTCACAATCCTCTGCAATCATCCGGTTTAGCTTTTCTTTCGTCGTCCCCAACCAATCGGCCCGTTCTTTCAGCGCGTCTTTGTTTGTCCTTAGTTTGTTGCCGATGTTGAAGTCGCTATAGCGCAGAAGTTTTTCCACCAAGCAAGTCCGAACCCAATAATAGTCCATTCCGAAGGCTCCCATGACCACACGGCGATTATGTTTTCTTAGGAATTTGTAAATGGGGAAAATCCGTTCGGCGCGCAATTCCACGAACATGGGATTGATGAGCTGCACGATGTCGTAGCCGGTAAAAGCCCTCAACCTTGTGATGAGCTTGATGGCAAGGCGAATTCCACCGAGCTTGTTGGGAGTCCTCGACAGGTCGATGTCCCGCTCGTAATTCTTCCAGAAGTCTCCATTGGAAGCCACGGTGACCTCATGCCCCAAGTGACGAAAAGCCAAGGCCAAAGTTGCATGTACGTTGCTATACTCCCCCAACAATAAAATGCGCATCGCAAACAGAAAATTTGGTGATCAACGAATCGCTGCCAAAAGAAAAGCCTTGCCCAACTTGCTTTTCAGCGCCTTTCTGAAAACAACATACTTTGTGGTGTAATTCTTCTCCGGCAAGGGGAAAAGACCATGTTCTTTCAAATTGTTTATAGCTTGTTCCAAATGCTTGCCGCTATGCGTAAGCCGGATTACATTATATAAATAGTCCATGGACAATTGGGCGACGCGTCTTTCCAACGCTTCCGACTCCACATTAGGTAGGGTTGTCGACAAGTCACACAGCCTGCGGATTACTTCTACAGAATTGTTCAGACGCTGAATCTTGCTCATTTTATCCGTCTTGTGTGTCAGAGATCCATTGCGTTGACGATAATAATAAGCCTTGGCTTCCGTATAATAAACCTCTTTTGTAGAGAGTAGCAATTTGGTGGTGTACTCTTCGTCTTCGGCGTATGTCAACTCTTCGGAAAAAATCAAGCTACAGCCCAGCACCCTTTTGACAAGATAGTTGCAAACAGAGGCTTTCAGGTTGAACGACTTCATATACTCGCTGCCACTAACGGGCCCGTTCATGTCAAGAGCATAATCGCTCGCCTCGTTGTCCGTAGGTTCGAATCGAACCATGTCCGCATCTGTTCGTTTGGCGATTTGCACGCAATGGTCGTAAGCCACAGGAATCAAGTAGTCGTCGGCGTCTATAAACTGAATATACTTGCCCGAAGCCACTTTCATCCCCAAGTTGCGGGCTGCGGACGTTCCCTTGTTCTTACACCTTATATATATAAGGAGGTCTTGAAATTCCATCAGGTCGTCCAAAGGAGATATGTCACTTCCGTCGTCCACAATGATTATCTCGCGCTCTTCTGGCGAGAGTCGCAATTTCAGGATACTCTCCACGCACTCCTTCAGGATTGTCGTGGACTCGTTGTAGTAGGGAATGATGAAGCTTACCTTGAAGCTTTCACCATTTTGCGATAAAACCGATTCAGTCTGCATAACCTTTCAAGACCAAACAAATGTAATATTGATAATTTAAGCGTTCCATGATAGGGGAGGACGGGCAGCTTCAACACCTCGTCCCCCAACTCAAACAAATCCAGCTGGATGTTCAGGCAACACTTGTAAAAGTCCCTGTTGGAAATCTCGTTCAGCACCGCTATCTGGCTGTCCAGCAGATGGGCTACATCTTCTGTTGTCGCCTTGGCCGTAATCCCCGCGCCATTCCAGGTGTAGTGGTATAGACCTTGCGAGGTAGTCATGGTTTTGCGACACAGCTTGAGCAAAGCCGGCAGAACGGCGACGTCTTCAAAGTTCTGGTTCAGTGGGAATCTGACGGTTTCAAAAACATGCCGTCTGAAGACCTTGTTCCACATGTAGGCATGCCGATACGCCTTGTTTTCCAGCCAAAAGGCAGCAAAGGAGTCATACGTCCGAGACGTCAGTCGGTTTAAACGCGCCAGCCGGTCATGCCCCTCTTTCTCAATATATGAAAACTCTACCATGTCAATCGTTGGGTCTCGAAGGAGCGGCGACATTACTTCCTTGTAGGTGGAAGGTTCCAAATAATCATCGGAATCCACAAAGGTAATGAAATCGCCCGACGCCAATTCCAGTCCGTGGTTTCTGGCCGCACTCAGTCCCGCATGCCGTTGGGCCACGTATATCATGCGGGGAACATTTGTCGCCAACCGGCGGCATAGCGTCTCACACTGTGGATTCGTCGACCCGTCGTTGACAATGATGATTTCCGTTTCGTCAACCCCCTGTTCGGCAACACTCATGACGCAGCGCTCCAAGGTTGCGGCGGTGTCATATACAGGTATGATAACGGATAGTTTCATGGGGCAAAGATAACAAAAATACACGAACGAACCATGTTTCGACATTCTTTTATTATCTTTGCAGGCTATGAAGACCAATAGAAATACTCAATCCAACGATTATGAGCGATATGTCGTGCAGGAACCCTTCCCGTTGTTGGAATGGTTGCTTGCCCATCTGCATGAGAGCAAGTCCAAAATCAAGGCCACGCTCAAAGGTGGGGGCATAAAGGTCAACGGCAAGATAGTCACACAGTTTGACTACCCCTTGACGGAGGGCATGAAGATTTCTGTCAGCAAGAGCAAGCGCAACGACATGTTCAAGAGTCGTTACGTGAAAATCGTCTACGAAGACCGCCATCTGCTCGTCATCGAAAAAAACATCGGAATCCTCTCGATGGCCGGCGGTCATTCGTCGCTTACGGTCAAAGCCGTATTGGATAACTACCTGCACAAAAGCCGACAAAATTGCACTGCTCATGTCGTACACAGACTGGATCGCGACACCAGTGGTCTCATGATATATGCCAAGGACATCCAGACGGAACAACTCCTGGAACATGATTGGCACAATGTCGTCTATGACCGCAGGTATGTCGCCGTCGTATCGGGTGAGGTGGAAAACGACGAAGGCACCATCGCCAACTGGCTCAAGGACAACCGGGCCTATATCACGTTCTCTTCGCCGGTGGACAATGGGGGCAAGTATGCCGTCACCCATTTTCGTGTTCTCAAGCGGAGTCCCTATCACAGCTTGGTCGAATATCGACTTGAGACAGGGCGGAAGAATCAAATACGTGTGCATAGTGCGGACATGGGCCATCCCGTCTGCGGCGACACCAAATATGGGAACGGCGACGATCCTTGTGGACGCCTGTGTCTCCACGCCTACGTACTATGCTTTTATCATCCCATCACGCATGAGCGAATGGAGTTCGATGCCCCCATCCCTCCTGCGTTCATGAAAGTCTTTAAGTAATAGAGTTGCTTGTTTTGTTATGAATTCCAGTATAACTTATTTCATCTACATCCTCGTAGCCGTAGTCGTGGGGGTGTTTGTCGTCAAGAAGGTGACCGGCTGCTTGATAAAAAGCATTCTTGCCTTCCTGATTCTTGCCATTCTGGTCGTCCTTTACTATATGAATGCCTGAGGTCAGAAGTCGAATCTTATCTTCGCGTTGACCCTCCGTCCTGTCAGATAGTTGGGGATGGCGTATTGAACGTTGCTCACGTCTGTGATCCAATAGTAGCTGTTCACGTTGTTGACGCCAAAGAGGTTGAGCCCTTCCAGGCTCAGCCAGATGTCCTTGAGCACCGACTTCCTCTCACGAAATTGATTGTTGTAGAGCCGGTAACTGACCCCCAAGTCCACACGCTTGTAGGCGGGCGCCCTGAAGTTGGTGGCTTCCAGTTCACGGTGTGGCGCAAAGAAGGGCAGTCCGTCCGTATACACCAGGTTCAGGCTGGCCTTCCATCTGTCGGTCATGGGGAAGTAGTCTGTAAAAAAGAGATTGACGGAATACCGCTGGTCGGTCGGCAGGACGACTCTCTTGCCATCCAGCTTCATCCCGGTGCTCATCAGTGACACGCTGAGCCACGAATCAGTCTCTGGCACAAACTCTCCATACAGCTTCAAGTCCAGCCCCGCCGTATGTCCTTTCCCTTGATTTGAACCATAGTAGACCACTTTCACATTGTTTACAGAATAGGGTGTCATTCGGTCCAAAGCCTTGTAATAGGCTTCGGCTGAGAATCTGTATTTGCGGTTTCTGATGATGAAGCGATTCTCGTAGCCCAGAATCAGGTGGATTGAACGCTGGCTTTCTATTTTCCGATTCAGCCCGATGCGGGCAACACCGCCCACCATCGCGGTATCCTTCAACTCCTTGTAGAACGGCGCTTGATAATACACGCCGGCTGCCAGGCGGAATGTGCTGTTGGGTGAAAAGGCCGGGACGACGCCCAAGGCGACACGAGGACTGACGATAGTCTCCTTGTTGTAGTTCCAGTATCCCATCCGAATGCCGTAGTTGAGCGTGAAATACGTTTCTTGCGAGGCGTCCGTAAACCGATAGGTGTCCTGCAAGTAGACTTCCGTTCTCCGTGAGCGCAACTCATTCTTGCCGCTGACGGCATAAATCATGTTCAGGTCTTTCCCCGTGTGGGGCAGACTGTAGCCGGCGGAGTCTCTCATCTCATACTCATTGGCATTTTCCTTGATGTGTTCCCATTTCTGCGACACCGCCGCCTGAACGTCGTGTCTGGACGTCTTGTTCCGATACATCAGTTTCAACGCCCCCACACGGGCCGTCAGATAGTCACGGGAATGTTCAAAATAGGTTCCGACCGCGATGTCGTTGCCCAAGCTCGTCTGTTGGAGCCAATATTGCCCCTCGATGTCGTAGGCTTCCTGTTCGCGAGTGGAGTAGGCCGAAGCCAAAAGCGACAGGGAAGCACCCTTCCCCCAGTACCTTGTAAGGGCCACGCTGCCGAAATAAGTGGTGAACAAGTCTTTCTCCTGTCCATTGAAATACACCTTGAATTTCAGCGCGTTGTCCATTGTCCCGAAGGCCGTGTTCCGACTCTCCGGAATGAAGGTGTAATGGCTGTCGTTGACATTGCCGACGAGACTCAGCTCCCACCGCCGGTTGGGGTAATACTTCAGGAATGTCTGGTAGTCCAAATGCCGAGGATGGTATTCACCGCTGTTGTCGAGTGTACCCAGCAGGTATCGGTTGGTCTTGTATCTGACGCTGTTGAGCCACGTCAGTTTCTTTGTCGCCAAGCCCAGGTAGGCGTCGCCCCCCAGCAGACTTGCGGTCAAAGCGCCTTCGACGCGGCCCGGTTTCAACGTCTTGTATTGTATGTCGAGCGCCGACGACATCTGGTCGCCGTACTTCGTTTCAAATCCACCGGTGGAGAAACCAATCCGGTCGACCATGTAGGGGTTGATGATCGACAGTCCCTCCTGTTGTCCCGACCTGACGAGGAACGGGCGATAGACCTCCACGTCATTCAGAAAGACCACATTCTCGTTGAAGGAGCCGCCTCTGACATTGTATTGAGAGGACAACTCGTCGTGACTGCTGACACCCGGCTGCGTCTGTATCAGGCTTTCCACAGCATTGCCGCTTGCCGAGGCCTGAAACCGCATGTCCCGGCTTTTCAGTTCCTGGCTTTGCGACGTCTGAATCTTCTGCCCCTCGACCACAACCTCCGCCAACGCTTCGTTGGGTTGCAATACGATCTGCAGCGTCTGCTTCCCCCTGGGCCTTCGCAACACCTTCGTCCTGGGCTTATAGCCCAGCAAGGAGAATCTGACGGACACGCTGTCAGCGCTTTGCAACGTCATGCTGAAGTTGCCGTGGATTGTCGTGAACACCGTTTTGCCCTGGCTTGCGACCGAAACCATCGCAAACTCCAAGCCGTTCATGTCTTCATCCAGCACGCGTCCCTGCAAAGTGAATTGCTGTGCCGAAGTCGGCAGGACGCTCAAGGCGAGAAAGACAATCAATGCGAACAGCTGTTTCATAAGGTCTTGGTCTGCTGTGGTCATGGTTGGTTACAGTAGTTTCATCTCTTCGTAGATTCGTTGCACGGGCAGTCCCATCACATTGTAGAAACTTCCCTCCAGATTCGTGACGCCGATGTAGCCTATCCACTCCTGTATGCCATAGGCACCGGCCTTGTCGAATGGCTGACAATCGCGGATGTAGCGGTCTATCTCCTCGTCGGACAGTTCCTTGAAGGTCACCCGGGTCGTGACGCCGAACGACCGCCGAGCCTTCTTCGTCATGAGGCACACCCCCGTAGTCACCAGATGCGTCCGTCCGCTGAGCCGCCGCAGCATGCCGAAAGCTTCGGCGGCGTCATGCGGTTTGCCCAGTATGCAGTCGTCCACGATGACCACCGTGTCGGCCGTAATCAGTAGTTCGTCTTCATCAAGGTCGTCATGATACGCATCGGCCTTCTTCTTGGCGATGTGCAGAGGCACCTCCCGACTCTCCAAACCAGCCGGGTATGATTCGTCGATGTCGGGCTTTACGTTTACGCAAAAATCCAATCCCAGCCCCGCAAGCAACTCTTTGCGCCTCGGGGAATGACTTGCCAGTACGATTCGTTTGAATTTCATAAATGTTTCATTTTACAGTATGCTGCAACATGCTGGTTTGCAGAAAATTGAAAAGCCGGCACGCCGGTGTGCTTCCTCACCATCCGAAGGCCACTTCGCCGTCGAGCCACTTGCTTTGAGCCCGCAACACTTGTTCCAAAACGTCGCGACCGACTCCGTGTCCGCCGTCGCGCCCGCTCACATAGCAGCAGATTTGCTTGATGTCGGGGCAGGCGTCGGCCGGGCAACAGGCGCACCCCACCTCACGCATGACTTCATAATCGGGAATGTCGTCGCCGACATACAGAATCTGTTCGTCGGCCAACGAATACTTCTGCTTGAACTGACGATACGCAACCGTCTTGACCGCGCATCCCATATAGATGTCGGTCATGCCCAATCCCTCGTACCGTTTTCTGACAGCTTCCGTCTTTCCACCTGTCAAAATCGCGACCCGAAGCCCCTGTTTCACCGCCAGCTGTATGGCATAGCCGTCCTTGATGTTGACGGTTCGCAGAGGTTCGCCGCTGGAAGCCAGCGTGATGGTCTCGGCGGAAAGTACGCCGTCGACATCGAAAACGACCGCCCGTATTTTGCTTAAGTCGTAATTGATCATCCGTTTTGCTTTTCTTGCAAAGTTAGACATAATAAATCAAAAACTCGCATGAACGAAACGAGAATCATTTGCGCAGGAAATAAATTGTCAAAGGTTTTTACAAATCACCCTGGAAAAGTGCCGTTGTTTTTGACAAAACCGACACTCGCTCGAAATGATGCCGTATTTTTGAATCACAGCAACGCGTTGTAAATCAGTCATTTGGCTGCGAATACTCGGCAAAAGCACCGCCGTGTGTTCGCCGAAGCAGCCCTTTGGCGCCGCAAAAGGGCTGCTTTTGCCCGCAGAAAGCATGACGTTCCGCTCGTGTTCGCTTGCTTTTGGACGCGTAAAAAGCGGCAAATCGGCCTCAGAAAAGTCATCTTTTCTCATTTATTCCCGGTCCAAGCACCGTCTTCCCGTTGAACTCGCGTGGAATAAAAGCTGTTTTGACAGGAAATCAGAGCACTGTTTTTTATGAATTTTTTTTAATGAAATACTTGACAGTTACATCGTTTTTGGTTATATTTGCAACATCAAAGGCGGGATTCTAAATAGGATTGATTATGGCAAAGTATAATATCATAGAAAAGACCGAGAAGGAAGCGGTTTACCGCACGCTGATTAGTCCGAAGCTGATGGACGGGCTTAAAGAGAGAATCTTGGACGTAATCCTCATTCAGAAGAAGTACAAGGACAAGGATTACTCGGCCAAACGACTGGCCGAAGACCTCGGAACCAACACCCGTTACATCTCCGCCGTGGTCAACGTCCGCTTCCACATGAACTATACGGCCTTTGTCAATAAATTCAGAATCGAAGAGGCCATGTCGCTGCTGCGCGACAAGCGTTACAAAGACTTGAACATGGAGGACATCTCCGACATCGTGGGCTTTTCCAACCGGCAGTCTTTCTACGCCTCTTTCTTCAAACAGAACGGATGTACGCCGCGCGACTACAAGGTGCAACACCAGACTTCAGGCGAATCGAAGCCGAAGAAACGCGGTCGAAAGCCGAAGACTTCAAACGAAAAATGAAAACTATGGAGTATGTTTCAGACGACGCTGACATGCGCTTTGCCGACATTCAGATGTTGCGTTATCGCCTCAAAGGATTTGAGGAACTGCCGCTAAAAAACAAAATCTTCATATACTATCTGGCAAAAGCCACACTGGTCGGGCGTGACATCACGACCGACCAATTTGGTGCATACAACCTGCTGGTGAGAAAAACGCTGGAAGGCATTTACCTCCATTGGCAAGGTCGGCGCCCGGCGCCTGATTTTCTGGGGCTTGAAACCTATCTCCGACAAGTGTGGTTCGCCAACGGCATATACCATCACTATTCCTCTGACAAGTTCATACCTGCGTTTTCGGAAGCCTTCTTCGTGTCGGAATACGACAAGCTGCCGACAAACGAGCTTCCGCTTGCCGACGGCCAGACGCGAGAAGAGCTGCGGGCGTGCCTCTGTCGGGTGCTTTTCGACAGGGACTTCCTGCCCAAGCGCGTCAACAAGGCGGATGGGGCAGACTTGGTCGCTACGTCGGCATGCAATTATTACGAAGGGGTGACACAGGCTGAAGCCGAAGACTTTTACAGGAAAAAGAGCGAAGACTTCGCGCTTCGGCACCCTGATTTGAAACATACGCAACCTTCGTGGGGGCTCAACAGCCGCTTGGTCAAGAGAAACGGGGTGCTTCAGGAGGAGGTCTGTTCGGCTGCCGGGCGTTACGCAAGCGTCATCAAGCAGATTGTCTTGTGGCTGTCGAAAGCGCGGGAGTACGCCGAGAACGGGCGACAGCAGGAGGCGATCGACTTGCTTGTCAAATATTATGAAACCGGCGATTTGTCCGTTTTCGACCAATATTCCATCAAATGGCTTGAAGCGACGGAGGGGCAAGTCGACTTCATCAATGGTTTCATAGAAGTGTATGGCGACCCGCTGGGGCTGAAAGGCTCCTGGGAGGGCATTGTCGAATACAAGGACATGAAGGCGACAGGCCGCGCCCGCCTCATCAGCGAGAATGCGCAGTGGTTCGAAGACCATTCTCCGGTCGACCCACGCTTCCGCAAGGAGAAGGTCAGGGGGGTGATTGCGAATGTCGTGTGCGCGGCCATGCTCGGTGGCGACGAATATCCGTCTACGGCCATCGGTATCAATCTCCCCAACGCCGACTGGATTCGTGCCGCCCACGGCTCCAAGAGTGTGAGCATTTCCAACCTCACCGACGCCTATCACGAGGCTTCGCGAACGTCGGGACTGCTGGAGGAGTTTGTCGCAGACCGGCAAATGCTCGCCGCCGTCAAGGAGTATGGAGACGTCTGCGACGACCTGCACACCGACCTGCACGAGTGCTTGGGCCATGGCAGCGGGAAGCTGCTGGAAGGGACAGACCCCAACGCGCTCAAGAACTATGGCAACGCCATCGAGGAGGCCAGGGCCGATCTGTTCGGACTCCACTATATGGCCGACGCAAAGCTGGTTGAATTGGGCTTGCTGCCGAATGGAGAGGCGTACAAGAGCTTCTATTACACCTATCTTATGAATGGAGCGATGACGCAGCTGGTCCGCATCAAGCCGGGAGACCGTATTGAGGAAGCTCACATGCAGAACCGGGCGATGATAGCCCGCTGGGTGCTTCGACACGAGGGGGACGTTGCCCGAATCGAGGAGCGCGATGGGAAACATTACATTGTCGTGAACGACTATGAAGCGCTTCGGGGACTGTTCGGCACGTTGCTTGCCGAAGTTCAACGCATCAAGAGCGAAGGAGACTATGCGGCCGCCAGGCAGTTGGTGGAGACTTATGGCATTGAAATAGCTCCGGAGTTGCATAAGGAGGTCTTGAAACGTTACGAGAAACTCCATCTCGCACCCTACAAAGGATTCATCAATCCACGGATGACTCCCGTCATGGACGAAACAGGGAGCATTGTGGACATCCAAGTGGACTATGAGGAAAGCTATACGCACCAGATGTTGCGGTATGGCCGTGAGTATGGAATCTTGTAAAAGGAACGGAATATTTATGAGTAATCAAGAGATAAAAGACAAACTCAACAAGATAAAGCAGAGCTTTCGGCTGATGATGAACGGGCCTGCTTCGCAGTCCATGCGTGAAAAGGGGGTCAGCTACAAGCTCAACTGGGGCGTGTCGTTCGCCGACCTGAAAGACATGGCACAGGAATATGGCAAGGACAGGCTGCTTGCCGTGGAACTATGGAAGCAGAACATACGTGAATGCCAGATATTGGCTTGCCTGATTATGCCCGCGGAGGAATTTCCGCAGGAGATGGCCGAGATTTGGATGGAGCAGGTGCAGACGCCCGAAATCGCCAACATGCTTGCCTTCAATTTGCTTCAGGACACCGACTACGCTCCTGAATTGGCTTTCAGATGGCTCGCATCGGACAAGCCGCTCTACGAGTTGTGTGCCTATACTTTGCTGGGGCGTCTGTTCCAGAGAGGGATGGCGCCGAACGAACGTGGCATAAACGAATTGCTGGACCAGGCCACTGTGGCCATGAGCGGCGACAATGTCATGGTGAAGCATGCTGCCTGCAACTGCCTGAACAAGTTCGGAGATCTGGACGAGGAATACAGGCAGCTGGCCCTGAAGGTCATGGAGCACGTCCACGAATAGACAGCGCCAAGCGCTTGCCGCATGTCGGCTTGCTGGCGGAGGCATACAAGCATGTTGAATGAGTCCACAAAGTGGAGAACAAGGTGCATGGAAGACAATATTCACACCAAGGCCAGGAAAATACTGGATCGCTATCTGGAGGAAAATCAATTGCGGAAAACCCCAGAGCGATATGCCATATTGGAAACGGTCTATAACATAAAGGGCGCGTTCGCGCTCGATGAACTCAGCGAAATGCTGGCACTGAACAACTTCAGGGTCAGTCGCGCCACCATATACAACAACATCCGCTTCTTTCTGAAGCTCAGGCTTGTGGTGCGTCATCGCTTTATGGACGGCACCCGATACTCGGCCGGCCTGCTCAGGCAGAATTTCTGCCATCAAGTGTGCACCGTCTGCGGAGCGGTCAAGGAGATACAGATTCCCGCTTTGGCGAGAACGGTCAACGAAGCAAGGTTCAGAAAGTTTCACCATGACACCTTCGCCCTCTACATCTATGGCGTATGTGCCAAGTGTCAGGCCCGTCAGGCGAGAAAGAACGTGGGAACGAACAAATTGGAAAATCGAAAAACCAAACTATAATAATGGAAACAAAGGGTAAAGTTGACGTCCTTCTGGGATTGCAGTGGGGCGACGAAGGTAAAGGAAAGGTTGTCGACGTGCTGACACCGATGTATGATGTTGTGGCACGATTTCAGGGAGGCCCCAATGCAGGGCATACACTTGAGTTCGAAGGAGAGAAATATGTGTTGCGCTCCATTCCGTCGGGTATATTCCAAGGCGGCAAGACCAACATCATCGGCAATGGCGTCGTGCTCGCCCCCGACTTGTTCATGGCGGAGGCGTTGGAACTTGAAAAGACAGGCCATCCGCTGAAAGAGCGTCTCCATATCTCCAAGAAGGCGCATCTGATCATGCCGACCCACCGGCTTCTCGACCGGGCCAATGAAGCGGTCAAAGGCAAGGACAAGGTGGGGACTACAGGCAAGGGGATTGGCCCGACCTACACGGACAAGATCAGTAGAAACGGATTGAGAGTAGGGGATATCCTCCACCGTTTTGAAGAAAAGTATCGGGCTCACAAAGAACGCCACCTCGCGATGTTGCATGCGCTTGGATGGACTGACTTGACAGGGCTGAAGGAAGCGGAAGCCAGATGGATGGAAGGCGTCGAGTTCATGAAGCAGTTCAGTCTTGTTGATTCCGAACATGAGATCAATGCTGTCCTCCGCAATGGCAGGCGAATCCTCTGCGAAGGCGCCCAGGGCACCATGCTCGACGTCGACTTCGGCTCATATCCATTCGTAACTTCTTCGAACACCATCTGTGCCGGTGCCTGTACGGGGTTGGGGATAGGCCCCAATAGAATCGGCGAGGTGTTCGGTATCATGAAAGCCTATTGCACGCGCGTTGGTTCAGGTCCTTTCCCGACAGAGCTCTTTGATGAGACGGGGAAGAAAATCCGAGACCTCGGCCATGAATATGGTGCGGTGACCGGACGCGAGCGGCGTTGCGGATGGATCGACTTGATTCAACTGAAATATTCTGTCATGCTCAATGGCGTTACACAATTGATCATGATGAAGAGCGACGTCCTGGACAGTTTTGGCACCATCAAGGCTTGTGTAGGCTATCTGTTGCCCAACGGCGAGGAAACGACCGACTTGCCGTATGAACTTGACGGCGTGAAGCCCATCTACAAGGAGTTTGATGGATGGTGCACGGACATGACGCATTTCACTTCGGAAGAGCAGTTCCCAGAGAAATTCCGCAACTATGTCGACTTCCTGGAAGGCTTTTTGGAAACGCCCATCAAAGTTATTTCTATCGGTCCGGACAGGGCCCAGACTATCATTCGCAAATAAACAATCAACTAATGTCTCAGAAAACAAACATACCAAAAGGTACGCGTGACTTCGGCCCGCAGGAGATGGCCAAGCGCAACTATATATTCGACACGATAAAAGAGGTTTATGCACTTTATGGATTCCAGCAGATAGAAACCCCTGCCATGGAGACCCTTCAGACGCTGATGGGCAAGTATGGAGAGGAGGGCGACAAATTGCTTTTCAAGGTGCTTAATTCCGGCGACTTCCTGAGCAAGGTTTCTGATGAAGAATTGCAGGAGCGCAACAGTCTGCACCTTGCATCCAAACTTTGTGAGAAAGGACTTCGCTACGACTTGACGGTGCCTTTCGCCCGCTATGTGGTCATGCACCACGACGAGTTGCAGTTCCCCTTCAAGCGCTATCAGATTCAGCCAGTATGGCGTGCCGACCGACCGCAGAAAGGTCGTTATCGCGAGTTTTATCAGTGCGATGCGGATGTGGTCGGCTCCGACTCTCTTATGAATGAGGTTGAACTCATGCAGATTGTCGACACCGTGTTCACGAAATTCGGAATCAGGGTTCAGATTAAAATAAACAATCGAAAGATCCTGTCGGGAATTGCAGAAATCATCGGTGAAGATGACAAGATTGTCGACATAACGGTGGCCATAGACAAGTTGGATAAAATAGGATTGGAGAATGTCTATGCGGAACTGCATGAAAAGGGGATTTCCGATGCAGCCATAGAAAAGCTCCAGCCTTTCATCACACTGGCCGGCACCAATGAAGAAAAACTGCAAGTTGTGGCAGAAACATTGGCAAGTTCGGAAATCGGACAGAAAGGCGCAGAGGAAATCAAGTATATCCTTCAGACGTTGAAGACGATAGGACTGAATAATGAAATAGAGTTTGACTTGACGCTGGCGCGCGGACTCAATTATTATACGGGGGCCATTTTTGAGGTCAAAGCCCTTGATACGCCAATGGGCAGCATTACCGGAGGTGGTCGCTACGACAACCTTACCGGCATATTCGGCATGCCAGGACTAAGCGGTGTGGGTATCAGCTTCGGCGCAGACCGCATTTATGACGTCTTGAACACGCTGAATCTGTACCCTCAGGAGACCGTCAGCTCGACCAAAGTCCTCTTCATCAATTTTGGAGAAGAGGAAGCCATGTACTGCATGCAGGTGATGGTTAAATGCAGACAGGCGGGAATCAGAACGGAAATCTACCCCGATGCGGCGAAAATGAAGAAGCAGATGAGTTACGCCAATGCAAAGCAGATACCATTTGTCGCCTTGGTTGGCGAAAATGAGATGCGGGAAAACAGGATTACACTCAAGAATATGAAGACTGGTGAGCAGCAGCAATTGACGGCAGAAGAGCTGTATGACAAGCTGAAAAGCTAAACTAAAAGCCGCTGCTTGATCGACAAGGCAAAAAAGCGTATCTTCGTATACGATTTTACATATTATTTTATATTTAATACAAAGACTTATGAAAAAGAAATTTATCTGTACCGTATGCGGGTACATCCATGAAGGAACGGAAGCTCCCGAGCAGTGCCCCATCTGCAAAGCTCCTGCCAGCAAATTCAAGGAGATGGAAGATGTAGCTGCTGACGATTTGCAGCTTGCCACCGTACATTATCTCGGTGCTGCTTACAAGGAAGGTGTGAGCGAAGAGCTGATTCAGCATTGCAAAGACACTTTCGCCGGAGAATGCGGAGAAGTCGGCATGTATCTGGCAATGGCTCGGCAGGCTGACCGTGAAGGCTATCCTGAAGTTGCACGCGCATACGAGCATTATGCTTACGAAGAGGCAAACCATGCTTCACGCTACGCAGAATTGCTGGGTGAAGTTCTGGGTGACACCAAGAGCAATCTTGAGGCGCGCATCGCCGCCGAAAAGGACGCCTGTGCCGAAAAGTTTGCCATGGCAAAGAAAGCCAAGGCGGAAGGTAACGACACCTTGCACGACACCATCCATGAAATGGCCAAGGACGAAGCTCGGCATGCCGCAGGCTTCGCCGGACTGTACAAGCGTTATTTCAAGCAATAGGCATTCTTAATGCTACGATGTAAAAGAGGATGTATCATAATATGGTACATCCTCTTATTCTTTTTATCCGTTCGCATCTATTTTTGAACAGCCGGTTTAATGCTGTTTATACAATGCCTTGGGCCATCATCGCCTTGGCTACTTTGAGGAAGCCGGCTACGTTCGCTCCTTTCACATAGTTGATGTAGCCGTCGGGCTGCGTGCCGTATTTCACGCAGTTGGCATGGATGTCGTCCATGATGTCGTGAAGCTTGGCGTCGACCTCCTCGCGGCTCCAGCGCAGCCGTTCGGAGTTCTGCGTCATTTCGAGTCCGGACACCGCCACACCGCCTGCATTGGAAGCCTTTCCCGGGCAATAGAGAAGCTTCGCGTCCTGGAACACCTTGATGGCTTCCGGCACCGTCGGCATGTTTGCCCCCTCGCTCACTGCAATGACACCATTGGCGACGAGGGCGCGGGCGGCTTCTTCGTTGATTTCGTTTTGTGTGGCACAAGGTGTGGCTATGTCGGCCTTCTCAAACCACGGCTTGGCCCCTTCCACGTATTTTACGCCGTATTTCTCGGCATATTCCTTGATGCGGCCGCGTTCAATGTTCTTGAGTTCCATGATGTAGGCCAGCTTTTCGGAGTCTATGCCGTCCGGGTCGTAGATATAGCCGTCCGAGTCGGAACAGGTGACGGGTTTGGCACCAAGTTCAATGAGTTTCTCTATCGTATATTGGGCAACGTTTCCTGCGCCCGAGACCAACACCGTCTTGCCCGCAAGGTCAATGTTTCTCGTCCGCAGCATGTTCTGTAGGAAGTAGACATTGCCATAACCGGTTGCTTCGGGACGAATGCGTGAACCGCCAAATTCCTGCCCCTTGCCGGTGAGAATGCCTTGGAACTGATGCGTCAGTTTCTTGTACATGCCGAACATGAAGCCCACCTCGCGGCCACCCACACCGATGTCGCCGGCCGGAACGTCCTCGTCGGGGCCGATGTGGCGATAGAGCTCGGTCATGAAAGCCTGGCAGAAGCGCATGACTTCGGCGTTGCTCTTGCCGCGTGGAGAAAAGTCAGACCCGCCCTTGGCCCCGCCCATCGGCAGCGTCGTCAGCGAGTTCTTGAATGTTTGCTCAAAGGCAAGGAACTTGAGAATGGACAAGTTGACGGATTGATGGTAGCGCAATCCCCCCTTGTAGGGGCCAATGGCGTTGTTGTGCTGAACTCTGTAGCCCATATTGGTTTGTACGTTTCCTTTGTCATCGACCCATGTCACGCGAAATTCCACCAACCGGTCGGGGATGCACAGCCGTTCGATGAGATTGGCTTTCTCAAATTCCGGGTGCTTGTTATACTCATCTTCAATCGTACTCAGTACTTGACTCACTGCCTGAATGTACTCAGGCTCATTGGGGAATCGTTGCTTCAGATTCTCTACAACATCCACTGCTCTCATAAATTCTATAATTTTGTAATCTTCTATAGGCCCGCCAATGCTGTTGTCGCACACAAATCGGCCGCCTCTTGTCAGTCTCTCGTTGCAAAGTTATAGTAAAATGTTGGGTTATGAGACAAAATGTTTTGATTATCGCGTTTGTTTGTGATATTTTGTCGTTAATTTCATAAAATACAAACGTTTTGACATTCGCCTACATTATTATATAAGCGCATCCTAACGTTGGCTTGCGGCGTAGCCGACCAACTCGTCCGTCCGACCGCCAAGCCCACGATAGTACACGAGCAGCTGATACCGGTTGGCCGTTTGATGGAAGTTGCCTTCCGATGGCAATGGTTTCATTCTGCCGTTTTCGTCCTCTTCCACGTACTGATAGGAGTAGTAGCCTTGTTTGAGGCGGAGGGTGGCATGGTAGAGTCGGTCCGCGGCGTCGTATTCCATTTGGTAGGGTGGGGAGAAGTGCCCATGGGTGAAGTTGGCATTTATATAGATGGGATTTTTCTGGAAGGGCGACTTCAGACTGAAATTGACATCGACGTAGTCTGCCGTGGTATGGACATCGTGGTTGTCGCTGTTGCGGATGAGGAATGCTCCATTGCCGCTTACGTCAAAGACATAGTTGGGCCGAGGCTCGTCCGTCCAGAGGTCGGCCGTGACCATGTCGCCGTTCCAGCCGATTTCCTTGACACCCATGGTGGGATGGTCGGTGTCGAGGATTTCAAACTTTCGGTATTCATTCCCTCCATCGAAAATCAGTTCAGGGCAATGTTCCCATAGCAGCATGTGGGCGCCGGACGCCGCAGGGCGTGCGTTCATCACGGCGTTGTCCCATCTTTGGTTTTGCAAGAGGATGGTTTTGAACTGCCTCTGCGGGTCGGAAACCGGCAAGGAGGCGTAATCAATCGAGAATGCCACCTGCTGGTGCGAACGGTTGATGTCGATGTCCGTGTTGGAGCTGACCGTCAGCGACGCCTTCACCCTGGGATTTACAATCATGAAATAGCAGACAAGTGCGATCCGGTCGGGCGAGCCGGCCTCGTAGACCGTCACTTTATAGTTGCCGCCGAGCTTGAAACGGAGCTGGGGATTGGGCAGGCTGAACGCGTAGTGGGTGTACAGCACATTGGTGTTGACGGATTTTTCGACATCGGTGATGTCGAGGTCTGCAAGAAAACCGTCTCCGACATCCGTGGGGAAGAGGCCTGTCGACACGCTCCAGTCCGCTTCACAGTGTTCGACCTTATACTGATAGCGTTGGAAATCGTGTCCGAACCGGTCGAATCCGAAGTCGACGGACTGGCCCCCGTCAAGCCTGATGATGGGCAACGACCGCCAGTCGTTGCCGGCAACGACCGTGACGGAAGCGATGTCTTCTTGATGGATACAGGTCTGTTGGGCATGCAAACAGACCGATACGAGCATTGCCATGAGGCATGATAAAATTCTTGTCATAAGGCAAATTTAGCCCAATTCCTTCAAAAGCAGTCGAGTTTGCTGCTTTTTTTTTATTTTGGAGATGCCGGATCCAGTGGTTCCAAGACCAATCGACCTTGCATTCGCCATGACAGATTGCTTTTCATGTGATTGAATGGTCAAAGACTGTCTTCGTTTTTCCGTCCCGCCGTTTGTTTTGGCGTTTCCCCGGCCTCGGAAAGTCTCCCACCGTTTGTTTTGGCGTTTCCCGAGCCTCGGAAAGTCTCCCACCGTTTGTTTTGACGTTTCCCCGGCCTCGAAATTTTACAAATGTTTTGTTTTGACGTTTTCCCGGCCTTGGAATTTTACAAATGTTTTGTTTTGACGTTTTCCTCACTGCGGGATTTAACACATGTTATGTTTTGACGTTTTCCGTGCTGCGGTTTTTCAATTTTGCGTATGGCGTGAGCCGTAGTGGCGTGAAGATGCAAGCCGGAACAGGTGGCGGGAAAGACTGTCGTAGAAGCATTGGAGCATTTGTTGAACGTTTATTCCCTAAAAAGTTTGTGTCAAGTGTTGAAAATACGGAATATTATCAATAACTTTGTTCAATCTATTGATTCATGAGGCAATCTGGGTCGATTTGGCGATAGAAAACATGTTAATTTTTCAAGATATATGAAAGAGACTATATTAGTGACAGGTGGCACCGGCTTTATCGGCAGCCATACCACCGTAGAACTTATTGAGGCCGGTTATCAAGTGGTCATTGTCGACAATCTGAGCAATTCGAAGATAGAAGTGCTGGATGGGATAGAAAAAATCACAGGAGTCAGGCCTGCGTTCGAGAAAGTGGATTTGAAGGACTGCCAGGCCACCGAAAATGTTTTCAAGAAATATCCGGAGATATCCGGTATCATCCATTTTGCGGCTTCGAAAGCTGTAGGGGAGAGCGTCGAGAAGCCGCTTCTTTATTATCGAAACAATGTCGTTTCTTTGGTGAATCTGCTGGAGCTCATGCCCAAATATCAGGTGGGAGGCCTCATCTTCTCGTCGAGCTGCACCGTCTATGGGCAGCCCAAGCCCGAGAATCTGCCCGTGACGGAGGATGCGCCCCACCAGAAGGCCGTGTCGCCCTATGGCAACACGAAGGAAATCAACGAGCAGATCATCTTTGATTATATCCACAGCAACGCCCCCATCAAGAGTGTCATCTTGCGCTATTTCAACCCGATAGGCGCCCACCCGTCGGCATTGATAGGAGAGCTTCCAAACGGGGTGCCCAACAATCTGATTCCGTTCGTCACACAAACGGCGATGGGCATTCGCAAGGAGCTGACCGTCTTTGGAAATGATTACGACACTCCCGACGGGACATGTATCCGCGACTACATCTATGTGGTGGATTTGGCCAAGGCGCATGTGGCTGCCATGGCACGCGTGTTGGAAAAAGATTCCGAAAGTCTGGATTACTTCAACATTGGAACGGGCAGGGGGAACTCGACCAAGGAAATCATCGAAACGTTCGAAGCGGCCACCGGCGTGAAACTCAATTGGAAGTACGGGCCGCGTCGCGAAGGAGACATTGAAAAAATCTGGGGCGACTGCACAAAGGCCAACAAGGTGTTGGGATGGAAGGCCGACACGCCTCTGGGCGACGTGCTTGCCAGTGCCTGGAAATGGCAGAAGAAGCTTCGTGAAGACGGAGTGATGTAAAGCCGAAGACGCGGCATGAATGAAAATCGGTTTTTATCCCAGCAAAAGGTGATAAAAACCGATTTTGTTTTATCCTATGAGTATGGAGCCGTTCATTGCGCCGCTTGCTTTACGTTGTCAACCTCTTGCTGCGCCTTCTCCCAATCGCAGTCGAGGGAGAACTGGGTGAGGAAGTTGTCGTTGTTGTAATAAGACAGGATAAGGTCCTTGTCCATGTCGTTGAATCGCGGGCAATGTATTGTAGCCTCTTTGTAGACCATCATGATGAAATCCTTGTCCTTTTTCTTCTTGGTCTGGGCCAGCGATTCGAGAAAGCTGTTTACAAACGCATACATGGCGTAGGCCTGCACGTCCACCATGTGCATGCTGCTGTCGGGCATGAGTTCATTGGTTTTCATCAGCATGTATTTCAGCGCATCCACCTTGAAAGTCGCTATTTTACGGACTTCCAAGTCTTTGCTTGTGTCGTTGGCCACCGCGGTCGATGTCTTTAATATTTCATTGTAGACATCTTGGGCTTTGCTCTCCGCATAGGAAAGACAGAGCAGTAAAAGTGTGATAAAAGTCTGTTTCATCTCTTTATATTTAATTGTAAGTTTTAATCATAAGCCCGATCTGCCGGGATTTTTCGTGACGAAGTCTTTCCAACTGCGGTAATGTCTGCCTTCTATTTCCGGATTTTTCATCTGCATGAAATGGCAGTAGGCTGCGCCAAGCGCATCCGTGGCATCCATGAACTTGGGCATTTCCGAACGGTCGAGTTTCAGCAATCTCTGCAGCATGCCCGAGACTTGTTCTTTAGTGGCCTGTCCCTGTCCCGTTATCGCCATCTTTATTTTGAGAGGTGCGTATTCGTGGATGGGAACATCGTGATGGATGGCGGCCGCGATGGCAACCCCTTGGGCACGTCCCAACTTGAGCATGGACTGCACGTTCTTGCCGAAGAATGGCGCCTCGATGGCCATCTCGTCCGGTAAATATTCGTCGATGATACTTGTCACACGGTCGAAAATCTTGCCTAATCTCAGATAGGGATCTTTGATTTTACGCAAGTCGATTATGCCCATGACAACCATCTGTGCAGTATTTCCGGCTGTTTTTAGGACACCATACCCCATGACATTGGTCCCGGGGTCGATTCCCAATATGATTTTTTCTGTTTTATCCAATGTATTCTTGCCGTATTATATGAAGGTGTTAGCGGCCCATGTATGGATTGTGAGCCAATTCTTCACCGATAGTGGTTTCGCCGCCATGTCCGGGAAGAACCTTTACATTGTCGGGAAGTTGGGCCAGTTGACGGAGACTGTTGATGATCATAAACATGCTTCCTTCCGCAAAATCCGTTCTGCCAATGCTGTGGCGGAACAACGTGTCGCCGCTGAAAAGCAAATGCTCGGACGCTATGTAATAGCATACGCTCCCCTTGGAGTGGCCAGGTGTTTCAATGACTTGGATTTCATGATTTCCCAACTTCAGAGTCTCGTAATTCTCCAGATGTCGTTGAACTTGTGGAAAGTCGTAAGGGATTTCCATGTTGTAGAACTTGTGGGCCTGGCGCTTTAAAGTCTCCATCAGATGGCCGTCTTTGGCCGAAACACAGGGACGCAGACCGAACTGTTCAAAAACAGTATTGTTGCCGAAGTTGTGGTCAAGATGTCCGTGAGTTGCCAAGAGGTAGAGGGGATGCAGGTCGTTGTCCTTGATATAGTTGACGACCGCCTGCCTCTCTTCGGGATGGAAAGCCCCACAGTCGATGATGGCCGCACACCCCGTTTCGTCACTGACGACGTAGCAATTCTCTTGGAGCATGTTGCAAACAAATGTTTTTACCGTTATCATGTCAATAAGAATAAACTATATATTTTTCTTTAAACCAATCCTCTTCGAAATACTTGCTGATGGAGATGGTCTCGACATGTTTGCCGAGCGGTTTGATTTCACCGGCAAGCTGCCCGCCTTTCAGGCTTATCATCCCATTGGGACGGGCGTTTGTCATCTTTGGACTGATGTTCTTGCGTACAATCTTGACCATGTCGGACAAGGGCATGACAGCTCTACTGACAATGAAGTCGTACTTCCCCTTTTCTTCTTCACCGCGCAGATGGGCGGCTTCTACATTCTCCAGGCCGATGGATTGCGCGATTTCACGTGCCACCATCACTTTTTTCCCCGTACCGTCAATCAGTTTGAAATGACATTTGGGGAACATGATGGCGAGCGGAATCCCTGGGAAACCACCACCGCAGCCGAAATCCAACAGGCGGCTACCATCTACGAAATGAAATTCCTTCGCGATGGCCAGCGAGTGGAGTACGTGGTGCTCATAGATGTTGTCAATGTCTTTGCGTGAAATGACGTTGATCTTTGCGTTCCAATCCTTGTAAAGCGGCTCCAGAGCTTCGAATTGAGAGCGTTGCAGGTCTGTGAGCTTCTGAAAGTATTTATGAATCAGTTCCATGCGTGTATCTTTTGATGTCAATCTTGACGGCTCCCGCTCCGTGCGGGGCTATTTCATCTTGATTGAATATGATGGTTATATGGTTGTGAAGGATGAATTTTGACAACTGACATCATGTTTATTTATCTCGCAAAATTACATCATTTTATATCATATCTATCTTTGTATATATAAACTTTTTGTATTTTTGCACAAAATTTGGATAGTTCATGAAAAAAGTTTTTCTTTTTGATTTGGATGGGGTTATATTCAATACCGAATCTCAATATTCAACGTTTTGGAAAGAGATAGGAGCAGAATATTTGCCGGAAGTCCCTGGAATAGAAAACAAAATCAAAGGGCAGACGCTCAATCAGATTTTTGAAGCGTATTTTCAGGATAAGGAAAACGCCAGACTTTCTGTGGTAGATAAACTGAATCAACTTGAAAAGTCGATGCGTTATGAGTATATTGACGGATTCGTTCCCTTTGTGGAAAGGATTCGTGCAAAGGGCATGAAGACGGCTGTGGTCACAAGCAGCAACAGCGTAAAGATGGAGCAGGTGTATCGACAGCACCCTACATTCAAGGCTTTATTCGATCGGATATTCACGAGTGAGGATGTCACGGAAAGCAAGCCACATCCACAATGCTATCTGTTGGGGGCAGACTACTTCAATTGTTCCCCTGAGGAATGTGTCGGATTCGAAGATAGCGTCAACGGCCTCAAGGCCGTAAGAGCCGCGGGCATGACGGTGGTTGGCTTGTCGACAACCAATCCCATAGACGTTGTGGCTCCTTTGGCTGATTTGGTGATACCCTGTTATAGGGGATTGGAGTTTGAGGATATGCTCAAATTGGTTTTATAACTGCATAATTAAGATTCTTTTGGATACGCAAAACACCCCTGTCCACGCAAAACTTTGGCATTCGGCCTTTTGGATGATAGCCTTGGCATGCTTTTGTTTGACTTCTGCCGTGTACATGCGCTTGTCTCTAATCCCCATTGTGCTTGTTCAAAAAGGCTTTTTGACGTGGCAAATTGCGGCAGTAGTGGTTGCGTATGGGGTAGGGTTATATGCCTTGGGAGCAAAATGCTCGTTTTGGGTTCAGACCTACAGGCGCAATCTTGTTTGCATCAGAGGTGTCGTCGGAACCATGTCCGTATTGGGAGTGATGTGGTTCTTGGAAAACAACAATTTGAATATCCCCCAACAATCGTTCTTCATCCTGTTTGTTTGTTTGAGCTTCTTGCTGGGTGCATTCTTTGGCTTGTCGCTCATGGTGATTGCTTCGACCCTTGTGATAGACGTCTGTGAGTCTTTCCGACGAACGGAGGCAAATTATGTATCGGGATGGTTTACAAGGTTTGCACTCCCGTTGGGACCGCTTTTCGCCTTGCTGGTCATCAGATACGAACGGCAGAATTGGGGCGGTCTCGTTCCTATGGCTTTGGCGTTTGTAGCATTGTTTCTGATGTCCATCGTCAGGTTTCCATTCAAGGCACCGGAAGATCATGTTCCTTCATTAAGCCTTGATCGTTTTTTTCTGCCTCGTGGAATCGTCTTGTTTTGCAACCAGGCATTGATTCTATTGTCTATAGGCCTGTTGCTTGTGGGCAACTTCACTCCTTTGTTCTTCGCGATGCTGTTTGCCGGTTGTTTGCTGGCGGTCGTTTCCGCAAGGTTTGTGTTTTTGAATGCCGACCTCAAGAGTGAAATCGTCACCGGGCATTTGCTCATTGTCATGGCTTTGGCGCTCATGTTGTTGAATCATGACGACAAGGCCTTGTCCTACATAGAGCCCGCATTGCTGGGACTTGGCGTTGGTATTGTCGGTGCGCGATTTCAATTGTTCTTTATCAAATTAAGCAATCATTGTCAGCGAGGAACCAGCCAAAGTTCATTTTTCCTGAGTTGGGAGACTGGGCTGGTGGCAGGCGTCGCTTTGGGATGTTTCATGTTGCCCCATGGGAAAGAACTTTTAGAAGAGTTTGCCGTCGCCGTTGCTGGCATTTCGTTATTGATCTATCAATTTTATACACATACATGGTATCTGAAAAATAAAAACAGATAATCTGCGTTCTCATATTGATGTTGCGTAAGTTGCTCCTCTTTTTGATTGGTATTGTTGCTGTCTCAAGCTTGGCTTCTTGCATGGTGGATGACAGCTACTCTTCAGAAACAAATGTCGGTTTGGCCTTTTCTGAAGATACGGTCTCTCTTGACACGATTTTTACAAGTACCCCGTCTACGACTAAGTCCATGTGGGTTTATAATCGTTCTAAAGAGAATCTTAGATTCGATATAGATCTTGTAGGCGGAAATCAGCAAGGGTTTAGGGTCAATGCAAATGGCCGCTTCTTGAGCCCTCTTATTGGAAGCCGGTTGCATGATGTCGAATTGAAACGAAATGACAGCTTGAGAATTTATGTAGAAGTCACCCCCGAAAATGTCAGTTCGGCATTAGAGACGTCGCTGACCGACCTGTTGACATTTGGCTTTTCCAATGGCTTTAAGCAGTCGGTGGTGCTTCGCGCTCATGTATTGAAGGCAATAGTGATTCAGTCATTGTCACTTGACAGAGATACAGTATTGGCGGGTGATGTTCCATATTTGGTCAAAGAAAGTATTGTCGTTCATAAGGACAAGACTTTGACACTTGATGCAGGAACGAAGTTTTATTTTGAATCGGGAGCATGTTTGAAGGTGGATGGGAGATTGATATGTAAGGGAACTCCCGACAGACTTGTCGTATTCAGAGGGAGCCGATTTGACAAAATTGCCGAGGGAATCCCCTATGACAGAATCAGCGGGCAGTGGCAAGGCATTCGCTTTGGAGAATTGTCCTATGAGAATATGCTGGAGTACGTGGACATTCATTCCGCTCACGATGCGCTGTATTGCGATTCTGCACAAGACAACAATCGCCGTCGACTCTCGATCCGGCAATGCCAAGTATATAATAATGACGGCTATGGGCTTTTTGCATCAAATTCCAATATCGATATGGAAAACTGTGTCTTTGCCAATTCTGCAAAGAGCTGTATGGAATTTCATGGAGGGACAATCAGCTTAAATGGTGTTACCGCTGCACAATTCTACCCCTTCAGCGGGGGACAGGGAAAGGCTCTTTTGTTGTCAAATGGCAGTTCGCTTGATTTTCAAGCATCTAATTCTATCATTACGGGCTACGGCAACTCTGAAATAGATTTCAACAAGACAAACAAACCATACTCGTTCAATTACAATTTCAGAAATAGCCTGATACGTTTGGCCAAGCCTTCCGAGCCCGAGGATTTGCAACATTTCCAAGAGGTAGTGTTTGAAGACGCAGATGATTCAATTGGCGTTGGAATCAAACAATTCGACGGAATCAATACAGAACTCTTCTTCTATCGTTTCAATTTGAACAAGCTGTCGAAAGCTATTGGTGTGGCTGATCCTTTGTCTACTCCGCAGGTTGATGTGTATGGGCGAAAGAGAAGAGCCCGTCCTGCGGCTGGAGCCGTAGAGTTTTTTGACAATTAATTTTCTGTATATGAAGAATTTGAAAATAGAAATCAAGTTTCGTTGTTGCCAGCTTGAAGAACTTCTTCCCGACGAGATTGAACTTGTAGAGCAGGCGAAACGTGCGACAAATCACTCTTACGCAAAGTATAGTCATTTCCATGTGGGGGCAGCTATCCGATTGGAAGATGGACGTATTGTGCAGGGGGCAAACCAGGAAAATGCGGCCTATCCTTCGGGGTTGTGTGCGGAACGTACTGCCATTTTTGCCGCACAGGCTCAGTTTCCAGAGCATCCGATAACGCAAATAGCCATTGCTGCAAGAAATCAGAATGGCTTTTTGAAGGAGCCGATAACACCTTGCGGAGCTTGTCGCCAGGTGATGATGGAAATGGAAGACCGTTATGGGGTTGACTTGAAAATCTATCTTTACGGGACGAACGGAGTCTATGTGATAAGTTCTGTGAAGGACATGTTGCCTTTTTCGTTTATTGGCAAGAATATGGAAGGATGATTTTATGTTGAAGTCCATTGTTGCAGCATTATTGCTGTGTAGTTCTTGGGGAACGGGATATTCCGAGAACGAATCTCAGGAGTTGGCACTTGTCGTCGGAACCTATACAGACACGGGCAGCCATGGCATATATTCCTTGCGTTTCAATCAAGAAACTGGTACTTATGTCTTATTGGATTCACTGGCTCTTGTCAATCCGTCTTACTTGACTTTTGGCAAAGATTCGAGAGTCTTTTACGCCGTCAGTGAGCTGGGGGATAAAAATGCCTCTTTAAATTCTGTTGGCTTCAATGCGAAAACGGGACAGATGCGTTTGTTGAACACGGTGGCCACCGATGGAGAAGACCCTTGTTATGTGGAAGTTGCCAATCGTATGGCGCTGACTGCAAATTATAGTGGCGGCTCGTTGAGCACCTTTGTCATCAATCGTGATGGCACTTTGTCCAAGCTGAAAACTCGGTTTGAAGGACATGTAGGCGGCCCCGACTCGTCACGGCAAGGTCAGGCGCATATTCATTGCGTCAAGAAAATGAACGACGGCTATATATTGGCTTCTGATTTTAGCGCAGACCAACTTCTGGCTTTCAGGCTTGATACCGCAGACAATGTCCTGAAACCTCGTGGTGTAGCCGGTAGGCTGCCTCTTGATTCAGGACCGAGGCATATCATTACGTCTCGCAATGGGCGGCTTGTATATGTGATGAGTGAACTGTCGGGCGCAGTAACGGTCTTTCAGTATCATGCCGGACGTGTGAAGCTGGTTCAGTCTGTTTTGTCTGACAGTGCGTTTGCACGCGGAGGAGCTGACATTCATCTTACTCCAGACGGACGTTTCCTGTATGCAAGCAACCGTTTGAAGAATGACGGCCTGTCTATATTTCAAGTGTTGTCGAATGGAAAATTACGAAAAGTCGGCTATCAGCGGACAGGCATTCATCCCCGAAACTTCAACATAACACCGAATGGTCGTTATTTGTTGGCAGCATGTCGTGACAGCGACATGATACAAATATTCCGCATCGACAAGCGGTCTGGGATGTTGGAGGATACGGGCAGGCTTATCAACTTGCCGCATCCCGTCTGTATTCAGTTTGCCAAAAGATAGGAAAAGAAAAAGGAACCAATGATGGTTCCTTTTTTTGAGGTGTCTAGCGGAGTCGAACCGCTCTACACGGTTTTGCAGACCGTTACCTAACCGCTCGGTTAAGACACCAAAATTATGCGAAGTCGGGGCGACAGGATTCGAACCTGCGGCCGCCTGGTCCCAAACCAGGAGCGCTACCGGGCTGCGCTACACCCCGTTTGCTCTAAGAGAGCTCTTCCCTAAATTGCGTGTGCAAAGATATGGGATTTATTTTGATTGGCCAAATTTTTCGTATTGTTTTTCTTCTTATATTAAATCATGCGCGGCGGACAGCCTGCATTTTTCACCATAAGCGGCTTGAAATACAAGAAGTCTTTTTCAATCAATCTCCATGCCTTTTGCTTCCAGTTCCCGGTGTCTTTGTTCTTGTCGTAGGGCCTTTTCAGAAGCAAGGTGGGCATACCCATTAGTTTCCGCTTCTTCCGGAAGGATTCTCATCGTGTTGGCCTTTTTGATGAGGTCCATTACTACTTCGCCGCCCAATATCAATCCGGCTGCCGCAGGAACGAATGCGTTGCTGGCCGGAATGCTGCGACGCTTCGTCCCCGCTCTCATGTCGCTGTCCGGTTGAATGCAATGGCAGCCGGCTGAAGTATTGTCTTCTATCGGTTTCAACGGCTCTTCTTTGCTGTAAACCACTTTAAGTCTTGGAATATTCAGTTTGCGCAGTTTCTTTCTGATGATTTTGGCTAACGGATCCATTTCCGTTTGGTTGATGTCCGCTATTTCGAAGGCTGCCGCATCGAGTTTGTTAGCCGCCCCCATGCTTGACATCAAAGGTATGCCAAGTGCGTGGCAACGTTTGATTAATTCCAGTTTTGCCGAAACGGTATCAACGCAGTCAACTACATAATCATATTTCGACAAGTCGATTTCATCCGCATTTTGTGGCAAATAAAAAAAGCGATGTTTGTGGACGATACACTTCTCGTTGATGTCGTGTATGCGATCGGCTGCCACGTCTACTTTGTATTTGCCAACAGTAGACAAAAGAGCGATCAGCTGGCGATTTAAATTTGTGACGCAGACCAGGTCGTCGTCAAATAAATCCAATTCTCCAACTCCGCTGCGAGCCAGCACCTCCACGACATATCCACCAACACCTCCAATGCCGAAAACGGCTACACGTGAGCCTTTCAATGTGTCGATGGCTGGTTTTCCAAGAAGCATTTGAGTCCGTGAAAATTTATTCTGCATACCTTCTAATATATATTATGGCTGTTTGATGGAACAAAAATACAATATTTTTCCAAGATTCGTGAGGATGAAAGGGGATTAGTCTATGTACATAAGGTCGCTCATGATCATGTCGCTTATCATGATTCCTTTTCGAGTCAATCTCAGCCGATTGCTTGTCAGAGCCAACTGACCTGCGTCGAGATATGTTTTGCTTTCCTTCATCAGATGTTGTAGGTAATTTCTTCCAAATGTGTTTTGCAACCATTCAAGGTCTATTCCGTCTTTTGTTCTAAGGGCGGTCGTAATGCAGTCGTTGTATCGTGCTTCGGTATTCAGGCTCTCCTTTTCACAGGGTATTGTCCCCTGATTGACATTGACCATGTATTGTTTTAAATCGGCCACGTTCCACTTTCTGTTACTCCCGTCGTAGCTGTGCGCAGCCGCTCCCAATCCTAAGTAAGGAATCCCTTTCCAATAGCCTGAATTGTGGCGGGAATGGTATGATTTGAGTTTGCCATCCCTTTGCCGTTCTATTTTTGCAAAATTGCTGATTTCGTAGTGTTCAAAACCTGCTTCTTCGAGTTTGTCGATGAGCAGCTGGTACATCCGAATGCTTGTCTCTTCATCGATTTCTTTGACAAGGCCTTTTTGTTTCAACTTGATTAGCGGCGTCTTCTCTTCGTATGTCAGACCATACGAAGAGATGTGCCGCACATCCAAGCGAAGAGCTTCATCGATGTCGTTCTCCCAATCGGACAGCGTCTCGCCAGGGAAACCAAAGATGAGGTCAATGCTGATGTTGTCGATTTTTGCTTCATGCAATCTTTCAACGGCCGAATACACCTGTTCGTTGTTGTGTCTGCGATGTAGAAACTTCAACCGTGCATTGTCAAAAGACTGTACACCCATCGAAATTCTATTGACAGGAAGGCTTCTCAATGTGTTTGCAAAATCGGGTGTGATGTCATCGGGATTGCATTCCATGGTGACTTCCACGTCGTTTCCCATCTTGAAAGTCCGCGCTATTTCTGTGAACAATAGGTGAAGACTGTCGGCAGAAAGGAGACTTGGCGTCCCGCCCCCCAGGTAAATGGTGTCGACACGCTCTATTTCGTGCGCTCTGAGTTGCATCTCCTTGCATACCGTTTCTACGTATTGTTCCGCAACAGCGACAGACGTAGTGCTATAAAAAGCGCAATAGATACATCTGCTGGCGCAAAAAGGTATGTGAATATAAAGTCCTGCCATTATATTATATAAGGTATAAATGATGCGAGTTGGAGAAAAACCATGCAAAAATACTAATATGTTTTAAATATCGCTTTTTTTAAATTCATTTCTTTGGGATATGCCGTTAAAAAGTATAACTTAGACGTCACGAGCAGCTACCGGGCATGCAATCAGCAGGTAGCTTTAGCCATGAATCATAATATTACTAACACTTTAAATCTTTTGATATGAGGGTTTATCAAACAAATGAGATTAAAAACATTGCCTTACTTGGCAGTGCGGGCAGCGGCAAGACCACCCTTGCCGAAAGTATGTTATTTGAAGCTGGCATTATTAAGCGTCGGGGAAGTGTTGAAGCCAAGAATACGGTCAGCGACTATTTTCCCGTAGAGCTGGAGTATGGCTACTCTGTATTCCCCACGGTTTTTCACGTGGAGTGGAACAACAAGAAACTCAATATCATCGATTGCCCCGGCAGTGACGATTTTATAGGTGGGGCTATAACGTCCATGAATGTTACCGACCAGGCTGTAATAGTCATCAATGGGCAATATGGCCCAGAAGTCGGTACGCAGAACAACTTCCGTTATACGGAGAAGCTGCAGAAGCCGGTGATTTTCTTGATTAATCAGCTGGACACGGAAAAATGCGATTTCGACACCATCATATCGACGATGCAGGATATTTACGGCCCCAAATGTGTGCAGGTGCAATATCCCGTTTCCACCGGGCCGGGCTTCAATTCCATCATCGACGTCCTGATTATGAAGAAACTTACATGGTCGCCTGACGGTGGCGAGCCGAAGCGCGAAGACATTCCCGCAGAGGAAATGGACAAAGCCATGGCACTTCATAAGGCATTGGTCGAGGCGGCAGCCGAGAACGACGAAGGCCTGATGGAAAAGTTCTTCGAGACAGAGGCTCTGACCGAGGATGAAATGCGAGAAGGTATTCGCAAGGGATTGGTGACTCGTTCCATCTTCCCCGTCTTCTGCGTATGTGCAGGCAAGGACATGGGCGTGCAGCGGTTGATGGAATTTCTGGGCAACGTGGTGCCGTTTGTCAGCGAAATGCCCAAGCCGCACAATACGAGGGGCGAGGAGATTGCCGTCGATGCAGCCGGTCCGGAAAGCCTTTACTTCTTCAAGACGGGTATGGAGCCGCACATCGGAGAAGTGAGCTACTTCAAGGTGATGAGTGGCAGTGTCAAGCCTGGAGACGATTTGTTCAACGCCGACAGAGGAAGTCGTGAGCGGATGGGACAGATTTATGCCAGTGCCGGTGCAAGCCGAATCGCTGTCGAACAGCTGATGGCTGGCGACATAGGGTGCACCGTGAAGTTGAAAGACGTCAAGACAGGCAACACTTTGAATGGGAAAGATGTGGAATGGCGCTTCGACTTCATCAAGTATCCCAACTCGAAATACAGCCGTTCCGTCAAGGCCGACAATGTGCAAGACACCGAAAAGATGATGGCTGCCATCCTCAAGATGCGTCAGGAAGACCCTACATGGGTTATAGAACAGTCCAAGGAACTGCGTCAGACCATTGTTCATGGGCAGGGAGAATTTCATCTCCGCACGCTGAAATGGCGCTTGGAGAACAACGAAAAGCTTCATGTCACGTTTGGCGAACCCAAGATTCCTTATCGTGAGACGATCACCAAGGGCGCGAAGGCCGAATATCGCCACAAGAAGCAAAGTGGTGGTGCAGGCCAATTTGGTGAAGTCCACCTCATCGTAGAGCCTTACGCCGAGGGTATGCCCGATCCGGTTGCCTACAACTTTGGCGGCCAGGAGTTCAAGATGAACATCAAAGGCAAGGAAGCAATCGACTTGGAGTGGGGCGGAAAGCTTGTTTTCATCAACTCTGTTGTTGGTGGAGCTATCGATGCACGCTTCATGCCGGCCATCCTGAAAGGTGTGATGGATTGCATGGAACATGGCCCATTGACGGGAAGTTACGCCCGTGATGTGCGTGTCATCGTCTTCGATGGCAAGATGCACCCCGTAGACAGCAACGAACTCTCCTTCATGTTGGCGGCCCGTCATGCTTTTGCCGACGCGTTCAAGGCTGCCGGCCCGAAGATTCTGGAGCCCATCTACGATTTGGAAGTGTTTGTTCCCTCCGACTTCATGGGTGATGTGATGAGCGATCTCCAAGGTCGGCGCGCTTTGATTATGGGCATGGACAGCGAGGCCGGCTACCAGAAGCTCCAAGCCAAGATTCCCCTGAAAGAGCTGGCCAATTACTCCATCAGTTTGAGCTCGTTGACTGGTGGTCGTGCATCTTTTACAACCAAGTTTGCCAGCTATGAGCTTGTACCCAATGAGCTTCAGACGAAGCTCATTGCCGAGCACGAAGCAGAGAGCAAGGATGAAGATTGAAGAACGCTTGTCAATTCCTTATATTTGTAGATATTACTGTTCGGCAAACATTTTCCGCACATAAATAGAGTAGGAGGTAAACACCAATCACAGGTGTTTTACCTCCTACTTTCATGTTTGCCGTCCATACAATCAATTTAATTTCAGCGTGGGGTGCGGCCGCACTCCACGCTGCTATGTAACGATCAGAAGGAATCTCGGGACATTTCATTCATTCCTTTCCCCCCTTGTCCAAATATCCCTTTTCTATCAATAAATTTGTGAGAAACTTCTGCAAGTCTTGGTCGGCGGGCACGTTGAGCTTCTTGCGGATATGGTTGCGCGTCACGTCGACGTTGTTTTCCGTCTTGCCGAGCAGCAGGCCGATTTCGCGGCGCTTCTTCCCCGCAAGGACAAGGCGGCAGACGTCCGTCTCCGATTTGGTCAGGCAAGGGAAGTGTTGGGCGAGGTCGCCGTCGTCCGTCAAGTGGTTCTTCAGATGCAGGCGCACGGCGTTGACGAGGTTGCGCTGCGAAACGGGCTTGAGCATGGAAAACAGGCGGTCGATGTTCTCGGGCGACGGGTGGTCGTTGCTGCTCATGCGCAGATAGGCCTCTATCTCCCCTTTGTTCAGCCTGACGGCGTGCATCAGCGCCGTCTCACGGTAGCGCAGGTCGGCATTCTCCTTCGACACGCTCATCACGTTGCGCCGCAGCAGTTCGCCCAGCACACAGAGGAAAAGCTGCACGGACAGGAAGAAGCCGAACAGGCGCCAAAGCGAAGCTTCGTGAAGATAGGCCGCCACACAGCCGTAGTCGACCAGACTGATGGCGGAGACGACAAAGGGGGTGAACCGTACAAAGCTCATCACAAGGAAGAAGACCGCCAGCAGCGACGTTATTTGATTGATGAGGATGAGCTGCTGAAAATGCTCGGGACGCACGGTGGAGAAATAAAACAAGCGCACGGCGATGGTACACTGCGCCACGAGTGCCGTGAGCGAAAAGGCCTGCGAAAGCGTGAGCCGCCGCGCGAGATAGAGCGACAGCGAAAGGAGGCACACCACAAGATGTATGCCGCTCATGGAAAGCGGCAGCGGGTCGTGCGAGCCGCCCAAGCCCAAGAACTGCATCGAGACGACGGCAACGACGAGGACGGAGTGGAGCAAATAGACGATGACGCGATGCCGGGCGATGGTGTTCTCGGCGCGCGACCAGAGAAAGGCCGAAGTCTTTTCGGTGAGATGACGGGTGTTCATGCTTGTCGTTTTCATTTTTTTTATAATGGATGCAAAGATACGTTTTTACTTGCTCTTTTCCAAGCTTTCATTAAGCGTTTTTAGGGGGAAATTAAGTCTTTTAGGGTGTAATGATACATCTAAAATGGCCTTTCTCTTGTAAATTTTGAAAATCACAACTCGCTTTTTCTTATTTTTGTATAGCTTTTTTGCAGTTTTCACACAAATGTTTCTTGTGGAATTGCTCGGAAAAGAACCATCCGACATGCGAAACCCGGCAGACAGGAATGTGACGTGAGACAACCGGAAAACAGAAATATTTTAAATTCAATTTTAAATATTCAGTAAAACGAAAATGAAAAGGCACATCAAACCGGAAACCCAAGCAGTGCTCATCACGCCCCCTGCGTCGGGAATGCAAAATGACGATGATTGGAAAACACCATGCGGTTTTTCCGATGATTCATATCAAAAAAACGACGGGCGGCGAAATCCCACGCCACGTCAGGAGTCCGAAGACAAACGGCGGCACGTGATTCCTCACGCCCCTACGGCTCACGCCGTTCGCGGAGACGGAATATCGTGGCTCGGAAGACGTCAAAACATAACATGTGTTAAATCCCGCAGCGAGGAAAACGTCAAAACAAAACATTTGTAAAATTCC
>NZ_AUFQ01000022.1 GCF_000426585.1 Segatella baroniae DSM 16972 = JCM 13447
CGCCACAGAAGTAGATACTCATGAGAGAACGGATGATTTCGCTGTACTGATAACCGAACGATCTACACCTTAGACCGAGGGTTGAGTCGATGACAGATGATAATGTGGAGTCAAATTGCTCCATGATTGAAAATAATCCCCCAAAAGGAGTGAGTCTCTCAGATTTAATTTGTATCTTCGCCATGTCTATCGTTGGATTCTCTTGTTTTTTTTTGCAACACTAAGATAAGTGAAAATTCTGACATGGCAAAATCCTGAGCAACTTTTTGTTGCTCAGGTACTTAAAAAGTTTAATTTATAATAGTGTTGCGGAATTAAGGTAAGTATAAGTTTTGTACAAAACGTGCGGCAACTCATAACCGGACAAGCAGTTATCGAATAGTTTTTGTACTGCAATGATGGGATTACCGCTGCGTGGTAATGTGATTACCAGCCCTGTGGTAATAGTCTTACCGCTGCGTGGTAATCTTGCTACCACGCAGCGGTAATATTTTGGCAATTGTCCGATAGATTTGTGATTACTGCTTTTCGATGATTCTCTAATGATCGATTTTTGGGGGGTCATTCAGATTGCAGGAACGGCTCGAAGGCGCGGTCGTAGTCCTCGCTCACGGCAAGGCGGCCGTTGACCAGACACACGAGTTCGACGACGGCATGGAACGACAGCTTCTCGTCGCTCGCACGGAAAAGGTCGTGCGTGAAGACGTAGCGCACGCCCTCCTTCTTCAATGCTAGGCGCGAAATGAACTCGTCGTCGCAGCGCAACGGTGTCTTGAAGGCCAGGTTCATGCGGGCCACCACGGCGTCGACACCCTTCTCGTGCATCTGGGCGAAGCTCAGTCCGGCGTGCCGCAGGAAGCGGTGGCGCGTGTGTTCGGCGTAGTGCAGGTAGTTGGCGTTGTTCACAATGCCCTCGATGTCGCACTCGTAGTCGCGCACCTCCATGCGGGTTTCGAAGATGTAGTTGCCCTGCGGCCTCTCTCCGGCCCTCCCCCGAGGGGCGGGTGCACCGTCTTGAGACGGCTGTTTGTCTGCTTGATGGGTTGTTTCTGTCATGATTGTCAATATTTTTATTTGATGAATGTCGATGTGACACGCAATTGCTCGAACGCTTGCAATGGACGTTGTCATTACTATCATCACTCATCTTTCATTCAATACCCCTACTGCGGCGGCCCACTTTTTGACGCCGACACCCATTCTTGTCGTTCAGTTTGCCGCCGTCATCGGTCTTCAGCCTGCGCACCCTCCCTTTGGGAGGGCCGGGGTGGGTGCTTGTTGTGCCGTGACGGGTCTCAAATATTCATACCCGATGCGGCATCTGAGGCAGTCCTTGCGGTCGCAATACATCTTCTTGAGTTGGATGAGAGCCTGCGAGTCGCCCGCGTTCTCCACGTCGAGGCCGCACGCGTGCCACATCCGCACGATGTGGTTGTCCTCCGCCTTCAGCTGGTCGAGGAAGTCGAAGGCCCGTTGGCAGAGTTTCTCGTCGCTCTTGTGGCGGCCGTAAGCAAAGAGGATGGGTACCACGGTGTTGATGAGGAGCAGTTGGAGCGACGCGGCCGAGAGCCGTTTTTGTTGTTTTTCGCCCGCATGACCGAAGGTGTAGTGCGTCTCCCAATAAGGTGTGACGGCGCTACGGAGCAGTTCGCCTGCCGCCTTCACGTCGTGGCAATCGAGCAATTGGCTCAGTCCGGCCCGTCGTTGATAGAACAAATTGGCCAGTTGAGCGATGCGAATATGTGGAAAATTCTGAGGACGGAGCCGCAGAAACTTCCAAAGTTGGAAGTCGATAGGCTCAAAAGAAAACTTGTGTTGTAGGTAGAGATACTCCTTGCGAAGCCGTTGAAAGTAACTGTCGGCAATGGCTTCGGTCCGGTGACGCTCGGCAATGGCCGCCGGATCGAGCAGTCCCGCCTGCCCCAGGAAGATGGCTTCCACCTGCAAAAGGTTGTCCTGATGGTGGGCGACGGCCTGCAACGGGATGTGACAGGCCCATGCCTCGAAGGCGTCGCCGTTGATTCCGAAGCCGTAGTTGCGGGCCAGCGTGACGAAGTAGGCCGCCTCCCACGAGCCGTCGCAACGCTTTAGGCGGTCGGCGATGGCCTCCGTCTTCTGTTCCAGCCGCTCCGTCTGCAGCGCGTTCATCCACGCGTGGACGCCAAGGCGCGACAGCGAGGGGATGATGCGGTGGCAAGGAGGATATCGGTCGGTGGTGAGCAGTTCGTCGTAGTGCGCCTTCACGTATTCGGGAACGTCGAGTTGCAGTTGCGTCAGCGGTTCGCCCCGCTCGTTGCGGACCGGTCTGTCGATAGCTCCGCACACGTGGAGAATCACGTTGTTGTAGCGCGAATCGCGGTCGTGGCCGTGCAGATACCAGTCGCTTGACCGGTCGTGAATCTCCACATTGCCCACCCACAGCGTGCCGCCGACCTTGATTTTGGCGTTGAAGAAGTCGGGGCCGGCGTCGCGGTTGTGCAGTCCCGGGTCGATGATTTCCAGCCGTCGGCCGTCGGTCGTGGCCATGGGGCCGGGCCGCCACAGCTTGTGCTTCCATACATAGTGCAAGAGTTGTTCCATCCGTATCAGGCTATTTAAGCGTCATACAAAAGTAGAGATTATATTTGAAAGCCGCTTCGAGGGGCCATCAAATTTTGTACAAAAGGCCTTAAATATTGCTTTTTATTGCATTTCGGCCTTTTGTCTTTGGAAAAGAAGCGTTATCTTTGCCGCAAATAACTAAGTTTCAAGTTGTAAACTGACAAATCATCAAGTAAAATGAAGATAGCATTGATCGGCTATGGTAAGATGGGCCACATGATCGAAGACATCGCCTTGCGGCGTGGTCATGAGATTGTGTGCCGCATCGACGTGGACAATCCGCAGGATTTCGACTCCCCGGAGTTCGCCGAAGCAGACGTAGCGATAGAGTTCACCAATCCAACGGCAGCCTACGGCAACTATTTGAAAGCCTTCGCGCACGACGTGAAGGTCGTGAGTGGGTCCACGGGATGGATGAAAGAGCATGGCGACGACGTGAGAAAGCTCTGCGCCGAGGGCGGACACACGCTCTTCTGGGCCAGCAACTTCTCGGTGGGCGTGGCCATCTTCTCGGCTGTCAACCGCTTTCTGGCCAAGATCATGAACGGCTTTCCCGAGTATGACGTCTGCATGCAGGAGACCCATCACGTGCACAAGCTCGACGCGCCGTCGGGCACGGCCATCTCCTTGGCCGAGGATATCATCGAGAATGTAGACCGAAAGAAGGACTGGAAGCGCGGCGTCACCATCTGGACGAACGACGGTCATGAGGATGCGGGCGATCCGACAGCCCAGGGCGACCTGGTCATCAACTGCGTGCGCGACGGCGAAGTGCCCGGCATTCACACAGTGATGTACGACTCCGAGGCCGACATGATCACCATCGAGCACGACGCCCACAGCCGGAAAGGCTTCGCATTGGGGGCTGTGCTGGCGGCAGAATACACCCTGAATCACCGAGGATTGCTCACGACGAGCGACCTGTTCAAGTTCTAACCTACGTTGAAAAACAATGATCGATAAAGAAAAAGCTAAGTTGAACATGCGCGTGCAGTGGACGAAGTTCGCTGTGGTCATGGTTCTCTATCTCTCGTTCCTGTTCTGGCTGAAGAGCTGGCTGGGCCTCGTCGTGGTGCCGTTCATCTACGATGTCTACATCACCAAGAAGATACGGTGGCAGTGGTGGAAAGATTCCGAAGGGCCGGTGCGGTTCATCATGAGTTGGGTCGACGCCCTTGTGTTCGCCCTTGTGGCCGTCTATTTCATCAATCTGTTCTTCTTCCAGAACTTCGTCATCCCATCGTCGTCGCTCGAAAAGAGCCTTCTCACGGGCGACTATCTTTTCGTTTCCAAGTTGAGCTACGGCCCGCGCATCCCTCAGACGCCGCTCACCATGCCGCTCACGCAGCACACCATGCCGCTCATCGGCGTGAAGAGCTACGTGGAATGGCCGCATTGGGACTATCGCCGCGTGAAGGGACTGGGCCACGTGAAGCTCAACGACATCGTGGTCTTCAACTATCCGGCCGGCGACACGCTGGTCAATGCCGACCGTTACCAGTCGGCCGACTTCTACAGCATGTGCCAGCAGCTGGGCGAACAGATCTACGAACAGCAGCATCCGCAGCCCATCGACCTGTCGCAGCTCAGCCGCCAGCAGCAGCGCGACCATCTTTTAGGCCTTTACGAATTGGGCAAACGCTACGTGGAGCAGAATCCCAACGAGTATGGCGACATCATCACGCGGCCTACCGACAGGCGGGAGAACTATGTGAAGCGTTGCGTTGGGTTGCCCGGACAGACCTTGCAGATCAAGAATCGCATCGTCTATCTCGACGGAAAGCCCAACAAGGAGCCTGACAACGTGCAGTATACATATTATATAGAGCGCAAGGCGGACATTCCCGAAGAGCTGATGCACGAGCTGGGAATATCCATGGAAGACCTCACGAGCCTCAATCAATACGGTTATATGCCACTGACGAGGCACGCATATAACGTTCTCAAGGGCCGCACGGACATCGTGAAGAGTATTCGTCTCAACACGGATGCGTTTGCGGGAGAGACCTATCCGCTCACAACCTACACGGGATGGACGCGCGACAACTACGGTCCGGTGTGGATTCCGAAGCGCGGTGCCACGCTGAAGCTGACGATGGACAACATCGCCATCTATGAACGGCCCATCCGAACCTACGAGGGCAACGACCTGGAGATAAAGAACGGCAGGATATTCATCAACGGAAAGCCGGCCAAGAGCTACACGTTCAAGCTGGACTACTACTGGATGATGGGCGACAACCGCCACAATTCGGCCGACTCCCGCTATTGGGGCTTCGTTCCCGAAGACCATATCGTGGGCAAACCGATATTCATCTGGTACAGTTCTGACCCCGACCGCAAGGGCTTCGGTGCCATCCGTTGGCGACGATTGTTCAGGTTTGTGGATGGAATCAAGTAGGGGGGAAGCCTCCCCCGCCCCTCCAAAGGAGGGGAGTGCCTGACGGATTGACGACCTCCGGGGGACTCCCAAAGACCTATCCCGGCCTTCCAGAGACCCACCCCAGCCCTCCCAAAGGGAGGGTGAACTGTCAGCGGGAAATGGCGGAGAGGCAACCCCCGTCATACAAACCATTCATCTCAACAACTCTACAGCCCAACACCCCAACAACTATAACGCAAACCATTCATCCTGACACCCTAACAACCCCACAACCCATCCCCCACCACCTGAAATGGATATTGCCCCTTGGTGTGGCCGTCGTCTTGTTCTTTGTACTCCACACCTTTGTCATCACCTTCTTTACCGTGACCAGCAATGATTTTAGGCCTGTGTTCACAATCGGCAACAAGGTGATGGTGAACAAACTTGCGCGCAAGGATTTCCGTTCGGGCGACTTTCTGGTCTATACCGACAGCGTTCGGAGCTATCTGTCGCGTGTGGAGGCTATGCCGGGCGACACCATCACTTGCCAAGGGCGACGCTATTGCCTGCCCATGCGGTGCTGCAATCGCTGCGGGAGTCCCGATTGCAGGTTCCTCTTGCTCAACACGGGCAGGCAAAAGCTGTTGGTTCACCAGCACCTTATCGTGGGTAAAGCGCATTATGTTATATCTTTCCAGCACCTATTTCGGCCCCGTGCAGTGGTATCAGAAGCTCAACCGCCACGCCCACTGCCTGATAGAGCGCCATGACAACTTTGTGAAGCAGACCTATCGCAACCGGATGGTCATCGCCACGACCAACGGCTTGCAGGCGTTGAGCGTGCCCGTGACCACCGACGGCGACGCGCTGTCGAAGACGCCCATGCGCGACGTGCGTGTCAGCGACCACGGACATTGGCGCCACATCCATTGGAACGCTCTATGCTCGGCCTATGGCGAGAGTCCGTTCTTCGAGTTCTATCAGGACGACATCCGCCCTTTCTTCGAGCGGCGGTGGGACTTTCTCTTCGATTTCAACATGGCCATCACCGCGAAAATGTGCGAACTTCTCGACATTCAGCCTGACTATCGGCCCACCACTGCCTATCAACCTGCCGCAGGTGATGGACGTTTGGAGGCGGATGATGACTTCCGCAACGTCATCCGGCCGAAACATCCGCTGCCCGACCCGTCGTTTGAGCCGCGGCGGTACTACCAGGTGTATGAACAAAAGTGGGGATTCCAGCCCAATCTGAGCATTCTCGACCTGTTGTTCAATGAGGGCAACGAGGCCGTGTTGTACTTATAAGCTTTAGAAATCATTCAAATAGATGCGCAAACCCACGTTCAGGTTGAAGTTGGTGGGCTTGTCTTTGTATATGTTTTCCACCTCGCTGTGGTTGTTGAAGTAGCGGCTTACGCCCGATTCCACGTAGGCGCTCACGCCATTTCGCAGCCGCAGTTCGGCTCCGACGGCCGCATTGGCCGAGAATTGCAGTTGTTTCTCCTTGATATTCCGTGTCGGCAGTTCCGTGTCTGCGGTTCCTTTGCCCGCTGCCGACAGCTTGCCGCTCACCAGCTTCTCGACCTGCATGCCCGCCGTGGCATAGACCCTGTAGTGTCGTCCCTGCGCCAGCGTGTAGGCGGCGCTCAGCGGCAGGCCCACGTAGTGGAGCGACTGTTCGGTGCGGTTGCCCTCCGCGCCACCCGAATAGGTCGTCGTGGACGAGAGATAGCTGTAGTTGAGGCCCGTCTGGAGGCTCCAGTGGCGGTTCAGCCGATAGCTCACCGACACGCCCACCCTCACGGGTTGTTTGTGCTTGGTGTGCTTTTCCATGGCCACTTCCTGCATCAGTCCCTCCGATTTCTTTCCGTCAAACTCCCTTTCATAGTTGCCGATGGGGTCGGCGGTGGCCAGTGTCATGCCCGTCGCGCCACTTGTGGAGCCCATCGCGCCGCCGTAGCTGGTGGCAATGCTGAGCCTGCTGTCGGTGGAGGAAGACGGGGAGGGGAGGAAGAAGGGTGATTCTGCGGGTAAGGAAGGGTCGGCGGGCGTCTGCGGCTCGGTCTGTTCGGGCTTGTCGGCCTGGTCTGTCGTTGTCGGCGACTCCAATCCGTCGGTCTGGTCGGCCTGGTCGGGCCTGTCGGCGGGGGCTGCCGCTGCCGCCAACTCGGCCCTGTCGGCCGTCGCAGGCTGGTGGAGTCGTGTGGCTTGAAGCCTTGTGGCGGCCTGCGCCACCTCCTTCGTCGGCATGAAGGCCAATGGTTTCACGGCACGTTCTTCGTCGGAACCCGGCCAGAGCAAGAAGACGGCCAACACCACGGCTGCGGCCGCCGCCGTGCGGTAGAGCCAGAGGCGTGCGGTGGCGGCCCGGCGGCGGCTGGCGGCAGGCTTCGGGGCGAGTCCCCGCAGTGCCATCTCGCGCTTCACGTCGTCGAGCAAGCCTTCGGGAGCCGCCGTTTGGCGACGCTCCATGCGCTTGCGTATGTCGTCAGTCCATTGCTTGTTCATAGCCGTTCCTCCTTTTTTCTTTGCTCCCGAATCATCCGGGCGAGCATGTTCTTTGCTTTGTGATATTGTGAAGCCGACGTGTCGGGCTTGATGTCGAGCAGCCGGGCAATCTCCTTGTGGCTCTTTCCCTCAACGGCATACAGGTTGAACACCGCCCGGTAGCCCGCCGGCAGGCGTCCGATGAGCCGTGCCAGCCCCTCGTCGGTCAGCGTGTCTGTGGCGGGCGGCGGCTCTTCGGGCAGGTCCATGCGCTCCAGGTCGGTGTCGGCGAAGAGCAGTTGGCGGCCCGAGCGCAGCCAGTGGAGTGCCTCGTTGACGACCACCCGCGTGAGCCAGGCCCGCAACGAGCCTTTGCCCCGGTACTCGAAGTCGCCGATGCGCGTGAAAATCTTGATGAAACTCTCCTGCAACACGTCGTGCATGTCGGCCTCCCGAGGCACGTAGCGTTGGGCGACGGCCGTGAGATAGCCCGCATATTCGGCAAAAAGCGCGTCCATCGCCCGGGAGTCTTCCTTGGCGAACAGACGCACGATTTCCTGTTCTTGATCTTTACCGAATATATTTATCATAGAGAATAGGCGCTCCCGCCGCGGCCGTTGCGGCCTACCTGCGGGTGCGGTACTTGAATTTTGCGCTCTTCTCGCCGCTGAACGACTTCCATTTCACGGTCAGTTCCTCTTCCTTCCCCCCCGTGTCGGGCAACCCGATGAGGCGGAATGCCACCAATCCGTCGCGCACCACGCGTCGGTCGTCGCCCTGGGCGTTGTGCCGCAGCTCCACTTCGTAGGGCTTGCCGGTCGATATGAGGTTGAGCACATGCCGCTTTCCGTAGCCGAAATAGGTGCGGAAGCGCAGCGTCAGATAGCCGTCCTCCACGAGCGTGGTCCAGTCTTTCACGAGTTCCACGGGGTCGTTGCCGTAGGTGGCGTCGTTCTTGTCGCCCAGATTGGGTGCCATGTTCTTGGTCAGAATGCTGTCGAGCCAGTTCACGTAGCCCGATTTCACATGGTCTTTCGGCTCCTTGGCGTCCATGTTGATGTTGGCCAGCGCCCTCACCTCCTTCTTGCCGTATGGCGAAGCCTTCATGTTGGTGGGTATGACGGTGGTCGAGTCGTCCAGTTGCAGGAAGAAAGTGCCGCTGGCGTTGGTCTTCAGCGTCACCAGGGCGTTGGGGTAGGCCAGGTTTCGGTTGTCGTCATCGTCGTTGCACGACTGCAGCGCAGCAGCGGCCACCAGGGCCACGAGCGCGCTCATCATCCATAGCTTTGTTTTCATATTCTTTTCGTTTGATGGTTTCTGTATAATAAATCCACCGTTATGGAATATCTTGCCTGGCACGGCCTGTTAATTTTTGAAAAAACAACCGTTTGCCCTTCGCAAAGATACAAAGAAAAGGGAAAAAGGCAAAAAGGACGACGTGAAAGCTGCCCTTTGACGTTGTGAAAGCTGGCCTTTGGCATTGCAAAAGCAGCCCTTTGGCATTGTGAAAGCTGGTCTTTGGCGTTCCCATCGCAGCCCTTTGGCGTTGCGCTTTTTACCTTTTTACTTTTTTACCTTTTTACCTTTCCCCAGTTTAAGGTCTGCTTTTGCGCACCAACGCAAAACGGGCTCGACGCAGCCCTCGACGCCATGAACCGCATGAAGAAGGTGCGCGTGAGCGCGCAAGGCAGCAAAATCGTGGTCGACGCCATGTTATAAAAAATTAAATGTGCAGGCCTTTTGCTCCAATTTGCGCGCCATCGCCCTACATTTGCAGGCGTAACGCGTCATTCCCGCAGAATGACACCTCTTGCAATGATAATCAACAATATAACGAAGATGAAAAAAATCATTCTCACAATGGCTGCGGCCATGACCGCACTGGCAGGTCTTGCAGCCCCAAAAGGCAATTTCAACCTGAAGGTTGACCTGAAGAACTTCGGCGACACGATGATTGTCGTCATCCCCGGAGCCTCGCGCAACGATTCAAAAAAGGAGACGGTGGTGGCCAAGAACGGCACGTTCGAGGTGGAACTGACCATCGACAAGCCCACCACCCTACAGCTCGTGACGCCGGCCACCATGCGCCAGGAGGAGACGAAGTACACCACCGTCGTGGCGGTGCCGGGCGAGAAGTGTGAACTGAAGGGCGACTTGAACGACCGCTACGACATCGGCGGCTCCAAATTCTACCAGGAATACCACGAGGCCGACATCGTGTTGGAGAAGGCGAAGCAGCCTCTGGTCGACTTGCAGAAGGCGCTCATGGCCCGCATGAAGGCCGGCGAGAGCCAGGAAACCATCATGAAGGAATACCAGGAGAAGGCTCCCGCGCTGCAAAAGGCCTACTCCGACGCCGTGATGGGCTTCATCAAGAGCCATCCCAACAGCGAGGCCAGCGCCGCCATCATACCCAATCTCGACGAGGTGGAGCAGATGGAACAGGCTGTCGCCCTGCTTTCGCCGGCCGTAAAGAACGGCCGCATGAAGGCGTTCTACAACGAACCGATCGAGGAAATCAAGAACCAGGAGGCCAGGGAGGCTGAGAATGCCAAGAAACAGGCCCCCGGCGTGGTGGCGCCCGACTTCACCTTGAAGGACATCAACGGCAAGGATCTCGCGCTGTCGAGCTTCCGCGGCAAGTATGTGCTGCTCGACTTCTGGGGTTCCTGGTGCGGATGGTGCATCAAGGGCATGCCGAAGATGAAGGAATACTACGAGAAGTATGCCGGAAAGTTCGAGATTCTGGGCGTCGACTGCAACGATACCGACGCCAAGTGGAAGGCTGCCGTGCAGAAGAACCAGCTGCCCTGGCTCCACGTCTACAATCCCCGCGACAGCAAGGTGCTGGCCGACTACGGCGTGACGGGCTTCCCGACGAAGGTGCTCGTGGGCCCCGACGGCAAGATTGTGAAGACGGTTGTGGGTGAAGACCCGGCTTTCTACACCTTCCTCGACGAAACATTCGGGAAGTAGGAAGGTCTTGTCGACTATCAAAAACGCGAAGGCACGGTCATGGGGATAGCCCAGGGCCGTGCCTTCGCCGGTCTTTGGCGGCGTCAGATCACCGCCTGCTGCAACTGGCGGGGCTTCAGCATGGCCGCCGGCACCGACTTCCGGATGTGCTCTACCAGCATGTCGAGAAGCGTGGCGCGAATGAATCCCGGCGCCGTCAGCATGACAATCTCGCGCGTCGGCACAGGGAGGGCGAACGAACGCACCAGCCTTCGCTGGTCGTCGGACAGCTGCGGGATGGCCAACTCGGGGATGAAGGTCAGCCCCTTGCCGTTCTCCACGATGCGCATGAAGGTCTCTATGCTGCCCAGGCTGTAGCTTTTCTTGCTGCGGATGGCCGCCTTGAGCTGGCAGAACTTCACGAGCTGGTCTCGGAAGCAGTGCCCTTCGTCGAGCAACCACAGGAATTCGCCCGTCAGGTCGGCCGGTTTGATGGCCTGACGGTCGAAGAGCGGGTCGCCCTCGGCCACGTAGGCGTAGAACTGTTCATAGAAAAGCGTGCGGCCGTCCATACCCTCCAAGCCTTCCACCCGGGCCAGAATGCCGGCGTCGACGTCGCCCCTTGCGAGTGCACGCTTCATCTCTTCGGTCTTCATCTCTATGATTCTGACGTCCATTTCGGGGTGGGCGTTCATCAACTGGGGGAAGAACCGCGGCACGAGATAGGGCGCGATGGTGGGCAGCACGCCCACGTTGAACGTGCCCGTGAGCGACTGTTTCTCCTCCTCGACGGTCTCGCGGAGCCTGCGCGCGCGCTGCAGCACCTTCCAGGCCTGCTCGATGACGGCCATGCCGGCCTTCGTGGGCTGGATGGGTTGGCGGCGGCGGTCGAAGATTTTCATGCCCAACTCGTCTTCGAGCTTCTGAATCATCGAGCTGAGGGTGGGCTGTGTCACGTCGCAGTGGTCTGCCGCCTTGGCGAAATGCTTGAAACGGTAGACGGCGAGGACGTATTCCAATTGCTGAAGGGTCATATATGCTTGTTTTAAGTTCGGTTGTTGCAAAAGCGCAATCCATCTTTTGCAAAGACAACGCAAGCGGATGTGGAGAATGCTTGCCGTCTTTTGCAAAGATAGCGCAATCCGTCCGATTCACAAACGCCGCCCGACGCTTTTTTCATCGGCCCACGACAAAATCATCATGAATGGGTAGTCCCGTCGGCAAAGGGCCTGCGCCAGGATGATAGAGTTTTTCAATGGGCCGATAAATTTCGCCTATTGCACGGCCGAAGGACATCCGCTACCTTTGCACCATCAAGAAAAAGCCACGACGGCCACAGCCCAGGCACGGCCGACGGCAAGGAACAAGCATACAAAACCATTAAAAATAAAGAATTATGAACATACAAATGCCCGCACTTCCCTATGCGCCCAACGCATTGGAACCCGTCATCAGCGAACAGACCGTGAACTTCCACTACGGCAAGCACTTGCAGAACTACGTCAACACGCTGGCCTCTCTGGTCAAGGACACGGAGTTCGCCGACCGTCAGGTGGAAGAGATTGTGGCCACCGCGCCCGAAGGTCCCATCTACAACAACGCCGGACAGACGCTCAACCACGCGCTCTATTTCGCGCAGTTCAAGGCTCCCGTGGCCGGCAACGCGCCCAAGGGACGGCTGGCAGAGGCCATCGACGAGGCCTTCGGCAGCTTCGATGCCTTCAAGCAGCAGTTCGCCCAGGCCGCCACGACGCTCTTCGGCTCGGGATGGGCATGGCTCTCGCAGGACAAAGACGGCAAGCTCATCATCACGAAGGAGCCCAACGGCGGCAATCCCCTGCGCCAGGGACTCAACCCACTCTATGGACTTGACGTCTGGGAGCACGCCTATTATCTCGACTATCAGAACCGACGCGCCGACCATGTGGCGCAAAGCTGGGACATCGTAGACTGGGACATCGTGGCTTCCCGACTGCGCTAAACGCGACGAAACTCCCTAAAAAAACAGTAAACTCTATATTTTAATATATAAATACATATCCTCATGGAACCAATCATCAATCAACACGCGCCTGAATTCTGCGTTCAGGCATTCCAAAACGGAAGTTTCAAGACTGTAAGCAACAAAGATATCGAAGGCAAGTGGGCCTTGTTCTTCTTCTATCCGGCCGACTTCACCTTCGTGTGTCCGACCGAACTTGAAGACCTCGCCGACCACTACGAGCAGCTGAAGGCCATGGGTGTGGAGGTGTTCTCGGTAAGTACCGACACACATTTCGTACACAAGGCCTGGCACGACGCCTCCGACACCATCAAGAAGATAAACTACACCATGCTCGGCGACCCCACCGGACTGCTCAGCCGTGCCTTCGGCGTGTACAAGGAGGATGAGGGTGTGGCCTACCGCGGCACCTTCCTGGTGAATCCCGAAGGCCTCATCAAGCTGGCAGAGGTGCAGGACAACAGCATCGGCCGCAACGCCGAAGAGCTTGTCCGCAAGGTGGAAGCCGCTCAGTTCGTGGCCGAACACGACGGCGAAGTGTGCCCCGCACGCTGGAAGAAGGGCGCGAAGACCCTCAAGCCGGGTATCGACTTGGTTGGAAAGATTTAATTAAAGACAAGCGTTTCCTCTCCCGGGATAGAGAGTCATGGTAGAAAAGAACGGGAAGGAAACGCTTTTTCCTGTTTCATGAAGCCGCACGGATTTCTCCGCGCGGCTTTTTTCGTGCTCCCCGCCCCCATTCCCCACTTCACATTTCACACTTCACATTTCAAAAACTCCGTCGGCGTCATGCCGTAGGCCCGCTGGAAGCACTTGGAAAAGTAGCCCGGATTGCTGAACCCCACCATGAACATCACCTCGGATATGCTGTACTTGCCCTCACGCAGCAGCAATGACGCCTTGCGCATGCGGATGTTGCGGATGTATTCCACGGGCGACATGCCCGACTGCTGCTTGATCTTGCGGTAGAGGTACTTGTCGCCCACGCCCAGGGCAGCCTGAAGTCCCGTCACATTGAAGTTGGTGTCGGCGATGTGGGCCTCGATGACGGCCGTGGCCTGGGCGAAGAGCTTGTCGACGACGGGCAGCCCCTCGGCCACGGAGGGCTGGCGGCGATTGTCGAAGGGCAGGACGAGGCTGAAACACTGGCCGCCCGCCGCGCCGGGAGCCAGCGCGATGGTGCCCTTGCTCATCTCTACGTACTGCCGGATGATGAAGAGGCCGGCGGTGGACGAGTCGTTGTCGGCCGACGCGCCATAGCGCATGAAGAGCTGGTTGCGCTCTATGTCGGCGATGCGCAGCGTTCGGTTGCCTATCGACAGCCTCAGCAGGTGCTTCTCCAGGTCTCCCCTCAGCGTGACGACGGTCTCGCTGCCGGGTTGGGCGTGGCTTCCGACAAAGTCGAAGAGCGTCTGCACGACGATGTCCCATCCGACGATGTCGACGTTGATGGTGAGCGACGCGATGTCGGCGTCGAGCCGCAACGCCCCCGTTTGCCCCCCGCCCTTGCGCCGGGCCACCACGCGGCGCAGATAGTCCACCACGTCCAGCGGGGCCATGACGGGCTGCCGCCGCGTGTCGGAGGCCTCGCCGTCGCTGTCGAGCGACTCGTAGACTAGGCGGTTGAGGGCCGTGGCGCTGCTGCGGATGTCCTCCAGCAAGTCGTCGGCATGGCCGGCGGCCGCCAGTTGATAGACGGGGGCCAGGATGTGGGCCAGCGGCTGCTTCAGCCTCTCGGACAGATGGGCGAAGAAGTGGGCCCTGGCACGGCTCTGCTCCAGCAGCCTTCGCCGCGCCGTCTGCTCCTGACGCAGGTTCTTCCGCATGGCGTAGAAGTTCATGACCCACAGCCCTGCGCCCAACGCCAGCAGCAGATAGACCAGCTTGGCCCCCACGGTGAGATACCAGGGGGCCTTGATTTCGATGTCGAGCGTGTAGGCGTAGCGTTGCTCCGGCGCGTCGATGTCGCGCACCAAGAGGCGGTAGCGGCCGTAGGGAAGCCCGTTGTAGTTGACGGCTTCGGCCAGATTGTCGAGGTCGTGCCACGTCCGGTCGAGGCCTTCGAGCCGATAGACGTAGAGCGAACGCAGGCTGCCGGCGTAGGGAAGGTCGGTGAATCGGAAGCTGAGATTGTTGTCGTGGCTGCGCAGGGCGACGCTGCTTGCGGGGAGAACGGCCTGCGGCCCGCCCGCATACTCCCTTTCGTTGACGCGCATCGACGTCAGGAAGAGACGCCGCCCGCCCGTCGCGGTGGGGGAAGCGTCGGGCGAGAGCGCGATGAAACCGTCGTTGCCGCCGACATAGAGGCTGCGGGTGGCGGGCACGTAGAGCGACGTGACGGCCGACAGCAGGGGCACGCTGAAGTGGCGTTCCACCCTTCCGCCGTGGACGACGCGGCACACCGACCCGCTGAAGACGTACATGCGGCCCGCCACGTCGGCCATGGTGGTGACGCCGCGCTTCGTGATTCCGTCGTCGAAGCGGATGTCCACGGGGCTTGCGGAGCCTTCGTCGAAGCGCATCACGCCGCCGTCATAGCCGGCCCAGAGGCTTCCCCGGCGGTCGAGGGTCACGTAGCTGAACGACTGCCGGCCGACGAAGCGATCGGGCCGCAGCGTCGCCGGGTCGATGCGGCAGAGCCCGCGCCCGTAGACCATGGCCCAGATGCGGCCCCGGCGGTCGGCCACCATCTGCCCCACGTGTATGCCGCTCAGCCCGCCGGGGCCGTCGGAGATGTGGCGGTCGGCCCTGACGGTGCCTTCCGAGGCCACCAGCCGCCGCTTGTCGATGATGAAAATGCCGCCCATGTAGGCCGACACCCACAGCCGCCGACGGCTGTCGAGCAGCACGTCGTAGGCCCAGTTGGCATTGTAGCGGCCGGTAGGCTCGGTCAACACGAAGTTGCGGAACTGCCGTCGTCGGCGGTCGTAGTAGTTGACGCCGTGGTCTGTGGCCACCCAGATGTCGCCGTCGGCGTCCTGGTAGACGGCGCGCACGCGGTTGTGGGACAGCGGAAAGCGGGTCGAAGTCTGCCTGTACCACGCCACGTCGTCGAAGCCGGCGGCCGTGCGGCGGAACCGCAGCAGGCCGTTGGTGCCTCCCATCCACAGCGTTCCGTCGCCCTGACGGTAGAGGTTGTGCAGGCTGTTGCCGTCGCCGCTGCCCGTGATGTCGGACAGAGGCGTGTAGACGAACGCCGAACCGCCCTTATAGAACGACAGTCCGTTGTCGGTGCCCACCCAGACGTTGCCCCGGGCGTCGGCGTCGAGGGCCCAGACGATGTTGTTGGCCAGGCTGGCGGTCGACCGGGAGTCGTGGACGATGCGGCTGACGGCCCCATCCGTGCCGCAGGTGAAGAGCCCGTCGTCGGTGCCGATCCACACGTCGCCCCGCTGTCCGACGGCCAACGCCTTGACGGAATTGCCCTGAAGCGGGGCCAACGGAGCCATTTCCTTGAAGTCGGTGCGATACAGCGCGCCTTCCGTCCCCACCCAGTAGCAACCGCGCCGACGGTCGAACGCCAGGGCGTTGACCAACGGCTGCCGCCCCGAAGCTATGCCGACGCGTCGCGTCCGGCCCCCTTTCACGATGTAAAAGCCGTGCAATGAGCCGACCAAAAGGCCACGATGAGACGGCAAAAGGGCGTAGATTGCCTGGCCGTGGAGGGCCGATTGGCGCAACGAACCTTGCCGGAGGTCGTACTCGTAGAGGCCGTCGGAGGTGCCGAGCAGCAGCTTCCGCCCCTGGAGGGCCATGGCGCGGATGTCCTTGGGCGACCGACGGGGCGACGGGCGATAGCTGTTGGTGGCGGTGTCGAAGACGAACAGGCCGTTCTCGGTGCCCAGAAAGAGCAGGTCGCCCTGCGCAACGAGGCTGTGGACGCGGCTGTGGTAGGGCGAACGGCTGTCGAAATGGGGGTAGGAGTGGTAGCCGTCGTAGCTGTAGAGGCCGCTTTCGGTGCCCAGCCAGACGATTCCCCGCCGGTCGTGGGCGAAGCTGCAGACGGTCGACGCGCCGTCCAGCTGAATGTTGTTGAAATACGGTTGGACGCTCCCGGCGGCCATGGCGCACGACGCCCACAGGGCCAGTAGCGGAAAGAAGAGGCACAGGTGACTTCTCATGACGATTGTTTGGTGTGACAAAGGCAAAGATACACATTTTGGACGGGCCCGCGTCCGTTTTGTCACTGCATTAAGATTAATTGTCTGTTTTGTATTTTCCTTTGTCCGATATGTCGTCACGGCTCTTCTTTCCAAGCCGTATCTTTGCCCCGGAAATCCAACCAACTATCAAATCCAAATACCTTTCAACAAATGAAAACCAACTTAAAGAATCTATCCCGAACGAGGTTTCTACGGCCTCTCGTGGCCCTGCTGGCGGTCTTTTCGCTGTCGGCGGCCGCGCAAAACAAGACCATCACGGGAACGGTGACTGACGCTTCGGACGGTGAACCGCTCATCGGCGCGACCGTATCGGCAGGCGGCAACGGCGCAGGAGCCGTGACCGACTTCAACGGAAGCTTCAAGATTGTCGTGCCCGAAGCCACCCGCAGGCTCACTTTCAGTTATGTGGGCTACGCGCCCAAGACTGTCGCCATCGCGGGAACGCGCCTCGACGTGAAGCTCGAATCGGCCCAACGCGCGCTCGGCGAGGTGGTCGTCATCGGCTATGGCGTGCAGCGCAAGAGCGACCTCACGGGCTCGGTGAGCAACGTGAGCAGCAAGGACTTCAACCAAGGCGTGGTCAATTCGCCCGAACAACTCATCAACGGCAAGGTGAGCGGCGTGCAGATCGTCAGCGGCGGCGGCTCTCCGTCGGCCGGAAGCACCATCCGCATCCGCGGCGGAGCTTCGCTCAATGCCAGCAACGACCCGCTCATCGTGCTCGACGGCGTGCCCATGGAGGTGGGCGCGAGCGTCAGTGGCAGCGGCAACTTCCTGTCGCTGATCAATCCGAACGACATCGAGAACATGACAATCCTCAAGGATGCGGCCTCCACCGCCATCTACGGATCGCGCGCTTCCAATGGCGTCATCCTCATCACGACCAAGAAAGGGGCCGCAACGAGCCGCCCCCGCGTCAGCTTCTCCACGACCAACGCGATGTCGTACAGGACCCGGACGCCCGCCATGATGGGCCGCGGAGAGATGTACGACCTGGTGAACGCGAAGGGGACGGACGCCCAGAAGGCGCTGCTCGACGCCGATGTCGACACCGATTGGAACGACGTGATCTACAGAAAGGCCTTCAGCTCCGACAATAATATAGGTATATCCGGCCAGCTGGGCGGCCTCCTGCCCTACCGCCTGTCGCTCGGCTACAGCAACCAGGACGGCATTCTGCGCACCGACAACGTGACCCGGTACACGGGAAGCCTCACGCTCTCGCCCTCGCTGCTCGACAATCACCTGAAACTGGTCATCAACGCCAAGGCCACGCGCAGCGACAACCGCTTCGCCAACACGCTCGCGCTCTGGGGCGGGGCCACCCACAGCCCCTTCTCGCCCGTCCGTTCGGGCAAGGAAGCGTTCCTTGGATACGACGAGGCGGCCGATGCCGACGGCGTGCCCATCACCGGTGCCACGGCCAACCCGCTGGGATTGCTCGAAAACTACCATTCCACGAGCGACGTATGGCGCTATGTGGGAAGCCTGGATGCCGACTACAGCCTCCACTTCCTGCCCGAACTCCACGCCCATGTCACCCTGGGACTCGACAATTCGCGGGGCGAAGGCCACGTCTTCGTGCCTGCGGCGGCCTACCAGCACTACCTGACCAAGGGCCGCAACTACGACTACGGCCCGCAGAAGAACACCAACCGCCTCGCAACGGTCTACTTCAACTACAACAAATACTTCGAAAACATCAAGAGCAACGTCGACGTCACCGTGGGCTACGACTACCAATATTGGAAATACACCAACGCCGCCTACCTCGAACTGAACGACGCCGACCCGCAGGAAAAGCAGGCAGCGGCGGCCGCTGACGACCAACGTCACGTGCTGCTGTCGTACTACGGGCGTCTGAACTACTCCTTCGCGTCGCGCTATCTCTTGAGTTTCAGCCTCCGCCGGGACGGTTCCTCCCGTTTCGGGAAGGCCAACCGCTGGGGCACTTTCCCCTCGCTGGCGCTGGGATGGCGCATCCATGAGGAGCCGTTCTTCGAACCGCTGCGGCGCGTGGTGGACAACTTGAAGCTCCGCGCCAGCTATGGCGTGACGGGACAGCAGGACGGTATCGCCAACTACGGCCATCTGCCGCTCTACACTTTGAGCCAAAGCGGCGCGCACTACATGTTCGGCGGCAAGCCCATCGCCACCTACCGGCCCTCCGCCTACAACGCCAACCTGAAGTGGGAGACCACCCGCGCCTTCAACATCGGCCTCGACCTGGGCTTCCGCGGCGACCGTCTCTCGGGCTCCATAGACTACTACAGCCGCAAGACCGAAGACCTCCTGGCCACCGTTCCCGTAGCGGCCGGCACCAATTTCAACAAGCAGATTCTCACCAACGTGGGCAACATCAGCAGCAGCGGCGTGGAGTTCTCGCTGAAGGCCACGCCTTTCAGGACGGAGAACTTCGCATGGGACCTCGGCTTCAACGCCACCTACCAGCACACGAAGATCACCAACCTGCGCCTCAACGCAGCCACACAGTCGCCCAACACGCCCGCCGGCGCCATCGAATCGCACTACGTGCAGGTGCTCTCCGAGGGCTACGCGCCCTACAGCTACTATGTCTACAAGCAGATATACGACGAGCGGACGGGCCGTCCCATCGAAGGTCTCTACGCCGATTTAGACGGCGACGGCACGGTGGACAGCCACGACTTGTACCACTACCACTCACCCGCGCCCACCTGGATATTCGGCTTCACCACGTCGTTCAACTACAGGAAGTGGACGCTTTCCACCTCGCTGCGCGCCAACGTGGGCAACTATCTCTACAACGGCATGGCGATGAACACTGGCGCCTGGGAGACGATGTCCTACAACAGCTACCAGCTCAACCGACTGCACAGCAGCTATCTCGACACCGGCTTCCGGAAACGGCAGCACGAGTCGGACTACTACGTCGAAAACGCCTCCTTCCTGAAGATGGACAACATCCAGCTGGCCTACAACTTCGGCCGAATCTCCAAGTGGTTCAGCCTCAACGCCTCGGCCATGGTGCAGAACGTGTTCACCATCACCAACTATACGGGTGTGGATCCGGAGTGCAGCGGCGGCATAGACATGACCGTCTATCCCCGTCCCCGTGTCTTCTCCATCACGCTGGGACTTGAATTCTAAGCGGCATACCTTTACAAGAACATTCTAAAAAGACCTGAACAATGAAAAGAAACATACGACTCTATGCCGCCGTGGCACTGCTGCTGACCCTCACGGCCTGTACCGGCGACCTCGACCAAATGCCCCATACCAGTTCGCAGGCCACCGAAAAGGAGGTCTACGACTCGCTGGCGAACTACAAGAAGGTGCTGGCGAAGCTCTACGCGTCGTTCGTCATCACCGGACAAGAGCAGGGTGGCGGCAACGCCGACCTGAGCAGCAACAGCGGTTACGACTTCCTGCGCGGCTACTTCAACCTCCAGGAGGCGCCCACCGACGAGCTTGCGGCCACCTGGCTGTCGGGCGACAAGATGGAAGACCTCACCTATATGACCTGGGACGCCAACGACCCGTGGGTGGCCGACACCTACTATCGGGCCTACTACACCGTCTCGCTGTGCAACGAGTTCCTCCGCCACGCCACCGACGCGGCCGTCTCGGGCTTCGAGAAGGGCGCGCCCGACGAGGCAAGGCAGCTCAAGGCTTTCCGTGCGGAGGCCCGGTTCCTGCGCGCTTTGTCCTATTACTACGTGCTCGACCTCTTCGGTCAGGGCCCGTTCGTCAACGAAACGATGGGCGTGGGGGCCTATACACCGGCCGCATACACCGACAAGCAGCTCTTCGACTTCATCGAAACGGAGCTGAAGAGCATAGCCGACGACGGCCTGCTCGCCCCCGCCGAATGCGAATACGGCCGCGCCTCGAAGGCCGCCGCATGGGCCTTGCTGGCCAAACTCTACCTCAACGCCCCGACCTATGGGGCCGGCGACCGCTCCACCGACTGCATTGCGGCGTGCAAGAAGGTCATGGCGGCCGGCTATACACTCGAAAACGACTACTCCAAACTCTTCAATGCTGACAACGACAAGCGCACCAACGAAATCATCTTCCCCTTCGTGGTCAGCGCCGTGAACACCGTTTCATGGGGCGCCACCACCTACATCGTCTGCGGACAGTGCGGCAACTCCAGCTCGCAGTCGCCTTCTGCCTACGGACTCACGAACGGATGGGGGATGTTCCGCGTGCGCGGCGAACTGCCACACCTGTTCAATGACCTGAAAGACAATGGCGACCGACGGGCCATGTTCTACACCGACGGACAGACACAGTGGCTCACCAAGGCCGTCGACGACCAGAGCCAAGGCTTCTTCGGCGAGAAGTTCTCCAACCTGAACGACGCCGGCGAGGCGGCATCCAACACGGGAGCAGTGGGCGCCGACATAGACTATCCGGTGTTCCGGCTGGCCGATGTCTACCTCATGCTGGCCGAATCGGTGCTCCGGGGCGGGCAGGGCGCCACGCGGGTCGAGGCTCTCGACTGCGTCAACAAGCTGCGGCGGCGCGCCTACGGCAACGCCGCGGGCCTCATCACGGACGCCCAGCTCACGCTGCCCTTCATCCTCGACGAGCGCGGCCGCGAGCTTTATTGGGAAGCCACGCGCCGCACCGACCTCATCCGCTTCGGCCGATTCACGGGCGGCAGCTATCTGTGGCAGTGGAAGGGCGGCGTGCGCGACGGACGTTCCATCGACAACAAGTACGCCGTCTACCCCATCCCCGCAGCCGAACTCTCAGCCAACCCGAACCTAAAGAATGCCAACTATTAAACAAGAGAAGCAAGATGAAAACACTCAGACATATCCTTTTCATGGCGACGGCGCTCCTGCTGACCGCCGCCTGCAATGCCGACGGCGACCTGACAGCCACCTCCGGCGCCGAAGCCCTGACGCTTTCGGGCTCGGGCGACGCCGTTCTCACCGCCAAGAACAAGGCCTCCCTGGCCCTGACACTCCACTGGAACGACAACGGCAAGATGACGACGAACGACAGCCGGGTGCTCCTTCCCGACTATGTCACGGTCAACACGCTGCAGTTCTCCCGCTCGGAAGACTTCGCGGAGACCATCGACCAGCAGCTCGACAAGGGCGAAACGTCGCGCCAGTACACGGGAGAGGAGCTCAACTCCATCGCCGGACGCGCCGGCCTGGAGGGCGGCAAGGCCTCTCCGCTCCACGTGCGCGTCAGGTCGGTGCTGGCCGACAACATGCCGGTGGCCTACAGCAACACCTACACCATGCAGGTGACGCCCTACACCATCGACATGACGAGGGGCGTGGTGCTCAACGCCAAGAAGGAGGACACGGGCCTGTTGCTGGCTTCCAAGGCCGCCGACGGCGTCTACAGCGGCTTCCTCGGCGTCACAGGGTGGTGGAACTACTACCTGCAAGAGGGCAGTGGAGTCACCTGGGGCAACGACGGCGTCTCGGGAACGCCCTTCGCCATGAGCAGCGAAGACAGCAAATGGAACTTCTGGTACCCAGGGGTTGAAGGCTGCTACTACACCGTCGTCGACACGCGGAAGGCTCGCTGGAGCGCGCTCCACGTATCGTCGCTCGACGTCAGCGGCGACATCACGGGCCAACTGGCCTACAACCGCAAGGCCAACCGCTGGACGCTCGCCTTCGACGCGGCCCAAGCGGGCACGGCCACCATACGCGTTGCCGGCAAGGGAGAGGCCTACGACTTCACCACCGGCACCGACGAAGCCAAGGCCAACGCGCAAAATGTGGCCTTCGGACAGGAAAACGACCGCCTCGTCTTCGGCTCCACGCCCGGCGACATCACCGTCGCCATCGCGCAGAAGGGCCGCAACACGCTCACGCTCGACCTGTCCGACCCCTACCAATGGACCTGCACGGCCGAGGCGGGAGGGGCCGAACAGCCCGAAACGACACAGCGTCTCTACCTCTCGGGCATTGACGACGGCGTGTCGGGGAAGTGGACTTTCGACAACTTCCTCACTCTTTTCAACGAAGACGAATTAAACTATGCCGGCCTCTGCGCCGTCAATTCAAAGTGGGGCTACAAGCTTTATCCCGAAAAGGACGTGTGGAATCCGTGCTACGGACTGGCCTCGGGCGACGCCACGACAGGCACGCTGGCCCTCGACGGCAACGACAACGTGCCGGCACCGGCGGCCGGGCTGCATCTCATCACGGCCTCGCTGAAGAAGCTGAGCTACACCACGACGCCCGTCACGTCGGTCCAGGTGGCGGGAATCGGCGACGACTGGAGCCTCATCCAGATGCAGACCACCGACAAGGCGGGCGTCTACCGCGCGGTCGTCAAGGCTTCGGCAGCCACGCCCTGGGGCTTCAAGTTCGTCGTCAACAACAACTGGGACACCTTCTTCGGCGGCTCCGACGGCACCACCCGCTATCTGGGCAAGAACATTCCGCTCGACGACAGCTTCACGGGAGCCACCTTCACCATCGAGGTCGACCTGTGCCACGCAACCTATTCCATCACCAAATAAAACCCATCATGATGAAAAAAAATATCATTTCCTTTCTTTTCAGCATTCTCGCGCTGAGCGGCATGGCCTCGTGCGAGCAGGAAGTAAACCCGAAGAGCGTCGTCACCGGCGACACCATGCGCGTCGAACGCGGCGCTTTCGCCAAGGGGGCCGACGTCAGTTGGCTCACGCAGCTGGAGCACGAGGGCCAGGTCTTCTACAACGCCAAGGGCCAGCCGCAGGAGTGCATGTCGCTGCTCAAGGAGCAATGTGGCGTCAATGCCATCCGGCTGCGCGTGTGGGTGAACCCCGCCGAGGGCTGGAACAACATGCAGGACGTGCTCGTGAAGGCGCGCCGGGCCCACCGCCTGGGACTGCGGCTGATGATCGACTTCCACTTCAGCGACATCTGGGCCGACCCCGCCCATCAGGTGACGCCCGCCGCGTGGGCCGACTACGACATCGAAAGGCTCAAGACGGCCGTGGCCGACCACGTGAAGGCCACGCTGTCGCTGCTCAAGACCTACGGCATAGAGCCGGAATGGGTGCAGATCGGCAACGAGACGCGCGGCGGAATGCTCTATCCCCTGGGCAAGATCGACAATGGAAGCAACCTGGCCCAGCTCACCAACGCGGGCTACGAGGCCGCCAAGAGCGTCTTTGCCGATACGCAGGTGATCGTGCATATCGACTGCGGCGACCGGCTGGCGTACTACACCCACATGTTCGACTACCTGAAACAACATGGCGGCAAGTACGACATGATCGGCATGTCGCTCTATCCCGAGGCTTCCAACTGGCAGTCCATGGCGAAGGCTTGCGTGGAAAACATCGTGAAACTGCACCAGACCTACGGCAAGCCGGTCATGCTCTGTGAAATAGGAATGGGCTACACCGAGGCCGAGGCGTGCCGCCAGTGCATCGCCGCCATCATGCGCGACGGCCAGGCCACGGGCCAGCTGAAGGGCATTTTCTACTGGGAGCCCGAAGCGCCGGCCGGCTACAACGGCGGCTACAACAAGGGATGCTTCGACAACGGCCGACCCACCGTGGCCCTCGACGCCTTCCGACAGTGACCCGCAAGGGCGGCATGCGCGCCGCCCGGGCCTCCACTCCTCTCCGACTTCACCAAAATCATGCTTCATGAACATTAGAAAATCATTCCTCTTGTTAGCTTTCGCCTGCGCCGCCGCGTCGCTGCAGGCGCAGAACCGAACCGAACGCGACCTGCGCCACTGGTCGTTCAGCCGCGACAGCGTGGGCTGGCAACCTGTGGAGGTGCCCCACGACTGGGCCATCGGCGGGCCTTTCGACAAGCAGTGGGACTTGCAGCGCGTGGCCATCACGCAGAACGGCGAGCGGCAGGCCACCGAGAAGAGCGGCCGTTCGGGCGCGTTGCCCTGGATAGGACGCGGCTTCTACCGCACCACCATCGACGTTCCCGCCGACTGCCGCCACGCCGAACTGCGCTTCGACGGCGCCATGAGCGAGCCGGTGGTCTATGTCAACGGCCGCGAGGCGGGCCGGTGGGCCTACGGCTACAATGCCTTCAGGGTGGACATCACGCCCTTTCTCAACCGCCGGGGCCGACAGAACGTGGTCAGCGTCAGCCTGAACAACCGCGAGGAGAGCAGCCGCTGGTATCCCGGAGCAGGCCTCTACCGCCCCGTGAAGCTCATCACGACGGCCGACACGCGGCTCGACGACTGGTCGGTCTTCGTGCGCACGGCCGGTCTGACGCCCACCGCGGCCCAGGTCAAGATTGATTGGCAGGCCGTGGGGACGATGAAGGGCAGGCGCGTGGAGGGCCGCGTGACCGACCCGGAGGGCCGCGTGGTGGCCTCGTTCCAGGCTCCTGCGGGACGGTCGGCCGAAAGCCGGCTGGTGACCGTCGCCCGCCCGCGCCCCTGGAGTCCCGAGTCGCCCAGCCTCTACAGGCTCACGCTGACGATACGGCAGGCCGACGGCCGTCGACAGGCCGTCGACAGCCACACGACGCGCTTCGGAATCCGCACGGTGGCGGTCAATCGTGAGGGCGGTTTCATGCTCAACGGCGTGAGCCGGAAGTTCAAGGGCGTGTGCCTTCACCACGACTTGGGGCCACTCGGCGCGGCCGTCAACAAGGCGGCGCTCATCCGCCAGGTCAAGATGATGAAGGAAATGGGCAGCGACGCCATCCGGACGAGCCACAACATGCCCTCGACGATGCAGATGGAGGTGTGCGACTCGCTGGGCATGATGGTCATGGCGGAGAGCTTCGACATGTGGCTCTACCCCAAATGCAGGAACGGCTACGCCCGCTTCTTCGGCGAATGGGCCGACCGCGACATCACGAACCTGGTGTTGAACCACCGCAACCACCCGAGCATCGTCATGTGGAGCATCGGCAACGAGATACCCGAACAGTGGAGCGAAGAGGGCCGCGAGACGGCCAGAAGGCTACAGGACCTCTGCCACCGGCTCGACCCCACACGCCCCGTGACGCAGGGCATGGACCGCATCGACGAGGCCTTGCACAGCGGTTTCGCCCAGGTGATGGACGTGCCGGGCTACAACTACCGCGACTACAAGTACACCGACGGCATGAAACGCCTGCCACAAGGCTTTCTCCTGGGCTCGGAAACGGCCTCGACGGTGTCCTCCCGCGGCGTCTACAAGTTCCCCGTGGCCATCAAGGACCGCGCCGTCTACGCCGACGGGCAGTGCTCGGGCTACGACACGGAGTTCTGTCCGTGGAGCAATCTGCCCGACGCCGACTTCCTGTTGCAGGACGACCGCCCCTACACCATCGGCCAGTTTGTCTGGACGGGCTACGATTATCTGGGCGAACCGACACCCTATGACGAGTATTGGCCCAGCCGGTCGAGCTACTTCGGGATATGCGATTTGGCGGGATTGCCCAAGGATCGCTACTGGCTCTATCGGTCGGTGTGGAACAAACAGAAGCACACTTTGCACCTCTTGCCCCACTGGACGTGGCCCGGACGTGAGGGACAACAGACGCCGGTGTTCGTCTATACGGACTACCCCGAGGCCGAACTCTTCGTCAACGGCAAGAGCCGGGGCCGCCTGCGCCACGCCTCCTACACGCTGCCGCCGGCCGACGAGGCCACGGAGAAGCGGCAGATGGAGACCATGGACTTGCTCCGACGCTACCGGTTGATGTGGACTGACGTCAATTACGAGCCTGGAGAGGTGAAGGTGGTGGCCTACGACGCCGCTGGAAGGGCCGCCGACAGCACGCTGACACGCACGGCCGGAAGCCCCGCCCGCCTGCTTTTGCAACCCGACCGACAGGTGATTCATGCCGACGGCGACGACCTCTGCTTCATCACCGTGTCGATGGCGGACGAGGCGGGAACCCTCGTTCCCACGGCCGACGACACGCTGACGTTCCACGTGGAGGGCGCGGGAGCCTTCAAGGCGGCATGCAACGGCGACGCCACGAGCCTGGAACCGTTCACCCTCCCGCAGATGAAACTCTTCGCCGGACAGCTCGTCCTCGTCGTGAAAGCGAGCACACAGGCGGGCGACATCCACGTGACGGTGCGCGCCCCGCAGCGCAACCTCGCCGCCACCGTACAACTGCAAGCTTCTTAAAAAACACATCCGGTTTCTAAAAGCTGGCCTTTTACCATGCAAAAGGGCCACTTTCAGAGGCTAAAAGCACAGCTTTTACAACGCAAAAGCTATCCTTTTGGCGGGCAAAAGGATAGCTTTTGTTTTTTTAATAGGACCAATCCGTCCTTATCCTGCTAATCAGTCGTCGTCTTCAGTGTTCTCTTCGGCTTCTGACTTTTGCAGACAGAAGTAGCCATAGTGCAGGTAGTTGTCCTTGACAAGAGACATAATGCCCCATACACGCGACCCTGACACCTTGATTATCTCAACGTCCACGTTGTCATAAACTTTCTGACCACCGTCCCACGGGTCGTCGGTCATCACCTTTCCGTTGGTCTTCTTGCCCACCGTAAGGTCGCCGCTGAACCAGCACTTAATACAATTGCCGTAGAAATCCCATCGGGCGAGATTCATGCCGTTGTCCTTGATCAGTCCCATCATACCATAGTTCTCTGATTTGGCGTCGTCGAAGCTGATAAAGTCTCTTGCCGACTCCATGATTTTAGCCTTTTCTTCCTTGGTGAAAGGAATATCGGTGGTCTCTATCTTCACCTTAAAGATCTTCGTCAGTCCCATCATGTCGGTGACGGTGACATCTGTCGAACCGTTTGCCATGCCCCGGATAGTAATCACATTCCCCTTTACGGACTGCACTTCAGCAATCTTCGTGTCGCTGCTGACAGCCTTGTAGTTGCCGTTTCCTCCGATGACGGTCACCTCAGCAGTACCATTGGTGTGGCCGAGTTTCATGGTTACGTTCACGACTTCCTTATCGAGCGTCATCTTGAAATACATCGATTGCACGATGACACGCTTATAGTTACCTGTCGCGTCGGAGATAATAATACCCGTTTTGCCCTTGACGGTGCTCTTGACCGTCACGGCATTGCCTGCTATCGTTGCCGAAGCGACTTCCGGGTTCTCGGTAATCAGTTTGTAATCGCCGCCTCCGGCTGTGATATTGAACGTGGTCATTTCGCCCACTCCCACCTTCACTGTGTCCATATCCAGCGTGATGGGCCTGCTTTCGTTCGGTTTCGGCTGTGGCTCGGGCGCGTCGTTATCGTCGCTACAGGCTGTAAATCCCAAGGAGAGAACAGCCGCCACCATGACCGAATATAAATATCTTACTTTCATTTCTTTATATTTTTAGCGTGTTACCAATCTTTTGCGTAGTTGCCTGTCCGTATCGTTGCCTCGCCATAGAAGGCTTCCGTGATCGTGCTGAGACGTGAAGCATAACCGTTGCGTGGGTTCAGCGAGAACACCATCGTGCCGCCGTAGCCCTCGGATTTAATGCGTTGGGCCTCCCATGACGAGATGATGCGCCCCTGAGCAAACTCCGATGAAGCCTGAATCATGCCTTTCTTCGCCAATCCGGAATAATTACGTTCCAAGTCACGATACTGTCCGTAGTCCTGAATAGCGTAGTCGATGTATTCGCCGGGCTGATGTCCGTCTACTTCATACAAGCTTCCGGTGCGGCTGTAAACGTAAACCTCGATGAGTTTATCGGGCATGGCACGCTTGCATTCGTAGCAGAGACGCGATGCAGCTTCGATTGACGGAGTGACAAATCCGGGATAGGTGCCGTAACTGGAATACTCATCATCGAAGAAGACGCCATCGAGTTCGTAGGATTCGACCACCGCCTTCAGCTCCTGGGCGAACTTCTTGGCACCCTCCTTCGACAAGTTGGCAACGCCCGCACGGTCGTGGTTGCCCAGAATGCCGAGGATGACCTTCATCCCCTTCTGCTGCAACGGCTTCAGATACTTCTCCCGATAGTCGAGCAGGTGCTGAACGTTCTCGTTGTTGTAGTTGTACACCTCACCCGTCTCTACGTTGTAGTTGATGTTTCCCGAGAAGAGTATCACCTGGTCGAAGACCAGTTTGCCCGATTCCTTCAACGTATAGCAGAGGTTGTGCAGCGGGTTGGCGTCGTTCACCTCCATACAACTGATGACCTGAAGGCCGCCTTCCTTGTGGCAGTTGGGCATTTTGGTGATGTCGCGCACGAAGAGTACGAACTCACCCTTGTCCTTCGACGTCTGGGCGGCGCCCTTCACGCTCACGGGGATGGCGTAGAGGCCGTTCTTCTCCAGTTCGTCGGCCGACGTATAGTCCACCGTCACCTTCGACGACTTCACCTCTCCGGCGGCCACTTTGGCCGTCCCGCTCACCTTGACGAGCTTCTCCGGCAGGGCCTTGACGGCCGTATTGTGGGCTTTGTTGTAGTTTTCGAGCGCCTTGACGTCGTATGCCAGCGTGTATTCCTGGGCCGTCGTGGCGGCTTGCAACAGGTTGACATAGAAGTCGATGGAGCCTTTCTCGTTGAAGATGAGCGAGTCCTGACGGCTGCATCCGTATTTGTCGGTGATGAAGGCGAGGTTGTTTTCCGCCGCCTTGTAGTTGCCTTCGTCGACGCCGGGCACGTCGATGTCGTTCGAACAGGAAGCCGCGAGGGCCAGACCTGCCAACGAGAGCGCCAGCGTCTTGATTCTATTGATGTTCATAAGTTTCATGTGGATTGAGTTAAAGGGTTATTTCTTCTCGGGCAGCGACACGTTGTGCCACGAAAGCGGATTGTTGGCCGTGGCGTCGTTGCCGTTTCCGGTGGCGTCCTTGACGATGTTCGGACTCGTGTTGTCGTCCATCTTCCAGTAGCCCACCAGGCCTTTCGACTTGGGATCGACGCTGTAGAAGCTGGCGGCGATTTCCTCCTGCGTGCGCACCACGTTCCAAACGCGCACCTCGGACATGTTGCCCTCGAACCAGCGTGCGTCGTCATACGACTTGCCGATGAGGAAATCGCGGTCGGTACCGTTGCCCTTGATGGTGACGGAGCCACAACGGAGCGTTCCCCGCGACTGCAGGCGGCCGTCGACGTAGACCTTCACCTCCTCTTTGTCGGCGTCGTAGGTCATGGCCACGTGCTGCCAGCGGTTGGTCTGCAGGCCTTTGTTGGAGTCGGCGTCGGGGAAATTGCCGCTGCCGGTGGCTATCTGGATCTGGTTGTCGGGGAAACCGGCGTCGCCGATGCGCATCAGGAAGTTGCCCTCAATGCCCATTACGGTGGAGATGAGCTTGCCGAACTCGCGCGGATAGATGAGCGCCTCCATCGTGATTTGGCGCATGTTGGTCACCAAGTCGGGCGTTTTCCATTTCACGGTGAGGTAGTTCTTGCTCATGTCGGCCACCACATTGATGAGTGCTCCGGCACGGAACACGAAGTAATAGTTCTTCGCCGACCGCAACATCTCCATATCCCGACAGTCCACTGTCACAGGCAGTACGTAGGTGATGGCCCTGTCCAGGCCGGCCAACTTGAAGAACTGGAACTGCGCTTCATTGCTCGTGACGCTTCCCCGGTTGACCTTCACGTCGGCCTGGAGCACCTTGTAGCAGGTGTCGGGCAGCATGACGGCCTGGGCATAGTAGGCCTGGTTGTAGGTTTCCACAAGGTTGGCGGCCACGCTGAAGGTGGCGTTGAGTTCCTTCTCGGCCGGTCGTGGCGTCGAAATCGTGAGCGACTTCACGAGCGTCGTCTCACCTTTGATGATCGTTTCCGAAGTGAATATCTTGCCGTCGATGAACGCCTTGCTCTTGAAGTCGGCTTCGTCGTTGTCCTGGCAGGCCGTCATGAGAAGGGCGGCGGCCACGAGCGGCATGTATTTGAATAGCTTTTTCATTGCGTTTATTCTTTAACAGTTGGATTGATGGTCGAGATGACGCGGCGCAGATTGGGATAGGTGAACGACGCGTTGTAGTAGTCGACGTTGGCGTTGAGCAGTCCCATGCCTGCACAAGCGTAGCCGACGTGGTCGGAAGCTACGAACTTGGCCATTCCGAACATGGCCAGCGTCTTGCCCCAGTAGCCCGTCTTGGTGTCGGTTTCGTCCGCCGACTTGTTGTTGACCAGCACGATGAACTTGTCCGAGGGCACTCCTTCGGCCAAAGCCTTGCGCACCAGATAGTCAACTCCATAGACCGAACGCTCCGCCTGCGTGGGAATGATGATGTAACGGGCCTGCTCCAGCAGCGTCTTGTCGGCCACATGCTGCGGCCGTCCCATGATGATCAGCTCCTTGTTCTTGTGCCGTTCGGCCCAATCCCTCGTGATTCCGAGGAACAAGTTCTCCAGCGCGACGGCCTCAGCCTTCTCCTTTTCGGTCAGATAATGGGTGAGTTTGGCGTTGAAACCCATGATGACGCCGTCGTAGTTGTAGTTGTCGACGAGCTTCAGCTGCGTGTTGAGCGAGTCCACGAGGAAGTTCTTGAAGTCCTTGAAGCTCTTCTTGGCGTTGGCGGGGTCGGCTTCAAAGGCCTTCTTCTCGGCTTCGTAGCCCGCCTTGAGGTCGTCGCAACTGATTTGGAACACCACTTTCATGCCCTTCCGGCTCCTCACTTCCTCGATTTCCTGCGTCATCTGGGGTGTGAGCAGCTCCGGTTTTGTCAGCACGACGTAGTCCACGCTGTCGGGCACGGCATTGATGTGCTGGCCTTGGGAGAAAGGAACGGCCTGGCCGTTGTCGAACCATGCCATCATGATTTTATGGCGACTTGCCTTGTAAGCCTTGAGCTTCGTGAGATAGTTCTGGTAGAGTTCGGCGTTCTGCTGCTCAATGCCCGGCTGGTTGATGTCCACCGGTTCCACGTCCGTATCGCAGCTGCATAGGAACAGGGAGGCCGCGCAGAGCGTTGAAAAGGTGAGACTCTTGATGATATGTTTCATGTCTTTTATTCTGTTTTAATCGGTAATCGTGATTGATAGATACGTTTTCCTACCCTCGACTCACTTGGCCCACCACACGTCGGTGGCCATGTTGTCGGCTCCTCCGAGCATTCCGACGGCCGCGTTGTAGTTGTCAAGGTTGTTGGTGCGCTCCTCCTGCGGGAATGCCAGGCGTCGGGCACCGCGTTCCGTGCTCACCACGCCGCCGCTGTTGTTGACCTTGACGGGCATGAGTCGTGGATAACCTGTGCGGCGATAGTCGGCCCACGCTTCGAGTCCGAGCGGGAACATGGCGAGCCACTTCTGCGTGATGACGCGCTCCAGCTTCTTTTCGGGCGTGTCGCCGTCGTTCCACGCGATGGTGATGGTGGATGTCTGGCCCGCGTAGGAGTTGATGTTGGCGGGGTCTTGGTAGAGCGACGGCGTGCTGCCGGCGTCTGCCAGGTACTTGTCGGCACCGCTCACGCCCCACTGTTCGAATGAAAGTTCGACGCCCTTCTTGTAAAATTCGGCGGCCGTTCCGTTCATCTTCCAGCCCTTCAGCGCACCTTCGGCACGGAGGAAGGCCACCTCGGCGGCGTTCATCCACAAGAGTTTGGTGTCCGTCTTCACGTTGTAGTTGCTGTAGGCGTGGGCGACTTCGGCTCCCGGAATGGCGATACCGGAGCGCAATCCGTGGTAGCCGTCGGTCTTGCCGACGAATGTCGACTTGGTGAACATGGCGTCGCGACGCGGGTCGTCGTAGCCGTTCATGTAGCTGGTGATGTCCGCCCCGATGCGCGAGTCGCCGCCGTTGTACTCATACATGATGATGTAGAAGGGGTTGGTGTTCGACAGTGTCATGAAGGCATTGTCGTCGTTGGCGGTCATGACGCCCACTTCGTTGCTCACGGAAGCCTCCGCCTCCCGCTGTGCCAAGGTGGGATCGGCCTTCGATACGCGCACGGCCAGACGCAGCCGCAGCGAGTTGGCAAACTTGATCCACTTCTCCACGTTGCCTCCAAACACCTTGTCAGCCTTCGGCGAGAAGTTGAGCGTGCGGTTGGCGGTCAGCGTCTTGATGGCTTCGTCGAGCTGTTGGAACATCAACTTGTAGACATCCTGCTGCGAGTCGTAGGCGGCAGTGATCTCACCGTTCTGTCCCACCTTCGAATAAGGGATGGGTCCGTAGGCGTCGGTGACGCGATGAATGCCCGCCACCTTCACGACCTGGGCCACGGCGAGGGGCACCGGCTCGTCGGTCGCGCTCTTCACTTCGTTGAAGTAGATGAAGAGTTTGGGCAGAAAGTCCTTGAACAACACGCGGCTCCAGCCGTTTTCAGGACTGTACTGCGCAAAGTTTTTACCGGCAAAACCGGCATTTGAGTCGGAGATATAACCTCCGTAAGAACCGCCGCACAGGCATTCGGTGAACTGATTGGTATTGACATCGGTCGGGACGACCCAGCTCTGGAGGTTGACCATGGCCGCGCCCAGCGAATAGGCGTCGCGCTTCATGTCCTCCTTCGACACGCCATAGGGATTCCGGTTGTAGTCCTCATAACCGTTGGTGCAGGCCGTGAAGCCCATCACAAGGCCGGCCGACACCGTAGACAATATGATATTTCTTAACTGTTTCATAACTTTGGTTTAGAATTTAAGCTTGATGTTGAAACCGATATTGCGTGTGCTCGGCGTCATGAACTTGTCGATACCCTGATAGTAGTTGCCTGTGGTGGCCGTCGTCTCGGGGTCGAAAGGAGCCTTGCAGTAGAACATCAGCAGGTTGCGGCCCGTCAACGAGAGCGTCAGGTCGCCCAAACCGAAGAAGTTTCTCTTCTTGAAGGTGTAGCCGATGCTGGCCTCTTGCAGACGCACGTTGGTGGCACTGTAGGTGTAGTACTGCGGAATGCCGTCGCTGGCGCCTATCGTCGAGTACCACGACTCGGGGGTGAGGAAGTCGTTTCCGTTCACTTTCACATACTTGTTGTCGCGTGCCTTGGCGCTGGCTTCCGACACTCCGTAGAGGTCGAGGGCCGCCTGCGTGGCCGAATAGACGATACCGCCGAAGCGGGCGCTGACCATCACGCCGAGATTGAAGCCCTTGTAGGAGAACTCGTTGCGCCAAGCCATGTTGGCCTTGGGGAACACCGAGCCCAGCTTCACGTCGCCGACGTTGTTGTTGCGATACACTTTGCCGTCCTTGTCGACATAGATGCGGCCCTTGTCGTCGCGCTTCACGTCGGTCAAGGAGTAGAGGTCGCCCAGCGTGCCGCCTTCCTTCAGGATGAAATGGGCGTTGCCCAAGCCGCCCACATCCAGGCGATCCTTGTTGATGACGGCCCCGGTCTCGGGGTGAACATAGTTGCGCACCAGCTCGTTGATGCGGTTGCGGTTGGAACTGAGCGTATAGCTGCTCGACCATCCGAAGCCTCCCCAGTTGTTGCTGTAGCCCAATGCCAGCTCGATACCGTTGTTCGAGACGTTACCCGTCTGTATATAGAGCGCGGAGTAGCCCGAAGACACGGAGATGTCGGGGTTGAAAGTCTGGTTGAAAGTCTTCGTCCAATAGAGTGTCACGTCGAGGTTGAAGTGCTTGAAGAAGCGTGCCTGCAAGCCCACTTCCCACGAATTGGTGGTCTCGGGCTTCAGGTCGTAGATGGGATAGATGGTCTGGCTCTTCCACTGCTTGGTGTTGTTGTCCCACTCGTACTTGGGGTTGGCGATGTTGCGGAGGAACGGAATGCCCACCGAAGCGAACGAACCGCGCACCTTCAGATAGTCGATGGCCTTGGGCAACTTCAGCGTTTCGGAGACAATCCACGAGCCGCCGACGGAAGGATAGAAGAAGGAACGCTTGTTGGAGTGGGGTCCTGCCAGCATGGAAGGCCAGTCGTTGCGGCCCGTCACGGTGAGATAGTACTGGCTGGCCCAGCCCAGTTCGACGCTGGCGAAGAGCGACTTGGTCTGCTCATGGTAGCCGCCGGGCTGACGGGCCTCACGGTTCACGTCGATCTGGTATTCGTTGAAGACGTTGGGAATCAAGTTGTCGGCAATCGGTCCGTCGACGCCGGTCTGGTCTTGCTTGATGTCTGAGAGCGAACCACCCATGTTGGCGACGAGCGAAAGCCTGTCTTGCAGGAAGCGTTTGTTGACGTTCAGCATGAAATCGCCATAGGCCTGCTTGTCATCTGTCTTGACTTTGGCATACTGACCGTTGACTCCCGCAATGGTCGTATTGGTGCTTGCGAAGTATTTCTTCTGGTAAGTGTTCGTGGCATTGTCGATCCGTATGCGACCCACCACGTTCAACCAGTCGGTGATCTTGTAGGTGACACCCGCGTTCATCATGTATCTGTACTTCTTGTTCGTGCGCAGGTTGCGGTAGTTTATCCAATAGGGATTCTGTCCGACGAACTCGCTGAGCAGGTTGTTCCAGTTCTGCGTGTAGATGTTTCGCGTGGTGTCGAAGTGCTCGAACATGGCCATGTCGTTGTAGTCGTTGCCTCGTGGATAGAGATAGGCCGACACCAGCGGGTTGGCATACACGCCCTGGTTGGTCATGTTGCGGTCGTTCTGGATGACATAGCTGGCTCCCACGTCCAGGAGAAGCCTGTCGCCGAGCATGCTCGACGTGTTGCGGAACGTGAAGTTGTAGCGATTGTAGCGGTTGTTGGGAATGATACCGCCCGAGTTGAGTGCGCTGGCCGAGAAATAGGTCTGGTTCTTCTCCGAACCGGTCGACAGAGAGAAGGTCTCGGTGGTCATGACGCCGGTCTTCAGATAGTCTTTCTTCGGGTCGTAGCCCATGTAGTTGGCGTCGTTGAGCCTGCGTCCCCAGCTGTAACTGTCGGCACCGGCCTCGCGCAGACTGCTGCCCGTGCCGTAACGATTCTGAAATTCGGGCAGCCTGAAGGCGTTGGAGAATTCCGTGCTCTGGCTTACGGTGAACTCGGTGTGGCCCGTCTTGCCCTTCTTCGTGGTGATGACGATGGCGCCGTTCGACGCCCGGTTGCCATAGAGGGCCGCGGCGGCCGCGCCCGTCAGCACCGACATGGACTCAATGTCTTCGGGGTTGATGTCGGCAATGGCCTCGGTCGTGCCGTTGGAGCCGAACGCGGAGTCGCCGCCACCACCGAGATTGAACATCGGAACGCCGTCGATGACGTAGAGCACGTTGCTCGACTGCTCGATGCTTCGCGTACCGCGCATCACCACTTTCGAAGCGCCGCCCGCGCCGGAGGAGCTGGCATTGATGTTCACGCCGGCCACCTTGCCACTAAGCGAGTTGATGAAGTTGGCGTCCTTGTTGGCCGCCAGCGCGTCGCCGCCCACCTGCTGCACGTTGTAGCTCAGCGCCTTCTGCTCGCGCTTGATACCGAGGGCCGTCACCACCACCTCGTTCAGTTCCTTGGCGTTGCCCGCCGAGAGGCTGATGTCGTAGGTGTTGTGCCGTCCCACGCGCACGGTCTTGGTGTTGTAGCCGATGTAGGAGATCTCCAGTTCGGAGCCTTCGTCCACCATCAGCGTGAAACGACCGTCCAAGTCGGTGATGGCACCGCCCTGGGCGCCCTTCTGCCGCACGGTGGCGCCAATGACAGGATCGCCGTTTTCGTCACGGATGACGCCGCCGACCTTCTTCTTTTCGTCCGCGGTCTGCGGCCGTTGTGTGTTTTGCGATAAAGACTTGGAGACGATGATGTTCTTCCCTTTGATTTCATAAGACAGGTTCTGCCCGTGCAGAATCTGGTCGATGGCTTGTCTGACATTCTTCGCGTTCACGCTGACGACCTTCTGCATGTCGAGGTCGCCGGCTTCGAACACGAACGAATATCCGCTTTTCTGCCTCAACTCGCTCATGGCTTTCTTCACCGTCACGCCCTTCATCTGGAGCGAAACGCTCTGAGCGGCCATGCTCAGGTTGAGACATAACAGGAATGCAGTCACGAAAAGACCTTTTCTCTTGCTATTCATTCAGTTTTATAAATTTATGGGTTAATAGATAAAAACAAGTCGGTTTCAGTCCCACGGCCCGTCGGGGCCGCCTTGCGCGGGACGTTTTCGGGTGTCGATCGTTATATTTTCCAGGGGAATCGAGGCGGTTTTTGGTTATTCACTGTTCATAGGTTGTCGTTGTTTTTAGGGGTTTTCATATTCAGGTTGGATTGTCGTTTCGGTTCAATAGACGACCGCGCTGCGTTCGTCCACCATGCGATAGCGTATCTTTCCGGTGGAGGCGAGGGCGTCGAGCACGTCTTTCAGGCTTTGCGAACGGCGGGCGAAGGTGCCGTAGAAGTGCATGGCGGCAGCCCGTCGGCTCTTGATTTCCACGTCGGCGTTGTAGCTTCGCGACAGTTGCAGGGCGATGTCCTTCATCGACTTGCCGTCGAGCACGATGGTGCCGTCGGTCCACTGGCTGGCGTTGGTGGCCACGCAGTCGCCGATATACACGCGGCGGGAGGTCTTGGAGAAGACGGCCCGCTGGTTGGGACGCAGCTGGTAGCGGCGGTCGGAGCGACCCGCGACGTCGAAGGCCACGCTGCCTTCGGCCAGGTCGACCACGGCTTCTTCGTCAGTGGCATAGTCACGGAAGTTGAACTTGGTGCCGAGCACGCGCACACTGATGTTGCCGGAGGCCACCGTGAAGGGCAGTTGCTCGTTCTTCGTCACCTCGAAATAGCCTTCACCGGTGAGCTTCACCTCGCGGTTCTTCACGCCGAAGCCCTGCGAATAGCGCACCGTCGAACCGGCGTTGAGCCACACCCGCGTGCCGTCGGGCAGCAGCATCCTGGTAGTGGAGCCGAGCGGAGCCTCCACCCGGATGTCGGCAAGGGCGCCGAGCAGGCCCTGTCGGCCCGTGATGTAGGACAGGTAGGAGAACAGCCCCACCGTCAACACGGCCACGGCGGCATACTTCAACAGGCTCGCCCAGCGGCGACGGCGCGGCTGCCGGGCCGCCAGGGCTTCGGCCACGCGCTGCTGAAACCTGTCGTAGGCCCGCTCCTTGTGGAATCTCCGGCCTGCGTCGGACGCGGCGACGGAGAACCATATCTCCTCCAACTGCCCGAAATGGCCACGGTTGTCGGGGCTTTCGGCCTTCCAGGCGTCGAGTTCGAGACGTTCGGAGGCAGTGAGGTCGTCGGTGAAAAAGCGGACGATGAGGTCGTCGATGTGGCTGTTGGATTCGGTCATCATTGTGGGTTAGTTATTGGTGAGACGATAAAAAAAGACAAGGGGGTAGTGGAAAAACAGTTTTTTTTGCCCGACGGGCAGAAGAAAACCAAGAAAAAGGCCATTCCCGGCAGACTTGTCGGGCCTGTCGGACTTATTGGGCAAAACCTGTCAGCAGCAGGAAAACAAAATACTTGCCCAGCTGTTGCTGCAACAGTCGCAAGGCGTTCTTGATGTGATACTTCACGGTGTTGACCGAAATGCCCAGCTCTTGGGCGATTTCGGCATTCTTCTTGCCGTCGAAACGGCTCATCTTGAAGACGCGGCGGCAGTCTTCGGGCAACCGTTCGACGGCCTCGCCCACGGCCTGTTCCAGTTCTTTCTCCAGCAGATGGCCCAGCGGATGGCTGCGGTCGTCGGCCGCCACCTCCAGGCGGTCGGCCTCGGGCAGAGTCGACAGCGTGCGTTCGTGGCGTTCGTGGCGCGACTTCAGATGGTCGAGGCAGCGGTTGCGCACGCTCCTGACGAGATATTGGCGGAGCGAAGTGTGGATGTCGATGTGCTCGCGCGTCTCCCAAAGGTGGAAAATCACGTCGCCCACCACGCTCTCGGCCATGAAGTCGTCGTGCAGATAGCGGGCGGCCACGGCGCACAACACCTCATAGTGGGCGTCGAAAACATACTTGTAGGCGTTTCCGTTGCCCTCTTTCAGATTCTGGATGATCAAGGATTCCGTCAGTTCCATACCTATTTATATATATACAGGCCGCTCGGTCGGCAGGCTTCGTCGGCTCGCCGGACGGCAGAATGCAATGTGCAAAATTAGAAAAAAAACTTTTCTGCGGCAAAATCCTTGGTTTGAAAGAAGTGAGAAGTGTGAAGTGTGGAGTGTTTGGAATGTGGAATGAGAAGTGTGGAGTGAGAAATGTGAAGTGTTGAATGGGGAATGTGAAGTGTTGAATGAGGAATGTGAAGTGGGAAGTGTTGAATTGTGGGATGAGGAGTGTGGCTTCGTGCTCTCGGCATGCTCCAAGGCCCAATGGCAAGCCGGACAACTGCCTCCGTCAAGCCCGACAACATCCCCCACAAACGTGAAAAGACCAAGGCCTTCGGCTAGATATCTATGCTATGTGTCAGACAGGGTAGCTCGCTTCGCTCGCACCCCTGCTCTAAAAAGACCAACCGCCAAGGCGGTAGCAGGTGGAATACAAGCAGTAGTGTGCGGAGTACAGGCGATAGCATGCGCAATGCGGCTTGACCTTTGGCCAATGGCCGGTTTGAGTTCAACGTTTCACATTCCACATTAGCCCATTTCACACTCCACGCTTCACATTTCTCACTCCACACTTCTCATTCCACATTCCAAACACTCCACACTTCTCATTCCCCATTATCCCATTTCACACTTCACATTTCACATTTCTCATTTTTTATGCTTACTTTTGTCGAAAGAACAAGCAACAAGTTACTATGTTTGCAAAGGCTAACGTATTGCGACGAGTTAGACATCGCTCTTCGGAGGCTTCGCGCCTCCGGCCGCATGGCAAGCCTCCGCGGTGTTTTTCATAGTCTGCAAGGAAAGAGTTGGTACGATAATAATTGGATTGTATATTTGTAGTGCAAACGACAAATGACAAACAATTAGAACCGTACCGATATGCAAAGAAACAAAATTTCCTTCAAGGGACAAAAGATTTACATAGGAATTGATGTCCACGCAAAAACTTGGGAGGTCTGTGTGCTGACCGAGTCGGGTTACAGAGAGAGGCACCCGCAGCAAGCCTCCGCAAAGACGCTCTTTGACTTTTTGAAGAAGCATTTCCCTGATGGTGAGTACCACGCCGTGTACGAGTCTGGCTTCAGTGGCTTTGCCACATACTACGCCCTCAAGGAGTACGGCATCGACTGCGTGGTGACCCATGCCGCGGACGTTCCGACCACCCAGTACGAGGAGGTGATGAAGACAGACAAGGTGGATGCGGCCAAGCTTGCCCGCTCCTTGCGCGCCGGGGACATCCGTCCCATCTATATCCGTGAAAGGGAGAACATCGACGACAGGTCGGTCATCCGCATCAGGAAGACCATACAGAACCAGCTGTCGGGCTACAAATCAAGGGTGAAGCACCTGCTGCACTGCAATGGCGTGGAGATGCCCGAGCGGTTCGCAAGCCCGGGGACACACTGGTCAAGGGCCTTCATCAAATGGCTCAAGGAGAATGTCGTGCTGCTCTCTCCCCCAAGGCTGTCATTGGACTTGCTCGTCAAGCAGGTGGAGACGATACGCCAGACGCTTTTGGATGCGACAAGAGCCATACGCAGACTTGCACGGACGGACAGGTACAGGCTCAATTACGAGCTTCTGATGTCGATACCCGGCATAGGCGTAAGTGTAGCCATGTGCATACTGACAGAAATCTACGATGTGAAGAGATTCCGCAACGAGAATCGGTTCGCCAGTTATCTGGGGCTGATACCTACCTGTCATAACAGTGGCGAGAGGACCTCAAGCGGAGAAAAGACCTTCCGTGGCAACAAGCTTCTCGGACCGATGGTCATAGAGGCTGCATGGATAGCCGTCTACAGAGATTACGGACTGGGACTGGCCTACGCCAGTACAAGCAGTCCATGAAACCGCAGGAGGCCATAGTCAAAATTGCAAGAAAGATGTCCAACATCATTTTCTCGGTACTCAAGAACGGCAGGAAATATAAGCCATACAGATGGGATAAAGAATAACATACAGACATTCGGACAACTTCATAAAACGACTCCTTGACATAGTTGATGGACCTTCGGGTGTCATCTCCGATAAGACTGTTGCGTTTTACCTATAATTCTGAAGAAGTAAATTGTTGGGCGGATACGTCCGTGTCAACTCATAGAAGTTTGTCTGATAGGTATGTTGTTCGTGGTCATTCCGTACCCGGCGTTTCCATGTCGGGCTGGTGGCTGGTGCTTCTTCTAAAGTCATCGTACTTAGGAACTTCACGATAAGTGATTGATAAATAAATAGTTAATAAATAACAAATATTTTCCAATTATTTGGATAGCAACATAGAAGA
>NZ_AUFQ01000023.1 GCF_000426585.1 Segatella baroniae DSM 16972 = JCM 13447
CGACTTCATGAAGTTCCCCCTGGATGCGGGCAAACTGGCCTGCCACGTCGGCGTGGCACCCTTCAAGTACGAGTCGGGAACGAGCGTTCGACGGGGGACGCACGTCAGCCGTCTCTGCAACCACAACTTCAAGCCCCTGCTCACCCAAGCCGCCTTGAGCGCCGTCAGGCACAACCCCGACATCAAGGCGTATTACACACGACTCATCATGAGAGGCAAGCCAAGCCCGCTGGCACTCAACAACGTGAAGAACAAGCTGGTGCACATCATTGTCGGACTCATCAGAAAGGACGAGGATTATTGTTTGCATTACCGGCCAGCAACAAGGGAATGCAACATAAATTAAAGAACTTTCACCCAAAAAAGCTTGGCAGGAAACATAGATTACTCTAAAAGGACCAACCGCCAAGGCGGTAGTGCGCACTGCACCATAGCTATGCTCCCATGAACCGACCTGACACGGTTTGCTTTACACGCTCGTCGTTGCAGGTTTTCTGATACTACGTTTTATAGTCCGGATAATTCTGAAAGTGACATTTACACTGCTGAGCATTCTCTTCTGGTTGGCGATACTCTGTGCCATCTTGCTATGCGTGCTTTGAGAAGCACAGCTCTGTAAAATCTTTCATTTTATTTCATCAGGTGGTTATCTTGCATTTTGAGATAGCCACCTTTTCTATTTTCCACACCTACGGGTTGTGTTTTCCGCCAAAACCTTGTGCAAGCCCGCCCCGCTACCTCTATTTTGCTACAAAAGGACGAGTTGTTGAGGGCTTGCCCGAAAAATCAGCATACTCCAATCTTTGGACGCATAAAAAAAATACGCGAGTTCGGGATAAGAAAGTGCTTGTAAAAGTTGGTAATCTCGTTAATATTTTGTATCCTTATAGGTGAAAATCAAGAAGTTACAAAACGATTAAGCGATGACTCGCGTATACTTATATATGGTTTTGGTTCATCGGGGGACGTCCATTGCCGTGGGATTCGGAACGTGACGGATCACGCCCACACGGCGGACGCCCCCCGATGAGAGGAGAGTTTTTATTTATTTTACGACTACCTTGCAGACATTCACGATGTAAACGCCTGGGAGAGTTGTGTTTACTTCAGGATCACCTTGCGGCCGCCTGCGATGTAGATGCCTGCGGGCAACCGGTGGCGTGCGGCCTCGTCGAGGCGGTCGGCCACACGGCGGCCCTGGAGGTCGTACACCGGACCGTCCGCACCCGTCGTGCCGTCCGTCACGCCGTCGATGCCGGTGGTCTCGCCGTCGAGGATGATGGAGAGCTCCTTAGCCTCTTGATGCACCTCGCGTCGCCTGATATAAGCATGATAAGCGGGAACCGTGGCGGTGGGATAGCCGGTCGTTACGAGGTGGAACTTGCCGTCTTCCTGCAGGATGTAGGCCTTGTCGACTGCTGCGTTGGCGTTGTCCACGCCGTCCATCGTGCCTATGAATACATAGTCGTCAAGGGAGCGGGCCACCAGATTGTTGCGATCGAAGGCTTTCACCTGTATGTCGTTGCCGCTGAGCTGCGGCGTGCCGTCAGCCACGAGCAGGTAGGGATGGTAGGCCTCGAGCCGGTCGTCCACTCTCCCAAAACGGACTGCGTTGCTGTTGCCTTGCGAGACCATGAGGGTGAGGGTGTAGGCCTTAAACCCACTGACGGGCAGCTCGTAGGGCAGGCATAGCGTGGCCTTGCCGGCGGCGAGGGTGCGGTCGTAGGTAGCCTTCGTGGCGGTGAAGTCGAGCCCGATGGGCAGCGACTGTCCATCGGTGAGGCGGAAGTCGTCGCACGTCCAGCCATTGCTCTCCTTATTATAATATACATAGTTGGCCTTCGCCTTGTCGGCTTCGCGGTAAAGGCTCGGCCACTCGCCCAGCACCTGTGCCCAGTGGCAGCTGTCGGTGCGGTCGCCCTGCAGCTTATAGGCCACCTCGCCGCTCTTGAGCTGCTCCGCAGTGGTTGGCGTGCCCTGTGCCGTGCCGCAACTGTTCAGATAGTAGCAGTTGGTGAGGTTGGCGCCATCGGAGAAGGTGTAGCCACCGGAGGCATTGTTGGTGCCGATGTAGAGGCAGTTGTTGAAGGTGAAGTTTCCATTCCATCTGTATACAAAGCCCCCCATGTTCTCCTTGCCTTCGTCCGTCGTGGCGGTGATGTCGCCCTTGACGGCGCAGTCGGTGAGGGTAACATTGATATCTGTAGCCGGGCTTTCATCATAAATCATGCCCGCCAATTGGCCTTCCCCCTTGATAGCCACCTCGCTGACGCAGCCCGAGATGGTGGTGTTGCCATAAACGTAAACTATCAATCCTGACAATTGGTTCGTTCCCGTTATCTGCCCTTTCGTGTGCAGGTTTTTAATGGTGGCGCCATTTACCTTGTAGAAGGGGGCTAACTCGCCGTACTCGACGTTCCAGTCTATAGTGAGCGCATGTCCCTGCCCGTCGAATGTGCCGGAATAATGACCAACGTAACTGACTTTCTTGCCGAGGTCGACGTCGGCGGTCATCTTGACGTTGACGTCGTTCTGTCCGCTGTTCACGATGTCGCCGAACTTCTTCCAGTCTTCTTTCGTGGCGATGCTGATGTCTTTGAAGACCACGTTTGCCACCACGGTGGTATCGCCGGTAACGGTAGAGGACGCCGAGAAGCCTCCCTCAAAGCTGAGCGCGTAGGTAATGTTGGGAGCGTAGTCAGCGCCGAGCAGCTCTTGCACGGTGGGCGGCACGACGTGCCCGCCCTTGTTGGCGTAGCGCATGACCTTCACCTCGCCGTTGTAGCTGAACTTCACCTCGTACACCTGTTTTGCGGCTTCGGCGGTGGGCAGCGGAAACAGGTCTTCGCCAATCTTTTGTCCCCACGCCATGTCGGCGCGCTTGTTTTGCAAGAGATATGCCACCTCGCCGCTTTTCAGCTGTTCGGCGGTAACCTGCGTACCGTTCTCGCCTCCGTAGGAGTACGGATAGTAGCAGTTTGTCAGTGTGGCGCGTTTTGCGAAGTTATAGAAGTTATATCTTCCGGGGGCGGCATTGTTCGTACCTGTGTAGAGGCAGTTGTTAAAGGTGCAGGTGATGCCTTTAGGCACCCAAGCTACAAAGCCCGCGATATGTTCCCTGCCATAGTCTGACTTGGCGGTGATGTTGCCCGCCACGAGGCAGTCGTTGAATGTAGCCTGGCCATCGAACATTATCTCAGCAACCATGCCAGCCGTTTTGGCTCTGTTGTTGCTGTTTGTGATGTCCACGTCGATGCTGCAGCCCGAGAAGGTGTTTGTTCCCCTCGCCATGCAGCTCATTACGCCCAAGTATTCTAGGTCGGCCACGAACTTCCCTTTTACGTGCAGGTTCTTGATGGTGGCGCCTGCTACGATTGGGAACAGCCCGACGGCGTAGCCGCTCTCGTCATTCCAGTCGATGGTGATGGTGTGTCCCTGTCCGTCGAAAGTGCCCCAGTAGGGATTGCCCCAGGCGCTTGATTTCACGACGTCCGTTCCCAGGTCGATGTCGGCGGTCAGCCTGGCGTTGAGGCCGCCTTCCCCGTCTTTTATGCGGTTGTGGAACGCCTGCCACTCTTCCTTCGTGGCAATGTCGAGGTAGTTTTCCCCGCTGCCCTGCGCCCCTGCCGGCATGGCTGTCGCCAGGGCGGAGAGGAGGAGGCAGAGCCACGGGATGATGTTTCTTGTCTTCATTGTTGTTAAATTGAAATTAAAAAATTAAATATTGCGTTTTGAACCTTGAGTCGGCTTCGAGTCGGCTTCGCCGAGACGAGTTGATGAGCCGACAGGCGAGTAAATCTCCCAAATCTTTCCAAATCTTCCAAATTATTTTAAATCCTCCAAATTTATTTGTTTGATTTGTCCAGATTTGTAAGATTTACTCGCCTGTCGGCTCATCAACACGTCTGTGCCGCGAGGCACACTCCTCAACTCCTACAAATCCTCCGGTTCGTCCTTCTTGCCGCGCGTCATCACCTGCTCCTTGTAGCGCTTGATGTTGGCGTTGAGGTAGTTGATGAGCGGCGTGAGGCTCTTCTCGGTGCCCACCACGGCCATGGCGTTGATCAGGACGACGGCGTCCTGATAAGCCTCGTCGGTGCCCAGTCGGGCCTTGCGCAGGGCGCCGGCTATCTGCTGCGCGCGGTCTTCGGTGCGCATGTTGAGCAGTTCGTTGACCTTGTCGTTGGCATCCTTGAGGGCGTCGACGTAGGGCTTCAGACCGAGCTTGCTCACCTGCGTGGCGAACTTGGTGTTGAGGTCGTCGACGAGGTTCATGATGCGTGAGGTCTCGCGCTCGAGCTGCATGTCGGGATTGATGTTGTAGTCCTTCAGGTGCTGCCACAGCTCGGCGGCGGCCTTCGCCAAATCGGCCACGGGCATGCGCAGCATGCCTTTCACGGCGGTGCGGTAGCCGCGGAAGATGGAGTCGCGCTCGCGGTCCTTGGCCGTAATCCGGTCGGTGTATTGGCTTTTCTTGGAGAGCATGAGGTATTCGTCTTCCTTGTCGATGGCTTTCTTGAGCGCGGCCACGGCGGTTTGTATTCTCGCCACGGACTTTGCCGCCTCGTCCGTTTCCATTACATTCTCCACGTCCTTCATGTAGATGAAGTGGGCGTCGTTGGTCAGACTGTGCAAATCAATGGTGCCAATCTGAATGATTTTACTTTCGTTTGCCATAATCTTTTTTTTGATTAAACATGGTTTCTTGTCTTCTGCCCTGCTTGCTTCCGTCCCGCTTGTTGTCGGGACATTTGCCGAGCTTCGGCAGTTAACATTTGTCTCGCTTTGATACTTTCCGAACTCCGGCATTTAATATCTGTTATAACTTGGTGTTTTCCGAACCTCGGCATTTAACGTTCATTATACCTTGATGCTTTCCGAGCTCCGGCATTTAACATCTATTACACCTTGATACTTTCCGAACCTCGGCATTTAACATCCGTTATATCTTGATGTTTTCCGAACTCCGTCATTTAACATCTGTTATGTCTTGATGTTTTCCGAACTCCGGCATTTAACATCTGTTATGTCTTGTCGCTTTCCGAACTCCGGCAAGCCTGCCGTCGTTTGTCGTTTTCACCTTATTATATATATATATAGGGTTGCGGGTTATCGGGGGCGCGCCGTTTGTTTCCCTTGGGAATACGGAACATGAAAAATCACGCCCCTATGGCGCCCCCCGATGAAAAGAGATTTTACTTCACGACTACCTTGCGGCCGCCAACGATGTAAACGCCCGCGGGCAGCTGGTGGCGTGCGTCGTCTAAGCGGTCGGCCACGCGGCGGCCCTGGAGGTCGTACACCGGACCGTCCGCACCCGTCGTGCCGTCCGTCACGCCGTCAATGCCAGTGGTCTCGCCGTCGAGGACGACGGAGATCTCCTTGGCGCCCGAGGCCTTCGGACAAGTGATGTAGGCGCGATAGATGGGCACCACGGCGGCGGGATACTCCGTCGTTACCTTGTGGAACAGGCCGTCGTCCTGCAGGATGTAGGCGTTGGCGGCTGCTGCGTTGGCGTTGTCCACGCCGTCCATCGTTCCCGTGAGGTTGTAACCCTTCGGGGTGGTGGTCTTCAGGTGAGTGTCGTCGTAGGCTTTCACCTGCAGGTTCGTGCCGCCGAGCTGTGGCTCTCCGTCGGCCACGAAGTAATACGGCCGGTAGGCTTCGAGCGTGCCGGTCACTTCTTCGATATAAGCTTTGTTGCCTTCGCCGCCCGAGATGGTGTAGCCTTTGAAACCGCTGATGGGAAGCTCGTAGGGCAGACAGAGGGTGGCGCTGCGCTTGCTGCTGAAGGGGCGCTCGTAGGTTGCCTTCGTGGCGAGGAAGTCGATGCCGATGGGCAGGAGCTGTCCGTCGGTGAGCACGAAGTTTTCGCACGCCCAGCGACTGTTCGCCGCGTCGTAATACACATAGTTCGGCACGTTCTTGTCGCCCGCACGGTAGAGGTCGGGCATGTCGCCCAGCACCTGTGCCCAGTGGCTGTCGTCGGTGCGGCCGGCCTGCAACTTATAGGTCATCACGCCGTTCCGCAGCTCTTTCTCTATGGCCTGCGTGCCCTGCGCTTCGCCGCAGGGGGTGAAGTAGTAGCTGTTGGTGGCGTTGGCATTGCGGGCGAAGGTGTAGCTGTCCTCGCCGGCGTTGCTTGTTCCGGCGTAGAGGCAGTTGTTCAGCTCGCAGGTGCCGTCTTGCTGGCCTACGAAGCCGCCCATTCCTTTCTTGCCATTCTCCGTCGTGGCGTTGAGCGTTCCCTTGACGACGCAGTCGGTGAAGGTAACCTTACCGTCGTGTATCCATCTGACCATGCCCGATAAGGAGTTCGGGGCATTATGGTTATTGATGAGCTCCACATCGCTGACGCAGCCGGAGAAGGTAACATTGCCCTCAATGACGCCTGCCAAACCGGCTACGGGGCCAAACTCCGACACGATCTTTCCTCTGACGCGCAGGTTCTTGATGGTGGCGCCGTCGCCCAAAATCCTGAACGGATAACCTAAGTCAAATCCGTCCACAGTCCAGTCGACCGTGAGCGTATGTCCCTGTCCGTCGAACGTGCTGGTATAATGAGAGTAAGTACCGCCTACGATCCAGACATCCTTGCCGAGGTCGATGTCGGCCGTCATCTTGGCGTTGAGGTCGTTCATGCCCTTGTTGTTCACGAGGTCGCAGTACTCCTCCCAGTCGTCCTTGGTGGCGATCGAGAAATAATCTTTTGTGGTGAAAGTCATCTGCACGGCCACGGTCTTGTCGCCCGTTACGGGAGTGGTAGCCGAGAAGTTGTCGGCAAAGGTGAGCGTGTATTCATTCAGCGGATTGTAGTCCGTGCCCGCGAGTTCCTTTGCGGTGGGCAGGCCGACGGTGCCGCCGCTGTTGGCGTAGCGTGTGGCCTTCACCTCGCCGTTGTAGGTGAACTCCACTTTATACACCCGCTTCTCTATCTTGTCGGTGAGCAGCGGCTCGTCGTCGGTGCCGATGGTCTGTCCCCAGAACAAATCTTCCCTGCCGGCTTGCAGCTTGGCTGTTATCTCGCCGCTTCTGAGTTGCTCCGCGGTTATCGGCGTGCCCTGTGCCTCGCCGCAGGCGTTGAGGTAGTAGCAGTTGGTGATAGTGGCGCCGGCGGGGCCGAAGGTGTAGTTGCCTTCGTCGCTTTCGGCGTTGTTCGTGCCGAGGTAGAGGCAGTTGGTTATGGTGCAGTAGCGAGGCCAGTCACGTACCAACCCGGCCATCGCATACGAAGTTATAGGCGACAGGTTAGTGATGCTTCCCTTGACGACGCAGTCGGTGAGGGTAAAATTGGCACCATCGCTGCCTATAATTCGAATCAGGCCCGCCGCTTCGATGGGCCGCTTATCATTGCCCCCCGTGAGCTTCACGTCGCTGACGCAGCGGGAAAGGGTGATGATAGCGGCACTATTAACCAATCCTGACAAACCGTAACCGCTCGTCGTGATCTGCCCTTGGGTGCGCAGGTTCTTGATGGTGGCGTTCGCCACACGCTTGAAGGGGGCGATGCCAATCATGGAGCCGGCATCCCAGTCGAAAGAGAGCGTGTGGTCCTGTCCGTCGAAGGTGCCTTCGTACCCATAAAAATCTGTTCCCACCATCACGATGTCCGTACCGAGGTCGACGTCGGCGGTCATCTTGGCGTTGAGCGTGGTCTCGCCGTTGTTCACGCGGTTGCAGAACGCCTGCCAGTCGGCCTTCGAGCCGATGGTAATTTCGTTGCCCGCGCCGCCCTGTGCCCACGCCGGCGCGGCCAGCACGAGGGCAAGCAGGAAGAGGCAGAGCCTCTGAACGATTTCTTTTATTTTTGTTTTCATTGTTAAATTGAAATTGAAAAATTAAATGATTGCGTTTTGAAATTTGAAGTTTGAAAATAATGATTTATTATGATTTGTTCAGATTTGTCCGATTTCTGTCCGCAGGACACTCCTTCAGTCGGCTTCGCCGAGACGAGTTGATGAGCCGACAGGCGAATAAATCTTCCAAATCATTCCAAATCCTACAATTTTTATCATTATATATAGGGTTGCGGGTTATTAGGAGTGCGCCGTGGCGTCAGCCGCTGCGTTGGGTTCATTGTCATGGCGTGGGGCGTGACTGTTTGTTTTCCCGTGGGATTCGGAACGTGATGAATCACGCCCCTACGCCTGACGGGTTGCCCGTTTTCCCATGATGCGGAAGTTCACCCTCCCTTTGGGAACCGAAGGTCGCTGTTCGCGGAGCGAGGTAATTGCAAATCGCTGGCCGGAGGGAAAAGCAAAGCAAAAGCCGGGGTAGGTTATTCGGGTTGCGGGTTAATCGTCCCACAACGAGAACAAGGAACGGGTCGTGGTGGTCTGGGCGTCATCCTCGTCGTCGTCGAAGAAGTTGTTACCCTTCGACAAGGCCGGGCCCGTGGCGGGGTCTTCGCTGATGCCTATGTCGATGGAGCCGGCGAGGATGCAGTTTTCTAACTCGATGAGTTTCGATTTCATTTCTGGTTTGATGTACTTTTTCATTTTGTTTGAATGTTTTAAAACGTTGGTTTAAATGTTTTTATAAAAATGGATTGTTTTTTTTCAGTCGGCTTCGCCGAGACGAGTTGATGAGCCGACAGGCGAATAAATCTCACAAATCTTTCCAAATCTTCCAATGTTTATCATTATATATAGGGTTGCGCCGTGGTGTCAGCCGCCGGCGTTGGGTTCATTGTCATGGCGTGGGGCGTGACAGTTTGTTTCCGTGGGATTCGGAACGTGATGAATCACGCCCCTACGCCTGACGGATGTTTTTATTTCACGATAACCTTGCGGCCATTGACGATATACACGCCGGCGGGCAGCTGATGGCGTGCGTTGTCGTCGAGGCGGTCGGCCACGCGGCGACCCTGCAGGTCATACACCGGACCGTTTGCCGTGTCGTTCGTCACGCCACGGATGCCGGTGGTCTCGCCGTCGAGGATGATGGAGAGTTGCTTGGCACCCGAGGTCTTCGGACAAGTGACATAGGCATGATTAGCGGGAACCATGGCGGAGGCGTTGCCGGCTGTTACCTTGTGGAACAGGCCGTCGAGCTGCAGGATGTAGGCGTTGGCGGCCGCGGCCGTGGCGTTGTCCATGCCGTCTACCGTGCCTGTCATGCTGTGTCCCGTGGCGACGGTGGTCTTTAGGTTGTCGTCTTTGAAGAATCTCACCTCAATGTTCTCTCCGCCGAGCTGTACCGTGCCGTCGGCCACGAGCAGATAAGGCTTGTATACTTCGAGCTTGTCGTTCACCGGCGTGAAGTGTACCGCGTTGGCGTTGTCCTGCTTCTCCGAGAGGGTGTAGGCCTTGAAGCCACTGACGGGCAGATCGTAAGGCAGGCACACCGTGGCCTTGCCGGCGGTGAAGTCGCGTTCGTAGGTTGCCTTGGCGGCGAGGAAGTCGAGCCCGATAGGCAGCGGCGTGCCGTCGGTGAGGCGGAAGTCGTCGCACGTCCAGCGCTTGTTCGCCGTGTCGTAATAGATGTAGTTGGGCTTTGCCTTGTCGGCTTCGCGGTAGAGGCTCGGCATGTCGCCCAGCACCTGTGCCCAGTGGCAGGCGTCTTTGCGGTCTACCTGCAGGAGTTCGCTTACATGGCCGTTCTTGAGCTGCTTCTCGGTTACCTGCTCGCCCTGTGCTATGCCGCATACTTTGAGGTAGTGGCTGTTCGTGAGGACGGGGTTCGGACCGAAGGTGTAGCCGTCTAAGCCGACGATGGCGTTGTTCTCGCCGATGTAGAGGCAGTTCTCAAAGTAGCACGGCATATTGCCTCCACGATACCCTATAAAGCCGCCCATGCTTTTCCGGCCCGCCTCTTTCGTAGCGTGTAACTTTCCTTTGACGATACAGTCGATGAATCTTACGCTTTGGGCATTGTGAAACACGTAGTTCACTATGCCTCCCATGTGGCTTTCGCCGTCATAATCGCTGGTGATGTCCACATCGCTGACGCAGTTGGAGACGTTGAGCGAACTCATCGCGTTGACCACCATTCCCGCCAGCTTGTATCCGTCCGCGTTGATCCGTCCTTTGACGGTAAGGTTCTTGATGGTGGTTTCGCCCAGATACTTGAACGGAGCTATCTCGTTTTGCGTGCCGGCGTTCCAGTCGATCTTCAGTGTGTGACCCTGTCCGTCAAACGTGCCGCTGTAGACAAGCAGTTGCTCGCCTATCATGATGATGTCCTTGCCCAGATCTACGTCGGCGGTCATCTTTACGTCGAAATTGCGCTTGCCTCTGCTCACGGCGTCGCAGAAGATCTTCCAGTCGTCCTTCGACGCGATCTCCAACTCTTCGTCGATAGCCTTCCTGGCAATGGTAACGGCTACGGTGCGGTCGGCGTCGACGGCGGTGTTAGCCGAGAAGTCGTCGGCAAAGGTGAGGGCATAATAATAACTATGGCTGTATGCCATGCCTAAGAGGTTCTGCGCCGTGGGCAGCGCGCCGAAAATATGCCCGCCCTTGTTGGCGTAGCGCGCGGCAGCCGCGTTGCCGTTGTAGGTGAAGTCCACCTTGTAGACGTGCTTCGTCGCGTCGTCGGTGAGCTGCGGCTCATTGTCCGTGCCGAGGTTCTGTCCCCAGAACTGGTCGGTGCGGTCGCCTTGCAGCAGTCGTGCCACCTCGCCGCTCTTCAGTTGCTCCTCGGTAATCTTTATGCCCTGAGCTGTGCCACAGGCGTTGAGGTAGTAGCAGTTCGTGACGGTGGCGTTCTTGGCGAAGGTGTGGCAGTCGCTGTTGGTGTTGTCCGCGTTGTTCGTGGCGATGTAGAGACAGTTGGTCAGGGTGCAGGTGCCCAGCTGAGCATATACAAATCCGCCCATGCCTTTCTGTCCTGTGCCGGTCGTGGCGTTGATCGAGCCCTTGACGACGCAGTCGGTAATGGTAACGTCACCTTTGTATATATAAGAAATCATGCCTGCCGCTCCGCAGACGTTATCGTTATGGCTGCTCGTGAGAGCGACGTCGCTGACGCAGTTCGAGATAGTGATGTTGCCATACGATTCATCGATCAATCCTGACAACCAGTTGTTTTTCGATACGATCTTCCCTTTGGTGCGCAGGTTGCGGATGGTTGCGCCATCTGCCGACCTGAAGGGGGCTAAGTTTTTATTGTTGCCGCCATTCCAGTCGAACGTCAGCGTATGGTTCTGCCCGTCCAACGTGCCGGCATACTTATGATCGTTCGTTCCCACCATCGCGATGTCTCCTTCGAGGTTGACGTCCTTGATCATCTTGGCGTCGAGCTTGGTCTTTCCGCTGTTGACGAGTCTGCAGAATTCCTTCCAGTCGTCCTTCGTGGCAATCTCGAAGTTGTTGCTTACGAGTATGGTTACAGCCACGGTGCGGTCTTTATCGATGGCGGTGCCGGTATTGAATCCGCCGTCGAAGGTGAGCGAGTAATTTTTTGCCGGGTCGTATAGCGCGCCTAAGAGGTCCGATTCGTTGGGTAAAGCGCCGTAGATGGCCTTGCCTTGGGTGGCGTAGCGCGTGGCGACCACGTTGCCGTTGTAGCTGAACTTCACTTCATACACCCGCTTCTTCGCGTCGTCGGTGAGCTGCGGTTCGTCGTCGGTGCGGAGCGTCTGTCCCCAGAACTGCGTGTTTCTGCCGTTCTGCAACTTATAAGCCACTTCGCCGCTCATGAGCTGGTCGGCGGTTACATGCGTGCCCTGCGCTGCGCCGCAGGTGTTGAGGTAGTAGCAGTTGTTGAGGGTGGTGCCGGAGGAAGAGTTCGACGCAAAGGTGTGGCCGCCGGTGGTGGCGTTGTTCTCGCCGATGTAGAGGCAGTTGTTCAGGGTGCACTTACCATACTGATTTTCTACAAATCCGCCCATATATCTCCTGCCTGACTCCGTCGCGGCGTGGAACTTGCCCTTGACGACGCAGTCGGTGATGGTAACCTTGGCATTATCTCTTACACATTCAATCATGCCCGCCGCGTCGCATCCACCATTGCCATAGCTGCTCGTGATGTTCACCGCGCTGACGCAGTTGGAGATGTTGGTGGTGCCATAGGCGTCGAAAATCAATCCTGACAGGAAGTGCGTGCTCGAGTTAATCTCTCCTTCGGTGCGCAAGTTCTTGATGGTGGCGCCGTCCACAGTTTGGAAGGGTGCTATCCAGGTATTTGAACCACTGTTCCAGTTGATCTTCAGCGTATGGTTCTGTCCGTCGAAGGTGCCGGAGTAGCGTCTGTTCGTTCCCGCCATCGCGATGTCCCTTCCGAGGTCGACATTGGCGGTCATCTTGGCGTCGAGCTTGGTATGTCCGTTGTTGACGAGTTCGCAGAACGTCTTCCAGTCGTCTTTCGAGCCGATTTCGATTCTCTCTCCGAAGGTTACAGCCACGGTGCGGTCGGCATTGACGGTGGTGGAGCCGTTGAAGCCGCCCTCGAAGTCGGGCGCGTAAATAATCTTAGGAGCGTAGGCAGACCCCAGAATATCCCGCGTGGTGGGCATGCTGCCGACCTTGTTGTTGACATAGCGCGTTACTTTCACCTCGTTGTTATAGGTGAAGTCTACCTTATATACATGCTTCGGCGCTTCGGCGGTGGGCTGCGGCTCGTTGTCGGTGCCGATCAGCTGGCTCCACACATGTTCGCTTCTGCCCTTCTGCAGCTTATGCGCCACCTCGCCGCTCTTTAGCTGCTCCTTGGTTATCTGCGTGCCTTGCGCCTTGCCGCAGGCGTTGAGGTAGTAGCAGTTGTTGATGTTGGTTCCGTCAGGACCAAAGGTTTCACTTCCGTCGGTGGCGTTGTTGCTGCCGATGTAGAGAGAGTTCTCTATGGTGCATTTGCCATCCTCCCACAAAGCACCCACAAAGCACCTAATTCGGTTCTTACCTTCTTCCGAGTCGGCGGTGAAGCTTCCTTTGACGACGCAGTCTTTAATGACAAGCGTGCCCAACCATACCTTTCCGGCTATGCCATTTATGTACCCCCAGCTAAAGTTCCCCTTGATATTCAAATCGATGACGCAGTTGGAGATGACGGTATAGTTTCGGACTTCGCTAACCAATCCTTCCACATAGCCGTCTCCGACCGTTATATTTCCTTTGACGCGCAGGTTCTTGATGGTGCCGCCATACACATTGTCGAATAGGGATAGGCTGCCGTCATTAACATTCCAGTTGACAGAGATAGAATGTCCCTGTCCGTCGAAGGTACCTCGGTAATCATATCCGTCTACGCCTGCCCTAATGACGTCTCCTCCGAGGTCGATGTCGGCGGTCAGCTTGACGTCGGCTCTGGTTATCCGCCCGCTGTTCACGCGTTCGCAGAACTGCTTCCAGTCTTCTTTCGAGGAGATGGTGATTTCTTCACTCCACGCCGGCGCCGCCAGCATCAGGATGAAGAGAAAGAGGCAGAGCCTATGAATAATAATAGAATGTTTCATGTTAAATTAGAATTAAAATTTGAAATTTGAAGCTTGAAATGAATCATTAAAATTGAGTTTGAGTTTTGAAATTAAAACCATAGGCGTTAAAATTTAAACGTTTGAAAATAATTATTTATTATGAAATCCTCCAATGTTTATCATTTATATGATTTGTTTCGATTTGTAGAATTTACTCGCCTGTCGGCTCATCAACACGTCTGCGCTGCAGGCACACGCTTTGAGTCGGCTTCGCCGAGACGAGTTGATGAGCCGACAGGCGAATAAAATCTTACAAATCGTTCCAAATCTTCCAAATTTTATCATTATATATAGGGGGCGCGCCGTGGCGTGAGCCGTAGGGGCGTGATTTATCACGTTCCGCCTCCGCGTGGCGTCAGCCGCCGTCGTCGGGTTCATTGTCATGGCGTAGGGTGTGGTTGCTCGTTTCCGTGGATTTCGGAACGTGATGAATCACGCCCCTACGCCTGACGGGTTGTCGTCTTTCTTTTCGCGCGTCATCACCTGCTCTTTGTAGCGCTTGATGTTGGCGTTGAGGAAGTTGATGAGCGGCGTGAGGTCCTTCTCGGCGTCCACGATGACCATGGCGTTGATCAGGCAGACGGCGTCCTGGTAGGCCGCGTCGGTGCCCAGTCGGGCCTTGCGCAGGGCGCCGGCTATCTGCTGCGCGCGGTCTTCGGTGCGCATGTTGAGCAGTTCGTTGACCTTGTCGTTGGCATCCTTGAGGGCGTCGACGTAGGGCTTCAGACCGAGCTTGCTCACCTGCGTGGCGAACTTGGTGTTGAGGTCGTCGACGAGGTTCATGATGCGCGCCGTCTCGCGCTCGAGCTGCATCTCGGGGTCGATGTTGTAGTCCTTCAGGTGCTGCCACAGGTCGGCGGCGGCCTTCGCCAAATCGGCCACGGGCATGCGCAGCATGCCTTTCACGGCGGTGCGGTAGCCGCGGAAAATGGAGTCGCGCTCCTTGTCCTTGGTCGTAATCTTGTCGGTGTATTGGCTTTTCTTCGAGAGGATGAGGTATTCGTCCTCTTTGTCGACGGCTGCCTTGAGAATCGCCACGTTGGCTTGGATTCTTTCCATGGTCTTTGCCACCTTGTCCGTTTCCATCGCGTTCTCCACGTCCTTCATATACATGAAATGGGCGTCGTTGGTCAGATTGGGCAGGTGAATACTGCCAATCTGAACTACTTTACTTTCGTTTGGCATAATAAAAATGTTTTTTTTAGATTAAAAATGTTTCTTGTTTTTCGTCCCGTCGTTTGCCGTGGCGTTTGCTCAAGTTGTGCAAGTCTGCCGTCGTTTGCCGTGGCGTTTGCTCAAGTTGTGCATTTAACACCTGTTATACCTTGACGTTTGCTCAAGTTGTGCATTTAACACCTGTTATACCTTGGCGTTTGCCCAAGTTGTGCATTTAACACCTGTTATACCTTGGCGTTTGCTCAAGTTGAGCAAGCCTCTCGTCATTTGTCGGGACGTCTTCCGAACCCCGTGAAAGGCTCTCGGCGTTTGTGGGGACGCTGTTTCCACCTTATTATATATATATAGGGTTACGGGGTATCGGCGGCGTGGCGTCAGCCGTAGGGGCGTGATTCATCACGTTCCGCCTGTCGTGGCGTCAGCCGCCGGCGTAGGGTTCATTGTCATGGCGTAGGGTGTGGTTGCTCGTTTCCGTGGATTCGGAACGTGATGAATCACGCCCCTACGCCTGACGGGTTGCCCCGTTTCCTTGGTGATTCGGAAGTTCACCCTCCCTTTGGGAGGGCCGGGGTAGGTTATTCGCGTTACTTCACGACTACCTTCCTTCCACCCACGATATACACGCCGGCGGGCAGCTGATGGCGTGCGTTGTCGTCGAGGCGGTCGGCCACGCGGCGGCCCTGGAGGTCGTACACCGGACCGTCCGCACCCGTCGTGCCGTCCGTCACGCCGTCAATGCCGGTGGTCTCGCCGTCGAGGATGATGGAGAGCGTCTTGGCAGCAGAGGCTTTCGGACAAACGACATAGGCGCGATAGCAGGGAACCGTGGCGCCGGGGTTGTCGGTCGTCACCTTGTGGAAGAGGCCGTCGTCCTGCAGGATGTAGGCGTTGGCGGCTGCTGCCGTGGCATTGTCTATGTCGGTGACAGTGCCCACGAAGCGGTACTTACCGGCCGGGGTTGTCAGAGCGGCGGCGTTGAAGGCTTTCACCTGCAGGTTCTCTCCGCCGAGCTGTGGCGTTCCGTTGGCCGTGATGAGATAAGGCTTGTAGGCTTCGAGCTTATCCTTCATGTCCTTGAAACTGACTGCGCTGTTGTTGCCGCCCGAGAGGGTGTGGGCATCGAAACTTCCGTTATGAGGCAGCTCGTAAGGCAGACACACCGTGGCTTTCGCTGTGGTGATGGTGCGGTTGTAGGTTGCCTTAGCGGCGATGAAGTCGAGTCCGATAGACAGCGGCGTGCCGTCGGTGAGGCGGAAGTCGTCGCACGTCCAGCGCTTGTTCGTCGCGTCGTAGTAGACGTAGTTGGTCTTGCCCTTGTCGGCAGCATTGTAGAAGTCGAACATGTCGCCCAGCTGCTGCGCCCAGTAGCCCTTGTCGGTGCGGTTGTTCTGCAACTTATAAGCTACATAGCCGTTCTTGAGCTGCTCCTCCGTTACCTTCATGCCCTGCTCCTTGCCACAGAGGTTAAGGTAGTAGCAGTTGTTGATGGTGGGGTTGGGAGCAAAGGTTTTTGCCCATCCGGTGGCGTTGTTCTCGCCGAGGTAGAGACAGTTGTTTAAGGTGCAGGTGCCATTATCATATAGTTTAGATACAAATCCGCCCATGTCTGCACTGCTGTCTCCGTGCGTGGCGTAGAATCTTCCCTTGACTACACAGTCATTGATGGTAACAGTGGAATTTCTATTTACAGCGTAAACCATTCCTGCCAAATCGTATGCCCCAGTGATGTCCACATCGCTGACACAGCTCGAAACGATGTTGTTACCATAGGACTCGCAAATCAATCCTGATAAAACATATCTGGTATCTGTGATCTGTCCTTTGGTGCGCAGGTTGCGGATGGTGACGTCCTTCACATACCTGAAGGGGGCTAACCATCCTGTGTGGTCGCCAGTCCAGTTGAACTTCAGCGTGTGTCCCTGTCCGTCGAACGTGCCGGAATATTCAATATCTCTTTCTCCTGCCATTACGATTTCAGAGCCGAGGTCTACATCCTTCGTCATCTTGGCATTGAGGTTTTTCTGTCCCTTTTTCACGAGTCCGCAGAATTTCTTCCAGTCTTCTTTCGTGGCAATCTCGAAGTAGTTGTTTGCGATTATGGTTACAACCACGGTGCGATCGCGATCAACGGTGGTGGAAGTCGAGAAGTCGTCCTCGAATGTGAGCGTGTAGATCTTGTTGGGATCGTAGGCCGTGCCTAAGAGTTCCTTTTCGTCAGGCAGCCCGCCGAAGATTGCCTTGCCGCGGTTGGTATAGCGTGCAGCGGCTACTTTGTCGTTGTAGGTGAAGCTTACCTTATATATATGCTTCGCTGCGTCGGCGGTGAGCTGCGGCTCATTGTCGGTATCGAGGTTCTGTCCCCAGAACTGCGTGTCTCTGCCGTTCTGCAACTTGTAGGCCACGTAGCCGTTCTTGAGCTGCTCCTCGGTTACCTTATCGCCCTGCGCGTCGCCGCAGGGGTTGAGGTAGTAGCAGTTCTTGACGGTGGCGTCCTTGGCGAAGGTGTAGCCTTCGGTGGCGTTGTTCGTGCCGAGGTAGAGGCAGTTGTTCAGGGTGCAGGTGCCGTTCTGGTCATCTACGAATCCGCCCATACCTTTCTTGCCATTGTCGGTCGTGGCGTCGATCGACCCCTTGACCAAGCAGTCGTTGAAGGTAACTTTGGTATTGCTGCCTACCCATTGAATCATACCCGCCAATGAGCTGCTCCCCTTGAGGTCCACATCGCTGACGCAGTCCGAGACGGTGACCGTGCCATAGGCATTCTGAATCAATCCGGCATGACCTTTTCCTTTAGACTTGATCTGCCCGTTGACGCGCAGGTTCTTGATGCTACCGTCCTTCACAGTGTAGAATGGAGATTTCCAGTAGTCTGAACCGGCATCCCAGTTGAGCGTCAGTGTGTGCCCCTGCCCGTCGAATGTGCCGGCATAATCTTTGCCATTAACTCCCGCCATCGTGATGTCCGAGCCGAGATCGACATTCGCCGTCATCTTGGCGTTGAGCTTGGTCTGTCCGCCGTTCACGAGGGCGCAGAACGTCTTCCAGTTGTCCTTCGAGGCTATCTCGTAGGCTTCCTTATGGTTGAAGAGCACTGCCACGATCCGGTCGGAGCTGACGGTGGTTGAGCCGTTGAAGTCGCCCTCAAAGGCGATGGTATAAAAATGGTGCTCGTTGTAGTTGCTACCCATGAGGTCCTTTGCGGTAAAGGTGGGCATGCCGCCGTGGATACCCTTGCCGTGGGTGGCGTAGCGCGTGGCTTTCACCTGGTCGTTGTAGGTGAAGTCCACCTTGCAGACGTGCTTCTCGGCTTTGTCGGTGGGCTGCGGATCGTTCTCCTTGCCGAGCTCCTGTCCCCAGAAGTTTCCGGCGCGCTTGTTCTGAAGCAGATAAGCCACTTCGCCGCTCTTCAGCTGCTCCTTCGTTACCTGCGTGCCCTGCTTATCGCCGCAGGCGTTGAGGTAGTAGCAGTTGTTGAGGGTGGAGCCGGAGTAGGGGGCGAAGGTCCTTGACCATCTGGTTCCATTGTTCTCGCCGGCGTAGAGGCAGTTGTTCAGGGTACACTTACCATACAGAAGATGTACAAATCCGCCCATGCTTTCCTTGCCTTTCTCTGTCGTGGCGTTTAATTTGCCCTTGACGAGGCAGTCGGTGAAGGTGACATTGGCATTATCCCTTACGCATTCAACCATGCCCGCCGCGTTGCATCCACCATTGTCATAGCTGCTCGTGATGTTCACCGCGCTGACGCAGCCCGAGATGGTGGTGTTGCCATAGGCGCTTTGAACCAATCCTGACAAGAAGTACGAGCTTGACTTAATCTCTCCTTCGGTGCGCAGGTTCTTGATGGTGGCGCCGTCCACAGTGTAGAAGGGGGCTAACCAGCCTGATGTGTTATTCCAGTTGATTTTCAGCGTATGTCCCTGTCCGTCGAACGTGCCGGCGTAATGATTGCCCACCTGCCAAATGTCGGAGCCGAGGTCGACGTCCGCTGTCATCTTGGCGTTGAGCTTGGTCTGTCCGCCGTTGACGAGGTCGCGGAACGCCTTCCAGTCAGCCTTCGAGGCGATTTCGCAGACTACCTTGTGGGTGAAGCTTACTGCCACCTGCTTGTCGGCGGTCACGCTGGTGGAGCCGCTGAAATTGTCGGCAAAGGTCAGTCCCGAGTAATAATGCTGTGGGTTGTAGCCCGTGCCCAGAATTTCCTGCACGGTGGGCAAACCGCCAAAGATACCCTTGTCATGGGTGGCATAGCGCGTGGCTTTCACATCGTTGTTATAGCTGAACTCCACCTTGCGGACCCGCTTCGCGCCGTCGGCGGTGAGCAGCGGCTCGTTGTTGGTGCCGAGCGTCTGTCCCCACATCTGCGTGTCTCTGCCGGCTTGCAACTTATAAGCCACTTCGCCGCTCTTGAGCTGGTCGATGGTTACCTTCTCGCCATACGTTGCGGCACAGGCGTTGAGGTAGTAGCAGTTTTTGATGGTGGATTTGGAGGCGAAGGTGTAGCCTCCGGCGGCGTTGTTCGTGCCGGTGTAGAGGCAGTTGGTCAGGGTGCAGTTGCCTCTCTGATCGTAAACAAAGCCTGCCATTCCTTTCGTGCCTATCTCCGTCGTGGCTTTGAGCGTTCCCTTGACGAGGCAGTCGTTAATGGAAACATGGGCATCGCTGCTTATATATTGAATCAGACCCGCCGATGCGCATCCGCCATCGGAACTGCCACTGGTGATGTCCACCTCGCTGGTGCAGCCCGAGACGGTGGTGTTGCCATAGACGTTCAGAACCAATCCGGAGAGACCTTTTCCTTTGGACTTGATATACCCGTTGACGCGTAGGTTTTTGATAGTGGCTCCATTCATCGTATGGAAAGGCGCCATCCAGCCGTCGCCGCCATCCCAGCCGAGCGTGAGCGTGTGGTTCTGTCCGTCGAACGTGCCGGAATACTTGTGCTCTCCAACTCCCACCATCGCGATGTCCGAGCCGAGGTTGACGTCCTTCATCAGCTTGGCGTCAGCGTTGTTCCAGCCACTATTCACGGCGGCGCAGAATTTCTTCCAGTCGTCCTGCGAAGAGATTTCTGCCTCTTTGGGCACGATGATCGTAAGGGTAAGCGTCTTGGTTTTGTACTTGTGATCCTCCGGAAGGGTATAGGTGATGGTGGCCGTCTTTCCAAAGGGATCGCTGCCGAGCTTTATCTTCTCACCTTCAATCTTTACGACTTTTTCATCGCTGATCTTACGCGTTATCTTGCTGCGATCATAACCTTCGGGTATCCTTTTTAAAACCGGTAAAGAAAGATTGTCCCATACTTGCAGCCTGACAGTCTTCGGCCCGTCCAGATAGGCATCCATAGTGCGGCGCGTCACTTCAAAAGGAACCTTGATAGAACCGGCCGCGTACCTGTCATCGGGCACCGCCCTAAAGACGAGGTTGGTTTTGCCTGCTTTTATTACGGTGAAAAAATCCCATGCCGTCTCCTTGTTAAGCATCCCCGGTTCTTCTGTGCTTAGCTCGAACTTTGGGAATTCTTCGTAAGGGTTTTCCACCATATTATCATAGAATAAGTGAAATTGATCGCCCACGAAAAAGGTGTATTCTTTCTTCTTGAAACTGACACGAGGTTCTGCCACAAATTCTATGATATACTCCGCAAACTCGATATCATCATTTGCCTGCAATGTAACTTTGGTGTTGGGTGCGTCGTAGCAGCTTAGTCCACTGTTGCTCGTGGGGTCGCCGGTATAGCGGTTGTCTGAGATGCAGACGAGTTTATCGGCGTTCTTCAGCTGTTCGCGAAAGCGGATACCACGGAAACGCCATCTGCCAAAACAGCTGATCGTAACGGTAGATCCTTTTTTCATCTTCCAGTTGCGGTTGGCCGCAAGCAATGCCGGACCGGTCTTGCAGTCGCTCCATCTGGCTACTATATAGCCATCACTCATAACATCGCGTTTGCCCTCTACTTCGCCTGCACTTCGGTCCCTGGCCTTCACCGTAATGGAGTAGCTCCATGCCGGCGCCGCCAGCAAGAAGACTAAGAGAAAGAGGCACAGCCTCTGAATAATAATAGAATGTTTCATGCTAAATTAGAATTAAAATTTGAAATTTGAAGCTTGAAATTTGAAGCTTGAAATTTGAAGCTTGAAATTTGAAATTTGAAATTTGAAATTTGAAGCTTGAAGCTTGAAGCTTGAAATTTGAAGTTTGAGATTAAATATTCTTTTGGTTATCGGGGGGGCGCCCGTTTCCGCGGGATTCAGAACGTGATGAACCACGCCCATACGGCCGCCCCCCGATGAAAGGAGAGACTTTATTTATTTATTTCAAGATCACCTTGCGGCCACCTACGATGTAGACGCCTGCGGGCAACCGGTGGCGTGCGTCGTCGAGGCGGTCGGCCACGCGACGGCCCTGGAGGTCGTATACCGGACCGTCCGTGCCCGATGCGTCTTTCGTCACGCCGTCAATGCCGGTGGTCTTGTCGTCGAGGATGATGGAGAGCGTCTTGGCGCCGGCCGAGGCTTTCGGACAAACGACATAGGTGTGATAAGCGGGCACCATGGCGTTAGGATACTCCGTCGTCACCTTGTGGAAATCGCCGTCGTTCTGCAGGATGTAGGCGTTGGCGGCGGCAGCAGTGGCGTTGTCCACGCCCTCTACCGTGCCCGTCATGCTGTGGCCCGTGGTGGTGGCGGTCGTCAGATTGTCGTCATGGAAGGCTTTCACCTGCATGTTATTTCCGCTGAGCGTGGGGTCGACGCCGATGCCCGTGATGTAATACGGCTTATATGCCTCGAGCGTGCCGGTCACTTCCTTGAAGTAGAGTTTGTTGCCTTGGCCGCCCGAGAGGGTGTAGGCCCGGAACCTCTGCACGGGCAGCTCGTAGGGCAGACATATCGTGCCACTCATGCCAGCGAAGCTGAAAGAGCGCTGGTATATGACTTCGGCGGCGGTGAAGTCGAGCCCGATGGGCAGCGGATTGTCGTCTTTGAAGTAGAATTCGCCGCACGCCCACTTGGTGCCGTCATGATATACGTAGTTCATCTTGCCCTTGTTGGCCGGATTGTAGAGGTCGGGTCTCTCGCCCAATGTCTGCGCCCAGTGGCATTGGTCGGTGCGGTCTGCCTGCAACTTATTCGTCACATAGCCACTCTTGAGCTGCTTCTCGGTAGCCTGCTCGCCCTGTGGCTTGCCGCAGGCGTTGAGGTAGTAGCAGTTCGTGAGGGTGGTGCCGGAGGCAGAGGTCGGCGCGAAGGTGTTGCCACCGGTGGCGTTGTTCTCACCGAGGTAGAGGCTGTTGATCAGGGTGCACTTGCCATACTGATTATTTACGAATCCGCCCATATATCTCTTGCCTTTCTCCATCGTGGCGTCGATCTTGCCCCTGACGAGACAGTCGATGATGGTGACATTGGCATTTTCTCTTACACATTGTACCAAGCCTGCCGCGTCGCATCCACCATCGTTATAGGTGCTTGTGATGTTCACATCGCTGTTGCAGTCGGAGATGGTTGTGTTGCCATAGGCGTCGCAGACCAATCCCGATAGGAAGTGCGTGCTCGAGTTGATGTTGCCTGCAGTGCGCAGGTTCTTGATGGTGGCGCCTTCCACGGTGTTGAAGGGGGCTACCCAGGGTTTTGAACCGGTGTCCCAGTTGATCGTGAGCGTATGTCCCTGTCCGTCGAACGTGCCGGCATACCTGTGTTCGTCGCTTCCCACCATAGAGAAGTCGGAGCTGAGGTTGATGTCCGCCGTCATCTTGGCGTCGACGCCGTTCTGTCCGTTGCGCACGAGGTCGCAGAACATTCTCCAGTCGTAATTAGACGCGATTTCGTAGTAGTCCCTGTCCTCGATAAAGAGACCCACGGTGCGGTCGGCATTGACGGGAGTAGAAGCTGTGAAGTATTCTGAGAAGCCATATCTATAATAATGGTGGAAGTTGTAGTCGCTGCCAAGAAGGAACTGCGGGGTAACGGTGGGCATGTCACCGAAGATTGCCTTGCCGGTGTTGGCGTAGCGCGTGGCTTTCAGCTGGTCGTTGTAGCTGAAGTCCACCTTGCAGACGTGCTTCTCGGCTTTGTCGGTGGGCTGCGGATCGTTCTCCTTGCCGAGCTCCTGTCCCCAGAAGTTTCCGGCGCGCTTGTTCTGAAGCAGATAAGCCACTTCGCCGCTCTTCAGCTGCTCCGCCGTTACCTGCGTGCCCTGCGCATCGCCGCAGGCGTTGAGGTAGTAGCAGTTGTTGAGGGTGGAGCCAGAGTAGGGGGCGAAGGTCCTTGACCATTTGGTTCCATTGTTCTCGCCGGCGTAGAGGCAGTTGTTCAGGGTACACTTACCATACAGAAGATGTACAAATCCGCCCATGCTTTCCTTGCCTTTCTCTGTCGTGGCGTTTAATTTGCCCTTGACGAGGCAGTCGGTGAAGGTGACATTGGCATTATCCCTTACGCATTCAACCATGCCCGCTGCGTCGCATCCACCATTGTCATAGGTGCTCGTGATGTTCACCGCGCTGACGCAGCCCGAGATGGTGGTGTTGCCATAAGCGCTTTGAACCAATCCTGACAAGAAGTACGATTTTGACTTAATCTCTCCTTCGGTGCGCAGGTTCTTGATGGTGGCGCCGTTCACAGTGTAGAAGGGGGCTAACCAGCCTGATGTGCTATTCCAGTTGATTTTCAGCGTATGGTTCTGTCCGTCGAACGTGCCGGCGTAACTGTCGCCCACCATAAAAATGTCCGAGCCGAGATCGACATCCTTGGTCATCTTGGCGTCGACGGCGTTCTGTCCGTCGCTGACGATGGAGCGGAACTCTATCCAGTCAGCCTTCGAGGCGATTTCGTAGTAGTCCTTTTCGGCGAGGTTGATGGCCACGGTGCGGTCGGCATTGACGGGAGTAGAAGCCGAGAAGCCGCCCTCCAAGCCCATTTTATAATAATGGTGGGGGTTGTGTTTGTTACCCACGAGGTCCTTCGCGGTAAAGGTGGGCATGCCGCCGTAGACGCCCTTGCCGGTGTTGGCGTAGCGGGTGAGCATCAGATTGCCGTTGTAGGTGAAGTCCACCTTGTTGACATGCCGCTCCACGAGGTCGGTGAGCCATGGAGTATCGTCGGGGCCGAGGTTCTGACCCCACACCCGATTGCTTCTGCCAGCCTGCAACTTATAAGCCACCTCGCCGCTCTTGAGCTGCTCGGCGTTAACCTGCGTGTAACGTGCTACGCTGTGGTCGCTGAGGCTGTAGCAGTTGTTGACGATGATTTTGCCAAAGGATACCGTTCCGAGGTGGTCTCTGGGGTTACTGTCGATGTAGAGACAGTTGTTCAGGGTAGATACGCTTCCGCCTTCCTGCGGACCTACGAATCCGTCCATTACGACATTTTCTACGTAGGCCGAAGGAAGAATCTTTCCTTTGACAATGCAGTCGTTAATGGTAACTTGGGCATCTGCCTTTACGAAAGAAATCAAGCCCGCAGTGAAGCATTCACGCTCATTAGTGGTGTGATTGAAATTCACCTCGCTGACGCAATTGGAGAGCGTGACCGAGCCGTACACGATCATTACCAGTCCTGACGTAAAGTGCACATAATTCGTGATCACTCCCTTGGTATGCAGGTTTTTTATAGTGGCGCCATTCACTGAGTTGAATAAGGCTGTGAAGCCGTGTGTAGTATTCCAGTCGAGAGAGATCGTATGTCCCTGTCCGTCGAACGTGCCGGAATAGTTTATTACGCCATTGGCTCCCACCATTGTGATGTCCGTGCCGAGGTTGATGTCGCCATCGAGCTTGGCATTGAGGTCGGTCATGCCCTTGTCGTTGACCAGACTGGCGAAGAGCTTCCACTCTTCGGCGTTGCGGATGTACATGGTATTCGTCGCCTTGTTGCCGCGCACCACGGTGAACGTGCGGCTAAAGGAGCTATTTGTGTAATCGTTGGTTTTCCCCTGTTCCAGCGAGATCGAGACGGTACCAGATTTGTCGCCAAATACGAGGTTGCCTGTGCTTTTATCGGGAATGTTCAAGAGTTGGGAATTGTCGCTTTTCACCTTGAATTCCGAGTTGTTTCGATCGAAGGAATCGCCACTCGCCATCCGAAGATTCACTATACCATAAAGGGAACGGGGCTGGTCGCCGCCACCCTCTGTGAACAGTACCTTGTTCTTTCCGAGGTCTGTATCGAATAGTAATTCATCGCGCACGTGAAGATTTGCCTCACAGCTTACCTCGGCATACTCTCTAGCGGCTGAAAACGTAGCACGAATTTTCGTAGTGCCTTTGGCTTTAGGATATACTTTCACCCCCTTATACTCGGCAATGTTCGGATCGTCGCATGAATAGGTGTCTACACTGTAGGTATTGGCGAGATTAGGACGAAAGGGCTTGTTGACAACCGCATCGTAGCTCGGTTGGGTAAAATGCACATTGGGTGCCTTGACATAACCCACAATGATGTCGCGCACCTTGAACTGGTCCCACTTGTCATAGTAATGGCTCCAGATTTTGACTTTTTTTGCCGGGGCATTATAATTGTAGACAACGATGTTGTTGTCGTCGTCGTTGAGGTTGTTCTTATTGCCTCCGCTTATATGCGAGTTCGTGATGGCATTCTTCTCGAAGTAATATTGGTAGCCTGATGTCACTTCGCTGATGCGATCGATGCCCTTGGGGTGGTCGTAGTCTTCTCCACCCTCCGTGTCGCGCAGGATAATCCAGCGGATGGAATAGCCGTCGTCAGTCTCTATGTTGATGTCGGTACCCCTTGCCACCTCATAGATGGCACTGTTGCCCGTTCCGCTGGTGGTCTTGCAAGAGCCAAACCAGATTTTCACATGCCCTTGTTCGAGTGTTTGTAGTATCAGCTTGTTCTTGCCGATCTTTTCCACGGTTTCGCGTGAGCGGAATGTCTCGTAGCCATAATTACCGTAGTCTGTAGCCCACGCCGGCGCCGCCAGCACGAGGACTAAGAGAAAGAGGCACAGCCTCTGAATCGTAAATGAATGTTTCATGTTAAATTAGAATTAAAATTTGAAATTTGGAGTTTGAAGTTTGAAGTTTGAAGTTTGAAATTTGAAGTTTGAAGTTAAACATTGAATCTGATATTGAATATGAAGCGTTTGATATTGAACATTAAGCGTTTGATATTGAATATGAAGCGTTTTGATATTGAATATGAAGCGTTTGATATTGAATATGAAGCGTTTGATATTGAATATGAAGCGTTTGATATTGAACATTGAGAAGAGAGATTTGTATTCTGCATGGCGAGAGGCGTAGGGAGCGTGACGAATCACGCCCCCTGCGCCCGGCGGACGACTACGGTCCGATCATTCCACAAGGGGGAGAGGAATGGATCGGGGTCGTCCTATTCGTCCTATTCGTCGTCGTCCTCGTCGTCGAAGAAGTTGTTGCCTTTCGAGAGCGCGGGTCCCGTGGCGGGATTGTCGTCGTCGATGGGCACGCTGGCGGAGCCGGCGAGGAGGCTGTTTTCCAGATTGATGAGCACCACTTTGGTTTCCGGTTTGATGTACTTTTTCATTTTGTTTTTAATGTTTAAAATGTTTATAAAAAAATTGATTGACGATTTTGGGGCGCCGCCGGTGGGCGGACGCCCCCGTTGAAAATAGGGTTCTTGTTCATTCCAGGGTCACCTTGCGTCGTCCTGCGATGCGGACGCCGGCGGGCAGCCGGTGGCGGACGTCGTCTTGTCGTCGTCCTTCTTCTTGGCGCGCGTCATCACCTGCTCCTTGTAGCGCTTGATGTTGGCGTTGAGATAGTTGATGAGCGGCGTGAGGTCCTTGTCGGTGCCCATGACCACGATGGCGTTGATCAGGCGCACAGCGTCCAGATAGGCCTCGTCGCTTGCCAAGCGGGCCTTCTGCAGCGCGCCGGCTATCTGCTGCGCACGCTCGTCGGTACGCGTGGCGAGAAGTTCATTGACCCGGTCGTTGGCTGCCTTCAGGGCGTCGACGTAGGGCTTGAGACTGAGAATCTTCACCTGCGCGGCGTACTTCGTGTCGAGGTCATCCACTAAGTTCATGATGCGCGCCGTCTCACGCTCGAGCTGCAT
>NZ_AUFQ01000024.1 GCF_000426585.1 Segatella baroniae DSM 16972 = JCM 13447
TCACGGACACGACTGACATGAAACTCGTTGAGGTCTTTGAAGTCTCTATAATACACTGCCATATCTTCTACCTTAAAACCTGTGTTTACAAATTCCTGCACAGCTTTTCGACCTGCATCGTCATTATCAAGAAAAGCACGAACAGAGGTTATATTTCTTTTGTTCAGGTAGTGAATACTTCTTGCTACATTACTCACGGAGTTCATCACGAGACATTGGTTGGTTACTTCCTCTTTCATTGAAAGAAAAGAGAGAAAGTCCATAAATCCCTCGAACAAATAGACAGGCTGTTCCATGTCCTCAAATATCGGAGTGATGTCCTTCGGGGCAATCGTTCCCTTGAACGTATTGTTGTCTCGAAGTTCATAACCACCTGAAGAATTGGCAAAGCCGATGGCTTCATATCTTCTTCCCCTTACCTCGTAGCTGATACATTTGAGAAAGGGTGTTGCCTTTTCCAAATCAATGCAGCGTTCCTTTTCGAGATACTCTTGTAAATGCGGTGGCAGGGTGTCTGATATGCTTGTCAGTCTCCTTGTTCCGCTTGCTGTTACATCCTTTCTTTGATTTGGACTGATAGATGTTTCTCTCTTTGAAGAATTGTAGCTGTGCGCTGTATGCTCTAAAGCTTTCTGTCCCAAACGGCAGATGGCTTCCGAGAGCGTGCAGCCTTCCAAGCGCATATAAAGGTCAATAATGCTTCCACCTCTACTTTCGGCATAGTCTATCCAAAGGTTCTTTTCCGTGTCCACCTTGAAACTCGGGTGTGTCTCCTCTCTGAACGGTGAGCGATACATTGCATAGGTAGGTGTCCTGCGGACAGGCCTGACACCCTTCCTTTCGAGATACTTCATAATGGAATATCGTTTGATAAGTGATAAATCTTTTTCTTTCATTGTTTTGATACTTTAATGGGTTGAATGATAATTATTTATGTTTGTCTGTTTTATAGTTTTACCGTTTCCAAAGTTTTCCCCTCCAAACTTTTTCATCTTTCTTCTTACTACATACTATTTTGTGATAAGTAATTGATAATCAACAACGATTAGTAGTATAGGACGACACTACACATTCTACTACATTTGGTTACTACAAGATTGAAGGAGCGGGCAGGGTAGGATTTTCCTAATCTTGTAGACATAGATGGGGCTGCCTCCGTTTCTTCGTTTGCTCACCTTTATGTATCCTGCTTTCTTCAAGGCTTCGCCCATACGCTTGGCAACAAGTGGCTGGTGGGTATAAATACCCAGATAGGTGAGTATCTCCGTAGTAGTCATTAACGAATAGCTTTCATCCTCCGTTGGCTTTTCAAAGCAACGCAGCAAGAGTTCTATCTCAGCGGTCTGTACTTGAAAGTCTTCACTCTCCCTGTATAGTTCGGCAATCTCATCATCATCAAACCAATAGCGAAAACCTGACTTTAACAGGGCTTTGGCTTCAGCATAGACATTGTCCATTGAAATACGCTTGGCTTTCTCTATGTCTATGGAAAGAACTTCAAAGGGCAGGAAGCGTCTGCTGCCTGTCGGGTCTGTAAGAAAGTCGTTGCCGTTCACCGATGCCACGAAGCTTGCCAAGTGGGGATGCTCCTCTACATACTTATCATACGGCATACGGTACTTGACCATCGGACAGGTAATGAGGTTTTTCAGCTCGTTCTCATCCCGCTTATTAGGGGCTTTGAGCTGGTCGTCTATATTTACGATAAGGTTCTGACCGATATAAGTGAGTGTGTCTTTCTCCTGCGGATATATTTTTCCTGTGTAACTGTAACCGTGCAGTGCTGGGGGACAGAGCAGGTCAAGGAACGTGGTCTTGAACTTTCCCTGCTCACCTGTCAACACAAGGCAGGTATGGTTACGGCATTCACGGTCGTCCATCGCATTGGCGACCACCGCCACAAGCCATTTGGTAAGATACGGCAACCATTTGTTAGAATTACGGACAACAACGCAGCTTGCCAAATCGGAAATTGCTTTCGGTGAAAAAGAAGGCACATTACTATCCCTACAACCAGCATCATCACAGCTACTGCTATCACCTATATCTATCAATGGCAACCCTTTTAAATACTCCTGCACGGGATTGATACGGGGAGAAAAGCTGCTTTCAATGATGGAATAAAGGTTCTCGGCAGAAGTCGCTATGCCTTCATCGCAATCAAGTTCCCTGCGAAGTGTGTTGATTTCATAGCGACCAACCTTTACAAAACTACTATTACCCTTACTGCGATATTCGGTTCTGCCCAATACCGTGTTGTATCTGAACTCATAGTGTGTGGAGAGATAGTTTTCTATCTCTGCGTTCTTGGAGGGACTCCTCTTTCGATGAAGATTTCTCCTGCTGTCTATATTGCCTGCATCTGCTTTCTTTTTCATTATTCCCTTGAATTGGTTTCCAAGAGTGAAGTTAGGGTGAGAATGTGTAACTTCCAAGCATTCAGAGCCTTCTTGCATAATGTTGCATCAGTCTGCTGCTAAATTCTTAGGGAAGCAAGCCAAAAAGAAGAGCATTTATTGCCTCATTAAGCAAAAATCAGATGGTAAGAAGGAAAGGTTGGCTGAAATATCGATGTCGTTGTTTGCTTTCAGATGCAGTTTTTGCTTCAACAAGCAACAGACCATTGATTGGAGCATATTTATATCGTATTACTGTGCCAACCTATTCCACTACGACGTCACAAGCTGCCACTTGGATGAAAAGTGATGGAATAAGAAATGTCCTATCTTAATTTTGCAATGAAAGAAAAAAGACGGGGCAGGAAAACGCAAACCGATGGAACGGATTGCTCTTTTCCTTATTGTTCCCTATACTTCCCTACTGTTCCCCACGGCTTTGAGAGGTGTACGCACGCCATTACCTTTGCCAGCAGAAACAGGAAAGAACTGAAACAACAAACAATAACAAAATATGATTATGAACTATTACGTCATTACAGAAAGCAATTGGGCAAAGCTGCGAGATGAAATCTTGAGCCTTGCAGAATGTTGCCACCAAGCATTCGGAGAAAAGAGTAAACACACCGATTGGCTGCACAACGGAGATGTGTGCAAGCTGCTGAACATCAGCAAGCGCACCTTGCAGCATTACCGCGATACGGGCATACTGCCGTTTACGCAAATTGGGCATAAGTGCTATTACAAACGTGAGGATGTGGAACAGCTGCTCCTTGCAAAAACAGACAAACCTAAAAACAACAGAATATGATGGAAATGGCAAAAGATTTGAACATGGAAAGCGACGAGATGCAGCTGGTTGTCTCGGCGCTAAGAGGTGTGGAAAAAAGAATTGTGGAAGTGTCGGATACACACAAACCACTCTTTGCAGGAGAACTTTTCCTCACGGGTAAGGAAGTGTGCGAACGGCTGTATATCAGTCCCCGTACCTTGCAGGACTACCGCGATAGGAGAATCATTCCCTACACGCAGTTTGCAGGGAAGATACTTTACCGATTGTCTGACCTACAGCGAATTTTGAAGGAGAATTATCGGAGATAAAGCATTTGCAAGAGATATTTTTTGTCGTTTTCTTTGCCTTCCTCCCTATAAATGAGTAACTTTGGGCAAATTCTATAATGTACAACTTATGAGACAGAAATTCACTTTGATTACATTGGGAGTAAAGGACTTTCAAAAGGCATTGGCTTTCTATGAGGGATTGGGCTGGAAGAAGTCGGAACAGAGCCAGGAAACTTACGCATTGTTCCCTTTGGGTGGGATAGTCTTGGGGATATACCCACTGCAAGAATTGGAAAAAGATACGACGTTATACCATCAACAGACTGCCTTTTCGGGCATGACAATCAGTTATAACGCCATATCGGAAGAGGAAGTTGATGCCGTGATGCAGGAAGCCCAACGGCTCGGAGCAACCATTGTGAAACCTGCACAGAAAGTGTATTGGGGAGGATACAGTGGCTATTTCAAGGATTTGGACGGCTATGTGTTCGAGGTAGCCTACAACCCTTTTTGGCAGATTGACAGAGACGGAAATCTTGTCTTGTAGTTTGTCAAGTGCAATGACCAAAGAGCAGACAATTAAGGAACTGATGGTGATTCCCGGAATAGGGAAATCGCTTGCAACCGATTTGTGGAATATCGGGATAACCTCCGTTGCAGACTTGAAAGGCAAAGCCCCCGAAGTACTCTTTGCTTTGTCCAACGACTATACTGGAGTGGTGCAGGACCGTTGCGTACTGTATGCTTTCAGATGTGCCGTTTACTTCGCACAGACACTGCCTGAGCATCGGGAAAAGGAAAAGCTGAACTGGTGGTTTTGGAAGGACTAACATACCGCATTAAATATAAAGCATTTCCAAGAGGCACTTTCTTGTCGTTTTGCAACCATGCAGAAAGAATATGTTGAATACCCCCTCAAAAGATGCCGAGCGATTACGAGATTGCTCGGTATCTTATTGCAATAAATCAAGTCTATTTGCGTTATTAAACTTATAGAAACAAAGCATTCAAAATTAAGTAATATAACAGTTTCAAATAACGAAGTAATACCAGAAAATAATGGAAATAAGTGATATACTTAATCGAATACTGCAAATAGAGCATGGTTTCCAACACATCATTGATGGAGCCGACGAAATCCTTTCTACATACTCAAAAGAACAGTGCTTTGAATTTGTACTTGAATTGTTAAAGCACGAACCCTATCAAGCCCGAATGTTGGCAGCAACGATATTGGGTAGATTGGCAACAGAGGATAATAATGCACTTTGCTTTCTGAAAGAGCGAATAAGCACCGATGAAAATTGGCGCGTGCAGGAAATGCTTGCAAAGGCTTTCGATGAAGTTTGTAAACACAGAGGGTATGAAGTTTCTTTACCTCTCATCGAAGAATGGCTGAACGATAATAATCCTAATGTTGTCCGTGCTGTAATGGAAGGATTGAGGATTTGGACAAGTCGCCCATTCTTCAAAGAAAATCCTTCAATTGCTATTGCCCTAATCGCTAAGCACAAGGCACATAAGAGCGAGTATCTTCGGAAATCCGTGGGAAACGCTTTGAAGGATATAAGCAAAAAACATCGTGAATTGATACGAGCCGAAGTACGACAATGGGATTTATCCAATCCACGAGTTCTGTTTACTTATAAACTTGCAACTAAGTTGTTGAAATAAAGATTGCAATGAATAAAGCGATTCTCTCTATATTCTCTGGACTGTCAGCAGTAGGAAAATCCACGCTTGCAATGTCTGTTGTAAAGCATTTCGGAGCGGTTTACCTATGCATTGATACCATTGAACAAGGCTTGAAAGACTTGTGCCGTATCAATGTTGAGGGAGAAGGCTATCGGTTGGCATATCGTATGGCAGTCAACAATCTGCAATTGGCAACAATGTCGTGGCTGATTGCTGCAACCCTATTGAACTGACAAAGCAAGAATGGGAAGATGTTGCTGTCAATGACAACTGTCGTTTCGTAAACATTGAGGTTGTTTGTTCGAATAAGACAGAACACAAGAAGCGTGCAGAACAGAGAAATGCAGAAGTAGCAAATATGAAACTCCCTGTGTGGGACGATATAGAAAACCGAGAATATCACGAGTGGCACAAAAGCCGCATCGTCATTGACACGGCAGGAAAGACCATTAAACAATGCCAAACCGAGCTAAAAGAAAAGGTTGCCGATAGTCTTTCGCAAAAAGAAGATGGTCGAGAATATGAAGGCATAGACGATTCGCTGAAAGCAACTATCATAGAAAAGCTCTGTTATACAAAATTTGTATGACAGAATAAATCGAAAGCTCAGACTCCATCTATCGCCACAAGAAATAGAAAGTTTATTTCAGACATTATCAAGCATACAGACACGAGTCATTTCCTGAAAAAAAGAAAGAACTATTATATAACTAATGATACAGAACATATCCGTATCACCGTTAACTCTTTTACATACAGAGTTATTACAACAGATAAAATATAAGAAAAAAGTATGGAACTACAAACAGAACGCCTCTTGCTACGCCCCTGGCACGAAGATGATGCCGAGGCGCTTTATCGTTATGCCTGCAATCCCAACATTGGGCCGATTGCAGGCTGGCCGCCACACACAAGCGTTGAAAACAGCCGAGAAATAATCAAAACCGTCCTCTCGGGCGAAGAATCCTACGCAGTTGTATTGAAAGAAACCGGCGAACCCATTGGCAGCATTGGAATAATGACCGCAAGAAGCGAAATTCACACTGTGAAGATTTCAGACACTGAATGCGAGATTGGTTATTGGATTGGTGAACCCTACTGGGGACAAGGATTGATTCCCGAAGCTATACGCGAAATACTTCGTCACGCCTTCGAGGATTTGCATCTTTCTTCCGTTTGGTGCGGTTATTACGACGGCAATGAAAAATCGCGTCGTGCACAAGAGAAATGCGGATTCATTTATAGTCATACAGAAGACAATAAACCTGTTCTATTGTTGAATGAGGTTCGCACGGAGCATTTTACCAAAATCACTTTAGAGGATTGGAAAAACAACATCGGTAACTTGAAATAAATGACAAGAATAAACTTGATAATGATGCTTCTCCCTGTCGTATTCATGGTTCACGAATACGAGGAAATTATTATGTTTGGACGTTGGATTGACAGAAACAGGGAAGAATTGAGAAAACGATTCCCTAAAATCGAATCGTTCTTTACCCGACGAGGAGTTTTCGATTATTCCACTTCCACCTTTGCTATTGGTACTGCTCACGAGTTCATACTTATTTCTGTCGTTTCGTTTTGTTCCGTTTGGACAGGAGAATATCAATGGTGGTTTGCTGCATTGGCAGGGTATTCCGTTCATCTATTAATACATATCGTGCAATGGATTGTATATCGGAAATATGTGCCGGTTATCATTACCAGCCTCCTAACATTACCTTATTGCATCTATGCTTTTGCTGAATTTTCAAAAATCACAGTTCTATCTTCCTTCCAAATGGTTTTATGGGCAGTTATTGGCATTGTTCTAACCGTGCTAAGTTTGTTTTCTGCATTCTTTTGTATGGGCAAATTTCAACGATGGGAAAAGGAAAAATAAATAGTAAATCAACAAGAAACAAACGATGGAAGATTATTATAAGACAAATAAGGAAGCATGGAATGCAAGAACCAAGATACACCTGTGTTCCTCGTTTTACAATTAGGATAAAATCAAGAAAGGGAAGTAAAACTACTCTGTCGCATTGAGTTAGATAAATTCGGATTTATCTGCATCTCTTCATAATGTATTTCAGCCTTGGAGTCTCAATTACTTCATTGATTTCAACCCCAAGTTTCTCATAAATCCTCTTTGCTTTTTGGTTGAAATCAAAGACCGTTAGGGAAATACTTTTAATATTATCATCCTCAAGAATGAAATCTACAAATCTTTTTAGGGCCTCAGTCCCAAAGCCCAATCCTGTTTTTCGGGGATCTATTACAAATCTACCTATGTGTATTTTATCCTTGCCAATTCGTACTTCTTGTATCATTCCGATAAATTCCCCTTGGTTGAATATCGAAAACACATTTCCCAAGTCCTTTATTTTATCATAGTCCAGCGGGTAAGAAATTTCGGAACCATCCATTGTTCCTGAAACTCTTTTCCTTGTTCGTTGGACCATTCACATAAAAGCAAGGCATTGTCTTTATTTATTCCCTTTTCAATTCTAATATCCCTCATCTCGTTAAAAGTTTCGGTTATATTGCAAAGATATACAAATTGTTTAAAATATAAGACAAGCATCGCCTTGCTTTTCGTTGTAACTTTGCAAACTGTAGTTTGTTGTCGTAACAGCGATTTCTCCTTTCTGACTACACGCCAATCCTTTTTCTTTCACCGTATTACCTTTTCTTGTAGTTATGTAGTAAGATAATATCGGTGAAAGAGAAAAGTATATCAATTGATACTGCCACTGCAGTGTAGGTATATCTGCTCCACTACAGGTAAAGGGCGTTGTAGCTCTCGACAGATGTATTTCCTGAAGAAGTATGCTTCCATGCTGTCCAATTGATAAGACAGGGCGATGATGATAGTAAGCGGATAAAGCAAGGCGTAACCTCGCAGATGTCCGTTTACGAATACTTCCTGCTCCCCTGTATCCCTTTCGTCGGGTTGCAGGGGAGAGACTTTTAGTAGAAGTTGCAGACGATAATTGAGTTTCCTCCATGTTACACCGAAGAAATCTACCAATTCGCTCTCTGTCATTGCTATTTCGCCTTTGCCTTTGCGAATGATTTGCATATTATCGCCCCACTCGAAATAGCTGCGGTCTCCTTTTGTTTGATGATGATTGACATTCATACGGCTTCCTCCCTTATTTCTTCTTTTTGATGTTTCCTTATCAACCTGTCCATATCCTCAGAAATCTTGTTATCTGTCACCTGTGCGTAGATTTGAGTACTGGATATAGAGGCGTGCCCCATCATCTTGGCAATACTCTCTATGGGTATTCCTGCACTTAAACTCAGCGTGCCGAATGTGTGCCTCGCCGTGTGGTAAATACAAGCATAAGCAAGTGTAAGAGGAACATAGGTATAAATAAGGTAACTGGTTGTGAATTAATCGTTTTTCTATATTCTGCAACAGATAGAGGTAGGCAGAACTGTGTGGGATATTGAGACCTTTCAGTTACCAAACCGTTATCCTGTTGTTTCCCGAACAAACTGAGGTAACGATTATTGGAAGATTTTTTCTCATCTCGTTTCTTTCTGTCTGTTTATCAATGTTTTGCTTGTCAAAAAACGCTTTAACAACGGGTAATTTTGCCCATAGAATTAAAGCATATGAAAATAGAGAAATTCAAGGTGTTGCTCTACCTCAAAAAGAGCCGATTGGACAAGTCGGGCAAAGCCCCCATCATGGGACGTATCACCCTCAATCGTTCGATGGTGCAGTTCAGTTGCAAAATCTCCTGTACGCCCGATTTATGGAATCCTCGTGAAAGCCGTCTGAAAGGCAAGAGCCATGAAGCCGTGGAGACTAATGCGAAGCTGGACAAGCTGCTGCTCTCCATTCACTCTGCTTTTGATACGCTCGTGGATAGGAAAGCAGACTTCGATGCGGAAGCCGTCAAAAACCTGTTTCAAGGAAGTCTCGGAACGCAGATGACTCTGTGGGGAATGACGGACATTGTCTGCGAGGAATTGAGGAAACGTATCGGGATAGACCGTGCAAAGGGAACTTACCCTGCCTATATCTATACCCGGAGAACCTTGGCAGAGTTCATCGAAAAGGAGTTTAGCACCAAAGACGTCGCTTTCGGTCAGATGACGGAGCAGTTCATTCATGACTATCAGAGTTTCATCTTGGATGATAAAGGACTTGCCATAGATACCTGCCGGCACTATCTGGCTATCGTCAAGAAGGTATGCCGAAAAGCCTACAAGGAGGGAGATGCCGACAGATGCTTCTTCGCCCACTTCAGCCTTCCCCAACAAAAGGAGAAAACACCGAAAGCCCTAAGCCGGGAATCCTTTGAGAAAATCCGTGACTTAGAAATCCCAGAACATCGCACTTCCCATATCTTGGCAAGAGATCTCTTTCTCTTTGCCTGCTATACGGGAACAGCCTACGCCGATGCCGTTTCCGTTACACGTGACAATCTGTTCACGGATGACAATGGCAGTCTGTGGCTCAAATACCGCCGCAAGAAAAACGAGCTTCGTGCCTGTGTCAAGCTGCTGCCCGAAGCCCTTGCCTTGATAGAGAAATACAGGGATGACGACCGTCAGACTCTCTTCCCGATGTTGCACTATCCCAATATGCGCCGCCTCATGAAATGTCTGGCTGTCCTTGCCGACATCAAGGAAGACCTGACCTACCATGCCGGCAGGCACTCGTTTGCATCGCTGATTACCTTGGAAGCCGGCGTTCCTATCGAGACCATCTGCAAGATGCTGGGGCATTCCAACCTGCAAACTACTCAGGTGTATGCGAAGGTTACGCCCAAGAAGCTTTTCGAGGATATGGACAAATACATCGAAGCGACAAAGGATTTGAAACTCATATTATAAACACCCCATAGATAACAAACGAATTATGCGTAGTACATTTTCTTTATTGTTATACATCAACCGAAGCAAAGTCCGCGCAGACGGCACGACCGCCGTACTCTGCCGAATCTCCATTGACGGGAAAAGTACGACGATAACCACCGGCATCTCCTGCAATCCCAAACAGTGGAATGCCAAAAAGGCGGAGACCGTAGAGGTGCGGACGAACAATCGCCTGAAAGAGTTCCGCAAGCATGCGGAGCAGCTCTATGATGAAATGCTCAAAGAGCAGGGTGTGGTCAGTGCCGAACTATTGAAAAACAAAATTGCAGGTCATGCGGTCATTCCTACCCATCTGCTCAAAATGGGAGAAAGGGAACGGGAACGCCTTGCCGTCCGCTCCAAGGAAATCGACTCCACTTCGGCTTACAGAAGCTCACGGTATTACCAGAGCTATATCCGTGAGTTCTTGGACTCGAAAGGTAAGACGGATATTGCCTTTTCGGATATCACCGAAGAATTCGGACGGGAATACAAGGTCTACCTGAAGCGATATAAGAACTTCGGGGCATTGCAGACCAACCATTGCCTTTGTTGGCTGAACAGACTGATGTATCTTGCCGTAGACCATGAGATCATCCGTGCCAATCCTTTGGAAGAACTGGAGTATGAGAAGAAACCACCCTCCAAGCGGATGCACATCAGCAGGGCGGAACTCAAACAACTGCTGGAACTGAAACTGCCCGTCAATGCCCCTTTGAAGGAATTGGCTCGACGGACTTTTATCTTCTCCTGTTTTACGGGACTCGCCTATGTCGATACCCAACTGCTGTATCCGCACCATATCAGGCGGACTGCCGACAATAGAAGATACATTCGCATCAACCGTAAGAAGACGAAAGTAGAGTCATTCATTCCCCTGCATCCGATAGCGGAGCAGATACTTGATTTGTACAATACGACCGATGATACGCAGCCGGTCTTCCCTTTGCCAAGCAGAGACATGATGTGGTTTGAGATACACGAACTCGGTGTCATCATCGGGCGAAAGGAGAACCTCTCCTACCATCAAGCCCGACACAGCTTCGGCTCGTTTTTGATTTCCGAGGGGATTTGTACGGAGAGTATCGCAAAGATGATGGGACACGCCTCCATCACCAGCACGCAGACCTATGCGAAGATTTCCGAGAAGAAGATTGCGGAGGATATGGACAGGTTAATCGAAAGAAGAAAAAACAATGAATATTGAATTACTATGAAAAGAGAAATATAAGCATTGGGGAAAATGGGAATATACACATTCCGACTGCTCCCGTTTGGATGTTGGTTTGCGAGATTACCGACCTGTTCGGTGTTTTACAGAACTAACTCTGTAATCTTCTCATCATGTTCAGAAAAGATGTTTTCTATGAGAATATAAAGACACTATGCTTTTCCATAAGGATAGTTTGGTAAAACTATGCGATATAGATGTTTCTGTTTAATTGTTTTTACGCTTATAAACGCAGAAGTCAAGGATTCTTTGCTGATGGTAGTCAGTAGAGAAGACCAACTCTAAGAGAAAGCAAGTCTTCAATCATCCACAGTTATATGCTTCCCTTCGGAAGTACTTAAAAGGATTTTCGTGTTTTCTTTGGTATAAACACGAAAAATGTATACCTTTGTGACGACTTGGAATACAAACTTCGAAAGGGCCTAGGCAATGATAAGATATTACAAGCCAACGCACTCCGCTACGAGGTACACCTGAAAGAGCAGGAAGCTATTGCCCTAATGGAAGCGGTAATTGAAGGAAATTTGTTGAATTTTAAATATAAAAAAATCATGGGAGAAAAATCGAAGAAAATAGGCGAATACGGAGAAGATTACGCCGAAAAATTTTTCAATTCAATCGGCTGGGACAGTTTATCCAAAGGTATTGAATTGAAATGCAGTAATGAATTACATCAAAATAAAAATGGGAATCCCTCTCGAACACATGGCATAGATTTTTTATACACTTACCAAAGCCCACTTGTAGATGGGCAGTTGAATAATGTAATAATTTCAGTCAAAGATCAAAATTATCCCAATAATCCCAATACAAAGTTTAGGGAATTTATGAAAGAACTAATAGCAATGCTTGAATGTTATGACTGCTCCGAAGAAAAACAGAAGGTGTTAAAAAATTATCGGTGTAATTCAATAAATGACGTTGGTATTTTATTTTGGATAAACAATACTGGAAAATCCGATACAGACTTAATCAAATCAGTATCTTCTGTAAGGCTTGAAGATACAAGGGATAATACCATTTATCTAGTTGATAATAGAAGAGAAACTTTCATATTAGAAGTAATGAAGTTTATTAAAACAAAAAACGATTTTCAATATTCTTTCTATTATCCTTTGACCGGTCGAAATCTCAACCCTCAGAATAGAAGTAATGCAGGGAAAATTCTCCCAATTGAGTATCTTAACTCTAGTGTAATTCCAATAAAATTAGAGAAAAAAAGCAATAACAAAGAGATTTCATTGTTTTTGGCAACAATAGATCATTTTGAAGCGGATGAGTTTATGCGTCTAATGGGATTGGCGAAGGATATTTCGACAAATTTAGTTGGAGAAGTTATCATTGCCTTTCCCGATTATGACCAATTGAAACATAGCAATGTCGTTAATGAATTGAAACAAGGATTCCAAGATGCCGATTTTACAAAAACTGTTTCTGTTGTAAATTATATTAATCCTATAAATGCTTTATAATATGAATGTAGAACATAAAGATATAGACAAGTTTATTCCATATGGGGAAATGCTTCGTGGATATGCTAATCAAAATATAATATCCAATGCAGAAATACACAGAATACTGAAAGAACGAGGCATCTTTACTTTAAATCAAGAAAAGGAATATACCGTACCAATATTACAGACTTTGTTATTGTCCCCAAAAGAATTTGAGGAAGTTAGAAATTCATTCTCTAAAAAGGAAGATAACGAAAAAGCGTTTTCGAGAGAAATTAATTGGGCAATAACTAATAATATATTTGTCCCTGAAATACTATCGGTTGATATTAACGATTATTTGAAGAAATCATTACCTACTTGCGAACTTAAACAACCAATTCTTTTTACCAAATTAAACAATAACCAGAACCATCTGATTGCTGAATTTACAATTTGTCGCCACGATAGAAACAAATCTTGGTTCGAACAGACCAACGAATTCACCGGGAAAGTTGAGTTTATTAATGAAAATGGGAAAGGGAATATAAGAATTACCCATACTGCACCAGAAACAAAGGATTTGGCGGAACAAATAATAAAAGTGCAAGTGAATAAGTTTAAACAAAAAGGTCTTATTAATCAAGATGAAAAACCAAGAAAGATTCTTTTTTCAGAATTTTCCAATGAAACACGATTTGTGTTTTTTTATAGACTGACAACTCATTTGGATACTGAATATTTTTCTTGCGAAAACATAAAGGATATTTCGATTAAACCAGAAGAAGACATTGCACTTCCAGAAGAAATTAAATGGATGGACAAATTAAAAAAGATACTACTATCGGGAGATTCCCTGGATAAAAAAGATTTTATGAAAGACAATAAGTTTCATAAGTCTCTAGTATTGTGGAATATTGATGCGGCTTTTACGTATGATTATATGGGTGAAAAAGGTAGGATGACCTTGAGTTTAGGTTTTTCGGATTATTCTTCAAAGGCTAATAAATCTGAATTTGAAATTAATATATCTCAATTCAATACTGAACGTAATTTGGGCATACGAGACAAAAGGAAATTAAAATCACAGATACTATCTGAAATGGACAGACAAAAATCTATTGTATATAATAATTTTTTGGCATACGTAAATAACAACAAATAATGAGAATTGTATATTTAGATACCTATATATCAAATATTTGTTTGCATATAGTTGGTAATAAAATTGCAGATGAAGGATTGTTATTCTCCATACTACCTACAGAATTAAATAGTAATATTAAGAAAATTTTAACAATATATTTTATTAATTCTTTCACATCCGAAGAATATTATCAACTCTACCACGAAAGTGATTTGGTGTTGAATGAGGTTTATACCTATGTATCCAAGATTTTCGATGAGCCTGAGCAACTTTATGAACAATCGGTAAATCTGACAAAACATTTGTATGAGCAAAGCACCCACCCAAAAATCAAAGGCGGAGAGTTTTATACTGTCTATTTTAAAGACTGTATATTAGATGGAGAAACTCTTGATGCGGTGGGCTTGTTCAAGTCTGAGAACAAGGATACTTTTTTGAAAGTATTGCGCGAAAATGGCAATTTCAACTTGGAGAGCGATAAGGGTATCAATATTAAAAAGTTGGACAAAGGCTGCCTAATTTTCAATAAGGACAGAGAAAACGGATATGTAGTTGCTGTGGTTGATAATACCAACAAGGGCGTAGAAGCTCAATACTGGATTGACAATTTCCTGCATGTCCGCCAACGTAAAGACAAATATGCTAATACACAAAATTTTATGGCGTTAGCAAAAACCTTTGTAACCAAAGAATTGCCTAAGGAATTTGAAGTTTCCAAAGCAGACCAAATTGATTTGCTTAACAAGTCATTAGATTTTTTCAAAGAGAAAGAAACTTTTGATATTAATGATTTTGCCCATGAAGTAATTGCTCAACCCGAAGTGATTGAAAGATTTCATCAGTATAAGCAGGAGTATGAGACTCAAAGTGATATTGTCATTGATAATCAGTTCGAAATTTCCGAATCTGCTTGTAAAAAGCAGCAACGCTCCTATAAACGGGTCATCAATTTGGACAAGAAAATCCAAATAGTCATTGCTGGTAATCGCCAAAACATAGAACAGGGAGAAGATGAGCGTGGAAAATTTTACAAGGTATATTATAAAGATGAAGATTGAATTGTGTAATAAAGTATTCGTGTTTTTATCGGAGTAAAAACGAGTTTATGAACGAAAATATTTCAGAAATAGTACGAAATAAAATAGAAAAAACGGATTATGGTATCGTGTTTTCCGCGAGCAATTTCCCTGTTGAAGTTACCAAGCAAAAGTCAGTAAACAAAGTCTTGGAAAACTTGACTAAAGCTGGTGAAATTCGACGCTTATCGAAAGGGCGATATTATAAAACAAAGATGACAGAGTTTGGCGAGCTTATGCCCAGCAGTTATCAGATTGTAAAGGACTTACTGGAAGAAAATGGCAAACTGATTGGTTATATTACAGGATATCAAATTTTTAATGAGCTTGGATTGACTACACAAGTTTCTGCCATTTTGCAGATAGGAACCATCAAAGATAAGAAAAGCACAAAGCGTGGTTATTACAGGATAAAATTTATAAAACAATGGAATACAATCACAAAAGAGAATATTCCTCTTTTGCAGTTGCTCGATTGCCTTCGTTTCTTCAAAAATATTCCTGACACTAACCCTGCGGATAGCAGTAAAAAACTCTTGGGGCTATTATCTAAGTTAAGTGAAATTCAACGCAGCAAAATAAAAAAACTGGCTTTAAAATACACTCCGCAGACAATCGCATTATTGGGTGCAATGCTTGAAGTGTTGAATCCGAACGAAGATGTTCTGATATTGCAAATGTCGCTTAATTACCAGACATTTTATAACTTATCAATTCCGCAAGAAATATTGCCTAATCAAAAGAAATGGAATATAAGATGAAACTGCACGAAAATCAACATCTGTTTGCCCAACTACTCAATTTTGCAGCAAACACCCTAAAGGTAAGACCAGAATTTATCGAGAAAGATTATTGGATTACTCATGCATTACAGAGAATGTCTCAGAATGTCAATGCCGAGAAAGTTGTTTTTAAAGGAGGAACATCTCTCTCTAAAGCATACCGCCTAACCAATCGCTTTTCTGAGGATATTGATATTGCTGTTATTGATGCGGATTCTTTTTCAGGGAATCAACTAAAAACATTCATCAAACGACTTGCTAAGGATATGTCAGCCGATCTAAATGAACTTGTCGTACCCAATGTTACAAGTAAAGGTTCTCGCTTCTACAAGGCAATTTATCAATATCCAAACTTGGTTGGGCTAACTTCTTCCGCAGTGAAAGCAGGACAGATTCTAATCGAGGTTAATACCTATGCTAACCCATATCCATACACCTATCAGGAAATCAGTTCTTTTTTAACAGAGTATCTTATGACTATCGGCAGGGTGGATTTGATAGAAGAATACGATTTGAAACCTTTCTCAATTAATGTTTTAGACAAACAGAGGACGATTGTGGAAAAATTGGTTTCACTGTTTCGTTTTTCATTTGAGGCAGATACCATTAAATCTTTATCTTCTAAAATCCGTCATTTCTATGATTTGTATTATTTGATAAACGATGATGAATGCTATGATTATATTCAATCGCCAGCTTTCCAAAGCGATTTCCAAGAATTATTTATACACGACCAACAACAATTTTCCGAACCTGATGGTTGGTGTACAAAAACCGTCAAGGATTCTCCTTTATTTAAAGATTTTCAGGGAATATGGATGAAGCTTAGTCCTAATTATCGGAAAGAATTAACGCCTTTGGCGTTTTCCGAAATTCCTAACGAAATGTTGATAGCGGAAAATTTCATAAAGGTCTTAAATAATTTATTGATTCAGTAATGCGCATAGATAAGATATTAAGCAATATTGTAGCTATCGAACACGGATTTCAGCATATTCATGATGGGGCTGAGAAAATCTTTTCCACACACTCAAAGGAACAATGTTTTGAACTTGCCTTTGAATTGTTCAAGCACGAAGCCTATCAAACCCGAATGTTGGCAACAACGATATTGGGTAGATTGGCAGTAACGAATAATGATGCACTTTGTTTTCTGAAAGAACAAGTAAGCACTGATGAAAATTGGCGTGTGCAGGAAATGCTTGCAAAGGCTTTTGATGAAGTTTGCAAACATAGAGGATATGAAACGTCTTTACCAATCATCGAAGAGTGGATAACTGACGATAATCCGAATGTAGTCCGTGCCGTAACAGAGGGGTTGAGGATTTGGACAAGTCGTCCATTCTTCAAAGAAAACCCATTGATGGCTATTGTTCTAATCAGTAAGCACAAGGCACACGAAAGCGAATATCTTCGGAAATCCGTAGGAAACGCTCTAAGGGATATAAGCAAGAAGCACGCAGAATTGATACGGCAAGAGGTGGAGCAATGGAATTTATCCAATCCTCGAATTATGTTCACTTATAAATTTGCAGCGAAGTTGTTAAAGTAACGTGAGTTCGATGAAATTTAACTGATTGATTATTAGGAAAATAGCGAAAGTTTTTGTAACTTTGGAATAACAACAAACCAAATACAAACACTTTCGCCATGACGATCGCCAAAGACAAAATTATGGAAATTTTCTGTATGGCGGATGATTTCTGCCATGTTTATGACAGATTTATCAAGATTAACGGACTCGCCCCGCAGCGGGACAAGTCGAAGAGGAAGTACCACCGGGACAGCACGCTGTCCGATGCCGAGGTAATCACCATTATGATACTGTTCCACCTGTGTGGATATAAATGCCTGAAACACTTTTACTTGAACGAAGCCCGCAACAATATGACCGACCTGTTCCCACAGACCGTTTCCTACAATCGCTTCGTCGAACTGGAGCGAAAGGTTGCCGTGCCATTCATCCTGTTCGTGAAGAAGTGCTGCATGGGAGGCTGCACCGGAATCAGCTTCGTGGATAGTACCGCCCTGCGTGTTTGCCGAAACCAGCGCATCCATCTGCACAAGGTCTTCAAAGGACTTGCCCAGCGGGGACAGTGCTCTATGGGTTGGTTCTATGGTTTCAAACTGCACCTGATCTGTAACGAGAAAGGCGATCTGCTGAACTTCATGCTTACGCCCGGCAATGTCGACGACCGGGAGCCGCTCAGGAACAAGTCCTTTATCGAGCAAATCTTCGGCAAACTGGTCGGTGACAAGGGATACATCTGCAAGGATCTCTTCTCCAAGCTCTTTGTGGAGGGTATTCAACTGATTACAAAACTGAAGAGCAACATGAAAGGTCAAATCATGACCATTGGAGACCGCCTCCTTCTCCGCAAGAGGGCGCTGATTGAGACCATCAACGACGAGCTGAAGAACATGGCCCAGATTGGGCACTCTAGGCACAGGTCGGTCGTCGGCTTTACGGTCAACCTCATGGCTGGTCTGGCGGCCTACTCGTTCTTTCCGAAGAAACCGATGATCGATGTGGACCGAGTCTCGCCGTATGAAAATGGGCTTATCCAACTGTCTCTCTTTTAGTTATAATTCGTCGAACTCACGTTAAAGTAAAAAAGATATATCAATGAAACAGAAAGTTTTATTTATCCTGTTAAATGAATACACAGATTGGGAGGGAGCTTTTCTCTCCACGGCCCTTCATGTGGGCGTGATACCGGGTGGCGAAATAAAATACGAAGTGCATACCGTTGCCCCGACATCGGATGCAGTCCGTTCTATCGGAGGTTTTAGAACCTTGCCCGATTATTCTTTCGAGAATATGCCGAAAGATTATGCCGCTTTGGTGCTTACCGGTGGCAACCGTTGGGACTCGCCTGAAGCAGAACTTGTCGTACCATTGGTACAAGAGGCTTTGGATAAAGGTAAAATCATCGGGGCGATATGCAACGGTGCTTCATTTCTATGTTCGCACGGTTTTCTGAACGACGTAAAGCATACAGGTAACGGTCTTGAGCAACTCAAAAAATGGGGCGGTACCGGTTATTCTAATGCGGAGAATTATGTGGAAGCACAAGCTGTCAGTGACAAGAATATTGTTACGGCAAACGGTGTAGGACATTTGGAATTCACTCGTGAGATGCTTCTGTTGCTGAAAGCCAACAGCCCCGAGCAGATAGATGCTTGGTATGAGTTCTATAAAAATGGTTTCGTGAGATAAAGTTATTTTTCTGAGATACTAAAATTTATGATCGTAACATCAAACATAAAAGCCACGTTTCCGTGCAATTTACAGAGCGTTTGGCAAGTTGTAACATCGCTAACAGACTATTCGTGGAGAAGTGATGTTGAAAAGATAGAAGTCATATCAGACACGCAATTTGTAGAAATAACGAAGAGTGGATATAAGACAACTTTCACGGTAACAAGACAAGAACCTTTTTGTTTTTGGGAGTTTGATGTGGAGAATGACAATATGAAAGGACATTGGGTCGGTGTTTTCAGTGGCAATGAAAAGAATGCTACGATTGACTTTACAGAACACATTGAGCCTAGGAAATGGTTTATGATTCCGTTTGTGAAGATTTATTTGAAATATCGGCAAGCCAAGTATGTCAGAGATTTAAGGAACGTGTTGAAAAGAGTACAGCCATAGATTTTTGGAAACCATTATGACGAAATTAGAATTGATAATGCTGCTTCTCCCTGTTGTGTTCATGATTCACGAATACGAAGAGATTATCATGTTCAGGCATTGGCTTGACAGAAATAGGGACGAATTGAAAAGACGTTTCCCGAGATTCGAGCAGTTTCTTGCACACAAAGGACATTTTGATTATTCCACAGCCACATTTGCCATTGGGACTGCCCACGAGTTCATTCTGATTTCCCTCATTTCTTTCTGTGCCGTATGCTTGGATGCTTATCAATGGTGGTTCGCTGCATTTGCAGGGTATTCCCTCCACCTTATAGTACATCTTACTCAATGGGCAATATACCGAAAATATATACCTGTTATCATTACCACAATCTTGACTTTGCCTTATTGTGTCTATGCCTTTGCTGAATTTGCAAAGGCTTCTGTTCTATCTCTTTTGCAGATGTTATCATGGACAGTAATCGGTATTGGGTTTACTACTCTTAGTTTACTCTTCGCATTTTTCTTAATGAATAGGTTTCAACAATGGCAGGATAGATATTGAGAGCGTATTGTCAATAACAAAATAATAGAAAACATGTCCCGGTTACCCATCCATAGAAGTTCACAACTCTCAGATTTCGGAGTCTATCTGAAGACTGTTGTCTCTCAGACATCTGCATCTTCGGAAAGATACGCCTTTTCTCATACCGACGATTATTATTTCTTTGGCTTCATAGAGGGTGGGCAATGCTGTCTGAATATTGATTTCGAGGAATACACTTTCGGGAAAGGAAGTCTGGCTATCATTCTACCCGGGCAGGTGCATCGTATCATCGACGCTTCCAATCTTTCTGCAAAATTTCTGGTTATCGACTCGGTATTGGTGGATAAGGAGGAAAAACGAACGCTTGAGAGATACGGTCGCCCTCAAATACAACTATCCGACATATCGGAACAGAAACTATTATTATCACTTCTTGACTGCAAACTGAGTGGCATGGAAAATCCATCTGCCAAAGCAGTCGTTCAGCGACTGACCACCGTCATTGTAGGGTTAGTCGTGGAGAACATTGTAAATGTAACGATAGCTCAATCCAAATTGCAGGGGACAGTGACCAGACACAAGGAAATAGTATGGGATTTTCGGGATTTGTTGGAAAGCAATATCCGAAGCAAACGTTCGCCATCATTCTATGCCGGGCGGCTGAACATTACCGTTGCCTACCTGAATGAAGCTGTAAATTCTGTTCTGGGGACAAGTGTGAGCCACCATATCCAAAACGAGATTATTTTGTTGGCTAAACGTCAATTGGTCTATACTACAGATTCCATCAAAGAGATTGCACATAGTTTAGGCTTTAACGATTACTCCTACTTCACACGGCTGTTTACCAAGGTTGCAGGCGTTTCTCCCACGCTCTTCAGAAGGACTTACCACGAATAGTGCTATCATTACCATTGTCCGTCTATTGTGACAGCTTGTATCCCACCGTACCTTTGCAGCGAACTTTATTCACTTAAAAAGATACGGATTATAAGGATGAACAACGCTGTGAATATTTTGCGAGAAGGAAGTATGATGAAAGCCCTGACAAAATTGGGGATACCTATTGTCATCGCAATGCTGATTATGGCAATATACAATGTGGTAGATACTTTTTGGGTTGCACGTCTTGGAACTCTTCCTGTCGCCGCTGTATCGGTTGTTTTCCCTATATCGTTGTTATTTCTTGGGATAGGACTGATGTTCGGTGTCGGAGGCGGAGTGTATATATCCCGTCTGTTGGGAGCGAAACAGGTTGTCAAGGCAAGTCAGGTCGCTTCCGTCTCAGTGATTACCTCTGTGATGTTGGCAGCTCTCATTGCCCTTGTGTGCAATGCGTTCCTGCCGGACATCCTACTTTTCATGGGAGCAAACGAGGAGATGATAAGTTTGGCAGAATCCTACGGCAGGCTTTTTATCATCAGTTGTGTCATAGGGACATTGAATGTGTCCATGTCCAATATCATTGTTTCACAAGGTGCGTCGAAGACATCTGCGTCGGCAATGATCATCGGCTCTATCGTTAATGTTGCATTAGACCCCTTGTTTATATACACTTTCAATTGGGGTGTGGAAGGTGCTGCATGGGCAACTATTCTTTCAAGAATCATCACGACAGCTATTTACATCCGTTTCCTTACGAAAGCAGAGGTAAAAGTATCTCTTGCCTTGTTCGCTCCCACGATAAGAATATACGCAGACATCATTAAGATTGGTATCTCTATGCTCTTTTTGCAACTACTCCAGACCCTTTCCATCAGTTTGTTGCAGAAAGCCGCTGTGAAATATGGGGCAGAGGCTGTCGCGGCTGTGGGTATCGTCCTGAAAATCGTCACATTGGGAACAAACGTGGTCTTCGGGTTTGTCAAAGGGCTCCAACCGATGGCAGGCTATAACTATGGAGCAGGCAATTTCCAAAGATTAAAGGAGGCGGTATGCTGTTCGTTGATACTCACAACCTCATTTTGTGTGCTCTGGAGTATTCTTATAGTCATTTTTACCTCTCCTATCATCAGTTGTTTCGGCAAAGACGAAACAATGCAAGAAATAGCAAGAATTGCGCTTAGAGCCAATACGATTATGTTCTTCACTTTCGGATTCCAATTTGTGTATTCCACACTATACATGGCAATCGGAAGAGCAAGGCAAAGTCTTCTGCTAAACATCGGACGGCAAGGTTTGTTTTTTATCCCTGTAATATTGCTGCTTCCATCGTGTTGGGAACTAAACGGAGTGCTTTATGCACAGCCTATTGCCGACGTCTTTGCAACTTTAATGACACTGTTCTTTGCTGTCCGAATTCATAAGGAGATAGATAGGTCATGAATCACATCTCACAACAGAGAATCTGCAATGTTTATTACTAAAAGATATGATTATGCTAAGACTTACTCAAACGGAAGAATTTAAGACGATAATTTCGTCTTGCTCTACAGAAGAACAAGAACAAAAAGCATCAGAGAACTTTATGAAGAGAATCATTGCTCTATGTGATGCAGAAGACGATGCCATCTCTTTGTTCCGTATTCTCCGCTATACTCGTTTTCGCTTACAAACTTTGCAAGCGGAGTATCTGATGGACGGAAAGGGGAAAAAATGTGTCGGAGCTACTATGTGTCATTGACACGGAGTTGAAGTTATTGAAGATGCGGATGCAGGGACATCTTTCTGCTTTGCCCATCAAATCTGCCAAGAAATTCCGTTGGACAGGTAAGGTAATAGACTTAGTCGAACTCCTTTATGCCCTTAACACTTGCGACTGCATTAACAATGGAGAGATCGGCGTAGAGGAATTAGCAGACGCTCTTTCCGAAATCTTTGGTGTAGAAATCAAGAACTGCTATAATGTTTACATGAACATGAAACGTCGTAAGGATGATAGTCGTACCTACTTCCTTGATGAGCTTCGAGAGAAACTGAACAAACGAATGGTGGAGAGCGACTTGAAAGGCGGAAAATACAAGAAGCGATAATCGCATTCAAAAGGTTAATCAGGCTTCCCGAAAGGAATAGGAAGCCTGATTTTCACATCCATGCAAGGTGTAATATGATATAATATGTCTATTGCCGATGTTGCCATTTCTCTTGAAATTCACGAGTGAGTTGTACGATTTTCCCCCCAATAATAGCCAATTCAAGCGTCATTTTCTCCAACTTGGCAAGCATTGCAAAGGCTTTTTTCTCCGTAAAATTGCTTTTCAAAGCGACTACAGTTTGGTTATAATTCACCCCAACACCGCGAAATTGTCCGTACAAAGTTGTCAGTTTTTGGTAGTAATCGAGCAACGAACGATCCACTTTTATCACTCGAAAGGTCTCATTAAATACCCTTGCCTTGATGAAAGCGGCTTTATTTTGAAGCCCTGATTGCTCGAACATCGTTAGAAAACAAGCAAATTCTGTGTCCGTAAATCGAACCATACAACAATGGCTGGCTCGTTCATTCTTGGGAGGTCGTCCCACATTTCTCTTTGTCATTACTTTGGACTTTAATGGTTTGTAATTCTCTCTTCTGGAAATCGAACGTGCTAAACACAATTGAAATCCATCAGAGAGCGTTCACGATAAAATAGCCAATCAAGACAACGAAAACTTCTATCCAAGAACACCGACTTTGGAGGTGTTCCGCCCTCTGCAAGAGCAAGGGTTTTGAGTTACCGAAATAATTTCGGGTAACGCAAGACATACCTTGCTATTTGCACTGACGCAAATAAATTCGTTCCGAAGAACGATATGTTATTCTCCCGAAATGTATGTTTTCAAAGCCATGAAATACCTACCTATCGCTTGCTGCAAAGTTACGACCTCTTGTCTCCAAAGCCATTAGGTGAGACGAAGCCACAACTAACCAAATCGAAGCCACAAGTACGCACTAAATAAAATCACGCTGATTACAGCATCACCGAGCCATATATTTGCACTGCCGAATATGTCGGTAATGGTATGTGTCTTCGATAATATCACGTTTCGATGAGCGATATGAGCGAGGGTGTATATCAAAGAGCATATCCTTGATTCTTTCACTCGAACGTGGGAATGTGCGAAAGCAGATACAATCGAACGATTGTATTGATGGACACTAATGAACATCTCCACAGAAAGGGTATGAACGAAAGGATATAGCCCTACTGATATAAGCCGATTATCGGGCATATTTTCGATAGCAGATGTATTCATATCCATCGGTAAATATCTTGACAACGTAATGAACAGTGAATTGTACGACAATAAAAATTAAGGAAGTATGACAGAGAACAAAAACGGCAAGGTAGATCCCGTTGCCATCCGAGAACTTATTTCACAGGGTATTCCCATGAAAAGAAAAGAGAGTGAGATAAAACGCTCTCAATCAGAAGAGCAGGGTGTCGAATCAGAATATCCAAATGACGAGCCAATATCAAAGGATTTTTCAAGAGTCCCAAGAAGAGAAAGGCGAAAGGCTGACAAGGGTGATTATGAGTCGCTTTTCATCTGTCGCAATACCTTGAAAAATCGCAAAACCATCTATATCGCCAAAGAGTTGCAGGACACGCTGGCAGAGA
>NZ_AUFQ01000025.1 GCF_000426585.1 Segatella baroniae DSM 16972 = JCM 13447
AGATGACGGTTACACCGGAATGATAAAAAAAAGTTCGGGTCGAAGAAACGAAAAAACTATAAAAAGGTTGAGAATCGGGATGCCCAGAATAAAATTTCAAATCATAAACAACAGGCAAAATGGAAAAGAAACTTATTTATTTGGTTTATCAGACAGATGCTTGGCACTCTGTCGAGACAAGAAAACTTGTTTACATTGGTGAGAATTTGGAGGAAACCATCCGTAAGATGGTAGATTTCCTTTCATTAACCGAAGAGGATGTTAAACAGCTTAGACAGTGGAAACAGACCTCATGCAACAATAGGGACTTTGAAGTCATGATTGAACGCCAGTTCGTGAATGACTTTACCGTTTAATCCAAAATAATAAAAAGTATGAAAAAGATATTTGAACTTTATAAGGAGATAAAAGCAAAACATCCTGAACATTTACTGCTGATCGGGGATGGAGATTTTTACTTCCTGTTTGAAAAGGATGCCGTTACCGGAAACAAGTGCCTTGGAACGGACATACACTCCCGGTCGGACATTGCAGAAACCCCTGTTAACATTGTGGAATTTCCACATCATTGTCTTGACGCCTATTTGCCAAGATTGGTTCGTGATGGTTATAAGGTTGCTGTATGTGACACCAAAGATCTTGTGAGATACAAGACAAAAGCAAGGGTGAAAGTTCTTACCGAAGCCGGCAAGTGGTATCTGGCAGAAATCAAGGGTCTTAAAGAGGGAACTATTGTCGAGGGTATATACAACCCTCTGAACAGGGCGTTCGACTTCTATTGGAACGGTGAGGGGGCAATGCTTTGGATTGGCGAGAACGGAGAATTGATAGACGAATAATTTAAAATAAGACAAGATGAACATTTTTACAAATAACGCAGATTTCTATCCGACTCCCGACGAGGTTATAAACACGATGATGATGAGTGAGGATTTTGTCGGCAAGACTATCCTTGAACCATCAGCAGGGAAAGGCAACATTGTTGACTGGCTCAAAAAGAACGGAGCCGGAAAGGTGATTGCTTGCGAAAAGGACACTAACATCAAAAAACTTTTGAATGGCAAGTGCGATATTATAGCGGATGACTTCCTGACCGTTTCTTCAGAACAAATTAGTCATGTGGACTATATCGTAATGAACCCTCCCTTTTCAGAAGGAGCAAAACATATCCTTCATGCGTTTGAGATTGCTCCGGCAGGATGCACCATCATTGCCTTGTGTAACAGCGAAAGCGTAAATCAAGGCTGGGAACGGAACGCCACCAAAGAGAAATTGATAGAGACGATTGAGCTTTATGGGTGCAAGGAGTTCTTGGGCAGAGTGTTTGACGACGCGGAGCGCAGGACGGATGTACATGTTAGCTTGATAAAGCTGTATAAAGAGGGTGAGGGGCAAGACGAGTTTGACGGTTATATGTTTTCCAACGAAAAGGACTCGCTCGATGCTAACGAGACGGAAGGGCTGGTGCAATATAATGTGGTGCGTGACATGGTAAACCGCTATATTTCAGCTGTAAGGCTTTTCGACGAGACGATGGCTGCAGCGGAGAAAATCAACTCCGTGGCATGTTTCGGTGGAAAGAGTGACGGGTATCTCCCAGTAAGGTTTGCCGTGGTAGATGCTTCCAATAGCGTTGTCCGTATCAGCCGACAGCAATACAAAAAAGAGTTGCAGAAGTATTATTGGAGGCGGATATTCGGGAAGCTGAATATGGAAAAGTATGCCACGCAGAAATTACGGGAACAGATAAACAAGTTCGTGGAGCAGCAGACATACGTCCCCTTTACCATGCACAACATTTATCAGGTACTGAACATGGTAATCCAGACGACGGGGCAGCGGATGAACACAGCGTTACTCGAAGCATTCGACCTGATTTGCTCTTTCTCTGACGAGAATTCCACTGCCGGGGAGAAATGGAAGACAAACGCAAACTATATGGTCAACCGTAAGTTTATCGTTCCATACATGACTTCCTATGATCCTAAATGGCCGAGAGACTATCTCGATCTTGGATATGGAGGGATGGCAAACAGAATGGAGGACGTTTGTAAGGCTCTCTGCTTCATTACGGGTAGGAACTACGACAGCATTGGAAGCCTTGACCGTTTTGTACGAGATAACAACTTGGAATGGGGAAAGACTTTCGAGTGGGGGTTCTTCAAGTGTAAGGGCTTTAAGAAAGGAACAATGCACTTTGAGTTTAAAGATGAAGAGGTGTGGATGAAGTTCAACCGTGAAGTGGCCAAACAGCGGGGATGGGTGCTGCCAAAGAAGAAATCTGCATAAACATGAGTATTAGGGAGGTTGCAAGGGCAACCTGCAATCTCCCTGAATATAAAAACATTCTGTCTTGCGGTATTTTATTGCTCTTTTATTTTGTAGTTTAGGAACATCTTCATATCTTTGTAACAGATAAAGACAGGTCATTAATGAGAATTATCTCACAAAAGAAGATTAAGGACTTCTATGGACTACCACAATATGAACAAGCAAAGATACCTTTGCAACAGTGGTACTACACCATAAGGAACAGGGATTACAGGAGTTTTGCCCAAATACTGGTAGACTTCGGTGATACTGTAAGAGAGAAAGGCTTATATGTCTTCAGCATTGGCGAAGGAAAATACAAGGTAGCCGCCTCGATATATTTCGATACAGGGTGTGTGTATGTGCGGTTTGTGGGATCCGCTTCTGACTGGGAGGCACTTCTTGATGAGAGGGATGTAAAAAGAACTATATGAAAATATCAGAGGCTCAATATAAGTATGCCCAAAGACGGGTGGAGGAACTGTTGGAGGTTGTAACTGACACGACGCTGCCGACATCACCGGAGAGTATGGAGCTGTCTATCATGAGTACTTTTGTGGAAGAATACGAGAAAAAGCATCACCCAATAGAGAAACTCACGCTTGCAGAAGTCATAAAGCAAGGGCTGAAAGCTAAGGGAATGACACAAAAAGAACTGTCCCAGGCCGTAGGACTAAGCACCAGCAGGATAAGCGACTTCACCCAGGGAAAGAGCGAACCGACTTTGGCCACGGCAGGAGAGATTTGCAGGGTGCTCGACATCATGCCTGAAGCAATGCTAAGTTTATAACCAATAAAACGGAAGAACGATTATGGCATTTGAAATTGAAGTTGACAGAGAACATATTGAGAACACATTGTCCGTCACATATACGATGGGACAGATAAACTCATACATGGAGATTATCCGTGAACTCAAAGAAATACCTGAAGACAATGTGGTTGATATCCGAAAGACCATCGGGAGACTGCAAGACAGAATACAAATGCTGTTGGCGTTAAACCCGGAGGCGAAATTGGAATTGGAGACGGAACGGTCAGAAGGACTTAAAGTATAGAAAAAAAAATAAGTGAAACTCAAATAAAAAGAAAGGAAACATACTATGTTAGAATTAGTAGCATCGGCTCTGATATTGGGAGCAGGATTGAAAGCTATTGTGGGTGGTGACACCCGTCGAAAAGGCGGAAAGAAGAATAGCAACTACAAGGATGCTATGGGATGGTCACACGACAATCACAAGAAATTGTTTTAACGATAATCATTAACCCGTGGGTACGCTTTAATCGGCGTACTCATAACTTTTTATATACAACACGATGAAGAAGCTGAAATTATTTCTTACAGTAATGATGATATGTCTGGTAATTCCAAGCGAGGCACAGACTAAAAATAGTACTCAACATGACTATTATATATATTCATGGATACAAGTACGTGGAGCAAATAAAGCTAATGGCGATCCATGTTTTGTCATACTAATGTCTTCAGGGAATGGAACTAATTCCAAACCATCTATTTTAAAAAATGAGGTTGGACGAACTGTTGTTTTTAACAGCCAAATAGATGGCTTAAATTATCTGACATTGCAAGGTTGGGAATTATTTGAACCAAGAACAGAAGCAAGAATAAGCAACTGGGTTGCAAGAAAGAAAGTCTCTCGTGAGGTTTTAGCCCAATCAGTAAATTCAAATACATTTTATTTGGAAGAAACTCCAAAAATTCAACTTGATCTGGCAGAGCAAGCGGCTCATATTACCTATGAGTGATTTTGGGTAATTAGTTTGAGCCAAAACATGCTATACGCTGTTACACATTCTTTGTAAAATAAGATAACCGTCATTTGGACTTACAAGAACTGACATGTAAGGTGGGGAATCTACTCCACCTTTTTATAAATAAAGCCCCCACCGACGCAACTAACTACGCCAGCAGGGGCCGCTAACAAGTAATATTGTAAACAAAATCTATTTCAATCCATAACTACGCTGTTGTTCCTGACTCTCTAATGCTGCCAAACTCTTGTCATAAGTGTTTGAAGCCACGGATCTGTTCTCGTCATACTTCCTTAATACGGCATTTGCCAAGGTGTTCAAAGGTATGGCTTTTTTCTCATATGCGTCAACAACCGTGTCAGAAATGTTAATGACAACAGGTCGATTGTCTATATCTGCAATCAAAGAACGGCCTTTCATAAAAACATTATTTAATCTTGGATTGAGAGGTTCGTCGGCATATTGCTTGTAGTTTCTTGGAGTGGCTTTAGGAGTGGATAGGCCTAAGGCTTCGTGGCCGGCATTGTTCAAGAGATTGACACCTCCAAAACCCATCAGCATGAGCTTTAACAGTGGATTATGGCTGAACATTCCAGCGGCAACTGCTGCTAAAGGTAGTATGTTATTCCCTATGGTGAACGAGGAAGATTTTCCTGTAAACATACTGATAAGCATATCAGGAAGCATTGCAAAGACATAACCAAGGTTCTTTGTCACATCGCTAAATCCATTCAACCCTGCATTATCCAAATATTTACCCCATCCCGCTGTCTGGAGCATATGGGGATAAGGAGAAGTCTCTGACATTGGATTTTTTATTTGTTGCGTCCCCATGGCCATATTTTGATAATGTTGGGTGTTTAATGGTTCTGAAGGAGATACTGCGCTTGAAACAACAGGCGGCGAGGCAGATTGACCGACTGCGTTATATGCCCCTGTGTCATAATGATCTCTTTTCTCTTGTCTCGAATCCTGGTGATTCCAGCTATATACCGCAGCTCTTGCCACTTGTTTCTCGGCATTTATCTTGTCTATCTGAACAGCAGCCCTTGCATAATCGCCGGCACGCTGTGAGACTTGTGCAAGTGTCATATTTCTGCCATTCAAATTCCAAACCGGCAAGCCCTGTGTCGACATCTGCTTAGCAATGGAAAAAAACGAGGTGGCAAAGGCACGGCATTGTTTGGCTGTCTTGTTTAGCATCCAAGCGGGGATGGGTGCGCGGCTATCGTAAGGCAGAGCCTGATGGCTTAACGCTGTGGTAATGGTTTTCAAGAGCTTTTTTGAATTGCCATTTGTCACTGTCAATAACTGACCAGAATCTTTATGAGTAACAGAATCACTCACATGAGGGCGTATCGGGGCAACCTTGATTTTTTTACCCAAGCCATCATTTACATTGGAAATGTATTCGGTACCGCTCTTCCTATATCCCAATGCACCCTTTTGGTATTTCCCCAATGTATCCTCATTGCCGAAAACCGCTTTGCTGTACTGCTTCTTGGCTGCATCAAGGCTGATTTTGGAAGAAGCCCAATAGTTGAATCCGGCATCGACAGCTGCACCTGAAATCAATCCTTTTACATAGGAAGCTTTAGTAGCTACTTTGTAAGCGGCCTTTTCTTCCAGCCAACCTCCGAATTTTACCGCACCTCCCTTCAGGGCATATCCGGCTGCTCCCTTGGCAGCAGCTTTCAATGGTACGGCAGCTACAGAACCGACAACATCCAATGCCGGTGCGTCCATAACAGCTCCAAAGGCAAAAGCCCCGGCTTTCTCCACTTTTGACGGCTTATAGAGTTTATTGCCCAGCTCACGATTCTCTTCTTCTGCAGGTGAGAGGTCGCGACCACGCATGAACCTACCGGCCAATGTCATCATAATAGAACTGTTGGCACCCTCTTTCAGGATATATTCCAAAGAGGACTTGGGCATATCGGTTCTGGCCAAATGCTCTTTGAGCAGCTCCATAAAACGAATCTGTCCATAGTGGACTGCGGGATCGACGAATTTCCGTTTTTCCACCTTTTCCAACTCCTCCTCAACTCTTATGTAGCCTTTTGTTCCTAACTTGGCGATAAGAGATTCCCGATACCTGTCTATCAAATGCCCCCAGTCCTTTTGGAAGTTCTTGCCGGCAACAATCTTGTTTACGACCCCACCAATAAAATCGTCGAGATTTTTTTTGTTCCATTTCCCTGAAGACGATGCGTTCACATTTGCAGTCTGTACACGTATCATTCCTTGCATGACGGATCCGGCACCGATATTAGCCGGCATTTCATTGTAGGCCTTATAGAACTCTTCTGTCTGCTTACGATGATAATATCTGTAATCTTTGGCGATGACAGGAGCACAATACTTGCTGAAGTATTGGTTAAAACAATACTCCAACTCTCCGAAATGTTGATTATTACGTGCCATGTGATGGTTTTTATATACCTAATAACTGTTTGCGTGCCTGCTCGATAGCCTTGTGGCAGACGTTCATCTGTTTGGGATAGAAACGTGCGAGCCAATCATCCAACAAGATTTCGTCATTGATGAACTTTACTGCCAGCTGGCGAGTGATCTCTATTGATTTCTCTCCTTTCTCCCTGCCATTGAACCATGCCTTCGTCCAACAGCGAGTCCCCGTCGTGTCGAAGTAGATGGATGCCTCACGGCTGATGTCGTAACTATGAATGTCTATTTCAAGATTTTGCAAAGGATCCTCCATCAAGCCGTTGGCGGCAGCTTCTTCAGAAAGTTTTTTTTTTGAGACTCGTCCCACGACTGGGGATAGATACCTTGACGGACGGCCAAGAATCCAAGAAAGTCCTCTATCAGGATTTCCTGAATCTTCTCTACCAAAGGGGCACTACGCCCGGATAATCCTAAAGGATTACCCAAGTCGGGAATCGTCTCGTAAAAGTAGTTCTTGTCGGCAGCTTTCGAGAGGATATTCTTCAGCGATGCTTCCATCTTTTTAGGAGGCGTATAGGCCTTTGTACGAAGTTCGTTCATGTAAGTGGGCAGCCAACGGAGCATCAATGCCATGATCTCGTCCTGACAATCGTCATACTTGGTGACAATTTTCTTGTCCCCCAGGACTTCGGCTGTAGGCTGATGGGTAATACCCATGGCAGCTAACTGCTGTATGTTTGCCCAAATCATGGCAATAAAATTATCAGGGTCAAACTCCTTACCGTTAAATCGGACTCCCATGTGCAGGAACTCACCGGCATGGGCAATCTCTTGCCCGGCCTTTACATTCGTACCATAAGGGGTGTAGGCCTCGGATATGTGTCCATAGGTAACCTCGTATTTGCCGTATCTGGTGATGATATAGTTTTCGTGAACCGCATCATGCCCGGCACCGATGACCATGCCGCTTGCAATGGCATACAAGGGTTTGTCCTTGATGGCATAATCAACACCTTGGTGCTGAAACTTCTCTCCTGTCTTGGGGTGGGTTTGTTCACCGAAAGGGAGGATGACATTCAGCTCTTCTTTTTCGTCTAAAGCAAAAGGCATCATGAAGCCGCTTGCGGACTCCAGGAGCATGTCCTTATAATCTGTTGCGTCCATATATTATACTTGTTAGCTTGTTAATTTTTAACTTCATATTCCACGAGAGCGTCGCACCACCGGCTCTTCTGATACCGAAAAATCCACCTGTGATACAGACTGTCCTGCCGACACAGCTGGTGCAACGGCATAACGTTGCATCTGCTGCATAGACAGGCTTTCAGATTGCCGTTGGTTGATGTTGCGCATGGTCATACCGCCCAACATTAGACTGGCCATCTTGCCAAGCCAACCAAAAGGCCCGAACATCATGTAAGATGAAAGTGCCAGGGATGCTAAATTCATCTTTGAGACATTGCCTCCCGTAAGCTCATTGGCAATGGAATGTACACCGTTCACCATCGTACCGGTAAGTCCTCCTTGTTGTGGAACACCTTGTGTCATTCCCGAGCCCATTATTTGGGATGTTGACGGATATTGGGGAGTCGTGGGATCATAGTAACCTCCGTTGCCGTTAGATACCATACCATTACCCGAAAAATACTGACCAATCTGCTCTTTGCCTGTCTCGTAGAGATTAGCCCCTTCACCCAAGACAGAGGAAACGCCACCTTTAACGCCTTGATATAACCCGGCTGCTTCACCAGCAACGGAACCGACACCGTGACTGACCTTCCCATAAGTGCCATCACCGAAAAGGACATCCGTCAGATTGGCGATCATGCCGACCTCATTTCCTTGACCGTCCACTTTCTTGCCCAATGTCGTTTCTCCAAGAACACCGACAAGACCTTTTTTGGCAGCATCCTCACCGCCTAAGGACTTCATCATGTCCGGTAGCAGGGTGCGCCCTGTCAGCTGGCGGTAGGCAATGGAAGAAAGAATAAGACTTGCCACTGGATGGTTTGCCGAATATTTTGCATATTGACCAGCCCATCCGGCTGTCTTGTTGATTACTTTTCCACCTTCGCGCCAACCAACCTTTGCTGCATTCTTAAGTGTCTCCTTATTGATAAGGGCTGCTTTTTTCGCGGTCTCTTCAGCAACCTTTTCAGCTGCTTTTGTAGAATGGACAACACCCTGTCCGGTTGCCTTGGTGCCATCGACCATGATTCGTTCTGTCTTTTGAGCGGTTTTAGATCCGATATGCTCGGCTGACTTGAAACCGGTCTTGAATTGGGGCAGGCTTTTTTCCCAACTCTTAAAACCTGACTCCACCTTGGTCGCCTTGCCTCCCATGGACTCTATCCACTTGGTATAGTTGGCCTTGCTGGCATAACGCCCTTCCTTCATAGCTGCATTAGCCAAAGCCCTACCGACAGATTTTTCGGCACTTTCCGCTGATTTCTCTGCAAACTTAACTCCTACCTTGGCAAGCGGCTTTTCTGCAACTTTGGCGGCTGCTTTACCAAGTTCTTTCATCCAGCCCATAATCTTCTGTATTTTTAGTTAGAATATTTTATTTGAACGATCGCACGTGCCTTATGGCTTTCCGTCTTCGGGGTCTCTATGATACCACCGTTGGCAGAGGAGCAAAGCCATGCTTGTAAACCGCTATTTTCGCTTACTTCAGTGGAAGTCCAATACCAACAGTCTCCATCTAAAGCTATCGGCGTACCACCTAATCTTTCTATGACGGGATTGATGCTTCTGGCAGAGACATTCAGTAGACGCTGTTCCGCAACGCTGGGTAAGAAGTCACTCTGACCACCAGCATGGAAAGTAAAGAGCTTCATGGCCAGCGGGCTGCCTTTCTTTGTCCCGGCATTATAACTCTTCTGCATGGCTCGTGTATTGGCAGAGCCGTCAAAAGCGGTAAGGCTGCCGCTCGTTCCGTTGGAAAGGCCAACAGAATCACAGAAGACTTCATTAAGCTCTTTCAACATGACTGCCATGAGCGGATGGTCTTCCGTCTGTTCTGCAAAAACAACCCCCACGGCCTTATGGGTAGTTTGAGAAAAGTAGGTCTCCGGATCCATACAACTATGGTTCTCACACAAGATATATCCTACATGGATTGCATTGTCGGCAGGCTGATAATCGTCACATGAACTAAAAGCCATGAGAACAACCAATACGGCAAGTCCCCATACTGCTCTGTTTTTGTGGCGAAATCTCTTATGTGAAGACTGGTGGCGTACTCTATAAGAGACGCGCATGATCCTGCGAGAAAGTCTTATCACACGCATAATCGCCATAAGCATTTTGTATATGTTCATATCTATCTTTGTTTATAATGGAATCTTAACGCCGATGGCTCCACCGGTACGGAATAAATCCTTGCCTCGCATCGTCACATCTTCCTTTACCTGAAAGAAAACACTCCAGCCATTATAGAGATTGAAAGTATGTTCGTAGCCAAGCGACCCAACACCGACAAACTTGTGCAAGTCACTGCCGCCACTCACACCGATTCTGATGTTGCCATGATGGTTACGGCCACGTGTCACGCAGGGCTTATAGGCAAAACCGACATTCCAAATGTTGTAACTGTGCCAAAAAGATTTCTTGGTGACATAACCTGCTTCAGGGTCGGTCTCATACTGAATGTAGTAGTTCGCAAAATACTCCATTGCGTTGTGATAGTTCATTTCATGCTCATATGCCAGTGTAGCTTCAAATCCTTTCGGGTAGGATGCCCCTATGCCAACCATTAAATGGTTACCATGTCCCTGCCCCATAGCAGAGACGCCAAACAGACTGAAAAGAAAAAAAACTATTGCCCTTGAAGACAGAAAATGGAAAAACTCTTTATGGATTTTCATAACGCCCCCTTTCTTATTGTTCTTTCAAAAGTAACGTGTCGAAAGAATCGGCACTTAATACATCCTCATAATCCAAATTCAGTGAAATGGCCCGACCGCTAATCTGTTTCTCTGACAACTCCAATGTAAGTACCTTATCATTGGGGAATGTCATCTTCTTCAGGACTATCACATTACGATAACCTTTTCTGAACTTTACAGAGCGGTCAAGAATAAATGCAGGTTTCAATTCAATAATCTGTACATTGGTAGACTTTTCCTGCTTCTTATCCTGGAGCTTTACACGCAATTCGTCTATATCAAATGGCAGATTCGTTTTGTTCTCCACGGAGAAATCAATGAAGAAGTACTCGCCGACAACATAGATATTATTTAAACGCATAATCATCTTATCCTTTTTGGTGAATGTACTTCGGTATTTGGCCGGAGTGTTCCAGACTTTCATGCAATAAGAAGCCATGTCGATAGTAGACATACTTATTTCAGGATTATGAAAAGCATTGCGTTCCACAAGCTCCACTTCTTTATCTGAAACGGCTTCTTCAAGACGGTGTGTATAGATGAGCGCATATTGAACCCTGTAACGCTCGGTGATAATTGTAACAATACCCAATACATCACCATCTTCATGATTGCCAGACACGGGCTTTATACGTATCACATTATCCAAAGGCTTATCACCTATCACAGAATCGGTAGATATATCGACCAGCCGTATTGGTTCGGAAGCCGTGACAATGGTAGAAACTTTTTCGTTTACCGTCAACACTTCCATGTCAGAATAAGTCTTTTGTGCATGTGCACTTAGAACAGAGGTACACATTACCAAGACTGCAATGATTTTCTTCTTAAAAATTTTCATGTCTTTTATTTTTCTTGTTAGCGTTTTACTTTCTTTGTCTCTTCTCTTGCTGGCTTCCGTCTATCAGATAAACGAGCGTGCCATACTTCAGCTTCACCCTGTTCCTGCGAATGACTTTGCCTACGGCATTCATCACCTGCTGCGAGGCATTCTGTACAGCTTGGCTGGCCCAACCCTTGACCCCTGTTGAAGAGGTGGTGTTGTCTACGATGTTCGTTCCGCCCTGCGTAGCTGAACCAAGAATTTCCTTGCCGGTCTCTTTAAAGGAGGACAATGGAACATAAAGCCCTTCCTGACCGTCCGTGTCATAGATGGAAAGGCTGACGCGGATAATCTCTTCTTTGCTGAAAATGCTTTGCACGGTTCCTTTCACTCGCTGATGCCCGAAACCTGACATCTGGGCATAGAGATAAGTCCCTTTCTTGACGGTCATATCGCCAATTTCCACATCATCCAACAAGCGAAGGCGCACACGGCTGCCCTCCTGTGCTTTCACATCCTCGTCGATGATGGCTTTAATGAGCTTGGACTCTTCTGTGGAAGAAGAGGAAATGGTATTGAAATAGTCAGAAGAAATCTTTCTTTTCTTGACTACCTTTTCAGGTACTCCCTCCGGCTGTTCTCCTGCCCCACGAACATTATCGTCCGTTCTGGAAGAAGCCAAAGAGCCGTTATTTCCATAAGATAGGTTGTTAGCACCGTTCTGCGAACCGGCTACGGGCAGACCATATTCGCCATCACCCCCATAACTGTCTTCATTGCCATATCTGACACGACGTGAAGGGGAACCGAAAGCGACACCATTGAGATCTTCATTTATATTCTCCATCTCACGCTGTCTTCTCCTACGGTCAAGACGTGCAATCTCGGAGTCGTTGACAGGAGCGACAAAATTATCGGTTGACGAAGAACTGCGAGAGTGGGCATTACCTCGACGGACACGATCTTGCATCTCTCGTATCCTACGCTGTTCTTCCTGCTGCGCACGTTGCCGTTCCTGCTGCCGTTGAACCATTTCCGCTTCCCGGGCACTGTATTGCGAGTTGTAATCCTCTTTTTTATTGATAGAATCCCTATCGTTTTCAATATTCTCAACACCCGAAAGGTCGTTGATTTGTCCATACTCACGCTCGGCATTGTCCAACTTGCCACCCAATACACTGTCTGTATTGGCTGCGGGGAGGTCGGAATTCAAATAATCCGTTGTTTTCAAACGAGGGTCATTATCGGATACATCAGTATTTACAGTATCAATAATGAAATATCCCACAAACAAAATCAACGGGTATAGAATTGCGGGAAAGACATATTTTCGGTCTTTGAAATTAATTTTCTTTACATCCATTTTACTATCTATTTATGATACGTCTTTGATGTAATGCGGAATCTACCTGCTCTACGGCAGTAGATCGGTGAGTCTTAGAAGCGTTGTAGCTACGTACCATATTGAAGATATTAATGGCAAAACAACCTATCACAATACCGAATACGGTAACGAGGAAACCTACACGATGGCGGTTGGCCAACGTCTGTATCTTCATGGCCAGCCAACTCAAACCGCTCTTGTCTGCAAACTGTTTACCGGCTTCCACTTCTCTTTCATAACGCTCCTTATATTTCGGGTCGTTCTTGTCTGGCATAGGTTCGCCCATAATGATTTTCTTCAGTCCCATAAATGTTCAATACTTTAATGTTAGAAATTGGTTTTCTGATTCTCGGAGAGATCCTTATTGACAAGCGTTCTCCAGCCAAAGATGATAAAACCGTGAGGATTGTTCTCAGTGCGCGGAACCCTCCTTAGGCTTCCGGCGGTAATGAGCTGACGCATCAAGATACTTGTACGACGCTCAATGCGTTGGCGGCCATAGTAGGTAAAGGTCATCTTCTGTTTGTCTAACTTGATGGAATCACAGAAAATGCTGCATATCGTACTCGTTCCGATGATATTGTTATAAAAGCCTTTTTCCTTCAAGGCGTTGTACTGCGCAAGACCGGACTCGTCTATAAGGTACATGGCTTTCTTGATGGTATAATCAATATACTTGTCATCGGGAGCCAATGTAAAGAAGAGATTATGGAACATTTCCACATGGCTTTTTGCTTCCACTTCAAAAGTCTCGTCCATCGTAGTCTGTTTGACGAGAATAGGTACAGTGCCATCAAGGACATAAATCTTCTTATGGGCATCAGCGACCATGCCTCTGGCAACAAAAAGACTCCCAAGGCTGATAACGACACAACCTGTCAAAAACAGGCTGGTAATAATCAGCACCAACTTTATCTTGTTTTCTAATTTCTTTAATACAGCCATAGCATTGTTATTTTAATGTATTCGGGGCATAACGGACATGGCACTTGACTTGACGGAGGATGCCACTCCTTCACCAAAGTTGCGGGTAGAGAAGGCGGTGTCGCCTTCAGGGATCATCCATGCGGCAAGGTCTGGAACCAAGTTCAGGCATCTCAAAGCAACCACGGAAGCTGCAAGGAGATAGCCACAAGTCAGGAAGGCATTTTGTATATAGCCGTTAATTGTACCAGTAGATGATGTAATGGCGGTAAGATTTTCTACCTGAACACTGATAACAATGTCAAACAGCAGCAGCACATAGAAACCTACGAAATAGAGCATGGCTCCATAGAAATGGACTGTCAGGTAACGGATGAGCCACTTAGCCCATGCTCCTTCCCATTTAGGAAGAACGGAAAACGCCCATTGGATAGGGCCGAAGATAGTCAACATGCCCAATAATATCTGCTGACAGAATATGGTGGCCCACCAGCCGACCCGATACAGTACCAGCGCAAGAAACATTACTATCTTATCAAAGCCAATGATGAGACCGGCAAAGACTGATGACTTTTTGGCTCTCATAGCTTCTTTTGAACTCTCAATAGATGCTGCAGAACCTCCAGTTACTTCTGATATTATATCCATACTTGTTGGATGACTAACAAAACTTTCTGCCGCTTCCACTTCAGATGCCTTTTGATACATCGTATCGCGTTTCTGCAACAACGGCATCAATTCGTTGTATTTTTCACTGACCTGCACGGCTTCTGCCTCATAGAGGTCGTGGGTGTAGCTTCCTATACAGTTGGGTATATAGGCTAAGGCATCCAAGATGCTGCCATTGCCACTGCCCATACCGGTCATGCTGGGGGGATACCAAAAAATCATGATGAGCGCAATACCCATTACTTTGAGTATCTTGAATACATCGACTGCTTCACCCTTAACCATCATTTTGTAAGCCATGCTGGCTCCTACGATAATAGAGAACAAGGCTCCTAATGCCATACTCATTTGAAGTATCCACCAGAACGGACCTTGTGTCCCGATAAAATCTGGATTACATAAAAACTCATTGGTCTGAAAGACAACGTTGTCGATGTCTTCCTCAAACAGATCAACTCCAATAGTCTGGGATAAGTCGGAAATCGTATTCGACAATCCTTGAAGCGAACCTGATGGCTGTGCTTGTAATAATAAGGAACTGAATGCCATAATTGATTTTCTTACTTGTTAGCTTATATTTTGTTTTATACTTTATTATCTTCTACTTTTTGTAGTTCTTGCTGGAAAAACCATCTACGGCCATCGCCACTTTCCAACGGTTCAGGGCATCGAAAGCTACCGTGTTGATGGATGAAAGTCGCTGGGGCGACTTGCTGTTCTTCTGCATCTCCTTTGCGGATTTTACGCTGTTCCAAGCGAGCAGCTGCTTGGTAAGTTGGTAATTACGCCTGACCACATCCCTATAGATGGCCATGTACTCCTTTTTCCTGCGTCCTAAGTCCTGATAGGACTCACGGGTAATCTTGATGGCGGTTTGAAGGCAGTTATAGATGTTCTTCCATTGGCGATAGTCTTCTGCCGTTCCACCGTAGGGCATGATTTTATTGATGTTCTTCTGAAAGATGTCCAACTTGCCCTCTATCTTGCCTTTCTCGACCGTCCATGCCATATCGGTCATGGGGCTGCGGTCAACGATATTCTGTGCTTCCACCTTGGCACGACGGGAGGTCAAGGCTTTGATGCTGTCGGAATAGACCTTTTCGTCTGCCACACGGGCTTTCATGTGAAGACGGAAAATCTGCTTATTCTCTGCATTGGCTGTCCTTTGATATTTCTTGTGGAATGCGTTGTAATAGTAGCGTGGGGTCAAAGCCCCTGCACCGGTTTCCATTGTGGTGAACTGCTGCATGATGTACTCCTCATGGTTTTTCGTGACTTGCACATAACCTTGGCTGAAAGCCGGAAGAACTGTTGCCTGCAGTCCTATCAAGAGCGTAATCCTGTTCCTAAGCAGGATATGTATTCTTTTGAATTTAGTCATAGTGTCTTCCTCCTATGATACCGCCACCACCCAATGGGGCGTGCTGGAATGACCTGTGTTGCTCCAAGCATTGAAATGCCTGGACGGAATTGCCAAGCCATCGCCCCAAAGCATCGTTGGCAATATCCTTGATACTCCTTGCCATATAAAATTCTTTCTTCCAAAATCCCATCCTTACGGTCATATATGCCCACAATTCCATGTAGGAATGCCTGATGCTACTTTCTATTTTATCAATAGAAGCATTGATGTCATTAAGAATAATCATCAAATCAGACGTAGTACAGTTTCTTACACCTGACACGAGTTCTGACAACTCCAAATAAGACTTCCTTAGCTCTGAAACACCCTTAAAGACTCCTTCGACAGCTCGTTGGCTGGCATTAAGGATGATGGTGTCACTTGACCAAACGGCTCCATGCAGGAGAATTTCCTTTTTATAGGTGTCCAAAAGCTTATAATAGGCGGAAAGGTTTCTTTTGCAGTTGCCAAAGCTGTTGTAAGCGTGGAAGCCTGTTGCAGTACCGTTCAGAATGAGGTCGATGATGTCGAAACACTTCCTGTATCTGTCCAACTTCTTGTTAACCGAAGTATAGTCTTCCATTGTCTTCATACTCTTCTTATGATAGGCACGCACACCTTCCTCTGCAAGAGCACGTAACTCCAACATGGCCTTAACCGTCTTGTGATTACTGATCATGGCTTCCAAAGAGGCAGGGTCAGTAGGTAAGTCTATTGCCTTGGCTTCTTTTGGAATGAAAAGAAGGCATAAACTCATCAACGATATGTATATCCATTTGTTCATGTCTGCTGTTATCTATGTTAATGTCTTAATTGCTGCCTATGGCTTTGCTTTTTGAGAAGTGGGGCTTGAAGAAGCTTTCTTGGCTTTGTCACTTGCGTCCGTCCATCGCCCTAAGGCGTATTCGGCAATAGTGCCACGGGACTTTCTCGTAATGGGATTCAACAGTTGGTTAGTCAGGAAATCTTTGATAGTCTGGCGGTCATTCATGACCTTTTCCAAAAGAACTAACTGGGAATAGATGACGCTAAGCTGATATTCCACATCCCTTGCTACATCTAACCGGTCGCTTGCCCAAAGCAGATGGATGGCATCTGAACCTTCCTCATTAGGCATATTCTTGGCATAGTTGTATCTCACCGTGATGGAACAGTCCGGCATGTCTTCCATCAACTGTTTCTGACGCTCGTTGACTTTCGCGGCACGCTCTTTTTCGGACAGACTCATATCAAGATTCATCGTCTCTATGACATTCTCTGCTGAATAGGCGGCAGAGAGCTTGTAATCGACACTCAATATGGCACGGTGGATGCGGATGCCAAGGAAATGCTTGGGCTTCGATTGGAGCTTCAAGACTGCCGTATAGGTCACCTGGCTCTTTACCTGTGCGCAATAGGCATGACGGACAAAGGTGTATTGGCCATCGCCGTTAACCCATTCTCCGGCATCTTGCCAGGAAAGCTGGAACAGACTCTCCAACTCTCTCATATTGGAATTGATTCGGTAAGGACCGCCATTATCTTCACTAAGATCTTTATAGTATTCCGTTATGGCGTTGTCTATCTGCGCCAAGTTGGATTGAACCTGCGAAAGCTGACGTTTCAATGCAGCTTGGTTGTTGCTGATAGCGTCATATTGTGCACGGAGCGCGGCAACCTTGTTGTTATCGTGGGCCATCTTGGCTTGGTTCATCTGGGAGACCAATGAACTCATCTGTTTGTCCATGGAGCGAATCTGATTTTCAAGGCTCTTAATCTCGTCCTGACAGCCTTTCTTTTTCTGCTGTAGCTCGTTGGCCCCATTCGTGCTCACCTGTGTATAGTCCAAAGCGAAATTCTTCGATTTGGGGTCTTCCAAATGACTTCCCTGATTTCCATTCTCTTTCCAATTAAATGACCCCTCTGCAAGGGTTGCACCATCGTCGCACTTGGCTAAAAACACTACGGAGTTGCAGCCTTTCATCTTGTTCTCGTCTGCTATGGTGTAGTATTTCCTGGCATCGAAGCCTAACTTATACACAACGCGTTGGGAAGCGGCTTTGTCGCTCTCCAAGCTGTTGTAGTATTTGAGTTGGCTCTCCATACGCTTTCTGAATGTTTCTTCGTCCATAGACTCGGAATCGAAAATCTCTTCATGCACCTCGTGCTTGATGTTCCATGAGTCTGTCACCGTCATATACACTGTCCAGTGTTTGCCTCGCCAATGTCTTGAATGGCTGAAAGTACCTCCCTTTTTATCATATGAATAAGTGTAGGAGGCTGTTTCGTATTTTAGGGTTATTGTATGGCCGGGATTGTTCCTTTCATATTCACCTTTTCGTGTAGGACTCCAGCCAGTGGCACTTTCTGCAGCAGCCTTCAACTGATTGTATTCAGAAGTGGTGAGCGTGGGATAGTCTGGCGTACCGGTCCTCATATAATTCTCCTTAAAGAGCCAGTTGTCCCAATGATCGCTGTTGTTCGTATTCGAAGGATGGGAGGGATGGTAGGTAGCAACCACTTTCTGACCTTTATCCTCTGAATAGATATACCAGCGTTGCTTGTAGTGCTGGCCTTGCAACTCCTTGATATAGTTGCTCACATAACCCGTGATGCTGTAATTGTCTACTTGGAACAGACGTGAAACGGCATCTGCACTATTCGAACCGATGACACTCATCAAAATGGCCTTGACATTTCCGGCATTGCGGATGCTTTCATATTTGCTCCGAAAAGTCTGATATAACTGGTAAATCTCACTTGGCTTGGATTTGAAGATCCTGCCAATGGCGGAGAAGTCCCTCATATTGCTGTCCACAGCACCTTTTCCTGCGGTCGCAAGTACACCTCCGAGTTTGCCGATGTCGTTCTTGATATCCTCCTTGGCTGCTTTGATGTTGAAATCTCCGACTTTCTCCAAGAGTTCTTTCCAGTTGACATTGCCAAGCTGGGCCAAGTCAAAGACTTTTTGCAGCTTCTCGTTGATAACCAAGAAAGTTACATCCTTGAACGACAATTTTCCATTAGTAACGACAAGTTCAAACTGCTTGCAGAGCTGCTCGACATTCTTGGTGGTCTTGAACAGGTATGGCCCCCAATAGAGGGCATTGTCGGGTTGTTTGACCATCTTGGCTGCAACGACAATGAGCTTGGGCATGATGCCGTCCTTCACCAAATAGAGGATGCGTTGGTAATAGTAGTTCTCATCGCTGCCGAAAACTCCGACTTCACGCATGGCGTTCCTGTCTTTCAACTTTGACAGGTAGATGCCGGCTGTGGAAAGGCTGGCCTTGGTGTAGTGTCCTAAGATGGAGTCTACATCCGAGGCTGTCTTCCGTTCTGTCTCTTCCTCTATCGCATATGCGGCGGTCATGGCTGCCACGGTCTTCGCATCAATGTTGATGGCATGATACGACTGCGCTGACATGGATGTCACCGGGAGGATCAAAAGGATGATAGCGATGAAACGACGCATATGATTGATGAGTTTAATTGTCTAACACTTTTCTTTCTTTCAGTACTTTCCGTGCAAATTCCAAGGAACTCTTGATTCCGGAGCGTTTCCAATCACGCACGAAGGCTTCAATGGCGTGTTGATGATCACATTGGAGAATCTTCTTGTAGAGTTTCAGGGCAAGTTTCTCTACCTTCTCCGTCGTGTAACTCATGTAACACTCCGGCGGTTCTTCAATGCCGTACACATCGCCTTCCTGACCACGTTTGATGAACACTTCCTTGAATGGGGAACGGCCTTCCTTATTCTCCAAGCGGTTGATGGTGAAAATCTTCTTGCAGTCGATGTCGGTCAGAGCCAAGGTCTTTTTGATATTATCGAATTTGTCCTTGAACTTGCTCTGGTCAAGTAGCATGAACACGCCGGAGTTGTTGATGATGGCTTCCTTAACAATCTTGGACTCGGTAACGTCCTGTATTTCTTGCGTTACCACGCCGACCATGGCCCAGTGTTTACGGGCTGTCTTGTATAGATACTGTATATAGGTGGCCATGACAGGGGTGGCAATGGCTTTCCATGCTTCTTCTATGACCAGACATTTCCGGCCTTCCTTTAAGAGCATCTTCTGTGTGAAGACATCCATGATGATCAACACGACAATAGGGAAAAGGACGGGATTCTCTTTTATTTTGTCAATTTCGAATACGATGAACTTCTCATTGAACAGGGAGGAATCCATTTCGTTGTTGAGTGTGTATTCCATCTCCCCTCCCTTATAGAACGGCTTTAGGATCGTGGCAAACTCGTTGATGGCAAATTTAACCTGATCCTGCTTCATGATTTGAGGAATACGCTCAATGGCGAACTCATAATAGGTGTTGAAGTTGAGTTCCGTAACCCTCATCTTCTTACGCTGGCGTTCTATCTTGTCGATTTTCCTGTTGATCCGCTGAAGATACTTACTCTCTATGAGTTCGGGAGTAAGGCGACGGAGCAGCTGGCTCTTCGCATTGTCTTTTTCTCCTTCAGTAGCGGCGGAATCGTCGATGACGGCTTGCAGCTTGTCACGGAGACGGAGGTCGCGCTGTTTCTTCCTTTCATCGTCATCATCTTCTTCTATATCGTCAATATCATCAGATACTCCGTAACGTTTTTCCAGCTCCTGTTCGTATTCCTCATACTTGCCGGTACGTTTGTCTTCAAGCTCCATGACATGGCGCATGTTGTCGCGCTGCTCTTCGGTAAAGCCTTCAAATGGGGTGAAATACTCTTCGAAGTATTCTATGAGGGTTTGGTTGATGATGGTTTCTTCGAGCTTTGTGGGCTCGCCGTTTCCCTTGAAGATCAGGAAGATAATATTCCTAAGGAAGTCCTTTTTTGCCTGGAAGTTCTGCTCATACTCGGCTTTCTCTATCTTGAAAGGGTTCATCGAGATGGGGTGTTCCTTTGAATAGGTGATGTATATGCCCTCGAAATAGCTGCAAAGACCTTCGTAGCTGTCGCCGGTATCTACAATGACAATATCGGTATCCTGCTCGTAGTACTGCCGCATGACGGTATTCATGAAAAAGGACTTGCCACTGCCGGAAGGGCCAAGGACAAAGAAATTGGAGTTGTCGGTATATCTAATCTTTCCTTCCTTGCCTGACACGTCAACAGGCATCGGTACGCCTTGCCTGTCTGTGTAGTAACATTTCAGGTTCGTGTCATCCCCTTTCTGTTGACGCTCCTTATACATAAGGCAGAGTGCAGGGTCGGAAAGTGTCAGGAAACGGTCGTAGTCGGCATTGAGTTCATAGCAGTTGCCGGGGAAGCTGGCAACGAACAACTCCAATTGGTTATAGGCACGCTTTGACAGGTGCATGCTGTATCTTGCCAAAAGGTTCTCCAAACAGTTGGTGATCTTTTGCAGGTTTCTGTCTGCCGAGGTCTTTACGATAAGATTATAATGTGCATAAACAAACTGCTTGCCGTCACGAGCTACTTCATTAAGGACGTTATTGATGTCTTCAACGGCAATCTGATTATTCGGATTGGGAATGGAAGCGTGACGGTTCTTCTTTTTCTCCAACTTTAAGATCTCCCGCTTCTGATTGGGAAGAAAGATGACCTGATTGTAAATAAGCGTGTCTACATCAGGGAGTGTGCTAAGGTCGGAAAGCAGATCCTGCGGCATGACGGAGTTGTTGACATTGATGTCGGCATAAGGGCGAAGGGTGCCGGGAAGACCGGGATCATCTACATCCAAGAGGCTGTAGATTTTCAACTGGTCATCGCCCATGCCGATCTTCTCGGACTCCACCTTGAAGTCATTCATAGAAACAACCTCGTTATTGAAATCAACAGCAAAGAAACGCTCGGTATATTCCTGACATTCGTCACCAGTGAGAAAGCGACAGTTGATGTTCTCGCTCTTCAGACGGTCATGGACTTTCTGTATCTTGACTTGGAAATCGCGCCACTTGTCGGCATCGTATGCCTTCAAACCGCCATTTCGACCACGTTGGGAGATGGTGAGATAGGTTTCAGAATCTATATAGGGACGACCGTTGAAGAACTTGAAATAGGCATCGGAAAGAAAACGCTTTCTCACATCGGTGTCCTTTCCTGCGATGCTCGACATATTGAAGTTCTTACGGACGAAAATATCCTGTTTGTGAATGGCATATCCTTCACCTAACACTTGTAGGACGGATGCCAAAAGGGAAGTGAACTCGTAATAACCGTCCGTATCAGCAGAGTACTTCCTGACGGGATTGTCCATCTTAAGGATGGCTGAATAATCGCCTTTCTTTGTGTAGACCACACCGATCTCATTGACATCCTCAAAGCTGAAGTAGATGTCTTCAAACACCTTGGCGCGTTTGCTGCCAGTACCGAAGGCTTTGATGGAAATGTATATTCCCAACAAGATGGAGGTAAAGACCAATATGACGATTAGGGTAATCATGAATTTGTTTTGCTTACAATCAATATGAATATTCTAATAATGTCTTGAATGGCTGAAAATGTAGATACCTTTCGGGGATTTCTTGGAATGGAGACCTTTATGTTGCTTGACAAAAATGGAGACTCCTCCTATTGACAGAAAAATTGTCAGCAACGCTAATGCAACAAGAAAACTGAAAATCACATAGCCAATCAAGAATGACAACAGACCTCCGCCAACGGTGACAGCGGCCCATACAATGTATCTTCCTCGAAGACCCAGAAATTCAAGAGGCTTTTGAAGCCCCTTGAATACCGGGTAATCGGGATAGTCGCTTTTGACTGTTGCCATATTCCTCGTCTTAGAGTCCGAAGAACAGTGGCAATGCCTGGGCTGCCGCCACGAAGAAGATGCAGGCACCGACAATCATCATGATGCTCTTCTTGACATCCTGCTCCTCGTTGTTCATCTTGACGTAAACGGAGATGGCACCGAGAATGGCAACAATACCTGCAATGACGTAGCACAACTTCGTTATAACAGGGATGTACTTCTTCAGCGCATCAGTTGCCTTACCGATTGCCTGTGCACCGGAGTCCATGCTCTGGGCATCTGCTGCTACCGTGCAAACGACCAGCAACAGCATAACTGCTACAAAGCGGGGGTCCATCACTACGGCCTTGATTTTCTTACTTGCGGAGATACAAAAGCTCTTGGCTCCGCTTACCATTACTGACAAAGTCTGATTCATTGTCTTTGATTTTTTAAATAAATAATTAATAAATAATATGTAATAAAACAATTACCAAAGTCTGTCGGTCACGCCGAACTGGAAACCAAAGAAGGCTGGAAGGACGATAGTCGCTATAAGCAGGAAAAGGCAGCTGCCGACCAAAATAATGATGCTTTTCGTAAATCCTTCTTCCCCTGCCTGCATCTTGATATAGATGCTCGTCGCGCTGTATATGGATAAAAGGGCTGCTATGGCATAAAGCAGATACAATACGGCTGTACAGCATGTCAAGATGAATACCACCATATTATATAACCGGCCTGAATTGCCACTGTAATCCGTCGTACCACAGGTGGCCATGACGGGTTGCGTGAGCAACAGTAATGCCGACAACAGCAAATATGTCTTGGATTTGAATGTCTTCATAACTTAGAAACTAAATTGTTCAGCCTGCTCGTCTTCCCTCTTGGCTTTCAAATAGGCGGCTGCATAATCTTCAACGAACTCGTCTACATACACAGCTCCCTGAATGTCCGGAGACACACTGTTGAAGTTCTGCTTTATCGAGTCTGCCTTGGCTTTTGCCTGCATGGCCAATTCCTCGGCGTCGGACGCTGCAATATCTTCAGCCGTAAGAGGATTCTGATCAAATTGAGAAGTCTCCGCACCTTCACTGGCCTTATTGTAAGATGCTTCTTCTGTCTCATGTCCGTATTTCTCCGGTTCTTCTTCACCGGGGCGTTCTATCTGATACTTGCCTTCACCGGTCTCACTGATTCTGACAGGTGAGACTGCTGGTGTGGCATCCGCATTGTTAATAGGCACGCTGGCGCGAATAACTTCTACACTTTCTTTCTTCTCTCCTTTCGGGCCGAACAAATCCAGGCAGATCATGACTACATAATAGATAACAAAGATGAATGTCACTACGATTGCGTATATACCGAATGATCCCATATTCTTTTTATTTATTGGCTACAAAATAAATGACTTAATATCAGAAAGACAGCCTTAAAAAAAAGAAACTCTTATATTAACATTTTCAAAATGTTTTAGGCGGATTTACGGCCTTTTTGTGTTAAAATTCGGGACTTTAAAATTATGAACTATTCCGATTTTTGCTAAAGCGAGTAAATTAGATGAGTCATGGGTGCTGCTCCTCTTATCTTGTTATTCCTATATCATTCTTATATACTTATTACCGTATATACATATTGGCGTATATACAATAATACATATATACGCATGAAAAACAATATATCTGTCTGACTTACCTTCGGTGCTTGTTTTACATTCACTTTTATCTATCTTTTCATTTCCGTTTCTGGTTTCGACCTCACTTTTCATCCGCTTGTAGTCATCTTCGACTTTTATTCTGCAAAGGTATCGCAGGCAGGGAACACGGCAAACACCGGAATGCTCCCTATTGGCGGAAAACTTTTCATGACCCTCCGAAATCAAAGATTGCGGTTTCCTGAAAACTTTGCCGGCCAATTCTTTGTCTTAGGTTCCCTTAACGCCCACGATTTCACCTTGCACATAAAAGGTTCGAGATGACGGTTACACCGGAATGATAAAAAAAAGTTCGGGTCGAAGAAACGAAAAAACTATAAAAAGGTTGAGAA
>NZ_AUFQ01000026.1 GCF_000426585.1 Segatella baroniae DSM 16972 = JCM 13447
CTGCCTGCGATACCTTTGCAGAATAAAAGTCGAAGATGACTACAAGCGGACGAAAAGTGAGGTCGAAATCAGAAACGGAAATGGAAAGATAGATAAAATTAAATGTAAAATAAGCACCGCAGGTAAATCAGAATATGTGTCTTCAATACGTATAGACATATTGCTTTATAGCTACCAATACATATATACGGCTATACATATATACATATTGCCGCATGGCTGACTCAAGGAACAGCCTTTTATTCTCGCCTTGCTACTATATGATTAGTTATAGAAGGACCAACAAAAGAGAGTCAGGTAGGGCAGATTTCTTGGATTGCGCAAAAAAACAAGAGCCATTTTTAACACAAAAACCGCCACGATGCTGAAAAAAGGTTCTGAAAACGTTAATATAAGAGTTTCTTTTTTTTGAGGATGCTTTTTTGACATTAAGTCGCTTATTTTGTAACAATCAATAATCATAAAAATTATGGCCGAGACTGAATACAAGCATCGCAACTCTTCCGTTGGAAGAAAGAATAAGTCAGATGAAATTCTGAAGAAGTTCGCAGACATGATGGTTAAGATCATCAAGAAAGCCAATGCCAACAACTGGAAGAAAGGTTGGATGGGTGTCAACGGTTCCATTCAGGGACTACCGCAGAATATCAGCGGTCGGACGTATTCCGGTGGCAACTCTTTTTTTCTTATGTTCAATACGGCAGAGAAAGGATACAAGACACCCGTCTATATGACCTTTAAGCAAGCCAAGGAGCAGAATCTCCATGTCAAGTCAGGTGAGAAATCCGTTCCCATCTTCAAGTGGGGCTTATCCATCAAAGATGAAAACGGCAAGAAGGTGTCAGAGGAAGACTATAACGCCATGTCCCAGGAAGAGCGTGCCACGATGGACGTTCGTCCTTTCCCTAAAATGTTTCATGTCTTCAACATCGACCAGACCAACCTTGAAGAGGTCAATAAAAAGAGGTATGATGCCATTGTAGCACGTTTCCAAACACCCGAACAAGAGGTCAAAGACACCGAGGGGATGTATGTCAACGAAGCCCTTGACCGTATGTTCGAGCAAAAGGCGTGGCATGCCAATATACAATATGACAAACCTGCCGACCAGGCCTTTTACCGCCCATCGACGGATACTATTGTTCTTCCGATGAAAGAACAGTTCAAACTTGGGAAAACTCCTGAAGAAGTCTATCACGACGGCATGGAGTATTATTCCACAGCTTTGCACGAGATGGCCCACTCGACAGGACACGAGAGCCGGCTTGACAGGAAATTCGGTGCCCAAGGGACAGACAACTACGCCCATGAGGAACTGATCGCAGAAATGACTTCTGCCCTTGTCGGCAGCACCATGGGCTTTGACAGAAAAATATTGGAGAACAACGCCAATTATCTAAGTGGATGGTTAAGCAGACTTAGGGACAAGCCCGAGACCATTACAACCATCATGACTGACGTAGGCAAAGCCTCGGATATGATTATAGAAAAAGTTGACGAACAGCGGATCGCCTTGAACCAGACTCCCCTCAAAGCCGGCAATTTGGAGGGGCTTGATGAAGAACTTTCGGAAACAAAGACAAGGGGTAAGACCCTATATGACCTTACGGAGCAGTGGAGTAGTATCAATGCACAATATCCGTTTTCTGTTGATGATGAAAGAACAAGACAGATAGCAAAGCGTATAAGGCAGGCGGAGCAGGTCATTACAGCTTATAATGCCAACGTAGCCGCCGCATATGGCGATGAGTTTCTGTTCTCCGAGAAAGCGAAGACTACCATCATTCCGCCTGCCGTGTATTCCGGGCATGAACAACCGCCTTTGGAAGTCCAAAGACAAGCTGTTGCATCCGAGCTGGAAAATCAAAATATTGGAGATATGAAAGAACAAAAGGCTGAAGAATTACGAGAGTCACAGGAAAGACATATTGCCCCAGACCGTAACCCCGGCAACTCTGCCGATGATTATAATGATCTCTCTGAAGCTTTAGCCAAAGGAATTGGCATGGAGGAAAGTAAAGAAGACGCGACAGAGAACATCTCTCTGTCCGAAGACAGTAACCCACAAACCGATTTAGCCGGTGTAGCTGAACATATTATGGAAACGAACCATGTATCCAAGGGTGTAGCCGAAAAGATGGCCGCCCCGATCGTCGAAGAACAACAAACCGCCGTGAATGAAAAGAGGCAGAAGGCAGCACAAGCCAAGCAAGAGGCTGTCAAGAAAGCCGATGAAGCCCGTAAGGCAGAGGATGAGCGTCGCCGTGAAGTCGAGGAACAGAGACGGCGTGAGGAAGAGAATAGAAAAAACGACAAGGATGGTGGTCAAGTGTCCAAGATATTCCTGCATGCCGCCTTGCTGCTTGGAGCCTTGGAACTGGCAAAGGGCAACAAAGGCGTGTGGATGAACAAGGCTGGCAAGAGCAACGCAGAGTTTCTTTGGGCAAAGACACCAATTACTCCGTATAACAATCTGATGATGAACCTTCAGTCCGATCAGAAGGGCTACCGTTCCAATGTTTATGCCTATTTCGACGAGCTGAAGGATGCGGGCGATTCTGTCAGAAGTAATGAGAAGGCACTCCCTTTCAATTGGACGCGTTGGGATTACCAGAATATTGCTACTAAAGAGGTTATCACCAAGGGTGAATATCAGAAACTTCCCGAGGATGAGAAGTCGCTCTATGTCAAGCACCATAGCCGTCAGACCCAGCAGATTTTCAATATTGACCAGACCTCTATGACCGGCAAACAGATGTACCGTGATTTGCTGAAAGAGACCGATGCCAAGTATGAGGAACTCTCCGAACGGGGCGTGACAAGTATGATAAAGTTCTCCGAAAAGCTGAAATCAAACCATCCAACGGCCATTGTCGTTGCGCGTGACGATAACCAGTATCAAATTTACGGTAATGATGCCACCAGAGCAGGTAAGATATTAGGCTTACCGGTAGGTCAAACAGAGGTCGATGGCAAAAAAATCAAGTCCACGGGTTTTCCTCTTGACAGAATCGACGACTACCTGCCAAAGCTCGTTCAAGCCAAGCAGTGGGTTGTCGTTGCCGATAACCTCGACAGTGCGGAACTCATAAGAAGAGTAGCCAACGAAAAGGACGTGTTGAACAAGGCTTATTCAACCGCCCAGACCGTAGCCAAGTCCGCAGGAATAGGCTATGAACGCGTCATGGTGCTACAAGATGCAGAATACGACAAGCAAGCCGACAAGATCATTGTCAGCGGCATGACGGATAAGGATAGCGGCAACAGCCGGCAGACCGCCATTGCGAAAGCCAATGACATTTACCGTGCCATTGTAGCAGCCACAGGCAGCGAGCAGCGTTTAGACCGCCTGGGGCGCAATAATCTCCTCCCCAACGACGATGCGAAATACGAGAGATTTGTTCAAGACCTATCTGCCGGAATCCTGATGGCACGTCAGGGGCTTCCTGCAAGCCTTTCAAAAGAAAGTATGCAACATATCGATTATTGGCAACGCGAGATCAAGGAAAATCCCAAATTGCTTGGACTGTTGGAGAAAGATGTCAACAATGCCGTCGAGTCCATCGATAAGCACATGCAGAAGCAGATTGTCAAGTACGAAGATATTCGTAAGGATTTGCCCCTGAAAGACTTGGCCGTCAGTGAGAGACAATATCAGATTTCCACCGATTTGGCTAAGCTCCCAGATATAGATTCAAAAGAAATCGTCATTGTCAGAGATACGGCAAAAGGTTCAGCCGATGTCATTCTTCCTGAAGGGGCTTCTCTTGAAGACAACGTAGAGATCTCGGGCATTCGCAAAGATCGTATCAAGATAGCATTAGGACACGAGGGTATCACCGATGTCAAGTTCTATAATGCCGGTGGTGCTTTAGGACTCAAAGAGCCTGACGACTACTATAAGGATAAGACCGTTTCCGTAGGCCGGTTGAGACAATATGAGTTCAGTCAGCATAGAGATATAGATGTGAAACCGCAGATTGCGGCAGCAGCCTTGCCAAAGATTGAGATTTTCATGCCTATCCGTGACGAGAAGGGACAGTATGCCTTTTTCTTCAAGGCAGAGAACGAGCCTTCGTTCTCCGTCTATCCCAATGACACCCACAAGAAGCTGTACTTCGATGTCAGGGGAACGGACAAACAGATGGATATACACAATGCCCTTGCACAGAAATACTATTCCGTTGCCAAGCAGCATCCTGAAATCAAGGTAGATCTTATCATGCCCAAAGTTTCTAATGTAGACATGAGCAAGATAGAGCGTCCGACTATTACGAAAGACAGGGAAGACCCAAGCAAGAAGTATGTCATGGCCACCATTGACGGTAAGTTCATGAAGAAAGAAATCTCCAAGGCACAGTGGGACAAGATGTGGTTGGCAGATGACATGTCAGCCTACAAGAAAGCTGTCGCCGCTGTTGTCTTTGCTCCTTTACTCAAAGAAGACGTGCAGAAGGAGCAATCCACAAGTATGGCAGCACGGTCAACTTCGACAGAAACCGTTAAAAAGGAACAGGGTGCAGAAGAGAAAACTGCAGAAGGAGCTTCAGAATCGATTTCTGAAACGGCTACCGAAAAGGAGGCGGAGACCACCCGGAGAGAAAGTGCCTTTCGCAGATAAGGAATAATGCAGTAATCATCAGACATGACACATTACCAGAAACATGGCCATATCCACCTCTGATTTTATCAACAGATATGCTCCTTATGCCATGGAGCAGCAGATTAAGTACGGCATTCCCGCTTCTGTCATTCTCGCCCAGATGGCTATCGAGAGTTCATGGGGCACCTCTGCCCTGGCCCGGAACGACAACAATTTCTTCGGTATCAAGAAAGGTTCGTCGTGGACAGGCAGGGTAAGTTATTATGACGATGACCGGGCGCATGAAGCCTTTCGTTCCTACGACAACGTGGGGCAAAGTCTTAGCGATCACTCTGCCACCTTACTCCAACCCCGCTATCTGCGTCGTTGTCCCACGGACAGTACAGATCACTTAGGATGGATAAAAGGCATCAAGGCCGGCGGTTATGCCACGGCAAGGGACTATGTGCAGAAATGCGAGAGCATTATCAGCGACTATGGTTTAGACAAATTCGACCGTCTCGCCATACAGAATGCACAGCAGCAAGGATTGCAGATAGGCTATATGAGAGGTCGTCAGACCGACAAAATAAGAACCAGTCCTGCCGGCATTCTCCTTACGCCCCTCCAAGGACATTGGTGTATGCCCATCAATTTAGAGGGCCTGAAGGTAACGGGAGAATATGGAGAAACGCGTCCCGGACACCATCATGGCGGCATAGACCTTAGCACCGGTGGCAAATATCTTCCCATTTATGGAACAGAAGACAATGGCAAGGTCGTTGCCGCCAAGTCCAACAATGGTGCAGCCGGTAACATGATTACTGTGGAATACAACCGTTCTGACGGCAGCCGCCTTCAGTGTACCTATATGCACCTTAGCGAGATTGGCGTGAAGGTCGGTGATACCGTTAACGCAGGGATGCAGCTGGGCTATTCCGGTAATACAGGCCGCTCTACCGGGCCACACCTCCATTTTGAGACCAAGTTCTATAATGCCCAAGGAACACTCCAGAGTTATGATCCGGCAGAATACATTGCCGAGCTCTCGTTCCGCGGTAATCTCCCGGCAGTATTGAACAAAGGCGGCCAGAACTTAGCGGCACGCTATTCCTCTCAAATGGCGTACAACAATGCTTCGGCCACCGGTATCGAAGGGCATCCTATGGATATCCAAACACAAATGTTGCTTGCCAATATCACCAAATCAGACGATCCCAACAGATGGTTGGAATATCTGATGAACAAGAATGGCGATAGTTCAGGGCTGTCCGGTGGAAATCCTATCTCCAATCTTATCTCAACCCTTTTCATGAGCATTCTGACGCTTGCCCAAGATTTGAAACAGGGAGACGAAGACATGGGTGAGTCCCAAACCTCCAAAGAGGCAAAAGAAAACAAAGAGACAAAAGAAGCTGCCACCCTTAGAAGGGACAGGGAAAGTATCAATGTCAAACGGCTTGCCCAGGCAGCCTCTTTGAACTTCGATTCCGAACTCCCCGAAGAGCAGCAGACAAACACCATTCGGCGAACTTAGACAAACAATTCACAAAAATAACGAGTAATATGATTAAATGCAATGTCACAGCATGCGGAATCATCAGCAATTCTGCAGTAGAGAAACAAAGTAAGGACGGCAAGTCCTTCATTTCTTTCAGTATCACCATCCCCATTGCCGGCAGTGATGGTTCCGGCGCGGAGCTCCAAGTCTTTGTTTCCGCTCCCGGCAATAAGGAAACTGCCGAGCGGTATTCCACCGGGCGTAGGGTGAGAATGAACGGTACACTCTATATCAGACGGATAGACGACCGCACGTATTACAACCTCCGTACCGATGAAGGAATAGAAATCGTCAAGTCCACCGAAGCAGATTCGCTCACAGGGTCTATCGATTTCAAAGGTAAGATAAAGGGGGATATTACGGAACGTACCAACAGAAACGGACACAAGTTCCAGACCTTTTCCGGCGTGTCGCAAGACAAGGATGGAGAAAAGAAAGGCTGGGTTTGGGTTCGCTTCCTCTCTCCGACTTCGATTCAGCAGGAATTCTTCAAGCCCGAGGCCTATGTTGAAATAAAAGGAGAGTTGCAGTTCCATATCTATCAAGGCAATGTCAACATCGAGTGCCGTACCAGCAGTATCGAGCCTTGGGAGTTGACTGCCACACAGAAAGAATAGTTGCCATAACATTGAAGTTTACATGAACACCGGCATTATAGAGCGTTGATCATTCAAGTCTTTATAGGCCGGTGATTTTATTCCGTACAAAAACCTAACAAGTATATGAGTGAAAATGACAATCCAGCAGGAATCTTCGGCAACCGTCTGTTAGGCGGCTGGAGTAAGATATTTGGCAAAAAGCACGATAACGGTAAAGGCGAAAAACAAGGACATGACCATGATAAATTAAAATTAAAGCCATTCCCGCCCAACCATTTCTTCTCCCAGGAAGAGCTGTGTTTCCTTGCAAAGAATCAAGAGCAGTGTAGCCGTCTTCAGAGTTGGGCTTTGCAAATGAGCTTATGGGCACGATCCAAGTCCAACGAGCAGGACAGGAACAACCCACAGTTTTTCCCGGCCGTTCAATGGCAGGACGGTTTGATGAGCACATGGATAGACTCGGAGGCAACGCCTGACAGCATAGACCAACAGGCAGACCGTCTTTACCAATTACAGCTGGATGGCTATAAAATGGATGCCGCTTTTGTAAGAATGATAGAGGCAAGAGCTTGTAGAAGTTTAGTGGGCAACCTCTTTGTGGATGAGAAACAGAATGAGACCGCTTCACGAAAAGGCGGTAAGCACTTTATATGGATTAAAGCCGTTGTTGACAAGTCCGGTGAGGACTTGGCTTTGTCCATATTTCATTACAACAAGATCAGCCACCATCATGAATCAGAAGAAACAGTTTCATACAAACAGTTCAAGCCGCTTCTTGAAAACAAGGAGATGACAGCCCTTGGCGGAGAGGGGCAGCGCAAATGGAACGATGAAGCCACCGCAAGAGACATGGCGGAGGAAAAGTTTACAGAGTTAGTCTGTCTGATGAGACGGAGCAATATCTGTCAGGGGATGTTCCCTGCCCACAGTTCCATCTCTATACGTCAAGAGGAAGGAAAAGACTATGTCCCCATGGCATGGGCCCTATCAGGGAATGGGATAAAGATAGACTTCGATCCCCAAGTATCCATTAGTAAAAGTTCACTTTTGGTTACCTCCAATGATTCCTACCGGTTTGTCGACGTGTTGGACTATATAGATAAAACGATAAGTGAGCAGGATGCCAGTCAGGAACTGCTGACCTTTGTCAGGATATTCGGCAAAGACTTTTGTGGAGACAAAGTGCTCTCTTCCGGAAAGTATCCTCTTTGCCGGATAAACGGCATAGAGATAGACCGTGTAACGGCAAAGGCTTCGGACACAATAGTCGCCTTCAACAATGATACTTTGGAAACCGTGACGCTTTCTTCAGAAGACAGGATAACCCTGTTAAAAGCAGTCATACGCCGTTCGGATGAACTACTGACAGGATTGAAGTCCGACCTTCAGAGAACAACGGACGAAAAAGTCCAGGATATATTGCAGGACAGGCTAAATAACATCCATCAAGGGCTGTCAGCTTATAATACTGGCGACAATTACCATACTTTGGATGAGTTATGGCAGCATATCACCTCAATTTTCAGGGTGAAGCAAAGCGCGGAGACGGCAACGGTCGTCCCTGCATCAGCAGTCAAAGTTATAGAAGCTCCGCAATCCACCGAAGTAAGGGATAAAGAGCCCTTAGTCCACAATCAAAATGAAGTTCAAAGCGTTCAAGAACCTATTGCTAAAAGTGATGACGGCATCAAAATGCCCAAGCAAGTTGACGAAGCCCCGTCAATTGAACCTAAGAAAAGTCAGATGCCGGAAGGCTATATCCGGATTGAACCATCTTCCAAAGGCAGGTGGCACACAGCAGAAATGCTCCGTAGGGAAGCCTATCGTGTTTATGGAAAGCTGTTAAGTGCAAAACTTAAAAAGCAGCTTGATAATGACAACAACCCTTGGGTTTCAAAACAGATGTTGACACCAAGAGATATCAAAGGCACTGTTTATACCGGGCCGAATGCCATCATGCTTGCGTTATGGACAGAACAGCAGGGGTTTGAGCTTCCTTTCTTCATTACTGAAGAGGAGCTAAGAGCGAACGAACTCGGTATTCTTCAAGATGCCAAGAGCCTCTTTATCCTCCATAAGAACGGAACGTCAAGGGTGTACAACATTGCACAGACCACCTTTCCCGTTACCCAAAGGCGTTCCTATGAGTCTCTCAAACTGAATATGATAGCAACAGAGCGCAAGAAGACTTCTGGGTATCAGTTCCTCGACGCTGACGGCTTTTGTAAAACAGCGTTGAAGTTTGATGGAGTCCCCGGCCTTTCTGTCTATGATTATGCCGAGAAGGTCATCCATATAGCCCCGAAGAGCAATTTTGAAACCGAGGACGACTATTACCGTGACTTGGCCGTGACCATGGTGGAAAGCACCCGTGAAGTTGATTTCGATACGCTCCGTCTGGACACCTATCTCTTTGAGAATCTCGTCTCTCATCTGGGTAGTGGTATTATCAGCCAGAGTTGCCGTTTTAATGCCACCAATCCCGAATATTCCCGGATATGGAGAGAGAGGTTAGAGAACAATCCTGAATACACCAAGAGAATCTTGGAACAATCAGACGCAGCTTCAGGCCAAGTCCTTCAATCGGCATTGACATAGGACTATCAATAATCAGTCCCGGTTCATGTTTAATTATGGCAAATTCGCCATAATTAAAATTGGGATGATTAAATGAAAAAGGCGACCTGCATCCCTGCAAACCGCCTTCTGACATTATTTAATTAAAGTTTATCGTCTTGTTTTATTCATTCTTTCTCCGCTATTTCAACAGCTTGAAGGATTGTCCGTTTGATGACATCATGTTCGAGTCTTATGGGATGTACGTGACCACCATCAGCAATGGCACCGTCAATGAAATAACGGATATTCCACCATTTCTTTACTGTATTTTTAGATGTGTTGATTGCTTTTGCACAGGTCTTAAACCCTCCTTCTGGATGAAGGTATCTCCAAAGAGTAATTTTCACCGCTTCTTCAGAGTTCTTTAAAGTAGCAAGTAAAACCTTATTTTTTCTCCACTCTTGAAACAGTTCCACTGAAGAGATATTGCTTTCCTTGGTTTGGTTACTACCATCGGTCATATCAGCATTTTCCAACGCCTCGTTGGAAACCTCGTTGATTTTATCCCACACTTCTTGTGGCCAGTCGTTATCATCAGGCTCATCACCATAGCGAAGCTCATTGATGAACTGTTCCGCTCCGTCTTCATCACCTTCATCGAAGCCCAGTACCTGGCACCACTCCTTATAGTCGTCTACCATTTCCTTGCCGTGCATTGTGATACACTGCAGGTTTGTTATTTCCTCACGGTCGAGTTTATCAATCAACCCCTTTACTACTTTTGCCATATTGTGAAACTTTAAGATTATCTGTGCATACCTCTGCTTCTCTGCTCCGCTTTCTGTGAGTTTTCATCCCCCAAGTGGTAGAACTCCTTTTGCATCTCTTCTGTATAGTCCTCCTCAGGAACATAGTTCTTGAAAGAGTTGTCCGACTCCTTGACCCAACATCCGTAGATGCCGAAATTATATGTAGGCAACTCACGGGAAGCAATACTGTCATATTCCTCCCTGTCACCACTTATCACCTTGATGCCACCGTCAGCGAGGAAATCCAGTCCGAATGTGAACTGGCCTTCCTGCTTGTCTATTGAAATAACATTGCCTGTACACATCTGTGCCACTTGCTCATTGGAAAGTTCCATCTCGTTTTGAAGTGAAGCCAGATTATCCTCCATTAAAGAAACGGGAATATAGAAAACCCTGTTAGTCTTGTCGTCAAGCTGTACGAAACACTGTTCCTTACCCGGCATTTTGGTTATGATGATTTTTCCGCTTCGCAGCGTGTTCTGTTCCTCGGGCGTGAAGTCCTCCAAATCAGCCATTTCACTTCTCGGTGCAATCAGGATGTCAACAGTGCCATTTCTTCTTTCAAGTTTAAGCCGGGCTTGAATCGTTCTCTGTACACCGTCACCCAAGTCCACACTGATGGGCAAAATTGGAGTCCAATGTCCCTCCAATAGTTTTTTCATCACCATTTCAGGCAGGTCATCCACCATTTCTTGAGACAGCCCGATACTTGCAAATTTCTCGTATGGTATCTCATTCTCCTCAAAAGTTGTTCTCATAATTTTCCTGTTTATTGTTTTTGCAAAGATAGTTTCTTACTTGAAAAGTCCGTTCTCCAAAAAAATAAACCTTTTATATTAACATTTTCAAAACGTTTTTGGGCGGTTTTACGGCGTTTTTCGTTTTTGAAATGTTAATATAAGACTTCCTTTTTTTTCGAGCCCCCTATTAAAACGGTTTATTTTATTTTTGTAATCATAAAATACGAGTAAATGGTTATACATTTTAGACATATCTTCATGGCTGTTTTGAGTCTGTTCAGTCTCTTTTGTCATGCACAAAAGAATACCACCGATGCCAATCATCAGGACTACTGGATAGACAAATACCTTAGTGTCAGTTTCCCCTTACAAAGTGTCGAGATCAATTCTGCGTTCGGTATTCGTAAAGATCCATTCACCGGCAAGGAAAAAGAACACTGTGGCTTGGACTTGAAAGCTCATTATGAAAAAGTCCTTGCCATGTTTGACGGTTACATTGCGAATATTGGCTATGACTCCGGATCTGGCAATTACATCATCATGCGTCATGGTGATTACACCATCAGCTATTGTCATCTTTCTCAAATCTGGGTAAAGAAAGGAGAGAGAATCTATGCAGGAGACCCGGTTGGCGTCAGCGGTTCTTCCGGTCGTTCGACGGGGCCACACCTTCATATCACCAGCCGGTTAAGGGGACGGCTCGAAGACCCCTATAACCTCCTTACTTACATAAGAGACGTAAAGTTGCAGTGTATTACTGCTCTCCATGTCAGCGAGGAGACTCTTCTTTCTCCTGACGCATTTTTCAAGAAATATGCCCATGCCGCCATGAGACAACAGCAGAAATACGGCATTCCCGCTTCCGTCATCCTTGCTCAAATGGCACTTGAAAGCAGTTGGGGAAACAGCAGTTTGGCCCAGGCAGGATCCAATTACTTCGGCATCAAGGCCAACAGGAACTGGCTGGACAGCGGACTTCCATACAGTGTCCATGACGATGATCGCCCTAATGAAAAATTCTGCAATTTTGCCTCTCCGGAAGCCAGCATGGAATATCATTCAAGACTGTTGATGAGCGATCGCTATAAGCAGTGTTGGAAATACAGTTCCACGGATTTTCACAATTGGCTCGTTTCCATCAAGTCTGCCGGATATGCCACGGCAAGGGACTATGTACAGAAATGCGAGCGCATCATCATGAAGCACAAGCTCTACCTCTACGACGTAGCCGCTGAACGGCTATAATTACGATATAATGTGTATAAACAAAGAAAAAGCATAATGAAAAAAATCTTCTTTTTATTGTCAGCCCTTACATTCATAGGGCATGGCATCCACGCACAGGTCGTGTACGGTAATGATGAACGATTCTATGTGAACTCCCGGCATGAGATTCCGACAAGCTCTGCAAGTCATCCGACAGGCCTGCCAAGTCCGATAGACGGTCAGGCAAAATATAAACTGTCAGGTTTGGGCGACAATTGGTTTGTCTCCGCGCAGGGCGGTTTTATCTCTTTCTTGGGAGATCCCGTCTCACACACGGACTTTAACGGTAGAACCAAGGTGGGGTTGGAACTTTCCATAGGGAAATGGCACTCGCCATATTTTGGGACACGACTGGCCTATCAAGGCTTTAAGTTTGTCGACTCCCAACGTGCATCCCAGTCCTTCGGCAGCTATCATGCAGACCTACTTCTTAACGTGTCTTCCTTCTTCCGACCCTCTTTTGAGAAGCCGGCAAAATGGAACATAAGTCCCTATATGGGAGCTGGAATTATCAGGCATCATCAGTTGAAGAAAAATTCCTTTGCTTTTTCCTACGGCATCTTGGGAACTTGCAGCCTAAGTGAGCGTATCAGCATCTCTGCCTCTCTTGGTGGAACGACAACCCGTCGTGATTTTGACGGATATGGAGAGAAAGGCCGTTTGGGAGACAATCTCCTTTCGGGAAGTATCGGTTTGTCCATCGGGATTGGACATTTAGGCTGGAAAGTCAAAAAACACAAGTTGGTGTCAGCGAATGAAGATGTATTGCAGCATCCGATAATAACCGACTTGACTCCCTATCCACGCAATAATTACAGTGGCCTTAAATCACTTCAAGAAAGACTTGCCAATGGGAATACGGAGAGCGTTTCCGGGAATGACGATGAGAACATTGCGCGGTTTGACGCTCCAATCCTGTTCTTCTTCAAGCGTAATACCACGGAATTTGTCGACAAACAGCAGTTGGTCAACATTCAGGAGATTGCAGCTGCTGTCAAGGAGTATAACTTGGAAGTGCGTGTCGTAGGTTCCGCAGACAGCAAGACCGGAACACCCAAACACAACAGAAGCCTCTCTGTCAAACGCTGCCGCTATATTGCCAAGCTACTGATAAACGCCGGTGTTCCGAAATCGAAGATGACCGGGGCAACCAGGGGCGGTATCAATCTTTATAAGCCTTATACAGCCAACCGCCACACCTGCGTGATCCTGTATAAGCAAAAGTAAGAAGAATTAAAACAGAATAATATGGCCACTTTAAGAAAGAATACCAACTATGGTGTAACGGACATCTCACCGCGTCTACAAGACACTCTCAATGCCAACGGCATGCAGGCTCATATCACCATGACACAGACCGGTGATTATGAACTTGTCACCTTGTCCCATAATTCATCCGAACCCAGGCGTTATCCTCTCGACCAACAACAGGTTGAGAACCTGATGAACGGAGGTACATCCGCATGGGACAAGAAGGCCTACAACACCTTTGTCGGCATCGTTAAGGAAGATTATTATATCCCTGGCTCATTTGTCGCAGCCCGCAATGCCAACAGTCCTGTCAACATGGGACTTGACGGGCACAGGCTTGCCCCGGGAGAATATGGATACAGAGAACCGCGTATCTTTTACCCTTTTGAAGGGCCGAGATACGGGCGATTTGACAGCATCATAGACGGTTTGATGGGACTTGCCCATGGTGGGCGCATCAGGCGCATAGACGGAAGACCTTTTTATGCCAACAGCGCACCTGTCGTTATAGACCGTCCTGGCGGGCGTTTGCGTCCCGGAGAGATGAAAACAGGTGCCTATGGGTTCTATGACAAGGGTATGAAGCAGAAACAGGACGTCCTTCAGTCCATGAGTATCAGCGAACAGCAGCTTCCCAAGGTGGAACGTCCGAAAGGACAGTCCGTTCCCCTTAATTCCATCAGTTCACCGGTTTATATGTCGTCAGAGAAATTTCAGCAGGTACTGTCTTCGCACGGTATTGTCATAGATGAAAAGAAAAATCTGCTGACCATCAAGTCTGCGTCCGTTCCTACCAACCTTGAATACAAGCTGAACCCTGACGAGACGAAGAAACTCATGAACGAAAAATTCAAGTACAGCGACAAAAAGGGTGTACACAACAAGGATGGTGTATCTGTCAATGAACGGCTTGCCATCCTGAATGCCGTCATAGGAAAAGACTTTACCGATAAGATAACCGTAGAGATGCTTAACAGCAAGGACTATGTAGACATCAAGCTGAAACCCGAAGTGGAGAAAGAGCTGGGGCTTCATCAGGAAGCAGCCAATCAATACATGGCATCCAAACTTGACATCATAGACATGAAAGACATGCGCGAGGACTATCGAAGCGGTTTCTTAGATCGCTGGAACTCTATCGGTGTCGTCGACGGACGCGGCCTTAATCCAAACGAAGGTTTCTATCTTCCGGTAAAGGACGGACGTGCCGTCTCTGTCGGTGAGATTCAGGTGTCGCCCGTCAATGACGGCAAGAGTGCGACTACGTTTCGCATGACTGCCGTAATCAACAATCAGGTGATGTCACATGACATCTCCAAGGAGGACTATATCAAGTTCATCAACTATAATGACGAGTACCGCCTGAAACTGTTCGACAAGGTGTTTGATGAAGTCAAGATAAAGGACGCGTCCAACGGTGTCTTGGAAGATCCTGTGCGTTCAGGCAGGATTGAGGATGCAGACGGTGTTGCCGTATTGAACGGTCATTACAACCTTGTTAATGACAACGTTTCCGCTGCAATTACAGGAGCGATGGCCTACAAGGATCAGATCTCCGGCAATTATATACTGAATATGCGGGAGAGCAAGGATATTGGTATGTGGTCATATAAGATTACCGAAAAGCAGTATCTTGCTTTCAAGAATGCAGATGATGACGGCAAGGCAAAGCTGCTTTCCACCATCATTCCCATAACCGATGAAAACAAGCAGCCTTTGTCTGTTGTCAAAGAAATCCGGCTGCCCCTCTCCACCGCAGAGAGACGCGTGTCTTCTTATTCGGAGAATATAGATATGAAGGACGCATTGCAAAGCGGTGCCGGAAGACCATACAATGAGCGTATGGCAGATGCGTTGAACAAGACGATCTTTAAGGATACGGAACATATCAAGGCCACAGCCCTGTCAGGGACAGATATAAAAGCCGTCACCCAAGGCGAAGCGAAATTGGTGGCAGATGGAAAAGCTCAACCCACTTTGGCTGAATTACGAGAAAACGTAAAGATTGCCCTTAAAGGAGAAGCCGGCGTAAACGGACAATCATTGGAGAACTTGAAGCCCAACAAAGAATGGGTCAGAAGCGGCGGCCATGGCAGGGCAACCGAAGTCGGAGATATTGCCGTGGAACGCTTGCGTGACGCAGAAGGCAAGGTCATAGAAGGAAAGTACAAGATGACCGCCGTCATAGACGGTAATGTCTTTTCCCATGAGATCACCCAAAAAGATTTCGACAAGTTCCGCGCCATCAACGACACCCAGCGCATGAAGCTCTTCGATAAGATATTCCCCGAAGTGGAGATGAAGACAAAAGCGGGCCACGGCTTCAACTTGGGAGCTGCTATCCTTGCTGCCGTCTCCGTGGGAATGGATGTTGTCGGTTCTGTCATGGCAGAGCCACGTCCCCGCCCTGAACTCTATGCAAGCCGAAATGTCTTCTCCAAGCCCGGTGTAGCCTCTCCCGAAGCGGTCTCTGCTGCCCTTTACGAGTCAGAGAGTGAACATCTAAGAAGAGGGCCATCGGAAGGCAGGGGAATGGGCATTTAATCATCAATAACGTCCGCAACATGTTCAATCATGAATTTATGCCCTTCCAAACGGTGACCATCCGTCCCCATTGGGGGCAGTTCTGCATCAATGAACTGCCGGTAATCTTGCTGTGCCTGGCAAGTTATTGGATAAGCAGCTTTATGGAGTTTCGTTTCCATGAGCTTTTGATATGGCCGGCATTGTTTCTTACTTTCTACCTGTTTTTTCAAGTGGTCTATATGGCAAGGATCGAATATGTCCTGACAGGGGAGCAGCTAATCACCCTTCACGGTGTGCTCTCCCACTCAACGGACTATATCGAGCTTTACCGTGTCGTCGACTACCGGCAGCACCAGTCGTTGCCCCAGCAGCTCTTCGGTCTGAAGACCATAACCATCTATTCCGGAGACAGGAACAATCCCCAGCTGGATATGATAGGCATCAAGGCAAGGGTGGATATTGTCAGCGAGATACGCAAACGTGTGGAGTTTAACAAGAAAAGGAAAGGTATTTATGAGATTACAAACAGGCCTTAGGTGCATTTTCTTATTGACTGTTCTCGTTACTGGAGTCATGACTGTGTCAGCACAAGGTGCATCTCAATCCAACCCGCTTGAATATGCGGCTATTGCTTCTGGAGAAACACTTATTGACAATCAGATAAAGAAGCAGTCAAAAGCCATGACGGCCCTTGCTGTGGAGCAGGGAGCCATGACGGTGGCCAATACCAAGATGAAACAGTGGGAACAAAAATACAATTCCTATTTGAAGACAGCTTCCGGATATGCTTCCGCCATAAAAGCTGCCACCTCCCTTTATGCCGACGGGATGCAGACGCTCACGGCACTATGGGAAGTCCATACGGCATGTAGAATCAATCCCCAAGGAATTGCTGCTTCCCTGTCGATGAACAATCTCTATTTGGAGACGGTGACAGAGTTTATCCGTACTTACAGGGCATTGAAGAATGTAATTGCCAAGGGAGGGGAAGGCAATATGCTCAACGGTGCGGAGAGGACGCAGATGCTGTGGAATCTGACAAACAATTTAGAACGGTTGAACAGAAAACTCCGGCTGTTGTCAGTGAGTGTCACAATGCACTCCTTAGATGATGTGTGGAACAGGGCCATCACGGGTAAGATTAACAAGAGCAACAAGGTGCTGGCCAAGGAATCGTCCAAGCGGATGTGCAGGGCAATCAGCAATGTTGCCAAGTTTTATAAATACAGACAGACACATAAACCATGGGGACAATGAACAGCATCAGGCGGGCAGCCATCAGCGTCATTTTAGGATTTTCCCTTTCCATAAGCCTGTTTGCACAGAATGGGCCGGATGGTGTCAGGGCCGGGATGTTTGCCACTTATGCCAAACAGGCAAAGAAAGCCTTAAAGGCGCAAGATGTTTTGTTGGCAGGAAACCTTACAGGACACAAATATTTGAAAGAGGAAGTGGCAGCGACAACGAACTTCCAACGTCAGTTCAACGATTACCTTAACAGCTTTGATGACATACTGACCGTGGCTGCCGACATATACGGTATTTACACGGAAGTGGATGAAGCAATGAAAAACGTGAAAGTTGTCAAGGGTATTGTCGTGCGGCAACCGGCTAATGTCCTGGCGGTAGCTTTCTCACAGTCAAAGAACAACATCTATACTGACATTATCGAGAACGGTCTGAAACTCGCAGCAGACATCGAGCAGATTCTGCCGCTGAAAAAAGATCAGGACAAGAATGCCAAGATGACCCAATATGAACGGCTCAAAGTTATGGACAACATCCGCCTGAACTTGCGTACGCTCAACAGGAAGCTCCGTAATCTAAGCCGTTTGATACATTACACAACAATCATGGATTCATGGTATGACCTGAAAGGAACCGGAAAGGAATACCAGCCTCGCAAGATGGGATCTATAACAAAAGATTGCCTGAAGACTTGGATGAAACATGCCAAAGGCGTTAAATACTAAAAGCAATGGAAGAAAGTAAAGAAATACAGGGAACGTACAGTATTTTCAGGACAACCATATATGTATCACTCCTTTTGGAGTTCTTCATGTATGCCTTGGATCCGGCCGCATTGAGCGGATTAGGAGGTATCGTGAACAGTTTTCATCACCGGCTCGGGGTGCTGTCCATGTATCAGTTCCTGCCCTACTCGAAGATGGTTACGCTCATGCTGGTAATCATCACCTGTATAGGCACAAAGAACAAGAAACAGATAGAGTTCGATGCGCGCAAGATGGTATTCTACCCACTCGCCATCGGCTTTGGCTTAGTAGTGGCTTCTGTGCTTGTCTATAACAGTGATTGGCATGTCAGGTTATGGATCCTGAAAGCCAATGTGTGGGTTTATATGGCCGTGTCTGTCATAGGGACAATACTTGTCCATACTGCTCTTGACAATGTATCGAAATATTTCAAGGATGGCATGCTCAAAGACCGGTTCAACTTTGAAAACGAAAGTTTCGAGCAGACAACAGAGCTTGTCGAGAACAAGTATTCCGTCAATATCCCTATGCGCTACTACTACAAGGGCAAGTTCAGGAGGGGTTGGATCAATATTGTCAATCCCTTCCGAGGCACATGGGTTGTGGGCACGCCCGGTTCCGGAAAGACATTCTCTGTCATAGAGCCTTATATCCGTCAGCATTCGGCCAAGGGTTTTGCAATGGTTGTCTATGACTACAAGTTCCCGACGCTTGCAACCAAGCTCTATTATCATTATAGGAAAAATCAGGTGCAAGGTAACCTGCCAAAAGGCTGTAACTTCAATATCATTAACTTTGTCAATATTGAGTACAGCGCACGCGTCAATCCTATCCAGCAGAAGTACATTGCAAATTTGGCTGCAGCACAGGAAACAGCGGAGACACTTATTGAGTCCCTTCAAAAGGGACAGAAGACTTCCGGTGGCGGTTCCGACCAGTTCTTCCAGACATCCGCCACCAACTTCCTTGCAGCCTGTATCTTCTTTTTCGTCAACTATAACAAGAAGCCTTTTGACGAGAACGGCAATGAACTCTTCCCCGAATATGGTGAGGATAAGGAGACTCACCATAAGCGGTTGACAGGAAGAGTCTTCAATGATGCGAAACAGATTGGCAACAAGGAATACCAGGTGCAACCGGCCTATTGGAAAGGTCAGTATTCTGACATGCCTCACGTGCTCTCGTTCCTGAACCACTCCTATGATGAGATTTTTGAAGTATTGAAGACCGATCCGGAAGTCTACCCGCTTTTGGGGCCTTTCATGACTGCCTTTGACAATGGTGCCATGGAGCAGTTGGAAGGTATGATAGGTACGTTGCGTGTGCAGACTTCACGCTTGGCCACCAAGGAATCCTATTGGGTGTTTAGTGGGGACGATTTTGATTTGAAGGTGTCAGATCCCCGACATCCAAGTTATCTGCTTATTGCCAATGACCCGGAAATGGAGAGCATCATTGGAGCACTCAATGCCCTGATTCTGAACCGTCTTGTCACCCGTGTCAACAGCGGTATGGGAAAGAATGTCCCGGTAAGCATCATTGTCGATGAGCTGCCGACACTCTACTTCCATAAGATAGACCGCTTGATAGGAACCGCCCGAAGCAATAAGGTTGCTGTGACATTAGGTTTTCAGGAACTGCCGCAGTTGGAAGCAGACTATGGAAAGGTTGGAAAGGATAAGATCATTACCACCGTAGGTAATGTCGTTTCCGGCTCTGCACGCTCAAAAGAAACGCTCGATTGGCTGTCGGGCGACATCTTCGGAAAGGTCGTACAACTCAAAAAAGGCATTACCATTGACAGAGACAGAACATCCATCAATCTCAATGAGAATATGGACAGCCTTGTTCCTGCCTCCAAAATCAGTGATATGGCTTCCGGATGGCTGTGTGGCCAGACTGCCCGGGATTTCGTCGTCACGAAGACTGGCAGACGGGACTCGATGGATATTCAGACAGCTGAAGAGTTCAGAACCACCAAGTTCTTTTGCAAGACCTCTTTTGACATGGAACAGATCAAGGCAGAGGAAACAGACTACAGCAATTATCCTATCCCGAAATTCTACCACTTCGATTCTGAAGACTCCAAGGAGCGTATTCTATATGCCAACTTTGAGCGGATAGACCAAGAGGTAAAGAATATGATAAAGATTGTCCAGACAGAGTTCAAAAAGGAAGAAGGCACTCAAACAGCCCATAGGAAGAGCAACAGGAAGTCTTCCAAATAAATTCTTCCTTTGTTTTTATTACATGAGAAAGGGTCACTTGAACTGTAAAGTTCAGATGACCCTTCATTTTATTCTTTATCTGCGGAAATGCCGGCGAGGTTTCTGTTCTTCTTCCTCCTCTTCTTCATCTTCCATGGATAACTTATAGTTCTCGATTTCCTGTTGGAGGTTGTTGGCGTGCTCCCGGAACATGAAGTCTTGGAACGGGGTATTTGATTCTTCCTCTCTTGACTTCACCAAGGCGTTGATATATTCGGCCTTGTCCTCCTTCAATACCTTATTGGGTACCAGGTCAAACTCATTCTGAAGATGATTCATGATCAACCTCGACATCCTGCCGTTGCCGTCTACCCATGGATGGATTGTCACGAGCTTCAGATGTGCGTCAAAGCTCAAACGGTATTGCTCATATACATCGGGGTTCTTTAACAGCTGTTCCCGTCTTTCGTTCATTTCCTTGCAGAAATCTTCTAACTTCTGTGGGACTTTCAGGTAATTCATATAAGACTTTCCCATAGTTCCTGCCGTAACGTTTACCCGACGTAAATCTCCCTTTGACGAGTCAAATACACCGCCAGGTGCATTGAATATCCCCCCGGTTCTTCTCATTACGATTGAAGACAGTTCCTTCAGCATATCGATGGAGAAAGGTGTGTGTTCCCTTGCCATTTCCATGCTTCTTTCGTAGGCAGCTTTCAGGTCGAGGTTCATGTTCTGCTCAATGATGCTTTTACCCTTGGCAGAAAGACCCTCGTCAAAGAGCAGCTGGTTCTCCACCTCGGTCATCGTCGAGCCTTCGATAGCAGTTGAATGGGTCACGATTGAGTAGAGATAGAACTTTTCATAGTCTATCTGTTTTTGGAAGCCCAATTCCTTGTGCTCTTCCAATATATCTAAAAATTCTTGTTTGTTCATAATTGCCTTATCTTTAGACAGCAAATATACTAATTTACGGTTGATTAAACAATTTTTTAAGGAGAAAAAGCCTGTACACCCATTTAAAGCACTTCGGAATGATATAGCTGCAACCACTCTGGTATCTCCCGAAGGACACCGGCTTCAGCCGACGCGGCGGAAGACGTATCTTTGAGATAGGTGATTTTCCGTGTACCATTGAAGTCATGTTCTTTAAACTTTATGACAAGCATACCCTCCGGATCTCCGACTACCCACCAACCGGGATTAGTTGCTCTCTGTAATACGAAACGGTCAGCCGGAACAGGTCGTACTGCTTCCTCGCCAACAAGAACGGCATCAATGACTTGCGCTGAACCGATAAACTCCGTTGTCTGTGGCAAAGCTAACAGACGCTCTACGGCTTCATCACGGCTATTGCCGACAGAGGCAGCCTGAATTTCATTACCATCAGACAATTTAATAATAAACTTGTACCTTTTCATTTTGTTTCCCCGTCACGCCGATAGGTCAGCTTTAATGGTTTATGAAATTTGTACAACTCAATACTAACCTAACACGCGCGGGAGACCATCCAAAATAATTGCTTTCGTCCCGGTTGTTTCCAACTGCCAATCGAAGTCAGCCACTTCGGAACCATTCGCAGGATAAGCACCCTGCCAATCCCACAACGTAAAGACAGTTCCATCAGGATATACAAGAATAGGAAGAGCTTGAAAAGAAGGTACATATCCATCTTTTTCCTTTTCGCAAATCACATCACAAAAATACATCATGACATGTTCTCTCAACTCTTCTTCCCGGACAATGGAAACATCACTAATGGTCTTTTCACCAAAGTTAACCAACAAATCTTTCATTTTTTCGTTTTTCATTTTGTTTCCCCGTCATGCCGATAGGTCAGCATTGAAATGCCTATATTACTTTTTCTTCATAGACGGTTGTTCCGGTCTCGTTGCAAACGATTGACACGATACCGCCTGTGTAGTCTTCAAAATAGCTCTCTTCTGTCCCG
>NZ_AUFQ01000027.1 GCF_000426585.1 Segatella baroniae DSM 16972 = JCM 13447
GAGCGGCAAGAGCGCTATGCCGCAAAATCTTTCAAAACGGCCGGTTTCATCGTGACTTTGAAGCCGGCCGTTGCTTTTTCGCCCATGAATGCAGGTTGACGTCCATGCATCTGTAGCGATGTAGCCTCCTGTCTTGTTGCTTTTCACCCATGAATGCAGGTTGACGTCCATGCAGATGATGACCCTGGAGGGGTCGCCCACGGTCATAACAGCTATCTTTGGGCGACCCTTCCAGGGTCGATTTCCGCCTGGTCTTCTATCCCCTGGTCACTCCGCTTCGCAGAGATGACCAGGGGTTATCGAGCGATGAAGCCGCTGGCTTCACTTCCTGCGCAGCCTGTGGCAGGCATTTCTTGATTCCCAATGGTTCATGCGGACATGCTCATGGTGCATAGCGCATGCTACCGTCTGTACTGTGCGTGGCTACCGCGCAGCGGTTGGTCCTTTTAGAGCCGGGGTGGGTCTTTGTTACCTTATCAAATGATAGCTGCCGCCGGCCATGGACTTGACGATTCCCTGCATTTCAAGTTGGAAGAGGAGGCTGGAGAGGGCGGGCATGGGCAGGTTGGCGCGGACGGACAGCTGGTTGATGGTGAGGTCGTTGGTGGCTGTGAGCGCGTCGACGACACGCTGTTCGTCGGGCGAGAGCGTGGGGAAGAGCTGCCGCTCGATACCTTCGCGGCGCACTTTCTGTAGCATATACTCTGTTTTCCAGCCCATGGCGTCGGCGAAATCCTCGGCCGACGTGATGAGAGCGGCGCCGTTGTCGCGTATCAACTGGTTGCAACCCTCGCTGTATTCGGCTCCCACGGGACCGGGAAAGGCAAACGTGTCACGGTTGTAGTCGCGCGACAGCCGGGCCGTAATGAGTCCGCCGCCCCGTGCCGCGCTCTCTACGAGGACGCAGGCGTCGCTCATGCCCGCTACGATACGGTTGCGGCGCACGAAGTTGGCCTTGTCGGCGTTGGTGCAGGTGGTATATTCGGTGAGCAGTCCGCCGTGTGTGGCCATTTCGTTGGCTGTGTTGCGGTGGGTCGGCGGATAGAGCGTGTCGAGGCCGTGAGCCAGTACGCCCACCGTCGGCAGGCCGTTGTGGAGCGCTTGTCGGTGGGCGTGGATGTCAACGCCGTAGGCCAGTCCGCTGACGATGAGCGTGTCGGGACAGAACCGCTGCAGGTCGGTCATGAAACGACGGATGAGATCTTGTCCGTAGGCCGTGCAGTGGCGGGTGCCCACGACGCAGACCACGTGGCGTGCGTTGAGGTCGGTCGTGCCCCGATAGTAGAGAGCCAGCGGCGCATCGGCGCACTCCAGCAGCCGTCGGGGGTAGCGTTCGTCCTTCGGTGTGAGTATTTCCACGTGGTGTTGTTCGGCCCATCGCAGCTCTTCGTCCACCCGTCGCCGCACTTCGTCCGTGTTTTGAAAGAGTGCCATGAAGCGTGGCGTGGCCTCGGGCATCAGCGTGCGTATGTCGTTGCTGTGCCCTATGATGTCGGTTGCGTTGCCCACCTGCCGGTAAAGCACCTGCATCTTGTCAATATGCCAGAATCCCAGTCGGGCCAGTATGAGCGTATTGTAGAGTTCCTGTGTGTCGATCATCTTTATTTAGGTATTTTTGATGATTGCGAAGTAACGAATTATTTTACTTACAACAAAGGCTTTTCGTTAAAAATGTTGGTTTTTTTCAAGTTAATATGCTTCAAGTTGGCCTGTAATCGCAGGATTTTGTGTAAGTTTGTAAAATAGTTTTATTCATAAAAGCGTATAATGATGGGCGTACGTGATCGGGAATGCGCATTTGAAAAGTTGTTCAAAGAAAATTATTCCCAATTATATTATAATGCTCTTTATATAGTGCATGATTCGGAAGTGGCCCGAGATGTGGTGAATGATGTCTTTACTCGCGCTTGGGAAGACTTTTCCTACCCGCATCATCGATATGGTGTTGCCTATTTACGGCAATGTGTTTACAATCGTTGTCTGGATTATCTGAAACATGCTAAGGTAGAGTCTGCTTATGCCAAGTTCTTTCTTGACATGAGCCGGCATGGCATAGACTGGAACATGGATGAACAGGAAGAATACATCGAATTGATAAATCGTGTGATGGAAAAGCTCCCTGTTCGTACCCGTTTTGTGATGGATCAGTGTTTTTATGAGGGACATACCTATAAGGAAGTCGCGGCCTTGCTCGATATTTCAATCAGTGGGGTGAAGCAGCATGTCATGAAAGGTTTGCGATTATTGCGTGAATCTTTTTCTATAGAATACGCAAACCGGAAGATAACCAAAAAGAATCGATAATCGTTATATTATATAATGAACATGGATATTGATAATTTACATCAGAACACGGACGCTACAGAGGAGCACGAGGTGGTGAATCGGATAGATAACTGGGACGAGTTGACGGATGACGAAATAGGCGCGTTGCTGTCTGACAAAGCTTCGCAGGATGCGTATCGTTTGTTGTGGAGCTATCGTTGTGCAAGACTTAGAGAGAAAAGTCCAGCTCCTGACACAGCGAAAGCTTGGAAACATTTTTGCGCTACCGAGCTTGCGCCCCGCCGCTTACGGAGTTCTTATCGGCGCAGATTGTTGTATGTTGCCGCCGCGGCTGCTGCCGTTGTCGCAATGGTATGGGGCGTTTATTCCTATTTAGATGGCCGACCGGCTGCCGATCATCTGATGGCTTTCGTGGCAGAAGACCGCCCGCAGAAGATTTTGTTGGGCAAAGCCGACGAACAGATGAAGGATATTGAACTCGCCTATCACGATGAAGGGGTGGTGATTGATGACGAACGGGCCGATTTTTCACATACCTCGACGCGTGCGGAGGGGGTGCGAATGTTGTCTACACCTCGTGGGAAAGCATATAAACTGATTCTTTCCGACGGCACAAGTGTTACGCTCAATGCGGAGAGTAAGTTGATATTTCCGGCTCGTTTCTCGGGCGATGTAAGACGAGTAAAACTGAAAGGGGAAGCTTATTTTAAAGTGAAGAAAGACGCCCGGCATCCTTTTATCGTAGAAACCGATAGGATTCTGACCCGTGTATTGGGCACGGAGTTCAATCTGAAAGCTTATCCCGGCTCGGACAATCATGTGACTTTGGTGTCGGGTTCGGTGGCGATAAGCAATAAAACGAGCCGTCAAAAAGTCGTATTAAAGCCCGGCGAAGACGCGACATTAAGCGATGACGAAGGATTTAACGTAACCTGTGTCGATACGGAGTATTACATTCAGTGGAAAGACGGTTATTTTTATTTTGACAATCTGCCACTGATTGACATCCTGAAGGAAATCGGCAGATGGTATAATGTGAGCATTGAGATCTGCGATAACTCCTTGATGAGCTATCGTCTTCACTTCATTGCCGACCGCAATGCCGATATATCACAAGTCGTGAAAAACCTGAACGCGTTCAGTTATATCGAAGCCGAGTTGAAAGATAACAAAATCGTTCTTTCTAAAAAAAGAGAGGAAAACTAATGCCCGATATTTCATTTGGGTCGTTAATCCTATAGGTGATACCTTAAAAATACATCATTTATGAGTTATAAACTAAAAAAACGGCAAGCGTTGAGTAGATTTGCTTGCAGGATTGTTGTGGCGTTGTTTGCTGTTTGGGGAAACGTTGCTGCTGTCGAAGCACAATCGTTGACCGACAAAATTACGGTGGAATGTCGTAATGAATCATTGGCCAACGCACTGAAAAGAGTTGAAAAAGCATCCGGATTCAAGGTCTTGTTCACCTATGATGAGGTGCAAGGTTATACGGTTAGCGTACAACTAAAAAACAAAACGGTAGAGAAAGTCCTTTCTCTCTTGCTGCAAAACAAGCCTTTCAGGTATTCCGTGAATGGTAAGTTTATCAATATCACGCAGACATCTGCCCAAACGGGCGGAGCCTCAGACGGCTTGTCGCAAAGTGGTTTGTCCGGAAATCAGGCGGGAAAAGGCAAGGTCGTGATTCAAGGTAAGGTCTTATCCGAAAATATGAGAGAGCCTTTGCCCGGAGTTACCGTCTTTATTAAAGGGACATCGGAAGGCGCTCAGACCAATCTGGAAGGCTTTTTTAGGATAGAAACCTATACGAAGCGTCCTGTTCTGCAATTTACTTATGCCGGCATGAAGGCTGTGACGGTGGCATGGCATGGCGAGGAAATGCTCCATGTGACGATGGCCGACGACGTGTCGCTTATCGATGAGGTCATCGTTACCGGTTATCAGCGTATTAGAAAAAACGAAATGATCGGTTCGGCCAACACAGTACAGATAGAAGATCTTTTCTATGACGGACAAAAGAGTATCGAACAGATGTTGCAGGGAAAACTGTCGGGTACGAGTGTATTGAATACCAGCGGATTGGTAGGTGCCACTCCAAAGGTACGCGTGCGTGGAACGTCTACTCTGTTGGGCAATCAGGAACCGGTGTGGGTGGTCGATGGTATCATTCAGGAAGACCCGCTGCCATTTAAAACGCGTGACCTCGATGCTTTGGGCAATATCAATCAGGACAATTTCGACATGATTAAGAATTTCGTAGGTAATTCTATCTCGTGGTTAAGTCCAAACGATATTCAGACGATTTCCGTGTTGAAAGATGCCGCAGCGACAGTGATGTATGGCGTGAAAGCGGCCAATGGTGTCATTGTTATTACAACCAAGCAAGGTAAGAGTGGACGTATTTCAGTGAATTACAGCGGTGGTATATCCGTCACTCCACGTATACACTACAGCCGGATGAACCTGATGAATTCCTCGGAACGTATCGATGTTTCAAGTGAAATTTATCGAAGAGGACTTATCAGTGAGGCCAATCGTCCCCTCGAACGAATCGGATATGAAGGACTTTTAGGGCAATATTTGCGTAAAGAGATTACCTATCAGCAATTTGTGGATGGGGTAAGACAGGCACGTTCCAACAATACAGATTGGTTTAAAGAGTTGTTTCGCAATTCGATGAGCCATCATCATGGTGTAAGTCTCAGTGGAGGATCGGGCAATATGAATTACTATGCATCACTTAATGGTTCGTTTACTAATGGTATATCCAAAGGTAATGATTCGAAAAATTATAGCGCTTCGGTGAGCATTGATACCAAAATCAGTAGTAAGGTGAGTTTGGGTGTGCGCTTGAATGCGGCTTCTCATGAAACCCATGGTTTCTTCCGCGTAGATCCTTACTACTATGCCCGAACGATAAACCGTGCCATTCCGGCATACAATGAAGATGGTTCCTTGTTTTATTATGCTAAAACACAGGATGCCAACCGCAGAATGTATAATATCATCAATGAACTTAATAACACAGGAAATACCAATACGACGAACACAATGGCACTCTCTGCCAACCTGAGATGGATGATCGCTGAAGGCTTACGCTTTGAAGGTCTGCTCGGATACAACACCTCCAACGTGGTCGGAGAGTCGTATGCCGATGAGCGGAGCTTTTTTATTACCAATCTGCGAGGCTATGAGTTCGGGCTTTATGGGCCTGGAGACCTGGAATATAAGAAGTCCCGTTTGCCGCATGGAGGCGAATTGAACACGACGGAAAGCCGCAACAAGAACTATACTTTGCGTGCTACCTTATCTTATAATAAGATTTTAAACGACGTACATCGACTGAGTTTCATGGCCGGAGGTGAAATGCGTAGCAATAAATACGATGGATATAATACGACCGTTTATGGTTATTTCCGTCAGCGTGGCAAATCGATTATGTTGCCGCCACGCCAAGTTGTAGACCCGTTGAATAGTTCCAATTTGATAGCCAATGAACTATACGATAACTTCTCCAACTCCGTTATCGACCGTAAAATCAATACTGTCGGCCTGTTTGCCACAGGAATGTACAGCTATGCCGAACGTTACATCTTCTCGGCCAGTGTCCGTTCGGACGCGTCTAACCGTTTCGGACAGGACGAACGCAACCGTTTCCTGCCTGTATGGTCTATGGGTGCCCGTTGGAATATCATCAACGAACCTTGGATTAAGGAACTGTCGTGGATTAGTGATTTCAATGTGCGTGGCTCATACGGTTGGCAGGGCAATGTCGTAGAGAACTGCGGCCCCGACCTGATAGCGCAGTTGGGTCGTGGTCGTGATTTTATTGATATCCGAACAGGACGTTATATCTTGAAGATAAAGTCATTACCTTATGACAATCTGCGCTGGGAAAAGACGAAAAGTATCAACCTTGGTATTGATTTCGGTGTATTGAAAAACCGTATTGCCTTCAGTGCGGAATATTATTCGAAGCATACATCGGACATGATTGTTTCTAAAGCCGTGCCTTATGAGTATGGAGTTTTGTTCATGCCAATCAACGGTGGCAGCATGACCAACCGAGGTTTCGAGTTGACGGCAAGCGTAACGCCTGTGAGAACCAAGGATTGGGTGTGGAGTTTTTCGCTTAACACGGCAAAGAATTTCAACGAAATACGATCCACTATCGCCGAAAATCAGAATTGGAGAGCCGCAGCGGGAGGCTCTGTTCATAAGAAAGGTTATCCGGTAGGAGCCTTTTGGGCATGGAATTTTACGGGACTTGACTCGCAAGGAGGGTATCCTTTGTTTAAGATTCCAACCAAAGAAGAAGGTGCTAATCCGTTCGACGCTACAACCTATATGGCCTATGCCGGAACAACGGAGCCTGATTTCTCGGGTGGTATGTCGACCGTGTTGCGTTGGAAAACATTGACTTTGTCTACATCTTTCAGTATTGCGCTCGGTGGAAAGCGCTTCCTTACAGATTTGTTTGATGAAGATTATTTGAATAACAGCACACCTTCGGCCTATTCCAATTTGTCTAAAGACATGGTGCGGCGTTGGCAAAAGCCCGGTGATGAGGCGCATACCCAGATTCCTACCATCCCTTATCGAAACATACCGCTGGTGAATTTGCCTGATGGATCAACGGAGTATCGTCACCGAATGTACAATTATTCTACGGCACGGGTAGTAAATGCCTCTTTCTTACGGTGTAATAACATCTCTTTGTCCTATACAGTACCCGCGAAAGTCGCAAGCAAGATGATGTTGAAAAACCTCTCTGTCAGCGGTGCTATTAGTAATCCGTTTATCATAGTAAGCAAAGATTATAACGGCGTAGACCCCGAAGTAGCTACCGGCTCTCAGCCGATTACGCCGAGTTATAGTCTTACTTTGAATTTTAGTTTGTAATTTTAATGATGGCTTCAATGAAAAATATCATATTCTTAGGCGCGTTATCGATAGCCTTGTTATTGACGGCTTGCAGCGATTTTCTTACAGAAAGCAGTCAAGACGAGGTAAGACCAAGTACTACAACCGATTTGGAAGAACTACTGTTGGGTGAGGGTTATGCTTCTCGTACGCCTATCTTTCCTTATCTTGAGTTGTTGACGGATAATGTAGAAAGCAATTACTCCGACGCCACAGGTCAGGAAACGATGCTTCTTGGTGGTGGACCGGTTTTTACTTGGGCTGAAGACATGTTTGAACAGTTGCAGAAAAACAATGTGCCATGGTATAATTCGTGGCAGAATCTCTATCATTGGATCAATGGATGTAATGTTGTCATTGATCAGTTACCTTTGGTCACTGGTTCCGAGCAGGCAAAAGAACGTATCAAGGCCGAGGCTTTGAGTCTGCGCTCTTTCTACTATTTCATGCTTGTCAACGCATATGCGCCACCTTACAACACGGAGAATACAGAGGCCAACGCGGCTCCCGGCGTGCCACTTGTTCTGAAGTCTACGGTGAAAGATGAGTTTCCGAAGCGCAGTAGTGTGGCTGAAGTGTACGAACAAATCGTAAAAGATCTTCTTGAAGCACGTAACCTCTTTGCCAAGAATGGCCCGGTGGCTCATAACGTGTACACCGTATCGCCGTTGTTTGTCGATATGTTGTTGGCTCGGGTATATCTTTATGAGGGCAAATGGGATGAGGTTATCAAATACAGTTCTTCCGTTATAGAACGTAAGCCCACGCTTTTGAAGCTTCGTCAGTTCTATTCGTATGACGACTGGCAGGGCATCGTGATGTATGATATGTCAAAAGGTGGCGTGTATAACAGCGGTAGTCCGGAATTGATCTGGGGCTATTCGGTCAACGGCGAGTATTCGGCATATTTCATGGGAGTGAACTTTTATATCGACCCGGGTAAGCTACCGGCCTTCACCGTGAGCAAGGAACTGGAAAACAAGTATGCTTCCAACGACATTCGGCGTGAGGCTTACTACAATGCCTACCTTGTTATGAATGGTTTTTTCCCTGAAAAACATCTGTTGGTAGGCCGTAAAAGTGATAATGTTATCCAGAATCCTACCAAAGGAATGCGTGTGGCGGAAGCTTATCTGAATAGAGCTGAGGTTTATGCCCGTAAGTATCTGCTCACCAAAGATGAAGAAATGCGTAGGTTGGCGTTGAACGATCTCAATACATTGCGTGAGGCACGCTTCACAGATCCGTATGTAAAGCTGGATATAATGGATGGAGAGGAACTGTTGAAAGCCTGCTTGGATGAACGAAGACTTGAGTTCAGTTTTGAAGATCATCGCTGGTTTGATTTGCGGCGATTGGGAATGCCTGCGCTCCAGCATACTTTCTCTATCGTAAAAGGGCAGGTACAGACTGTTCGCTTGGAAAAGAACAGTAGCAAATATGTGCTGCCCATCCCTCGCGAAGTGAGAGAACGGAATCCGGAATTAGATAAATAAGAATGACGAAGATATGAAACAGAGTATATTATATATAGTTTTGGCGTTGACATTGGCCGCCTGTGGAAATGAAGATCCGGTCAAACCAACCAATGGTTCTGAAGAAATCGTAGGCCCGCACACCCTGCCTCAAGGTAATCATCCTTATGATAAAACAATTCGGGAGGTGTATGATAAGACAGGTTCCTTGTTGCTTTATAAATTTAGCGATACTGATTTTGCATGGGGATCTACACAAAGTTTCCTGTGGAGCAAGAACAGAATGCAGGATGAGGGCTATCTTTACGCATTGCCGGAAGAGGCACAGGTGGGGGAGCAAGTGTCTTTATTGAAGACGCAATTTTTGGATTTATTCCCTACCGAGTTCCTGAAAAAGCATTTGCCCTTGCGCATTCTGCTTTGCGGAAAGCTCTTTTATCTGGAAGGTGGATATACCGAAGTACCCACAGAAGAGGACTACAAGCGTATCAATGCCTTTGAAGGCTACGAGTATTTTGCGGTGAATTGGGGAAGCAGCGAGCTTCCGCAGATGACCAAAGAACAGAAAGACCAATTCAGACAGGATATGTGTACGCTCTTATTACGACGTATCTATCCCGATGTAAACAAGGGAACGGCGCGCGAAAGTATTCCTCAAGCTTTTACCGCGGTATCTGCTTACGGCTCTAATATTGAGGGTTCATTGGCAGAAGGATTCTTAAATAGCGCTCATAAGAGCAGCGAGCGTGAGGACTGGTTCGACTATTTGAAAACTATTGTGTCTACTCCGTTGGCCAAACTTGAGGCTTCGGATGGAGTCCTGAGTCATGAGTTGGTAAGACGGAAGTATGATATTGTCATTAGGTATTTCAAAGAACAATTCAATGTAGACTTGCAGCGTATCGGTAATATGAGCGATTAAGTGCTGGCAGAAGGTATCGAAATCAAGAATAAACATAAAGGATGCTCCGATTAGAGGAGCAGGATGAAAATGAAACACATGAACGTAAATAACGCAATCCTATCGATAATGCTTTTATTGTTTGCGCCTTCGATGGCGCAAACGATGAAGGCACAGGAATATAAACAAAGTGATCTTGACTGGTATAACCTGTATCCTACGGCTGATAAGGTCTATGGAGTGGGGGCGAACGAGGCCTATCAATTGCTGAAAGGGCGTAAAGCCCGGCGCGTCGTCGTAGCCTTGATAGGCTCCGGCCTGGATGTGAGCCACGAGGATTTGAAAGGTAAGGTCTGGAAAAACCAAAGAGAGAAACCTAATGGCCGCGATGACGACGGTAATGGACTGGTAGACGACATTGTCGGTTGGAACTTCTTGGGAGGTAAGGACAAGGCGGGCACAAATCGTTCGATGAACTTTACTTTGAACCAAGGTGACCGGGAGTATTTCAGGTTGCGTGAGAAATATGCCGACTATGTGTCTGATGGCAAGCGGTTTTATAAGTTCGACGGCGACGAGATGGTGCAGGTAGATGCGCCACGGAATATGAAAGAATACCGATATTATCGTGATACGATTGTGTATGAATCGCCACTCGCTTCACGATACGCAGGCATTCTGGCAGCCAAAGTCGTGCGCCACTATACCAAGATCTTTGACGCGAAACTCCGCCAGCGTTTTCCCGGTCAAGAGATAACGCTAAAAGAGTTCGAGACACTCTATGATAAGAACGCGCCAAAGGATTCGTTGGCGGATATGTCTTTCATGATATTGGGCTATAGTTTTCCTATTGCCAAGACGGAATCATGGAAAAAGATATATGAGGTAGAAATGCAAGGAACACCTATCCGTCAGGCTCAGCAGGCGTATGAAGCGTATCTTCAGAAGCATGGTGACGACAACCGAAAGGAAATTGTGGGTGATAAACCGAATGATATTCGCGATACCCGTTACGGGAATGGGCAGCTGTTGACGGAAGATGCCAACATCGGAACCATGGAGGCGAGTATTATTGCCGGTGTGAGAGATAACCGAATCGGTGGCGACGGCATTTGTAACGAAGCGCTTGTCATGCCTTTGCGCGTTGCGACCGCCGGCGATCCGTATCTCAAAGACGTGGCTTTGGCCATGCGATACGCGGTCGATCATGGGGCGAAAGTTATCGTTCTGCCTTCTCAAAACACGTTGTTTCCTGCTTCAGAACGTAGCTGGATAGCAGACGCTTTGCGCTATGCGGAGCAGAAGGACGTACTTGTGATTGCGCCAGTTACAGAGAGTTCACAGGACTTGGGGCACACATTGTATTATCCGAATCGGTTCATGATTCCCGGACATGAGCTCGGCAACCTGATGATTGTGGCTCCGAGCGACAAGGAAGGCAAACCTTCGCTGAGTGCGAACTTCGGTCGGAAAGAACTGGATATCCATGCTCCGGGGAAGGAAATCTATACGGCCGGCGTGGGAAACACCTATGGATTGGCTACCGGAACGGGCATGGCCGCTGCGTCGCTGGCAGGCTCTGCAGCCTTGATAAGAGCCTACTTCCCCTCGCTGAAGGCTGGTGATGTGCGCCGGTTGCTCAACGAGACCGCAACGAAACCGAACGATATGGAGGTTGAAAAGACGATGGTGGTGAACGACCGTAAGGTTCAAGACCTGTTCCTATATTCTGATCTCTGCCTTTCGGGAGGCATTGTCAATGTGGCAAATGCCGTAAAGGAAGCCATCAAACGCGAGCAATCGAAAAAATGAAAGGCCGCAATTATATTCTTTCCGTCGTCTTGCTGCTGTTGCCGTTGAGGCTTGTTGCGCAAGATCTTTCGATCAAACGGTATGCCGACACGATACGGTATGAAATGAAATATGGACGCATCATCGTTCCTGTCACGGTCAATCAGGTGGTATACAGATACATCTTAGACACCGGAGGGCAGACCGCTACCATTTGGGAGGAGGCAAAGGCGATGGGAGGACAGCTGACCGGAGCCAGCAAGGTGACGGCCGACATGAACGGCAAGGCCAATATGTATTCGATGGGAAGGTTGCCTGAGGTGAAGATTGGAAGTAATCTGAAACTGTCGCTTACTACGATTGCGCTACCCGATATCAAGGGATTTCGGGAACTGGGTGTAGTCGGAATCCTCGGCGGTGACGCCTTCAAGGATGTTGTCATGGCTTTGGACGGGACGAAAAGTGAGCTGCGCCTCTATTATCCTTATCGTCCGAAGGGGCTGAAGCTAAGCGATGGCATTCCGTTAGCTTATTCGGAGACGTGGCATGTGAACTTTCCTTTGTCGTTTTCAGGCGCATCCGTGCAGGTCATGTTCGACACAGGAGTGCCCGAATTGCTTACGATGAGCGAAAAAGATTACCTTTTTTTGGCGCAGGCCCAGGTCGCAACGGTCGTTCGGAAGGGTAGAGGAACGTTGGGCGCAGGCCTTGAAGGGCCGGGTGAAGCCAAGCCTTTGAAGCAGGTTAAGCTGGGCGAATTCGCGCTGGGTGGCAAGTCTTTTCAGAATGCTACGTGCCTTGTCGCCCCCAATGTACCAACAATACTCGGCGCGGAATTGCTGAAATACGGTGTCGTAACGATTGATTATCCTCGTGGACGGTTTTATTTTCAGCCCTACGAAGAGGCTTCCGCGGATCTCGCGAAGGCTGCTCCCATCTGGGATGTGAGTATTCTTCCTGCCCACGGAAGGTTTGAAATAACCGCGGTTTGGGAACCTCTGACTGACCGATTAAACATCGGTGATGAGGTTGTTGCCGTCAATGGGAAAGATATTACTCGCCTTCTGTTGAGTGAAACAACGATTTCTGACATCTTCGACAGGCTTATTTCGTCAGAAACCACCATTACGATGAAGCGAGGGAATCGGAAGTTCGATATTCCTGTTCATCGGCGTTAAACAAATGATTATGCGTGTTTTCAAGTTTATTCTTTTCCTTTTGGTCGGTTTGTTGTCGACTCATTCGAGCGTGTTTGCTCAATCGGCCAACTCTCTTCAGGAAACTTATGACTATCAGGAGTTGGATGACGGTTCCATAGCCGTTACTTTGCAAATGGATGGTCGGGATGCTTTGTTCGTGTTAAGTGTGTCCAAAGAAACGGCTTTGTTTAGCGAAACACTTCCTAAAGAGGCTACTCCCGCCCTTCCGCACACCCTTGTCTTGGGGCAGAGTCTGTATGCCAACGAACGGATTTTTCCATATACGACGAGGCCATTGGCCTTCCGAACGAGTAAGGTTGTGGGAGTTTTGGGGCTTGACATGCTGCGGAATGTAATCTTGACAATCGATTCCAAGCAACACAAACTAACCTTTTCCAGCCCTTACAGACCCGGTTTTATTAAATTGAGCAATCGGATTAGATTGCTGACAGAACCAGAAAAGGAGGTAAAGATACCTGTTTCTATTGATAGAAAGGATTACGCTTTGCCCATTTCATTGGATTTTTCTTCGCTTCTTTGTCTGACGCCCGATGACCTACAACGTGTCGGGAAGACAGATTCTTGCACAATCCGAATCGCTAACACGTCAATTCGGACCATTCCGGTCGGAACGAATCAGCCCGCTCATTCTTATCTTGGGCGTGATCTGTTGCGGCATGGCTTGCTTTCAATAGACTTTACTAAATCGGCCGTTTACTTCCAATCTTTCGACTCTTCAGCGCCGTCTTATGACGCTTCTGTCGAAAAGCAACCGATAATGACGGATGGCAAGGTGGAGGAAATAGGGCGAACCTACTTCTTGAATCATATCTGGGACTACACCACCCATCATCAATTTGCCTATAAAGATTCTGTTCCCGCAGTGATAGACTTCTGGGCAACATGGTGTGTTCCTTGCAAACGGCTTTCACCTTTACTCTCCCGATTGGCCGAAAAGTATAAAGGAAAGATTCGATTCTTTAAAGTCAATTACGTCACGGAGCAGCAATTGTCTAAAGATTTGGGCATAGAAGCCTTACCAACCTTGTATATCATCCCCGCAAAGGGATTACCGCAACAGATAGTTGGGCCTAAACTCGAGGATGTAGAACCGATGATTCAAAAGTTACTCAGATAATTTCCCGAGTCCTAAGCATGAATTTTGATATGATGAATGCGCAAATATCTTGATTCCAAATCGGTCATCAGATAATGTAATTTTACAGAGAACTCTTGAACGTTCATTGCAAACTTAGCTGTGTTCCCACATTTCTCTGACGATTGATTTGGATTTGTCAAGCCTTTAATAAGTCCTCAAATCCGCAACTAAGCCCTTGAAGGTTCTTATTGCGTTTACACGTCCTCTCATTACTGAATTTGCAGATAATTTGAACTTGAAGCACCCACTTCTGCCTACAATATCCCCTTACCCCACAATGTGACTTGAGGCAATACACAATATCATTCCCATAAGTTGTAGGCACTATCCAAAATCAGTCTGGAAAACATCTGCGTAAGCATAATTACAGGTATAGATATTCAGCACATACCGCCTTGATGTCTTGATCCACTTGGCTGGTACAGAGATAAACCTGAAGACAAACGCTTTTATGCGACTTGTTACATTGAGTCCGAACTTCTTTACGTCAAGTCTTTGAAT
>NZ_AUFQ01000028.1 GCF_000426585.1 Segatella baroniae DSM 16972 = JCM 13447
AATAGTGTCTCCACTGTCTTCCGGCATAGTTCCATAATTCTTAGCAAACTCATGGAGTTCTTCGGCTGCAAACACAATCTTGCGATAGTAGAAAATGATGTCATCGCCAGGATTAAGAAGCCTATTGCTTGTAAGTTCAATATATTGATCACAAGAATTACGTAGACAAATCACCAACGAATCCATGTGTGTTTTCTGATTTTGGTTAAGAACCAAACTGTTAAAATCTAATGTTTCCATAATTGTTTTCTTTATATATGTATATACGTATTGTCGTATTCCTTTATTGACTTATATACGTATAGCCGTATATACAGCTATACACCTGCAAAGATACATAATATATTTTATTTCGCAAAATTTTTACGTCAAATTATTTATTATAACGGGATTTTATACATTTATCTATTAACTTGAAGATTCCACAAAGTATTTGAGCAAGGAGCAGCTTGCTGACTCTCCTGCACTGTCGTAGATATAGACGGAAACCCTTTGCAGAGGTTTTGTATGGCTTATTGACCATCAGCAAGAGCAATAGGCATGTGGCAACATAATAAAAAGTTTTACCTGATTGCGATTGGTTGACTCCTGAAGAGGAAAGTTTACATTCCGGATTCATAAACGATCTATTTTTGAGTTTTAATATTTGGTTGTAGTGCTGCTATTCTCTTACGGAGTTCCTTTGCGAATACCATTTGAGCGTGCATTATCTTATCAAAACCACTACGGTCTCCCCAAAAGTAATCTTCAACTTCGTAGAGAATATCCAAGCATTCCCTTGTGGACAATTCTTTGACACCTACGGTAGGGACTTTGTAAGTTTTAACAAACTTCTCTACATCCTTTACGACACAAGCCTCCAGATTAACCATATGTTGTATTTCTTCAAAAAAATACTTGTAGGCCTTGGATTGAAAATCTTGGTCAACTGTCTGGGGGGCAAGCCCAAGAAGCTTGCCTTCGACAACTTCCAAAGCTTTGATATAACCATCCATGTATCCTCTTAATTGGTTGTTGGATTTTCCCTGAATGGTTTTTGCATATTTTTTTAAGTGATGTGTGAAAATAGTTCTTTTCATATCTATTCTTTTGGTTGTCTTATCTTTCGGATGTTAGTTCTATATTGCTATTGCCTTAGAAATAAGAGCTGCACAAAGCGACTCGCAGAGTACCCTGCTCATGTTCACTTCAACGGCATTGCCGATATACTTCTTCTGTTCGGCCTGGGTTCCCACAAGGATATAATTGTCAGGGAAACCCATGATGCGTTTCAGCTCATTTATATTCAACATGCGCATCTTGATGTCTATGATTCCGTACATGGCCATGAACTCCTTTATCTTGCAAGTCATTTCACTGTCCGTTTCAAATATCCTTATACCGATACCTTTTTCTGTGGAGATAAGGTAAGGGGGCATCTTATCCATCCGGGCAATCAAAGTGAAGCACGGCTTATTGATATCTCCACCTGCAGAGTTGAACTGTGGGTTCATCAAGAAGCAGTCAACTACTTTTTGCTTCGGTGTTGTCAATACTGCAGGGCAAGGTGAATCAATGCTGGAAAGTTGACCACCAGCGGAATATTCATTTGCCAAAAAACGACTTGAAACCAATCCCAGCCTGTCTTTTGTGGTAAGCGTAGGGCATGGCGATTCAACAGAATGGTTCCCTCCTTTACCATAGTAAGCAGTAACAAAGAAATGGTGATCCTTAGTGGTGACAGTTCCGGCAGGAATGTCTATCGATTGGTTCTTGGAATACGGATCTCCACTGAATGCCTTGGACATGAAGCTGACATTGGCAATACCCAGACGGTTTTGGCAAGCGACAGTTGGGCAAGGCTCGTCAATTCCTGGAGCTGTGTATTTTCCTGTCTGGTTCATTGAATTATACTTAACAAGAAACGTTTCCCTTCCACCGGCGACGAATTTGATTAGGCCTGCGTAAATTCGCTTCAAGGTTTTCTCGCATAGTGGCTTCTTCCTATCAAAGATGCTTTGGCCAGTATCATCCATGTCAAGCACTTCACGAACAGGCTTCCATTTCTTGTAGGCATGAAACATGCCACTGTCACCATTCTTCGAGAATGTTGGAACAGGAAAAGCTATGGGGAGGCCTTTCTTCGCAAATTGACCGAAAAACCTCTTGCGTGAGGTATATGCACCAAAATCGGCGGCATTCAGCAAACGCCAATCATAATGATAGCCGTAAGAGATAACTTTATTTGTCCAACGAACATAGCTGCATCCTTTTAACTTTGAGATAGGGTGTCCTTTATCGTCCATGTCCCCCCAGCTCATAAACTCTTCCACATTCTCAATCTGTATATAGTCTGGGGCCAGCTGCTCGATATAACGGAAAAGGTGCTCTGCAAGCGTCCGGCTGTCTGCATCGCGTGGCTGGCCGCCTTTGGCCTTGCTGAAGTTGGTGCATTCAAGTGAAGCCCATAGGACAACTAAAGCTGATGGATATTTCATCCTCATTCGATTCAAATGGGCTGTAAGACCGGTAAGGTCAAGTGTGCGAATATCCTCGGTGAAGTGTAATGTGTCGGGGTGGTTTGCCTGATGCGATGCGATTGCATTCGCATCATGGTTGACACAGGCGACTACCCTCGCACACTTTGTTCCATCTAACTTTGCATGTTCAACACCGGTGGAAGTTCCACCGGCTCCGCAGAACAAGTCTATATAGAGTAATTTGATGTCTTCCATTTGCTATTCTTTATTACCCTCTACCTTGTAACCTTTATTCCGAAGATATGTGGCGATATACTCATCATCACCAACATCTTTAAGTACGTCAAAAAGATAACCTTTTACATACTTGGCAATAGCTTCAGGAGAAGCCAAGTCTACATGCTGCGATATGAACTCGCATTTCTTTGTCCTGCCTAATTGCCCAAATTCGTATTCCAATCCTTTAGAATCGGTGTCTTCAAACAATTCAGATATATCACCTTGATGATACCACTTCCCGTTAATACCCATTGCCGTACCATCGCAGTAGTATTGCCTTAGCTCTACCACCTCACCTGTCTTTCTAAGTTTTGCTTTCATAATTTAAATGCTATTTGATTAGCATAAGTCGATGCCGTTGTGTGGCTATTTTTATTTATTGCAATCTTCTTTCATGAAACAAATCCAATGAGTATTGGAACGTTTGCCCGATGGATGCCCAAAAATAGGCGTCTCCGAGGTAAGTTTCAATATTTCGGATACCTTGATGTCTGTTTCATTCCATTTGAATATTAAGAATCCTCCAGGCATTAATACTCGAAAGCATTCTGCAAAGCCTTTTCGCAAGACTTCTTTCCAGTCTGCATTGCCAAGAGCACCATACTTTATCATTTGGTAGCCTGTTACCTTGTTCTTTGGACTTGGTTCATTATATATATCGCATGTCTTACAGTTCTCAATACTTCTTAGTAAGTGTGGAGGGTCAAAAACAACCATGCGGAAGCTATTGTCTGGGTATGGCATGTTTGTGAAGTCGGCCTGAACATCGGGGTTGACCTCGAAGTGCCTTCCGTCACATAATGTTGTCTCCATCTTCCTTATGTCCTGAAACAGAACCCTGTCATCATGCTTATCGAAGTAAAACATCTTACCTCCGCAACAGGTATCAAGGATTGGGCTATTTATCATATTTGTTTTCTTTTATGTTAAACATTTCTTTACAGACATCCTCTGCTATTTTCCGGGCTTCTTTCTTGGAAATGTATTGGTCATCGCTTTTATCTTCTTCATTCCATGAATCTACTTCTTCCTCTTCTATATTCCATCCACCATACTCTTTCTCAATTTGCAGGAAAAACCACAGAATAATAAAAATGGCACCTATCCATCCTAAGAAACCAGTATGTAATATCCACAAGAAATCTGCCATTAGCAGTGAACCTATCAAATATACAATGAGTACAGCGAGTATGAAATAAAGCAAATGTTTCATACCTTGCCCTCCAATATTTTTAGAACATCACTATAACGATATAACTCACGGTGGGGAGTAATCCTTGTGGGGACAAGAAATCCTTTCCTTGCCCATTTTCTAAGGGTAGAATAATCAACAAGTAACAAGGACGCTGTTTCTCTTTTTGTCAAGAGCATAGGCTGTCCTTTATGTTGCTTGACCTTACGTTCCAGGTCGAGAAGTTTTTGACGTCGTTCCAGCACGTTGTAAATATCAGTTGAAAGGGTAGCAACTTTGCGAGCTTGCTCTTCATTCACCGCTCTAAGACTGTCTCTAATCTCTGCCATTGACATATCAACCAATCCTTGGAACATATTTGGAAGTTGCTCTTGCAACTTTTCTATCAGCTTGTTGGCTTTGGCTACCGCGAGAGTCTGCTGCATTGCGCGATCTTCCCTAAATCCCATTTCTTCATGAAAGCACATGAATACGAAGAAATATAAGAATAGAAAGAGTGGTATTACCGCTATCCATATCCAAGGAGTGTTGTGCACACACCACATCAAATCCAATGTTGCCAGCGATATTAAGAGGTAGGTAATAATGGCAGCACCTATAAAAAGATATATATGTTTCATTTTCTATTGGCCACATTTAAGATTATTCCATATCAACTTCATAATTCCAATCACAAGCGTCACTTTCGTGAATATGATCAGAAAGCCACTCGAAACCAGTACATACTTGCTCGTCCAAATTCATAAGATCACAGTTTACACGCCCTTTATCTGCCAAGGCGTTTAGATCATCATAAACCTTTTCGCTGACTTCTACGTCATGCAAACCAACAGTATAGGTTACTGTTACGGTTAAATCCTTTATCTTTTTCATTCTGTGTATACTTTTAATATTAAATGTGCTATTGAAGTTCCAATTGTACATGGAAATGATACTCGTTGCATAAACAGACAATTTGCCTGACTTCATTGGGGTCCTCTCCATAGGGAAAGAAAATCATACGCTCCTTGGTCAAACATCTGACTCCTTTCTTTCTTAAATTATACAAGAGGTTAGTCCGTCTCTTTGTCACTCTGTCCATGTGTGCTGAAATTTTCTTTAAGTAGCATATTGTCCTTATGGAATGCAGCTTCAATGTGTTCTACCAAATCAATCGGTCTCGTCACATACGCATCAAACATCTGGTACATCAGCTCGGGCGTTGGTTTCTCGGACATATCAAGGACAAACACTTTCTTGCCTTGCCCTTTCATCCAACCGGCTTCAGAATGGGCAGAGCGGCCACACGGTAAGAGGAGGACACAATAGTCCGCTTCCTGCATGGCGTGAAAATCTTTTTCAAATGCTTTGACAGCTTCGGGATGGTGAAGCCCTTCCTTGAAATCCCTACAGGTCCACTTCTCGAAGTCCTTATCGACTTTCTCCCAACTGAATCCGCTTAGTTCATTGTCCTCGGGATGCTTGAAGTCATAGGTATAGTAACCCTGAATCCGTAGGGCGTTCAATAAATTCTCGAAATGCTTGTTCCGCCAGCTACTGGCCAAATAAATCTTTAAAAATCTCATAAGTGTATTTTTTATTTCAGTAATCCTTTACATATCATCTCCACGTATTTGAGACTATCCCGTAATACCGGATAACTTAAACTCTCATATTCAGACCTTTCAAGAAACTCTATCTGTCTGCTGAAGACAGAATTGTCATTGTCAAATTTGTTCAGCAGAAAGTATCTCAACCACATGTCGGCACACCGGGGGCGTGGCAAGTCCAAATAATCCAGAATCAGGACGGAAAGTCTCTTCTGTTCTGTACGGTTCAGCACGATGCACTCACCTGTCTCTTTGTCTATCCAGCCACAGAGCATGTGTACGGTATTGTTCTCTCTGTCGATGGAGATTTGGAAACAAGATGGACCGAACATCGTCTCTATCTTGTTTGCAAGACCCTGTAACTGCCAAAGGCTGATGGAGCGTTTAATAAAGAAACTGATACTCCTTATGAGCTTCATGCTGGCAAAAGGCTTGAGTTTCTTCTTTTGATAAATCAGAGCCAAGAGCTCTTCTTTCTTTTGCACAAAAGTGGCTGTCTGATAGTACTCGGGGGTACGGACGAGATCCGTAACTCCGGTTTCAATACTTAAAACATAATTAATCATACTTTTACTTGTTAGCGTTTTATACTTGGAAAGGATGCACTTACATCAATCCCTTTATCTTTCATTTCCTGAACTTGTCGTCGTCGTAGCTATGGGTGATTTCATAATAGAAAGCTGCTCCCAAAGCTATCAGCAAAACAAGGATGATTATGACATATACCATACGGCTCTATTTGCTGTTTGTGGTGATCTCAATGGCTTTTACGAACTGCAACAGGTTGTTATAACCTTTGTACAGGGGATTACACTCAATGGCATGCTTGCCATACCGATCCTTTAACGTCTTGGTTATGGTGCAGCCCATGACATCATTGGGAAAGTAGAGATAAACCATATCATAGTCATCTCCTTCGACCGAGATATGGATGAAGTTCCTTACATCCGACATAATCATGAAATCACAGTCTGAAGGCAGCCTGACAAAGCCATTCTTCTGCAAGGTCTGGTAGGCCAAATAATCCATCATGTCTGCGAACATACACAACTTGTCGCTCTTGTGCTCTTTCTCCATGGGAAGAAAAGTCACGCCGGAACTATTCAACGTCATGGGGGAGTCCGTCAGGTCTTGGCCAACAAATTCTATCCCGTTGTTCTGGTTTATGACACCCACCCCGTGATAGGTCTTGGAGAGAAAACGGTAGGAGACCGAATGAACCTCCGGAAACTCCTTAACATCAATGCCCATTATACTTGGCGTGGCAGCATCTGTCAAGGTTCTGATCCGAATATTATCGGAGCTTCCTCCTGCGTGCCTGAATATAGTTTTACTTATTTTTCCTAATTTCATTTTTCGATAATTATAGCTTTTCTATCATTGCTTGCAGTTCTTCTGCGGTGTGCCCCAGACGGAAGAAATCACTGATGTCCTTTTCCGATTTCTCTCCGGACAGCGGTAGGTCAAGTTTCTGAACGTTGTATTTCTCGCCGTACTGTTGTATCCGCAAAGCAGATTCCCTTTGCCCGGTTTCATCTGTATCATAGAGAAAAATGATTCGACGGAATCGTTGGGAAAGTTCATCCATTACATCTTCGGGAATGTTGGCCGTCTCGCTGTTAAATGTCAAGGCCGGAAATCCATGCGCCGACAGCGACATGACATCTTTCTCGCCACCTGTGACGAAAACGAGTGCTCCTTCTTCAGGCAGTTGCTCACGCCCGAAGATATAGGGCTTTGGGAAGTGACCGGCATACATGAAACGTGTCTTTGCCTTAGGCCTGTAAATCTTCAGCCTACGTCCGTCATCGAAGATATATCCGTAGGTCGGAATAGCCTTTGAACCGTAAACGGCAAAGTTTCCACCGGACGATTTCTTGAATGTACAACTGCTGATGCTCTTTACGTTGTAACGTTCCAGCGTTGAAAGTCCAATGCCATATTGCCCCCAATACTCTTCCTCCCATGGCATGAAAGGCTGTGTCACGACCTCAAAACTCGCTATGGAAGAACATTTGTACTTCTGCGAGGGTGTGGCTTTTCTTTTCATCAACACATGGTGCTCGCTTCGTTGTTCATCAAAAATGCCAAGTCCAAGGTCTCTGTCTATCACTTGAAGCACTTCGCGAAAGTTGGTTTTTGGGTTGATATTACACAGCCTTCCCACTATCGTAAAGCAGTTGCCACAGAAGCTGCTGTCGCCGAAGTCTTGGAGGTAGTATTGGCCGTTGCCATATCCGCCTCTGTTGGCATACAGATGGCATGACGGGCGGCTGTCCTCCCTGAAAGGGTTACGGAAAGTCCGGGCAAGGCACTTTTCACCAAGGTAGTGAATGAACACTGCCAAGCCCCCATCGGTCATCTGCAATATTCTTTGAGCTTCATTCATAAGCGTAATTCAATCTTAAATGGTTTGTAGTTCTGACCCTATGCAATGCGGTATTGAAGCCGTAACCCTGCACCGAAAAACTTGTGTAACACCGTTCTAACAGTATCAAGGTAATCAGCTTCCAATATCTCAAATATTCGCTTATTCGGAAGAACAAGTGTCAGCGTCTTGGCCACATTGTCGAAGGACTCAAAAGAGACTTGTTGGAAAACCGATGCAAAAGCACGTTCGCTTACAATCTTGGCAAAGGCAGACATACACTTGTCCCAAAGAACTTTTGCATAGTCTTTAGACGGTGTTTGCGCCTTCAGTTTATGCAGCAGCTTCTTTTCATTTCGTTTATACCAGTTACAGAAATAGTCAAGGAACCCCTCCAGTCCTTTTGGAACTTCTTCTTTGCGACACTTCAAGTTCGCCAAGAACAAAGTCAGGGCATTATAGAGCGTTTCCTTATCCGGGAAGCCATAAAGCAGCTGCATCGAGCGCACCCATTCGTCATCACAGGCCAATTCTTCAATTGACGAAAATTTTCGCGCGGACGAATAATTATAATAATGAAGATTCTCTATTCTCTTATCTCTATTCTCTTTTATAATAGGATCACGCGCGTAGCCGCCCCCATGACTGTTTGGTAGCATTTTGGTGGCTTCAACTTTTGGACGGTTTTGTTCCCTCTTTTGGCCCTCTTTTTGACCTTTGGGTTTGTAAGTAGCTGTATTTCTGTCATTTACAAAAGACTTGGTAGACATTTCGTAACTGTTTCGTACAGAATTTTGTTGGGCATCTTTTGGCCCTTCTTTTGGCTCCTTTTGTTCAGTTTTTATCCCCCCGTCTTCGAAACTTATAATGGCAGCTCCATTAGATGAGGAGTTTTCCAAATCAGAGAAACTTTCGACTGATGTGACATGACTGGCAGAGGGACCTATTGATGTTACCGGACAGGTGTCCTTGACATAATCGGGGAACTCTATCAAACGAACGGAAGAAAGTTTCTTCTGACCGTTATAACCAATATTCAGGATGCCCAGCTTGCGTAGCTTCTGGAGGGCCTCTTTAATGCCTTCTACAGGAATGCCGGTCGAAGCACTGATCTTCTTCATGTCAAACCATAGCGGATCCTCATAGTTTTCACTCTCCGAGTAAGTATGAAGAAGTAAATGGAGATAAATATGAAGAACCTGTGCGTTCACAAAGAAATCTTGGAAGTCAAGGTCGTAATACAGCTTCACCCAGCCACCTCTCACATTTTCCAAAGCCAGAAACTTTGAAAATTCACGAACGGTAATGAGAACACCGTTACGTCTTAGAGAGGCAACATGGATAATGCCTGCCGCCTTCAGCTTATCTAAAGAACGTCGGGCGGATTTACGGCTTATCTCCAAAAAACCCATGATGTCTTTAATTGAGGTGCGAAACTGCCCCCTCATCGTAATTTTGTCAAAGTAAGGCTTATCCTCCCTTTGAGCATTCAAAAAAATGTGCAGGAACATTTGCACGGCGTTGCTGTCATTATAGAAAGAACAATTATAGAACTTTCTGATAAGACAAATCCATTTGTAATCTCCCATAGGTCAGCTATTTTGGGGTTCAATGGCTATCGCCCTTACTTCTGTATTCTCATTGATGTTCTCGAAATCGTCAAAGATCTTACCGGTTGGATCTACGAGGACAAATGTTGTAATTGTCTTTCTACTGTTATCTATTTCCATACTGCTGTTCTTTTAAAAGTCAATTGTCTGATTCTATTCGAAAGGAAAGAAACTTTGAGCCTCGGTTTCCTTTGATCCAAATACATGTCTCATCGTGGGTGATGGTTTGAATAGATGATAACAAGGATTTACCATGATGCCACCTTACCCGGGCATCTAAGATGAGAGAGAGAATGGTGTTGAATTTACCAATAACCGTTTCCTTTGACCCTTTCTCCCGATACAAGGATGGGGTTATCTGAAAGAGCAAGTCAACCAACCATAGTGGTTTCTTGCGCACATGAACTTCTTTTACGATGTAATACATGAAAATCCGCTTTTAAAGGTTATCCTTTAGGAGAAGGCATACAGACAGGGTTGGTTCTATCTCGGTAGATACCCTCCCTTTTCAAAAGATAGTACACTGTACTTACACTCATGTAGAACTCGTTTGCAAGCGCACGCATGGCTGCCATTGGAGAAATAAGTTTTTTCTCTATTACCGGGCCATATTCGTTTATGTACTTATCCACGATTAATTGCCTTCGCTTGACAGGCGGAGTCTCAAAAGCCAATACCTTCTCAACTTCTTCCCTGACATTGGGAGGAAGTTGCGCAACAGCACCGGGAGATACGGATTGGAGTTTTTTACGCCTTCGTCTCTTGTTTTCGGCTAATTCAGGATCATACACGCCGTTGTCTCCGACATTGCGGTTAATCTCTCGCAATATCGTGGTACGGTCAACCTTTAGAACTTCAGCAATTTCCCTGAAATTCTTCCCCTCTTGAAGGAGCTTGGCAATTTCTTGCCGCTGTTTGGAATCTAATTGCTTTCCCATATTGTTGATGCAAAAGTGTTAAACGGGTCAGAATCTCTTCTTTCCCTCTATTTTTTGTGCATCAACAGTTGTGTTTTTCTTGAAGTTTCAGAACTTCAATACCTACTGATTATCAATGTTTTAAAGTCTATTATTTAAACGTGCAATTAACACTTTTAACAAATTGTACTTCTAACTTGAACATCGGTT
>NZ_AUFQ01000029.1 GCF_000426585.1 Segatella baroniae DSM 16972 = JCM 13447
CCTCGCCGCCGCCCGTTCATGAATACTTCCACCTCCCCTGCGTCCCTTTCCTCAGGACGCAAGGATTTACATGCCTCGTGGCCAAGGGCACATGCTATATAGCTTTTCCCCGTACCTGAAGAGCCGGTAATGAAGAGGTTCTGCCCCTTATGTACAAAGTCAAGGGTGGCGAGGCGTTCCATCTGATTGCGCTCAAGGCCCCGGTTTGTGGCATAGTCAATCTGTTCGAGATAGGCCTTGTATCGGAATGCCGCATTCCTGGTAAGCCGCACTATGGCAGCCTGGGCACGGTAATCCCATTCACGTGCAAGGAGCATGGAAAGGAAGGTATCCGCGGTCATGGACTGTGGCGTGGTGCCGGCAAGGCTTTCCCTGAAAGCCTCCGCCATACCGTGTAATTTCATGCGGCTCATCAAATCCAGTGATATGGTGTTCTGGTCCTGTTGTCCCGTTACGGGAGCTGTCTTATTATTTATTTCCATAATTTTAGCTTTATTGTTCCTGTTTGTCTTTTCTGTAATAGTCACGTCCACGTATATTCTTGTGGGTCAGTGGTATCTGGGATGTCATGTCAGGCTGTATCCTCCCGTCCTCATCAGGAAGGAAATCCGCGTCTTCTCCCAGTTCAAGCACCTCTCGTAAGGCCTGATACCCGTATTGTAGCTTCTGTTCCGCGCAGGCGCAGGCAGCGACCAGACGGTCACGGCCGTATTTTTTCTCCAGCGTCAGTATACCCCGACAGGATCTGAACGCTTTTGGAGGATATTGCATGACACGCTCCACTTCCCGGAGATAATTCAATACGATATTGTCTATTTCCGAGGCACGTCGGAAGAGTTCCTCAAGATCCTTGTCATAAGGGCCATAGTGCCCCGGCAGGTTGTGCTCCTTTTTCCATGAATAGGTGTAGGGTATGTCACAGCGGTCGTGGATGGCGACAAGGTTCATGCCACAGTAGATTTCCACCGTGTCGGCATCGTAGAGGATCGTCACGCGTTTCCCCACATGTTCCTTGGGAACACTGTAATGGTGCTTGAACAGCGATACGTAGGAGTTCCTGCCGACAGTCATCAGCTTTTTCCCTTTCATCACGTAGCGTTCCTTTGGAAGCGGGCGGAGGTAGTCCTTCTCGCCGCGCAGGAACATCTCCTTGCGTGACGCCTCCCGGCCGGCCATCACCTTTTCGTTGAAATCAAGCAGGGAAATGCGGATGGCGGTATTGAGTCCGTCCAGACTGGAGAAAGTCATTCCCTCTATGTCCAGGTAAACGGAACGGTAGAGAAGCTTCACTGCGTTTTCAACAAGGGCCTTGTCCTTGGGGTGGCGTACACGGGCGGGATAGACCGCACAGCCGTAATGCTCGGCAAAAGCGGCGAAATCGTCATTGATGACGGGCTCGTTGCGGTCGCTTCGTGTGACGGCCGCCTTCAGATTGTCGGGGACTATTGCCGCCGGAGCCCCTTCGAAATACAGCATGGCATTCTCGCATCCCTTGATCAGGTCTTCCTTGCGCTGCGACCATACGGCCTCACAGTAGGTGTAATGACTGAACGGAAGGATGGCAACAAAGACTTCGGCCTTCTTCGTCTCGCCTGTCATCTCATCGACAACTTCAAGCCTGTCACCGGCAAAATCAACATACATCTGGTCTGCGGCATAGTGCTCGACATGGCCGACGACCTTGATGTGGAACTTGTACTGGCGGACTGCCCGCTTGAAGGAAGACAGCTGAAGACCGTCAGGATACTCGGAATGATACTCCTTGAAAAGTTTCCTGACACTCATCCCTTTGCGTGTCAGGCGGGATACATATCCGGGAAGCAAAGCCTCCAATTCAATCCTTTTGGAAGAAGGCTCCCGACGTCGGGATTCCATACCGCCAAACATCTCATGCAACTGCTCCTCGGAAAGGGAGAGAAGCTGATCGATGCTTTTCCTACTTGAAAGGAACAGGCGGACATACTTGCGAACAGTGTTACGGGAAGTATGGAACGTGGATGCCGTTTCCTTGATTCCCATCCCTGCCGCATAACATCTTAAAATGTTCTTGATTCTTTTATTCATTTGCATAGATTTTATTATTACCCCTTACACCAGGACTCGGGTTCTCAAATCTACACAAAAAAACTCTAACAACACTTGTACTAAGTGGTTAATATTATTTTGGCCAAAAGGGTCAATCATATTATGGCCAAGGTGAGCAATCCTGTTTGCCCAAAAGGGTCAAAGTAGAGTGGCCTTTCCATATGAAGAATGTTAGTATATTAAATACCCCATTTTGTATGTTGAAAACTTGCTGTTTGTCTATTTTCTTCAAAGCATATTGTTTTATACGGTATCTTTGTGTCAAAAATAATACTATTATGGATCAAAGAATAATTAGGATATATGTTTTTATGCTGTTCCTATTATCGGGAAAAGCGAATATATTTGCCCAGATTCAATTAAAGTCAGAATATATTGCTCCATCTGTATATAAAAATGAGAATGGCAATAAAATCGGTGGTGAAGGAAACCTGCAGACCTTTGAAGGCTCAGCAAAACTTCCTTTGTATGTAAGGAAGAACGAAAACGGGAGACTGACGGCTTGGATTGTTGCTTTGGGGGGTACATACGCTTCCATGAAGAATAAAGAAATGCCGTCGAATTTTACAGAGAAAGAACTTATGAATGCTCAAATGGGAATTATGCATCTGCGACCGCTTAATGAGAATTGGTCTATACTTGCCATTTTAGGAGCAGGAATGTACACCTCTGATCTGAATAAATTGTCAGGCAGCTCATTTCTCGGTCAGGGAGGTGTATTATTTATCAGACACGCAAACAAGAATTTGGACTGGGGGGCTGGTATCGCGTTGAATAATGCGCTGGGGTATCCAATGATTTTTCCGTCCTTATATCTGGATTGGAAAATAGAGGGAAAATACAAATTCAAATTATCCATGTATAATACATTCGAGACAGAAATCAGCACACGATTTAGTAAGAGTTTCAATCTGGGAATACATGCGGAATCCAAAGGGCTTATGGCTGCAGTAGAGAAAGATGGCAGTAAGAAGTATTTCGTGATGCAGTATGGTTATATAGGTATTCAACCAGAGTTCAGAATTGGGCAATATATTTCTATCCCTATTGTCGGAGGAATTGTCGCATCAAGAGAAACTTATTTTCGTTCACGGACATTGAAGGCTTTCTTCAGCAGCAAAGACAACTACCCACATTTCGGTGTATCTCCCTATTTTTCAATAGGTATCCGATACGGATTATAATAAATGCTCAAGTATAACGTTTAATACATTATAAGATTATATGACAATAAAAATCGCGCTATTCCTTTTGATAAACCTGTTTGGACATGGAATAACTTTTTCACAGAATGTCGTAAATGATTTAACTGGTTTGAGAGAAAACCTGACGCGAAAAATATTTGAAAAGACAAAGGATTTGTCTAATGAAACTCAACTATCCATCGTGCTCATAAAAAATGGGATATTCCATTTTTATGGAATGATAAAGCAAAATGACACGATTAAAAATATTGAGAACAAAGATAAGGTTTTTGAGATTGGCTCAATTTCAAAAGTCTTTACGGCGACATTACTCGCCGATGCAATACTTGAAAGGAAGATTAAACAGACAGACGACATAAACAAATTTTACCCTTATACGTTCAAGGATGATGTGCGGATAACTTTTGAAAGCCTGTCAAATCATACATCCGGATTGGGAGAAAATCCCTCCAATTTGCAACTTTCAGAGTTTCTGGCAGACAGTACAAAAGCAGAGCGGGAAAATCCTTTTCAGAAATACAGCGACTCTGAATTAGAGTATTACCTCAGAAATCAGTTGCAATTATGTTGTTCTTCCGATAGGAAAGAATATCTGTATTCAAATTTGGGAACAAGTTTGTTGGGATATACGTTATGTCAAATGGAAAAATGCAGTTTCACGGAACTCGTTTCCAATAAAATCTTCAAAAAGTACAAAATGAATAATTCATATACAGATGCAAGATTAGTAGAAACCGGTCTTGTCAAAGGAATAAGCCTCACAGGTGTTCCTATCGGCAATTGGATATGGGATTCGGATGTGTTTTTAGGAGCCGGTGGCATTCTTTCTTCTGCAAACGATATGGCATATTTTTTAGAGGCTCAATTTGATATGGGCAACAAAGAACTTGCAATGACAAGAAAACCGACTTTCAAAGTAAACGACAAACTTAGCGTAGCACTTGGATGGCATATCGTAAAGGCAGATAACGGAAACGATTTATATTGGCACAATGGTGGTACGGGCGGTTTTTCTTCCTCTATGGTATTCGATATGAATGAAAAGAGTGGAGTCATTATTCTTTCCAATGTTTCTTTTCTGCATCCTCATGCGAAAAATGTAGACGCATTGTGTTTTGAAATAATGGAAGACTTGGCAAAAAAGTAATAGTATATATATGCAAGAGAGAAAGAAACAAAGCGTATTATATGATTTTCTTATGGAGAAGAAATACAGATGGACTCGCCATTTCCTGCTTATCATCTCCATCGGCATTATCTCCACAAACCATATTTTTATTACCTATGGAGAACAGATTCGAGGCGGAAATGTTTGTGGTATTATATTTGCGCATATAGTAGCTTATCTGTTGCTGATATATCTGAATATGTACATCTTCATTCCTAAATTGCTACAACAAGAAAGGTATGTGCAATATGCAGCTGTCTTGCTCGCTGCAATATTCACATTCGTGATAGCGAATATCGGCTTGGAGTATTACATTCATTTTAAGTATCAAATACCTTTCGGTCCATATTCTTTTTTTTCTGACGGACGCAATAAAGCAGTCGATTTCTTCTCCGATTTCTCGGTACTGACATTGTCGGTGACAAGTATTACTGTAATCGTCTTTTACAAACATTGGATTCAAATTACTGAGATGGAGGGACAAATCGGAACTCGCAGGCTAACCGTTGAGTTGGAAAATTTGAGAAACAATATCGGATCGGAATTTCTTTTGGCTAAATTGAAAAAAGCAACTGCACTATGCCTGACCGAACCTCCGGAAGTATCTCCGCTATTATTGACACTGAGCCGGATTGTACGCTATCGCCTATACGATTGCAGCAATCCGGTTGTACCACTCAATTCCGAAATCAAAATCCTTAAAGACTACCTGAATTTGGAAAAGAAGTGCGGGACTCTCACCGATTTCACACTCTCTTGCCAAATGAGGACTGGTATTTGTTTTATTCCTCCATTGACGTTACTATCGTTTGTAGAAGAACATCTATTCAATTCATCGGGAAAAGACCGAATAGAAATTGAGATTGAAATATGCGCCGACACGCTTGTCTGTACCTGTACAAACAATAGCAATCCTCCCAAAACGGGTAAGCGCATTTTTACCATCTCAAGAAGACCAGAAAACGCTTCACACAAAACGAGTTTGAAAAGTTACTAAGCTTTCCAAGAAATTTTCCGATAAAGTTTTTGGGAATTAATAAACATAAAGAATCGAATGGCATTATTGAAAGAGATAAATAAAAAGATTGGAACACAAATCCAAACAGGAGGATTCCATAGAATGGGAAACCTGCTTGTACTTTGCATTATAGTTGTCTTGACAATGGAAATGGTCTATAACACTGGCAGTGTACATGGACGGCTCACGAATGCAAGGTTTTACGAATGGATGGCATATTTCATTGTCTTCACCTGCACCGTATATACCAACGCCCGCCTGCTGGTTCCTCATTTTCTGTTGCGCAATAAGTTGTCAGGATATTTCGCTTCCATCGGTTTGTGCGTATTTCTGTTGATGCTTTTTATCATACTGGTGCAAAACACCCTGTACGATGTTCCCAAAAGTTACAGGCTGATCTCTCTTTGTTTCAATATCGCGGGAAATATGTTATTGTTGGGATTGACGATAGCCTCTACTTCAGTAGTACCACTGTTTCGTTGCTGGGCTGAAAACAGCCGTCGAGTATCGGAATTGGAAAAGACGACGGCAGAAGCAGAATTGCAACAACTGAAAAGCCAGATAAATCCGCACTTTCTTTTCAACACGCTCAATAATGCCAACATTAAAGCAGAGCAAGAACCACAACTGGCATATGCCATTCTTTCCCGGCTTGAAAATTTGTTGGGCTATCAGTTGTCCGAATCCTCGCAAGAAAAAGTTCTGATACGGAATGAAATTTCCTTCTTGTATGACTATTTGGAACTGGAAAGTACACGTCGTGGAAACTTGTATTACGAAATCAAGACAGAGGGCGTGGTGGAAGATATATCTATATATCCATTACTATTTATTCCCTTTGTAGAAAACGCGGTCAAACATAGTGTTGAAGTCAAAGGAAAGACAAACATACACATCACGTTTGCCGCATCCGGAAACCAACTGCACTTCCAGTGCGAAAACACCAAGGCCGCTTCTCGTACATCGAATCATTACGGAGGTTTGGGGTTGAAAAACATCAAACGGAGACTAGAATTGCTATTCGGAAAGTCTTATACCTTATCCATTACGGAAGAAGAAAATAAATATACTGTATGCTTATGTGTGAACCTATAAAATGTATTATCGTCGATGATGAACCTATCGCCCGAGAAGGATTGGAAAGGTTGGTACGCAAGAGTCCAATGCTGGAACTTGTCGGCAATTTTGAGTCTGCAGAATCTGCGACTGAATACATAAAAGATAATCCTGTGGATTTAATATTCCTTGATATCGAGATGCCCGGGACAAACGGGCTTGATTTTGCCCGTAAAATCCCACAACAAACACTTGTCGTTTTTACCACAGCCTATTCAGAATACGCATTGGACAGCTATGAGGTAAACGCTACCGATTACCTCGTCAAACCCATCGAGGAAGAACGTTTCCGTAAAGCAGTGGAAAAGGTTTCTGCCTATCACACCCTACTCATCAATGCAGAGAAAGAAAGTGTGGAGGCAGATGTGGATTTCTTCTTCGTGAAATCAGAGCGTAGATATTTCAAAATCAGATATGACGACATCCTCTTTATAGAAGGCTTAAAGGATTATGTAATCATACAAACAGAAAATCGACGCATCATTACCAAGATGTACCTGCGCACTATCCATGAACTTCTGCCTCTGTCTGTTTTCTTCCGCATCAACAAATCCTATGTTGTGAACTTAGAGAAAATAGAATCGTTCGACACCAACGACGTATTCATCGGAAAATATGAAATCGGTATCGGCAATACTTACAAAGAAGATTTTTACAAAAGGCTCATGACATGATAGTTGACTTTGCTATATACCAATCAACAATTCAAAATCGAATGCATATGGAAAGATTAGTTAAGACATTTTCATTCAGAGTACTCTCTTCGAATGAATCGTCCGCTGACGAGCAGCGGAATGCAACTGATAACTTGATAAAAGAGATCATTAAATTGAACACGGAAGAGAACGATAACATTTTTATACTCCGTATTCTTCGTTATACCCGTTTTCGATTGCAATCTCTACAAGAGAAACCCTCATCGGATAGGGCGGGGGAAAAATGTGGCAGAGCTATTGTCTGTCATTGATACAGAACTGGAACTGTTGAATATGCGGATGCAGGGAATTTTACCTACCGTTCCCCTCATTCCTGCCAAGAAGTTTCGCTGGACAGACGAAGTGGTGGATTTAGTGGAACTACTTTATGCCCTTGACACCTGTGACTGTATCAACGATGGAGAAATCGGAGTGGAGGAATTGGCAGACGCCTTTTCTGAAATCTTTGGTATAGAAATCAAGAACTGCTACAATGTCTATATGAACATGAAGCGTCGCAAGCATGACAGCCGTACCTATTTCCTTGATGAACTTCGAGAGAAACTTAACAAGCGTATGGTGGAGAGCGACCTGAAAGGCGGAAAATTCAAGAAACGGTAATTGCATTCAAATAATCAATCAGGCTTCCCAAAACGAGAGGGAAGCCTGATTTTTTATCCATAAAGAACAATACGATGTAAAATGGCTACTGTCGAAGTTGCCATTTTTCTTGAAATTCACGAGTCAGTTGCACGATTTCACCTCCGATTATTGCTAATTCAAGTGTCAGTTTCTCCAACTTGGCGAGCATCGCAAAGGCTTTCTTCTCTGTAAAGTTGCTCTTCATTGCAACTACTGTCTGGTTGTAATTGACTCCCACACTGCGGAATTGTCCATACAAAGTCGTCAGCTTTTGATAATAATCAAGCAACGAACGATCCACTTTTATCACCCGAAAAGTCTCATTAAAGATTCTTGCCTTGATGAATAGTGACAGACTTGGTACACCGCTTTCCTCTTTCATCGTGAGGAAATGAGCGTATTCCGTCGGTGTAAAATTGACCGAAACACGCTTTTCTGTCTTCTCTTTGGAGCGTGCGCTCCGAATTTTCTTCATTTTCATTTCTTACTTTGGATTTTAGTGTTTTACGGCATAACCAGCATTCGAAATATGACATTTTCTCTTTCAAGAAAAACGACTTCGGAGTTTTTTCAGCTCTCTTGGAGAGCAAGGGTTTTATGCTGCAAAAACGAAGTCATGCTGCATAAAACATACCTTGCTATTTGCCCGATGCAAATAAGTCTGTCCATGAAGGACGAAAACGAATCACTCAAAAAAGAGCACTTTATGTCTCGAAAGCTTCGGCTTACCGCTTGGATGCAAAATTACTAAGCGTCATGTCTAACTCCATTACCTCATATGAAGCCACAACTATCCAAATTGACGCCACAAGTACGCACTAAAGGAAATCACACTGATTACAGCATCACCGAGCCATATATTTGCACTGTCGAATATGTCGGTGAGGGTGTGCGTCTTCGATAACATCACGTTTCGATGAGCGATATAGGCGAGGGTATATACCAAAGAACATATCCTTGATTCTTTCACTCGAACGTGGGAATGTACGAAAGCAGATACTATCGAACGATTGTATTGATGGACGCTAATTAACATCTCCACAGAAAGGGTATGAACAAAAGGATGTAGCCCTGCTGGTACAAGCCAATTATTGGATATATCTCCGATAAAGGATGTATTCATCTCCATCGGTAAATATCTTGGCAACGTAATGAACAGTGAATTGTACGACAATAAAAATTAAGGAAGTATGACAGAGAACAAAAACGGCAAGGTAGATCCCGTTGCCATCCGAGAACTTATTTCACAGGGTATTCCCATGAAAAGAAAAGAGAGTGAGATAAAACATTCTCAATCTGAAGAGCTGTGTGTTGAATCGGAACGTCCAAATGACGAACCTATGTCAAAGGATTTTTCAAGAGTCCCAAGAAGAGAAAGACGAAAGGCTGACAAAGGCGATTATGAGTCGCTTTTCATCTGTCGCAACACTTTGAAAAATCGCAAGACCATCTATATCGCCAAAGAGTTGCAGGACACGTTG
>NZ_AUFQ01000030.1 GCF_000426585.1 Segatella baroniae DSM 16972 = JCM 13447
TCTACGCCAGTTCGGGATAAGAAAGTACCCTAAAAAGTTGGTAATCTCGCTGTTTTTTGTAATTTTATAATTGAGAATCAATAACTTACAAAACATATATAGCGATGATTACCAACGACAAAGTTACAGAAAATCGCTGTAATATTTGCAGGAAATCGGAAGTTTAACGCAATTCGGCTTGATTATTAGGGCTATACGGTGTAAATCGCAGCAAATCCGCCACCTGCCACGAGGCAGGAAAATGCGGATTATTGAAACAGAAATGTTTTCAAATCGTTACCCGAAAGCAGGATAATTACCTCCGCTAAAGAGGAGAAAAACAGCGGTTTTCCGTGCATCCGTTGCTGTTGCTCTATTGCTCTATATTTTGCATAGCAGGGTTAGGCTCTTTCATGTTTAATTTTGCAACCAAAAAGAAAAGACAATGGCAAGAAGCACATTCAAGGTGCTGTTCTATGTGAACGGCAGCAAGGAGAAAGACGGCATCGTCCCCATCATGGGACGGGTTACAATCAACGGCACGGTGGCTCAGTTCAGCTGCAAGCGCACCATCCCAAAGGAGTTGTGGGATGTGAAAGGCAACAGGGCGAAAGGCAAGAGCAGGGAAGCCATCGCCACCAACCTCTCGCTCGACAACATCAAGGCGCAAATCATCAAGCACTATCAGCGTCTTTCCGACCGTGAGGCGTTCGTCACGGCGGAGATGGTGCGCAACGCCTATCAGGGGCTGGGCAGCGAGTACGACACCCTGATGAAAGCGTTCGACAGGGACTGCGCCTCTCTGTTCAAGCGTGTGGGTAAGGACAGGAGCATGGGAACATACAAGGTGATGCTCAGGGCGAGGAACAACACGGCGAGGTTTATCCGCCACAAGTACAACCGCAGCGACATGTCGATGCTGGAACTCACCCCCGACTTCATCAGGGACTTCGCCGTGTACCTCAGCACGGTGAAAGGAAACAGGAACGCCACGATATGGATAAACTGCATGTGGCTCAAAGGCGTGGTGATGCGTGCGCACTTCAACGGCAAGATACCGAGAAACCCGTTCGCGCAGTTTCATATCAGCCCGAACACGAAGGAGCGTGCGTTCCTCACGGAGGACGAGTTGAAGACACTGGTTTCGCACGAGTTCAAGGACAGCCATTCCGCCTTCGTGCGTGATTTGTTTGTCTTCGCCTCCTTCACCGCCCTTTCCTTCGTGGACTTGAAGGAACTCACCACCGATGAGATTGTGGAGGTGAACGGCGAGAAGTGGATACTTGCAAAAAGGCACAAGACACAGGTGCCGTACCAAGTGAAACTGCTCGATATACCCTTGCAAATCATCGACAGATACCGACCGTTCCAGAAGGACAACTCCATATTCGGGGACATCAACTACTGGACGGTCTGCAAGAAGCTCAAAAAAGTCATCAGCGAGTGCGGGATAACAAAGGACATCTCCTTCCATTGCGCAAGGCACGGCTTTGCGACATTGGCTCTGAGCAAGGGCATGCCGATTGAGAGCGTGAGCCGTGTACTCGGACACACGAACATCGTAACCACACAACTCTATGCGAAGATAACCACCGAGAAACTCGACACCGACCTCTCCATGCTCGGCAGCAAGCTCAACGCCTCATTTGGCAATATTAAGATGGCATGACAATGAAAGGGAAAGACATAAGCAGCAATGCCCGTCGAATAATCACGATAGACGAGCACGGGAACATCGTCATACCCAACGGCGAAATATGGATGGGCGAGTTTGAGATTGCCGACCTGTTTGGCGTGTTCGGACATACCATCCACACGCTGGTCAAGAAGATATACAGGGATGGACTGCTGCACCCCTGCACGGCAGAGAGGAACATCAGGGTGGCGGAGGGTCGCTGGCTTGATGCGTACAGCCTTGAAATGGTCATAGCCCTTGCGTTCCGTATCAGGTCGCAAAGGGCAAAAAGGCTTTGGGAGCATGTCATCGCAATGCTGAACGAACGGCACGAAAGGTTTGTCATGCTCCTTCCTGCACGGGCAGGCAGTCCCTGCTGAAACGCCTTGACAGAGGTTTATAGAGGTTTATCCCCTTGTGTCGATGGGGAAATAAACCTTTTTCTTTTTGGGTGGTTGAAGGGCAGGGATAACAGTTAGGGACGAGTCGTATAGGACTGCCGAGAAAAGAAAAACATACCGAACACAACTTCTTTTATTTTGATGAATTGATGAATATTGATATAATATGATTGAATATCAAGCGATTGCAAGTTCATCAACATATCATCAGACGCTTGCGAACGATGAAAGAAAAAGGCATTTTCCCTTTTTCAGCAACCCTCGACAAATCCTGCAAAATTATCCTCCTGTTCCCCTCAATTATTGCTCCGCACCTCCCTGCTTTCCCCTGTTTTTATTCCATTCCGTTTTTCTTTCACCGTTCCGCGCCATTCTTCACAAGTAGTTTTCCGAACGATGTCCGTAACTTTGCACGATGCTATATATCAACCATTTAAGCAAGAAAGAAATGGATAAGAAAAACAATGACGGGCTGCTGGAAGATATGCCCGAAAAAAGAAAAAAGGACGGGGCTTTCGTCCGTGTGGGCACAACGCTCTACAAACTTGCAGACATGCCTCTTGTCGGAGGCGGTTTTGTAAGGAAGCGCATCGTGTGGAACAACGAGACGCTCCGTCAGGACTACGGCAGGGACTATCTGGCGACCGTCCCGAAGTATGACGGTTTTTGCACCGTCCCCGACCATGTGAACTATCAGCCCGTAGTAGGCAGTTTCCTCAACCTCTACGAGCCGACGGGGCATCATCCGAAGCAAGGTGTGTTTCCCCATATCGAGGCATTGGCAAGGCACATCTTCGGGGAGCAGTACGAACTTGGCATGGACTACCTGCAACTACTCTACCTGCAGCCCATAGAGAAACTGCCCATCCTGCTGCTCGTATCAGAGGAGCGCAACACGGGCAAGAGCACGTTCCTCAACTTCCTCAAAGCCCTCTTCGGGGGCAATGTAACCTTCAACACCAACGAGGACTTCCGAAGTCAGTTCAACTCGGACTGGGCAGGGAAACTGCTCATCCTCGTGGACGAGGTGCTTCTCGACCGCAGGGAGGACAGCGAGCGGCTCAAGAACCTCAGCACCACCCTTTCCTACAAGGTGGAGGCGAAGGGCAAGGACAGGGATGAGATTTCATTCTTCGCCAAGTTCGTACTATGCTCCAACAACGAACGTCTACCCGTCATAATCGACACAGGAGAGACACGCTATTGGGTGAGGAAGGTGGGGAGGATAGAAAAGGACGACACGGACTTCCTGCAAAGGGTAAAGGAGGAAATACCCGCCTTCCTCTATTTTCTCCAGCACCGCACGCTCTCCACGAAGAAAGAGAGCCGCATGTGGTTCAGTCCCGAACTCATCCACACGCAAGCCCTGAGCAGGATTATACGGAGCAACCGTAACAGGACGGAGGTGGAGATGGCGGAAACCTGCCTTGAAGTCATGGACTGCATGAAAGCGTCCGCTTTCTCTTTCTGCATCAACGACATGCTCCTTCTGCTGAACTGCGCAGGCTGCAGGACGGACAGGACGCAGGTAAGGCGTATTGTGCAGGATATATGGAAACTCACTCCTGCCGAAAACACGCTCACCTATACGACCTGCCAACCGAGCTATGACAACATGCGCCCATACACGGAGGTAAGGCGCACGGGGCGTTTCTACACCGTCGGCAGGAAGCAGTTGGAGGAAATGCAGGGATAGGGGGAGTGGAAATGATGAAACTCAGCTTTGACAAGCGGCTTGATGAGGACATAATGAAAGCATATTGTACTGATTTCCAGATTATTGAAACAAGATTCATCAATTCATCAGAATTTTCATCACTCCGACTTCGGTGGGAAACGGCAGTGGCATTACAGGCGGAAACGGAACAGGCAAGACACGCTGATATAAGCAACAGAAAAAGGCAGTCACGGCAAGCCGTGCATTCTGTATTTCCAAGCATGCAGGGTATTCAGATATTCGGGTGCAGTCCAAGTATGCCTTCGGAGAAACAAGTCCAATCGACAGCACCGATGGAGAAGCCGTGGGGACTTCAGAATACAAGGGAAAGAAGTGGCTGGGGCAAATGCCCACGTGGTAAGCACGGTACGGATATTTTCAAAAGAGAAAATACCGTAGCTTATTAGGGGATTTTCCTCACGCTTCACTCCGTGTCCGCTGAAAATCTCCCAATAAGCCAACGGGGTTGCACCCCTCTGGACACCCCTGCCGAGCCTGTCGGCATAAAGAAACGAGCAAGCCGAAAGGAAGTCTTTCCTCCTTTCAACGATTGTCCACCGACCGTATCTAAGGACATCAAGGCAACGAAAACAAGATAATGACAACATCTAAAAAAGACAAAAGGATATGGGATATTGCGTATTGCATTTGGAAAAGGCAAAGGGAGCCGACAGCGGAATGTCGGCTCACATCGAGCGCACCATCGTGCCGAAGAACATAGACCCTACGAGAACGCACCTCAACCGTGAGTTAATCAGGTTTCCCGACGGTGTGTGCAACCGCACGGCTGCCATACGCCACCGCCTTGACACGGCAGGGCTGAAACGCAAGATAGGGAAGAACCAAGTACAGGCAATCCGCATCGTGCTGAGCGGAACGCACGAGGATATGGAACGAATGGAAAACGAAAGGAGGCTCGGAGAGTGGTGCGATGACAGCGTGGCGTGGCTGAGAGAGACCTACGGGGCGGACAACCTCGTGTCGGCAGTCCTGCACATGGACGAGGAAACACCCCACATCCATGCCACCGTAGTGCCGATAGTGCAGGGTGAGCGCAGGAAGCAGAAAAAGGAAGAGAAGGCAAAGCGCAGGTACAGGACGAAAGCGACAGCCCCACGCCTCTGCGCAGACGAGGTGATGAGCCGTGCCAACCTCATCAGGTATCAGGACACCTACGCCGAACACATGGCGAAGTACGAGCTGAAAAGGGGTGTCAGGGGCTCGACAGCCAAGCACCTCTCCACGCATGAGTATTACCGCAATCTCATCACGCAGGGCGAGGACATACAGGAGAACATCGCCAACCTGCTGGCAAGGGAGGCGGAAGCACGGTGCATCATCGAGGAGGCGGAGCAAGCCAAAATGGAACTCGCACGCATCAAGGCGGAGAAAAAAACGGTGGAACTGAAAAACTCAGCTACCAAGACCGCCACAGCAGCACTCAACGGCATCAACTCCCTGTTGGGCGGTAATAAAGTGAGCAGGCTTGAAAGCGAGAACAGGCAGTTGCATGGTGAGGTGGCGGAACTGAAAGAGAGCATCGGACAGATGCGCACGGATATGCAGAAAATGAAGGAAAGCCACGTCGCCGAGCGGTTGCGGGCATCGGAGCAGCATCAGCGTGAAATCGGCAATCTCAGGCGCATCATCGACAAGGCAAAGGAATGGTTTCCCATGCTTGCCGAGTTTTTCCGTATTGAAAGGCTTTGCCGTTCGGTCGGATTGTCAGAGAGACACACGGACGAACTCCTGCAAGGCAAAGTACTCGTTGTTACGGGGAAACTGCATTCTGATGAGTACAGGCGTTCGTTCGCCGTTGAGAAGGCACGCTTGCAGGTGGGCAGGGAGGAAAGGGATGGCAAGACCGTACTCGACCTGCTCGTGGACAGAGTGCCGATTGCCCGTTGGTTTAAGGAGCAGTGGGAGAAATTCAGACATTTGTCCGTCCATTCCTCCCAAGAGAACAGGAGCAAGGGAGTGAGGCTGTAACCGTGCCTCCGCATGCTCCACTTCCTTTCCTGCATCTCACTCCATGACTTTCTCAGGCAAGGTTGCTTCCTTATAAGTCATTTCCGCCATGATATGCTCTTCCATGTCGTGTTCGTCAAGAAAGACGGGACAGATGAATTTCTCTTCATTCGGAAGAAGTCCGAGCCTGCCTAATCTCCCGAGTTTTTCCAAAGCCTCTTTCTTGTTTTTCCCTGTCAAGGTGAAATCACGGACAATTCCCTGTTTCTTGCTTTGCAGGCGCAAGTTCGTCGGAACGCCGTCTTTCATGACAATCTCATATACGCCCGAGAGAACGGCAGGACTGACATACCGATAGAGAGTGGGCTTGTAACGGCACAGATAAAAAGAATGCGCTGCGTTCTGGACAAGGAAAAGTCCCGAAACTCCGCTTCCTATTGACCATACAGGGTCTGAGCCTTCGTGAATTTCCAGTAACAGATAAGGCGGGAGGACTTTAACGGTCAGTTGCTGTCTTTCCTTTGTGAGGTTGTCGGTCAGTGAGACCTGAAATTCTCCCACTTGCAGGGCTTGGATTGAAAGAACACCTACATGCCCTGCCTGTTCGGGAGTTCTCGCATAGGCAATTCTAGCATAGTCCTTAAACGCATTGGAATTGCTTATCTGCAAGTCTCCACTGCCACTCGTGATGAACACACGGAGCGTAGAGCCTTGCATGATTTCCCTATAAGGTTTATCCAATTGAAAAGAAGATTTCCTGTCCTCGTCTTGGGGATTGGAACAGGACGCGCATGCCAGCAGGAATGCCAAGAACAATAAAACAAAACAAGTTTTACGGTGTGCCATATTTACATCTTTTTTAGTCGTACCTCGCAAATATACGAATTTTCCCGCCATTCCGCAAACGAAAGAGCGGAAACTTTGGGTTGCACTCGTCCATATCGCATTGCCATATAATCATTTATAGGTATTTTTCATGGTAACGAATGAAACATGCGGTCTTATTCCATGATTATTGCTACCTTTGTCGTTGAAACCATAACACCCCTAAAATAAGATGCAGTCAAGACAACTTAACCGAAGACAGTATTTCAACGAACTCGCAACCACAAGCGAGAAGTATTTCATTCCTTACATCAAGCGGTACAGGCAGGTAGGGAAAGGCACGAAAGTGTTGGAGATAGGCTGCGGGGACGGTGGAAACCTCCTGCCTTTCTCACGCATGGGCTGCGATGTAGTGGGCGTGGATATGGCAGAGGGACGGATAAGGGACGCAAGGAAGTTTTTCCAAGAGAACGGAGCAAAAGGGCGTTTCATCGCCTCCGATGTGTTCCTGTTGAAGGAACTCAGGCATCAGTTCGACCTGATTGTCTGCCATGATGTGATAGAGCATATCGACGACAAGGAGGAATTTATGCACAAGTGTAAACAGTTGTTAAAAACCCGGGGGGGGTAATTTTCATGTCCTTTCCTGCTTGGCAGATGCCTTTCGGTGGGCATCAGCAGATATGCCGAAGCCGCTTCCTCTCGCACCTGCCTTTCTTTCACCTGCTTCCGACGAGATTGTATGAGCGGATATTGAGGGCTCGGAAGGAAGACGAGGGATGCGTCAGAGAACTGTTGAACATCAAGAAGACCAAATGCCCGATAGAGTTGTTTGAGAGGACGATGAGAAAGGAAGGCTTTGAAGCCATTGACAGGACTTTCTATTTCATCAATCCGCATTACGAGGTGAAATTCCACCTGCGTCCCCGAAGGCTGTACGCCGTGATAGGGGCAATTCCATATATCCGCAATTTCTTCACAACATCGTGTTTCTACTTCTTGAAATCGGCAGGGGAATAATTTTTTCCTTGCCTTGAAAAAATAAAGCAAAGAGTAGAATTGTTCGGGAATAATCATTATCTTTGTCGGAGATAAAGAGTTCTTTGCAAGCAAAACAAAGCAGTACACAGCAAATGGAACGGTTGCCAAATCGTTACCCCAAAATCAGCCAATCGCACAAGGTGCCCTTGTATAAAGGATTGTCGCTATTCTATCCAAAGTTACTGAAATATTCTGTATATTGGATGAGTTCTGCAAGAATTTGGACGCTGAACTTAGTAAAAACCTCCACATAGCCCCCACAGACGAGGGATATAAGCGTTTGAGAAACCGAAAGGGCCAGATGTCCAAGAGCGAAATCATGGCCGTCCTGCTGTACTACCACTTCGGCTCTTTCCGAAATTTCAAGCACTATTACCTGTTCTTCATCAAGGGTCACTTGGCGAGCTGTTTCCCTAACGCGGTGTCCTACACGCGCTTTGTGGAACTCATGCCCCGCGTGTTCTTCGACCTGATGGCCTTCATGCGCATCCAGGGCTTCGGCCAGTGTACAGGCATTAGTTTCGTGGACAGCACGATGATCCCCGTATGCCACAACATGAGAAGGAAATTCAACAAGGTGTTCGACGGACTTGCCAGGGACGGGAAGGGTACGATGGGATGGTGCCACGGTTTCAAGCTGCACTTGCTGTGCAACGAGAAGGGCGACGTCCTCACATTCTGCCTTACCCCCGCAAACGTGGACGACAGAGATCCCAAAGTGTGGGAGGTGTTCACGAAGGTGCTCTACGGCAAGGTGTTTGCCGACAGGGGGTACATCAAGCAGGGCTTCTTCGAGAGCCTCTTCAACCAAGGCATCCACCTGGTCCACGGGCTCAGGTCGAACATGAAGAACAAGCTCATGCCCTTGTGGGATAAGATGATGCTGCGCAAGCGCTACATCATTGAATGCATCAACGAATTGCTGAAAAACAAGGCCAACCTTGTCCATTCACGTCATCGCTCCGTACACAACTTCCTCATGAACCTCAGCGCTGCATTGGCCGCATATTGCTTCTTCGAGAATAAGCCCGAGGCACTGCCCGTACACATTGAAAAGAGCAGGCAATTGGAATTGTTCTAAGCAAGTCCTTATCCCGAACTGGCGTAT
>NZ_AUFQ01000031.1 GCF_000426585.1 Segatella baroniae DSM 16972 = JCM 13447
TATACCAAAGAACATATCCTTGATTCTTTCACTCGAACGTGGGAATGTACGAAAGCAGATACTATCGAACGATTGTATTGATGGACGCTAATTAACATCTCCACAGAAAGGGTATGAACAAAAGGATGTAGCCCTGCTGGTACAAGCCAATTATTGGATATATCTCCGATAAAGGATGTATTCATCTCCATCGGTAAATATCTTGGCAACGTAATGAACAGTGAATTGTACGACAATAAAAATTAAGGAAGTATGACAGAGAACAAAAACGGCAAGGTAGATCCCGTTGCCATCCGAGAACTTATTTCACAGGGTATTCCCATGAAAAGAAAAGAGAGTGAGATAAAACATTCTCAATCTGAAGAGCTGTGTGTTGAATCGGAACGTCCAAATGACGAACCTATGTCAAAGGATTTTTCAAGAGTCCCAAGAAGAGAAAGACGAAAGGCTGACAAAGGCGATTATGAGTCGCTTTTCATCTGTCGCAACACTTTGAAAAATCGCAAGACCATCTATATCGCCAAAGAGTTGCAGGACACGTTGGCGGAGATAGTCATGTCGATGAGAAACAGAGATATGACCATTGGCATCTATGTAGAAAACATCATCCTGCATCATCTTGAGACCTACAAAGATGAAATCAACAGATTGGCTGAAATAAAATTTAGGAAACTGTTGTAAATCCCTATCTTCAGCCATGGCAACCGCATCAAAAAATTCGAGAAAATACAAGTTGCTAATTTTCAAATGATTGCATTTCGGAGATTATACCCAAAGATAAGGAATGCACTCAAAACTATGATTGATAATCAGGCACTTACATTTTGATGCAGTTGCCCTGTTTTCTTGCTATTTTCTTCGCCTTTCTCGTTATGAATGAGTAACTTTGTGGCAAACTCTATAATGTACAAATTATGAGACAGAAATTTACTTTAATCACATTGGGAGTAAAAGCTTTTCCAAAGGCATTGGCTTTCTATGAGGGTTTGGGATGGAAGAAGTCGGAACAACGTGTAAGTGAACAACTCTATCCCTTTACGGTAAAGTAATTCTTTCTTCTATAAGAAAATTTTGAAAGAATATATGGAGTGGTTATTATCTGAGATTATACACAAGAACATAAACCAAGGAAAGCTATATGGATTTTGATGCATTGTTAAAACAACTTCAGGATTGGTCTAATAAAGTCCCATTGCTCGTATTAGGTAGTGGTGCTTCTGTTTCGTTTGGATTGCCTTCAATGTGGACACTTGGCGAACACTTGAAACACACATTAGACTTTGAAGAGGATTCAGATAGAAAACAATTTGAGGCGTTTAAAAAAAGTCTTGAAGAAACAAAGGATTTAGAGAAAACATTGTTAGAAATACAACTCAACGATACTGTTCTAAAATCTGTACTTAAAGCAACTTGGGAACGAATCTCTGAAACTGACCTAAAAGCATACAAACAATTTGTTTTGAATGGAGAGGAAGTGCCATTGGCAATATTAATGAAACATTTGCTTTCAACGACTAATAGAAAACTTTCCATAGTTACTACCAATTATGATCGTATTGCAGAATATAGTGCAAGTATTGCAAACGCTTTTATCTGTACAGGATATGCTCACAACTATATTGGACATTTTTCAGACAGCATTCATACGAATGCCTTGGCAAATATAAAAGGATATAGCGGACAGGTTAATATATGGAAGGTCCATGGATCATTAGACTGGTTTGAAACACCGAATAAAGAAAACATTCATTTGCCACTATGTAAAAATATTCCACAAGGCTATAAGCCATTGATTGTAACTCCCGGACTTAGCAAGTATGCTGAAACACATAAAGAACCATATAGAACTATTTTTACACAGGCAGATACAGAAATTCAAAACGCAAATGGATTTCTGTGTATTGGTTACGGGTTCAATGATGAACACGTTCAACCAAAACTCATTCAACAGATAAAATCAAAACCAATAATTGTAATCACAAAAGAATTAACCCCAAAAACAAAAGAGGCAATAATTGATGGAGATTGTAAGAATTACATACTTATGGAAGAAAGCCGTGGCAACCACACAAAAATATATTCTTCAAATCAGGGAGAACATACAATTGAAGGCATTAGCTATTGGCAACTTTCAGAATATATCAAACTAATAAAATAGGAAATATGGCAATTTTTGATTTTGAAGATAATGCTTCTATCGGAACTGTTTTTAGCGTTGACACAGCAACGCTTATCGTAAAAGTTGAAGAACTTGATAAGTTAAGAAAGTTACAGGTTAATCATTTGGTTGCAATCAAAAGCTCAAAAGCTGGACAATATTTAATTGGAATTATAAATCGTATAACTCGTAAGGCTACTGATGACGAGCAACCAGTAGATGAAGATTTAGGATTGAATAATTTTCTTTTTACAGAAAATATTCTGAAAGTGAACTTAATTGGGACATTGTTAAATAAGCACGGAGAAAAAGAGAATGTGTTTAAAAGAACGCTTGATACTGTTCCAGAAATAGAGGCCAAATGCTTCCCTATAGACGGAGAAAACATTACAAGGTTTATGCAAACTATTTCCACGAAAGAGAAATATCAAATACCTCTTTCTATTGGGAAATATTCTATAGATGAAAATGCAGAAGCATTTTTGGATGGAGATAAACTATTCCAACGGCACGCAGTTATTGTAGGAAGTACTGGTTCGGGGAAATCGTGGTGTGTTGCCAAAATTATTGAACAGATTGCTAAATTACCAATGGCAAATTCTATTTTGTTTGACATACACGGAGAATATAGTGGAGAGAATTTTAAGGCAGACGGAATACAGCATTTCAGAATTGCCAATCCTTCTGATTTAGGAAAAAAAGGTAATCTGACAAACGGCGTTTTGATGTTGCCTTATTGGTTATTGACTTACGAAGAGATGTTAGCAATGTTGCTTGACCGTAGTGATAGCAATGCCCCCAATCAAGCAATGCTATTTTCTAAAACCGTATTTACAGAAAAACAAAAATATCTTGATGAAGTGAAAGATACTATTTTCAAAGATAGTATTACTATTGATAGCCCTATCCCTTATAAATTAGAAAAGGTGCTTCAAGAATTAAAACGCCTTGACGAAGAAATGGTTCCTGGAGCTGCAGGAAAAGAAAAGCAAGGTCCATTCTTTGGAAAATTGACAAGATTTATTCAACGACTTGAAGCAAAAAAAGACGATAAACGTATTGGGTTTCTTTTCCAAGTTTCAGATGATGAATTACAGTTAAATTGGTTAAATGATCTTTGTAGTGCTTTAATGCATGGTTCAGAACTTAATGGTAAAAAAGCAGGCGTTAAAATTATTGATTTCTCGGAGGTTCCATCAGATGTTTTGCCATTAGTAATTGGATTGGTTGCAAGAATTATTTTCACCGTTCAACAATGGACAACAAAAGAAAATCAACATCCAATTTGTCTGCTTTGTGATGAAGCTCATTTATATATTCCTGAAAGAACCAGTCAAGATGCTGCTTCTGAATTAAGTTTGAAAAGTTTTGAAAGAATTGCAAAAGAAGGAAGAAAATATGGCGTTAGTCTAGTAGTAATAAGTCAAAGACCAGCAGAGGTTAATAGAACAGTTTTAAGTCAATGCAACAACTTTATCTCATTACGGCTTTCTAATGCAGAAGATCAAACCGTAATTAAAAGACTTTTACCCGATAATCTTGCCGGTCTAACAGAAGTTCTTCCAATCTTAGATATTGGAGAAGCATTGGTAGTAGGAGATGCTTCTTTGTTACCGACAAGGATTTTAATCTCAGAACCAATAATTAAGCCTGACAGTGCAACTATAAAATTTTGGAAAGAATGGAGTAATAAGTGTGCTAAACAAGATATTGCAAATGCAGTAATTGGACTTCGCAAACAATCCAAGTTCTAATATAAAAATCATATTGTATTTAGAGGTTTACTGATGTTATTTTTTTGTTATCACCCCCCCATACAATTGAAGGATTCACAAGAAAATAAAAAACAATGGATAAGAATAGTATATTACAATATAAATCAACTTTTGACGGCATTGTTCGGCATATAGTAAGTGATGATGCCAAAGATCAAATCGAGGTTTGGTTTGCACGAGAACTGCAAACGATATTGGGCTATGCTCGCTGGGAGAATTTTCTCGTTGCCATACATCGGGCAGTCGCCTCGTGCAAGTCACAGGACATCAATGTAGATGACCATTTTCGTGAAGTCACGAAAATGGTAGATTTGGGTAGTGGTGCCAAGCGTGAAGTTTCTGATTTTATGCTTACTCGTTACGCTTGTTATCTCATTGCTCAAAACGGAGATCCAAAGAAAGAAGAGATTGCCTTTGCCCAAAGTTATTTTGCTGTTCAAACACGGAAGGCTGAGCTGATAGAAGAGCGACTAAACTTGCTTTCTCGCTTGGAAACACGGGACAAATTGAGAGCAGCAGAAAAACAATTGTCGCAAAATATATATGAACGCGGTGTGGACGATAAAGGTTTTGGACGAATACGCTCTAAAGGTGACACGGCTCTTTTCGGAGGGCACACTACGGAAGATATGAAAAAACGGTTGGGCGTGAAATCCAATAGACCGCTGGCAGACTTTCTGCCCACTCTTACCATTGCTGCTAAAAATCTCGCCACGGAAATGACCAATTACAATGTAGAAAACAAAGACCTTTACGGAGAACCGTCCATCACTCGAGAGCATATTCAAAACAATCAAAGTGTGCGTGCCATGTTGGGAAACCGTGGTATCAAACCAGAAGAATTGCCTGCTGCAGAAGATATAAAGAAGTTGGAACGCAAGGTTACTCGAGATGAGAAGAAAATAGAACAAGCTTCGCAAAAACTTCCGAAGAACAAGAAATAAAAACGATATGAATGAATTTATAACAGCATTGTGTAGTAATGCAAGAAATGAACGAATCCCCGAAGAATACGACTTCTTCGGCTGCTTGATAGGTGAATGGAACATCGTGTGGAATGACCATTTGGAAGATGTCAAGCCACGAAGAGTAAAAGGCGAATGGATATTCTCCCGAGTATTGGACGGTACGGCAGTTCAAGACCTCTTTATCGTTCCCTCTCGCGAGGAACGCCTGATAGATAAACAACCCGATGCCGAATACGGAACGACACTTCGCATTTTTAATCCCGAGACGATGGTGTGGGATATATTCTACGGTTGTATGGGCGAGGCTATCCGACTGACAGCCCGAAAGGTCGGCGAAGAAATTATCCTAACCGAAGATACGACAGAAAAAATGAGGTATGTATTCTCTGATATAGCGACTTCTTCTTTTCTGTGGAGAAAAGAGCGAATGACCGAAAACGGCGAGTGGCAAACTGTGGCGAAAGTAACGGCAGAAAGAAAATAAAATAAATGAATTTATTATGAAACAGAAAGTTTTATTTATCTTATTGAATGAATACACAGATTGGGAAGGGGCATTTCTCTCCACGGCTCTTCATGTGGGTGTGATACCGGGAGGTGAAATCAAGTATGAAGTGCATACCGTTGCCCCGACATCAGATGCCGTCCGTTCCATCGGAGGTTTCAGAACATTGCCCGATTATTCTTTCGAGAATATGCCGAAAGATTATGCAGCCTTGGTACTTATCGGCGGCAACCGTTGGGATTCCCCCGAAGCAAAACTTGTCGTCCCATTGATTCAAGAGGCTTTGGATAAAGGGAAAATCGTAGGAGCGATATGTAACGGAGCTTCGTTTCTATGTTCGCACGGTTTCCTGAACAACGTAAAGCATACGGGCGACGGTCTCGACCAACTCAAAAAATGGGGTACTACCGGTTACACTAATGCGAAGAATTATGTGGAAGCACAAGCTGTCAGTGACAAGAACATTGTTACGGCAAACGGTGTAGGACATTTGGAATTCACTCGTGAGATGCTTTTGTTATTGGAAGCAAACAGTCCCGAACAGATAGATGCTTGGTACGATTTCTACAAAAACGGATTTGTGAGATAACAAATAATTTCATATGGAAAAGAATTGGGAGAAGAACTTATCCGTATATATCAAAAGAACAATTAGTCCTGACGGCAGAGACACATTTGAGTCCACACAAGCATTGAGCGAACGGATGTTTGAGTTTGCAAGTGTTAAGAATGGAGATAGATTGTTGGATTTGGGGTGTGGCTGGGGAAAATCCCTGCAACCATTCGTTCCTCATTTTCTATCCGTTCTCGGAATAGATACAAGCCAAGAGAATATTGCACAGGCAAAGGATGCTTATAAGCACTATGACAATGTTTCGTTTCAGTGTGGTAGCATTCAAAATTTGGAACTGTCGGCAGAAAGCGTGGATTTAATCATTTCCTCACTCGTTCTGCATCAAATGGAATGGAATGAGCAGGAAAGACTGTTTGAAGCCGTGAAGCAGGTGCTGAAAACAGATGGCGAAATGATAATGGCAGATGAAATCATCTTGTTCGATCCTGACGCATCTCCCGAAAAGTTCAATGAAGTCTATCGCTATCTGTTGGAACATACCACCCCGAAAGAAGTGTATGAAAATCATATCAAGCCATATCTGCAAGAGGGACATATCTATACTTGGCAGGACATGAAAGAGGACACTCCTCCTGAATATTGGTTTCACTCAATCGAAGATTTGAAAACAACACTGGAAAAATCCCATTTGAAACTTGTGGATATTCAAGAGATAACTTCGTTCTTCGGTCTGCTGAAAATCAAACATCAATAATATCAAAAGAATGAAACCGAGAAAGATATACGCATGTTGGATTTATGTGAGTGATTTGCAGAGATCCAAACAATTTTATCAGGACATGGGCTTTGAGGTCAAACTGATAGATAGAGATTGGATTGAATTTAATTTTGGAGAAACCTCATTTGCCATTCTTCAAAGACCGGCACACAAAGGTGATGTAGTTGCAAGCAAAACAAGAATTATGTTTGAAATTGATGACATCGAACTTATATATGAGGAATTAAAGAACAAAGGAGTAAAGACGATCGGAGAAATAAGAACAGAACCTTATGGAAAGTTACTTACCTTTGAAGACCTCGACGGGCATTGGCTGGAATTTTACCAAAGACTTCCTTTTAGTGATTAAAAGGAATATGAGTATTTGATAATGGCTTTTTGTTACTTTTGAGCCGTCTCAACTCACTGTCAAAAGTAACGAGGTGTTTCTCATCGGGATTTCTTTGCTCCGTCTGTTCTTCTTGAACGGTTACCTGTTCCATCCTTACTTCAGAATAAATCATCTTGTCTGATTTTATGCGGATTCCAGAGGAGAGGGAGTTGAGTTTCCATTTTCTTTTTACCTGCTTCTCGCATATCCGACCTTTTTTTGCGTCTTTCCGTCGGGTCGGTCGTTTTCGTTTCAGTGGCGTAAAAAGGTAGGGCTTAGGACAAACAAGGTTTTACGGCGAGAATACTACCTGCAATGAAATGGAAGTGTGGAGATTGTCGTCTAAACGGCTT
>NZ_AUFQ01000032.1 GCF_000426585.1 Segatella baroniae DSM 16972 = JCM 13447
CAAAGTTACTGAAATATTCTGTATATTGGATGAGTTCTGCAAGAATTTGGACGCTGAACTTAGTAAAAACCTCCACATAGCCCCCACAGACGAGGGATATAAGCGTTTGAGAAACCGAAAGGGCCAGATGTCCAAGAGCGAAATCATGGCCGTCCTGCTGTACTACCACTTCGGCTCTTTCCGAAATTTCAAGCACTATTACCTGTTCTTCATCAAGGGTCACTTGGCGAGCTGTTTCCCTAACGCGGTGTCCTACACGCGCTTTGTGGAACTCATGCCCCGCGTGTTCTTCGACCTGATGGCCTTCATGCGCATCCAGGGCTTCGGCCAGTGTACAGGCATTAGTTTCGTGGACAGCACGATGATCCCCGTATGCCACAACATGAGAAGGAAATTCAACAAGGTGTTCGACGGACTTGCCAGGGACGGGAAGGGTACGATGGGATGGTGCCACGGTTTCAAGCTGCACTTGCTGTGCAACGAGAAGGGCGACGTCCTCACATTCTGCCTTACCCCCGCAAACGTGGACGACAGAGATCCCAAAGTGTGGGAGGTGTTCACGAAGGTGCTCTACGGCAAGGTGTTTGCCGACAGGGGGTACATCAAGCAGGGCTTCTTCGAGAGCCTCTTCAACCAAGGCATCCACCTGGTCCACGGGCTCAGGTCGAACATGAAGAACAAGCTCATGCCCTTGTGGGATAAGATGATGCTGCGCAAGCGCTACATCATTGAATGCATCAACGAATTGCTGAAAAACAAGGCCAACCTTGTCCATTCACGTCATCGCTCCGTACACAACTTCCTCATGAACCTCAGCGCTGCATTGGCCGCATATTGCTTCTTCGAGAATAAGCCCGAGGCACTGCCCGTACACATTGAAAAGAGCAGGCAATTGGAATTGTTCTAAGCAAGTCCTTATCCCGAACTGGCGTATTCTGTATAAAAGAAGTGGAAATGCTTCTCCAAATGGGCCTTGGATTCCAGTGGAACGCCCGCCAGTCGGAGAGGCGTGTGGGCACTCATTTCTTCTACAGAGTTGTATTGTTGATGAAAATGAGTGATGACGGTGTCGCCTTTGGTTACGGTTTTGCCTTGCTTCATCGAGTCGACGCATAGGCAATCGGGGACGGGATTCGACCGCTGCGGGCGGTTGCCTTTCAAGAGGCTGTCCCGTTCGTTTTTTTTCACCCTGTTTTCATAGCTCACTTCGCGCAGGCAAGTGCCGTCGGTGTTGATGGTGGTCGTCATTCTGGCTTGTTGGCTTTCGCAAGAAGCGGTGACGATGAGGGTTGCAAGGAGCAGGAGATGTGACTTAATGGTTTTCATTGAGCATGGCTTTAATGGAGGTGTAACTGAGATTGTGTTGCTTTTGAAGGTTTGTACGCACGATGTCCAGGGTGTTTCCCTGGGCATATACGGTTCTGTTGGGCGTATGGGACGTTGCCAAGGCCGGCTCTTTGTGGCATGAAAAGCCGATTAAGAGGCTGAGAACGGCAGCCGTGGTGCTCACAACTCGCAAGGCTACGAGCCATGTCGGGGCGTTCCGTCGCCGTGGCGTCTTGTCGTCTTGTCGGTCGGGGAGGCTGTCCATGATCGAGGCCGCCAACTGCTTGGGCACTTGTACGGGCTCTTTTTGCAAGCGGTTGATAAGTTCATTCATCTGATTCATAGCCTAATCGTTTCAATTGTTGTCTGATATGCAGTCTTGCAACATAGAGGTTGCTTTTGATTTGTCGGTCGTTCAGCCCCGTCACTTGCTCTATTTCTGCCGAATCCAGCCCTTCGAGATGCGAAAGCGTAAAGACAAGTCGCTATTTCTCGCTGAGTCCTTCGGCCAATATCCTGACGATGGAAATCCACTCCTTGTTCTCCAGCTGCCGAGAGGGGCTTCTGTCGGTGAGATAAGTAGTGAACACTTGTTCGTCTTCGGGCAACGGCACCTGTCGTCGCTTGTGTTTCAACCGGTCCAGGCAGACGTGCGACGCGATGGAATATACCCACGTGGAGAATAGCGTGCGCTCTTCCTGATAGTCATTCATGTTCAACCACACCCGGATGAAGGTCTCCTGCGCGGCATCCATCGCCTCGTCTTCGTCGCAAAGCAGCTTGAGTGTGAGCGAGAACACCATTCCCTCATATTGCTCGACCACTGCGCGGAAGGCTTTCTTGTCGCCTTTGCGGCAACGTAGGAGGATGTTTGGATGAACTTGTTGCATGATTGGTTGCTTGAATGACGTTACATCTCTAATACGATTGAGCTTGGTAAAAGTCAAAAGACGATTGAACTTTCTGCATCTCCCGTTCAATGAAGGCTGCCCGACAAAAGAAAAAGGAGTTGCGGACAGTCCGTAACTCCTAAATTATCAATGTAGCGGGAGTGGGACCCGAACCCACGACCTCCGGATTATGAATCATATCTAATACATTTCTCCAAGTTGCTTTATGTTTATAAATAACTGTATATTAAGTACTTAAATATTTTGTAGATTCTATGAAATTACGTAATTTTGCACAGAATTTAGGTAGAAAAGTTCACCAAAAGTTCACCAATTTCATTCTTAATACACCATAAATAAAGGGTTTTGTAATTTGTAATATGAGAAGAAAGTTCACCGAATCGGACATTTTGTCCAACAGACAGTATAGGGATCGAGGAGAAACAACACTTGCAAAGTTTGTTTCTTCCAATGGCAGCGTAACGGGAACACTTATGATAGATCCTCGAAGGGCATCTGGTGATGAATCGGAAATTCTGCCTGTTGCCATCCGCGTTCAATATAATGGCAAGAAGATATATTTACGAATTGGTAAGACTTTTGTTTTGTCAGAATGGAAAGCCTTGTGTGAAATAGAGCGGTTAGGAAGAAACAAAAATGCAAACGAGCGGGTAGAACTAAAGTCTCATTTGAACAAGGTAGAACGACTTGTTAATTTATTGATAGAAGAAGGTGCGTTTACTCTCAAAAGATTGCAAGAGAGATTTAGTGGTATCACACCCGAAGAAAGAACAATCTATACTGTATGGGATAAGTATATTGAAAATAGGAAAATTGATAAATTAGGTACTGCACGAACTAACACGGATGTGAAGAGACGCTTTGTCAAAGAAATGGGGACGAATGTTACCTTTGGAGACATAGATAGGTCATTTATTCAGAAATGGGCAACAGTCATGAAGAAGCGTGGGCTAAGCACGACAACTATTGGAATCAGCCTGCGTACATTCCGAGCCATTGTGAAAGTCTGCATAGATGAAGGACTAATAAAAGGTGATACACGAGAAATGTTCAAAGATACAGGCTATAATAAATCTAACAGCCGCAAACATGAATTTCTGGACGTTACTACGATGCACCAACTTTACAACTTCTGGGAGAAAGGAGAAGCTAAGGGGGAGAATGGAAAAGAAATTTTTTATTCGCATGAAAAAGAGGCTGTCTTTCGTGACCTCGGTTTATTCCTGTTTATGTACCTCGGTGATGGGCAGAATCTTGCCGACACATTACGATTGGAATATGATGAATGGTACTTCTCTACACATGGCAAACAACTGCGTTTCTTCCGTCAGAAGACACATGACCGAAATGAGAGCGCAAGTGAAGTGATATTCCCCATAACTCCTGAACTAAAGATGATAATTGACAAACATGGCAATGAACCCAAATTAGGAAGACGTGTTTTCCCAATTATGCCAAGACTGCTTCTTCCCGAAAAGGAATTATGGGTGATTCAGCGTTATAACAAGTATATAGGCATCCACATGAATAAGGTAGCTACCCTCTTGGGAATGGAACAAAAGCCCACATCAACCTGGGCAAGGCATAGTTTCGCTACCAATCTGAACAATTCTGGCAAAGTTCCATATAAGTATATCAGCGGCAGCATGGGACATAGCAGCAATGGAGACATCACCTCTAATTATATAGGCGCTTATCCTTTGGAGAAAATGTTAGAATATAACTGGTACCTGCTGCATGAAGAGAAGAAGCCTATAGCTTCTGGCAAGAAAGAACTGTTGGAACTTCTGAAATCCATGAGCAAGAAGGAACGAGAAGACTTGTTGTCATCAATATAGGATATTCTTTTTTGTTAGACAACAAAAATTTAGTAACTTTACCGACAAAATATTAGATCGTGAGCAAACTAATCAAAACAGACAAGGAGTATGCAGCTTGGATAAAAATTCTGAGCAATAGATTTAGGCAGAGCCAAATTAAAGCTTCTGTCAGGGTGAATAGCGAAATGTTGCTATTCTACTGGAATCTGGGAGTGGACATGGATTCTAAGAAAGCAGACAGCAAATATGGGTCTGGCTTTTTCAAGAACCTCAGTTTAGATTTAGGCGATGCCTTACCCGGAATAAGAGCATTCTCCATCAGAAATCTCCAGAACATCCTTAAATGGTATAGATTCTATAAAAAGGATTTCCCGATTACGAAACAAGCTGTTTCGCTAAGTTTAGAGAATACGAAACAAGTTGTTTCGCAAAGTCAAGACAAAATATCATTCGATGATTTCTTGTCTATTCCATGGGGACACCATGTTTATATCTTGCAAAAGTGTAATTCTACAGACAAAGCCTTATTCTTTGTTCAGCAGACTCTCAAGCATTGCTGGTCGAGAAGTGTGTTGTTGAATTTTCTGGATACCAACCTTTATGAACGAGAGGGTAAGGCCATTACCAACTTCAGTGCAACACTACCATCCGTCACAAGTGATTTGGCCCAAGAGATTACCAAAGATCCGTACAATTTTGACTTTGTCGGTCTCACGGAGCCCTACAAGGAAAAAGAGCTAAAAGATGCTCTTATCAAGAACATAGAGAAGTTTTTGTTAGAGATGGGAAATGGATTTGCCTATATGGGAAGGGAATTCAGAATGGAAGTTGACCATGATGAGTTCTTTGCTGACATGCTTTTCTATAATACTAAAATCCATTCTTATGTCATCGTAGAAGTAAAGACAACAGTTTTTGAGACTTCATTCTTGGGACAACTTAGTGGTTATGTATCATTTGCTAATCATATACTCAAAGGGGAAGGCGATAACCCAACGATAGGTTTGTTAGTTTGTAAAAACAAGAATGATATTGTGGCTCGCTATGCACTTGAGGGGTACACACAACCACTTGGAATATCTGAATATGAATTATCAAAAGTGTTTCCAGAGAATTTCAAGAGTTCGCTCCCATCAATTGAAGACATTGAGAATGAACTTAAAGAAAATAAGTAATAACTATGACTGGCTCAAAATACACAGATCAGTTACTATATTGGTATCAAGCCAACAAGATAACGGCAGACCGCATCATCAATGACTTGAAGAAGCAGTCGTTTGAGGCAGTGATGCACCTGTACGCCTATACAGCAAAGTCGCTGAAGTTGGAACATATTGTGAGCCAGCAGGACTATCCTTTCTTGTTTTCCAATAATTATACACGGGTCGGTGACACCTTAGCGGCAGCCGTGTCATTTCTTCTGAGTGAAGGCAACATGAGTTTCTCCAGTCCTGACAAGGTTAGGAAAACACTGCGCTATTGGCTTGTCTATGGTAATTTGCACGAGACGCTTGTTTCAAAGGTTATCATCAAGGCAAATGAAGCCAAAGAACGGATAGAACAGAATGGCTTTGCTGATTTGAAGCAGCAATTAGTTGGTACAAGCATTCTGAATGGAATTAAGACACAGCATGATTGGGACAGATTCTTTGGTGTTGAAATTTCGGAAGATGACGAAGATGGCGCAGCAACAGAAAGAAAAGTTAAACAAATCCCAGCCGAACTTCAAACGGAAACAGCCAGACAGATTCTTGACAAAGCAATTTCGTTGGGGTTATGTGATAATGAATATCACTGGCAAAAGACAAACTCCCTGTTGGCCTATTTCGCTGATTGTGCCTGTGAACATTTGAAGCTATCCAAAGCGGAGCAGGACGGCAAGAAGAAAACATATTGGAAGCCTTTTGAAACCCTATTCGGTATTTCCGGGCTGGCCAATTACAAGAACACCTATACCAACAAGACGGGCAAGCTGCCTACTGACCATGAAACCGTGGAATCTATATTCCGCTAAAAGAAGAAATTCGAAGCCCATGTAAGTCAGCCTTGCATGGCTTTTTTATCCATTTTCCTTACTATACAAGCATACCGAGACCTCTGCAAAACCTGCCACATTTTCAATTTTCATCTCTATAACCTTAAATGAGTGCATATTTATAAGCAACTGATGCCATAGAAGGCTACTTTAGTTCTAAATAGCCCCTTTCTTTGGTGTATTTTCCCCTTATCTGATACTATTTGACACAATAATCCCAGGTGTTCGGTACAAGTTGTAGGCAATGGATTCCATAATATGCTGCGCATGTGCTTTTGAAAGTCCAACGTATCTTGCTATTCCAGCACCAAACCATCTATGCATAGAACCAAAGGTACGTTCTACTTTGT
>NZ_AUFQ01000033.1 GCF_000426585.1 Segatella baroniae DSM 16972 = JCM 13447
GGAGCATTCCGGTGTTTGCCGTGTTCCCTGCCTGCGATACCTTTGCAGAATAAAAGTCGAAGATGACTACAAGCGGACGAAAAGTGAGGTCGAAACCAGAAACGGAAATGGAAGGATAGATAAAAGTAAATGTAAAAAAACACCGCAGGTATAGCGTGTATAGCCGTATGACCATATATACGTATATCCGTATAGATGTATATACGTGTTGCGCTATACTTGTATTGAAGTATAAGAAAATAGACATATATACAATCCACATCTTATTCGGATTCACAAACATCTACAATATTCCCCATGAAAAAACATCAACATTATTATCGCTTGATATTCCTTTTCTTACCTGATTTCAGCATGTGCATACCCATTAGGAAACAGCGTTGCCGGAACGCTATATCGTCCTCGTCAGGCTTCTTACCCCAGCCTCCATTAGGCGCGGAACCGCCGCCGGCACTCTGCGAAATCTCTGTTGCCTTATCAAGATAGCCAAGAAAAAGAGCCGTGGCGACCAAGGCAACCTGACTTGAATTTTCTGCCATCTGTTCGAACACAGAACCTTCAGAAAATCCTTTAGTCGCTTCATCAAAAGCCACTCTCTGCTCCGGCGGAAGAGACTCACGGTAAGCATTAAATTTGCTATAAGACTTTTGCGCTTCTATCGAGGCCATATTCCATCCAACAGCTTGCATGTCATGTAGGGCTTGCGTGTTCAGGTTCGGCACAATTGAATGTATGTCACCCTTGATTTCCTTATATCGCTCTTCGGTGGCTTCGGTCTGCCCCCTCACTAATTCAAGCTTTCTCTCCGCCTCTGCGAGCTTTCCTTTTTTGTCAATAATTTTCTCTTTTGTTTTTTCAATATCGGCGAGGATTCTCACACGTTCAATATCTGCCTGCTCCTTGGTTATCTTTCCTGCCTTGACATCATTTTCTAACTTCTCAATCTCACGGAGCAAGTCATTTTTATGTTTTTCAAGATTGGCTATCATGGTACCCAGCCCCTTCAATCTTGCTTCACCATGCTTAATTGCTTTTTCTTGTTCTGACAGTGTAACCTTGTTTCTCGAAATCTGTCGCTTTTGATCAGCGACATCGCCTTTCAGATGATCAACTTCTTTCTTTAAATCCTCTCTTTTTTGTGCATAATATTCTCCCATCGTTTTATGCTTGTGCCCCGTCTCTGCAATGCTGTCTCCCCGGTCAAGAGAATACTTCTTGTTGACCTCCGAGAGTTCATTGTGAAGAGCAGTCAGGCGCTGACTATATTCAAACTTACTCTGCCCTGCCATAACCATTTTCCAAGAGAATTTATTCCTCTCCGTTATTGGTAAAATTGTGCAATGAATATGAGGGTTTGTTTCATCAAGATGTACTATAAAAGCTGCGATATTCTTTTCACCATATTTTTTACTCATAAACTTGTACATGTCAACAGCCCATTTTTCTATTTCAGGGCTGCGGGTAATTTCCGAATTGTCAGCTCCCTTGTCCAAGTTCACCTGTTGTTCACCGAACGCCAAACGGTGCATCTGATCCCTCGAACCACCCAAGATGAAATTTGCAACAGTCCGGTACTTCGGTTCCGGAAGTCCGAGGTTAGGGTCTATTATATTCCTTGCCTTCAAATTGTCTTTGATTCGTTTGGGGATTGAGAGCTGCTTGTCGACTGGAGCTATCACACCTCCTTTGCGAACTTCAAAGTTAAGATGCTCACGTGTCGGGTCAAAAGCATACGATAGTTTTCTCCGGTATGCTTCCGCCGAGAAGTTTCGTAGATGCTCATTGCTTTGAGCAACAGTAATGCCTTTCGTAGGCATAAGATCCATTACTTGTTTTGCCATTTATCGTTATTTCTTTTACTTCATCGTGGGGTGGTTCCTGAATATAAACATTTCAGAACGGTGGAATTCAATATTTCACGAACTATCATTTTTAATCTTTTAGAGGGGTCAATGATTACGATTTGTTACCATTAGAGGGGTCAATGGTGGGGTCAATGTGAGGAATTGTAATTTTTAGAGGGGTCAACCCTTTTTGTAAAGGAGTTTTTACTCCCCTCAAAAACACTGCAAATTCACGAACTATCATTTTTACACTTTTAGAGGGGTCAATGATTGCGATTTGTTACCATTAGAGGGGTCAATGGTGGGGTCAATGTAACTTTTATAGGGGGTCACCCCCTCCAAAGTATAAGACTGAAAGCTTCATCTCTATATTCGAAATGCCATTTCCGCTTTACCCCTCGGAGAGCCTAATATTGACACGGCTTGCCGCACGAAGTCCCCCCTCGCCGGGGTGGCAATACCCCCAAATTTTGATTTGGGGGGTATTAGGCTACCTCCCAATGTAAAACAATTCATTTCGTTTGCAAAACGATCGCTCATGCGCAAGCGCATGTACCAAGACTTTGTCTTTTCCATCTCCAAGTTCATTAAAAATGAAATGTCAAGCCGGATTTTCGGGATGGATAAAATCCCTCTCCGTCATTTCTCAACATCTTTTGCCGGGGCAAAAACGACGATATCTTTTCGGAGTCTGACCATTTTGCTTGTAACAACATTGAAGACTTCCAGAACATTCATTGTCTCTAAATTTTGGATGAACTTCATGACCGATGGTCGACTCCAGCCCCAAGACTTCGACAGACACTCTATATTTGCGACCATATCCTCTTGTTTCCTCTCGGAGGTACAATGACGTGTCACAAGATCCTGAAAGGCCTGCAGGCGAGAAAAACGCTTTGCGTTCTTGTAAGTGTAGTCTCCGCAGAGAAACTTAAGCAGGTCGGAAGACATTCTTACATGATAGTTCTTATAACCATTTTGAACGACTTCTTTATCTATCATTTTATCGTTAGTCATTATTATTTTATATTATCAATATTATATGTAAAAATCTACCTTTTTCCAATCCACATTTTTATATAAATGTTGTAACCGATAAAGGTCATGCAGCCTTCCTTTCTACCGTGTATCTTTGTGGTATCGGTTTCCTCCCTTTGGGAGCAGCAGGATCATGAAAATTGGGATAGAACAAGGCAGCCATTGCAATAACGAAAAGTACTTCAGAAAGCAAAATATACCTTCCTTCATCGAAGAAAGAAAACAAAATAATTACACAGGAAACACCTATCAGAATCCTTTTGCTATTATGTATTTTCGTGAGTATTCTGTTAGCCAACTTGTAAGAGAAGAACAGTAGTGTCATCCCGAAAGTAATAAGGTAAACGAGGGGGCGGGTCAGAAAGGGATAGAGGTAGTTGTTCATCTTTCGTTGCATGAACGGAGCCGCCGTTTTCTTTCCGCTGATGCTAAGCTGGTCCAACCTCTTTTCTTTCGCCATGGTCTTATATGTGGCAGCCACTTCTCCTGATGCAAAGTTGTCTACACCTTGAATACCGAGAAGAAACAGTAAAAGTAATAATGTAAAAAACTTTCTTGGCTTTTCCCGATGCTTCATCTTGTCATAGAAGTTGATAAGATGAGTGCCTATTCTCCAAACAGACTTCTTCAGCTTCGCCATCTGGGGCTGTGCTGCCGTAAAAACATTGCGGTATTTTTTCACGCTTTTCCTCCTTGGCTTGATTAGAAAATGATACAGGAAAGGAATGCTCGTCAGCACTACGAAAAGGATTAATTTTAATATTAACATCACCATATTTCTTTCAATTGAAGTTCGACAATGTTTCTGCGTATGATTCTTGTTCCAGAATGTTTTTCTGAAGTTTGGGCATCCGGTTCCTTTCGGAAAGCAGCTGATAGTACATCGTTTCCAAACTATCAAAGAAGAATACCGTCATTGAGTCAACGATTCCGTAATTGGTCGATGACAGATAGACAACAAACATTTCATCTTCTACCGGAGTTGAGTATGCCACCACCTTATATACTTTTCCTTTCTCTTCCTTGGAAGCATAGAGAACGTGTATATGCAGTTTCTCCACCAAATCCGATACGAAATTTTCCAACACGTGTTGCTCTTCCATGTTAAGAACGACTTCCGTAAAATAAGCGTGTTGGATAACGCATATCTGCTGTTCTGTAAAATAGCCGGGGAGCAACTTTATCAACTTCTGATAAAGCAGGAGGATGGAACGCTTGTAGGTTCCGTCTTCAAGTGTGTTGTAGTCTAATGCTTTTTCCATACGATTTTCTATTTATAAAGTTGCTGAAATATACGATTTCAGAAAATATTCTGCCAAAGTGGCTATCAGCTTATTTTCCTCCTCCTTCGTTTTCTTTTTGTTGTCCAGGCGATTCAAAAGTATTGGCAGTTCCTTGGAAATTACCATCAGCTCTTCACGCTGTTTCTTGGTCAATGCAGCCGTTGAATACCCATCCAAGGACACATAGGGCTGAATCAGCATCCAGCGGTAACTGACCCGTTGTTCCTGGCTAAGCTGCTTGTTGTTCAGTATGTCTTCCCTGCACGCAATGGCATTTTGCATGATCCGGCGGTTAAAACGCATGGTCAGATACAGCATCGTCCTGTCATTCACTTCATCGTTTTTCTGACCGACAGAAGAGTAAAGCCGGTCAAAAAGCCTTGTTGTCTTTTGGGTCAACCGCTGCATCTCATCCATGGGTACATTGCTAAGGTGTTCCATGAGCGAACGAAAACATCTGTCCTCCTGCCTGATAAAGGTAAGCAATTGAGACTCCTGCTTAAAGTCATGCGTACTGTTTAGCAACTTGTTGTAGATGGCCAGTATTTGTGGAAGTCCCTTTATCGTCTGTTCTTTGTCAAGTCCCCCATAAAAGTCAGACGCTTTTTTATAGGTGTCCGAACTTTCCATCTTTGCCCGTTCGGAAGCCGTATTGAGTTTAAAGAACATCACGTCCTGAAGCGAACGCTGCTTTGAAAAAGCAAGTCGTGTCAGCTCTGTTCTCACAGAATCGGAAATGACAAAATAGGCAAGTGCCACCGGACTCTTCAGGTTAATGGTAGAGTCTTTTGAAAAGACACTGTACGACGAGTCTTTAAGTTCCTGCCACTGTGCCGTAAGGTCAGTTACTTTTTCGATGTCGGCATCCTTGTAAGATTGGATTTCCGACAGCTTTGCTTTACAGGCCTCTATCGCTTCGGTAGAGTTCTGAAATGACGGATGCTTTGTACAGGAAGAGAAAGCAAGTGCCGTCAACGCGAGAGTTAATGATAAGTGATTTCTTCTCATAAAAAAAATATTTTAACGACTGCGAAGATACAAACCTCACTATGAAAATGAGGTGTCAAAAAAATAAAAGTCTTATATTAACATTTTCAAAATCTTTTGGAAAAACTTCCTGCCTGCTTATTTTGTTAAGATACATTAAAAAAGTTCCAAATATTTATTATTTGGAACTTTTGATATTTTCAGATACTCTCTTATATGTTTTGCTTAAATGTTAATATTTTGAGGTATAAAAAAATAAGCTAATTACTAACATTGTTAATATTGTTACCCACACCATTCAAAATCCTGACACAAACGGCACTTGCAATGATTGCAAGGATTGATATGACAGGGTATGTCTCTACCAAAGCGGTACCGATTAGAAATGCCATAAGAATCAGGTGTACGAGTACCACCTCTTTATTAGTGAAGTTTTCTTCTGCGAGCAGAGAGAAGAATACATTCTTTGAGTTCCACCATTTTCCGACAGCTTCAGATGCCGATGAGGTCTTGCTTTTGTGGATTGATAATGTTTTCATCTTGTTTGTATATGAATCGTTTATATTAGAGTTCTTCGTATAGAGTCGCATGGAATAATTTCAACTCCATCCGTTGAGCTTATAGACTTGCTGCCGTGCTTCCTGCCAGCTGGCCACCCAACGTATGGCGATGATATAACCGTCCATTCTACGCTTCATGATAGTCCAACCTTTTTCGGCTTTCTTGAAGAAGTATCTGTTTGTCTTTATTTTCATAATCTCCTCACTTTTGATGTATAATAGAAAGTTCAGGCTAAACAGTATAGTCATGTGCATATCCACACAATCTCCAATTATTCCCCCATTTGTACATCTTGCGAAGGATTGTTGCCAACTTTACTTTCCTGATCTCGTAACTGTTATAAATTGCGTGGAGTTCTCTTGCTGCTTCTATTTTTTTCATACGACTTGACTTAACCGTGTTGTCGAGGGCTGAAGTTAAAATTTTATTCTGGGCATCCCGATTCTCACCCCTTTTAGGTTTTTTGTTTCTTCGACCCGAACTTTTTTTTATCATTCCGGTGTAACCGTCATCTCGAACCTTTTATGTGCAAGGTTAAATCGCAGGTGTTAAGGGAACCTAAGGCAAAGAATTGGCCGGTAAAAGTTTTCAGGAAACCGTAATCTTTGATTTCGGAGGGTCATGAAAAGTTTTCCGCCAATAGGGAGCATTCCGGTGTTTGCCGTGTTCCCTGCCTGCGATACCTTTGCAGAATAAAAGTC
>NZ_AUFQ01000034.1 GCF_000426585.1 Segatella baroniae DSM 16972 = JCM 13447
GTGTATTCAATTGATGAAAAACTCCAGAAATGGAACTATATGGTTTCATGGAGAGAGAGAAAAAAATACCAAGTTATTTTTTTATCATTACTAAAATTTGATATATATCCTCTAACTCAACAGGCATAAGTGAAAAATTGTAGGTTCGGGTCTGAACCTTTTGTAATGTTTTGGTATCTTCTCTCTTCAAGTATATTTTGAGGAATTTATCATCTGGGATGACCAATACATTTTCATCATTTTCAAAAGGATCAGTGCCGGACAGTTCTTTAGAGATGACAATCTTTTGCTGATATGCCGACTCATTTATCAATTCCTGCGGGCTCAATGCTTTCGAGATAATTTTCCCTTCGTAGATAAAATAGATTTTGGTTGCATATTTTCCGGCTTCTTCCCAAAGATGTGTCGTGAACAGGACACCCCGGTTTTTGCTTTTGAAAATATTCCTCCAGATAACCTCCCTTATCATCGGATCGAGATCGGCGGTCGGTTCATCCAGAATCAACAATGACGGGTTATGTAATACGGACAAAAAAATGGCAACCCTTTTTCTTTCCCCTTTTGAAAGTTGATAAAAGAACCTATTCTTTATCTTATCTAATTCAAGGAAATCGTAGATGTCTCGTGGCAATTCCGATATGTTATAGATTCTTCGAGTGAATCCGATTATTTCTTTGACTTTTAACATGGGGAAAATAACCGGATTATCCCAAAGCACACCAATATTCTGTTTGTTCTGGTCGAAGTTGCCTTTTCCGAAAAATGCGAAATTGCCGGATGAACATTTCATCATATTACACAACAACTCAATGAATGTTGTCTTTCCGGAACCGTTCTGTCCTAATAGAGCTACAATTTCTCCAGGATTAACTTCCAGCGATACATTGCGCAGGATGGAAGTACCCTGAATCGAAAAAGAAATATTATTTGCTTGTAACATTGTCATCTTGAACCTCCTTGTTTTTTCCAATTACAATCACATTTTGCACAGTTTCAAAGGTTCCGTCAGCAGAGAGGATCTGGTTGATGTTGTCATCAACGTAGCTTCCCAGAACGCAAGAGCCAAGTTCGAGAAATTCGGCGAGTAACGAGATGTTCTGAGTTAAAAATCCAACTTCCTGAAGTATAAATCGGTAGCCTCTGTCGCCATATTTGATAAGTACTCTCTCAAAGAAGGACGTGATGAAGAACACGCAACTACAATGTTGCAAATCCACGAAAGGTTCTGCTACGAGATTTTCTCTTAAATATTCCATATAATCTTCTTCTTTGATGAATTCGAGAACTGACTTATTGGGGCTATAATGGTAAATTCCTTTAGGCAATACACTTGTATTCAAATATACGTATAATTCAAGTGGATATAAGGCACCTGCAGATGGAACCGTTCTGAATCGTAACGTAGCTTCTGATTCTTTATTAAAGTCTTCTCCGCTAATTCCATAGCTATAATGGCAGAGTAGCGCCAGCTCGTTGAGCGAAATGGAGTAAGGAGAATAGGCTCTTCCGGAACGGCGCTTAGCAAGGATATTGAATAGATTGGTTTTTTCACTACCAGGCATCTCTTTGAGATAAGGTTTCAAATCATACTCTTTGCTGGTGGGAAACACTTTATACGGTTGGCACGAGCGTTGGTGGACGTATTTATTGGAGAAACTTTGGATACTTTCAACTTGTTTGCGAATCAGAAACTTATCAAATTTCACATTCTCGTTAAAAATCAAAGCCAACGATTCACCAAAATTTTTAGCTCCATATAGTCCTGAATCTAAGCTTGCTATTAATGCTTTTGATTTTATTGTTTTCATATTATTAAGGGAATGGATGTGGATATACATTTAATTCTTCAAAAGGATAGCATTTGTAGCCTAGTTCCTGCGGTATCGTATATAGTCTTTTTCCGCCCAGGAAATAAAAGGAATACGCACCACCCATTTGTATTAATTGAGGAACGATAACCCTCAGACAATAGAAGCCTGCCTGATTTACATCAGGAGTCGTGATGTCTTTTACTAATACATTGTAACCTTTGGACTTCAGTACGCTGGTAATGTGCCGGATGTTCTCTTTGGTTGAGCGTGCAGACTCTTCAAGAAAATCAATCTTTCTGGTCGGCTTTGTTTCCGTCCAGATTTTGAAGACCTCGCACAGTTCTGGTTTTTTTATATATAGTATAGAATGGTCTTCGAAATCCAGTAATGTATGAAAGTTTTCAGAAGGCTGCCAATTCTTTTTCTCTCCTAACAAATATCTGAAATAGCTGACGCTTTGCCCCATTTCGAGAATAACTTTCTTCAATGCTTCGCCATAGGTGTCTCTTGTCGCAGTGCCTACGGCTACAAATTTACCATATTCGGCTTCACCGAAACAGATACCATAAACTGTCGGAATACCTAAATCGTAAGTTATATCCATAAAATGCCACTCGTAGCTTGCTGGAAAACGCTCATGGATAAAATGGCTGATATCCTCGTCTATAATAATTTTTGGAGCGCTTATTTTCTGCCACCAAGTGAGAGAAAACGAATCTCTTTCAATGACTTCATGTAATGCAACCAGCAAAGCCTTGTCCCAATTCGTATGTGCTGCCAAGCCTGTTGATGTACTTACATTTATCCATTGCTTTTCACATGACCAGGGAAGATAGATGCATGCTCCGGGAACCCAGGTTTCTTTCCCATTAGTAATATCCATGCATTTATCCCAATGTAATTCGATATTCTCGTCGAACCGATGGAGAGGATAATTTTCCTGGGCATATTGCTTCTCATGGAACAAGGCATATTCCGAGGGCGGTATAGCGTGTACTTTTAGATTTTTATAAGAACTTAGGATCATATTCTCTTTATTGTAGAATACGGGGCAATACCTTTCTACCGTTTCACCTAAAGTTCCCATAAATGACTTTTGCAGATCAAAGTTACATCCGCTACTTCTTCCTTCATACTTTTCTGCTCCGAAAGCCAGAGTGTTGCTGGGCCAAATACCAAAGCTTACAAGTTTAGGATCGTAATTGAGCCTGGGTAATTTGGATACATGATTTACGATTCCAAACTGATTGGAAATCAGCATTGTACCTTTAATCAGAGAGTTGTTGACTGCATCCATTGTTTTTTTATGTTAAAGAGTTACTGATTCGAGCCACGGAGCCGGATTATAATCCAATGCTGGTTTACATACATGACAAATCGGAGCTTTTATAAAAGTATGCTTTTCTACTTCATAATTGGACGGATTTATCAATATACAACACTTCCAAGTTTCCGGGGGATACCAGGCATAAAGAAACTTCAGCATATCTGCAATTACAATAGCGGAAGCCATATCCTTTACTACTGGTTGGATATTCAAGTCTGGTTTTGCTGATGCTTTCTCTGTTTCAAGGTATTTAACGTAAGAGTCATTGAAGTTGATGAATTCGTCATTGCTCCTTATTCTATTTTTGTAACAATCATAACATCCTGTGTATTTGCCGTGGAAAATCGGCCCAATACTGAATTTTCCAGAGAAAGTCAGTCCTTCAATCAATAACCATGGTTTGCTGTGTTTCAATGCCTTCTCGTTGATAATGTGCATTTTGTACGGATTCCAAGTCAAAGAATCAACAATGATAAAATCGCTGTTACAGAGGATTGACTCAATTGTTTCATCCGACAATTCATCTATTGAGTAGATAACAAAATGTTCTATGTTATATTCGGATGATTTCTCTTTCACTTGGTTGCCAAAATCTGTATTGCCAATATAAGCAATCTTCATTTCTGAAACCGGTTTGTGATTGACTTCATTATATATATCAGAAATAACAGTGGCACCTTCTGCTTCGAAATTCAGTTCATCTAGAATTCCACATTCTTGTAACTCTTTTACTACATCCAAAAGTTTGTTATAGTCAGCCTTATTTAATAGTTTTTGGATTGTTGAAAAAGATATTTTATCCCGTGTATCGTACAATCTGATCAAGTCTTTAAAAATCAGTTCTTTTTCGGAATCTGTAAATTCTATGGTTGTTGTATCTGTTTTGGTTCTTACTTGATACAGTTTATTGTCATTATCGAAGAATATATCAAATTGTTTCATTGTTTTTTAATTTAATGGGTAAAATCGAAACCAGCTATCTTCCGCTTCTTCCTTTCGTGATGAATCGAAAGATAGTCTGGCTTCAAAAACAGACTTGTTGATTTTTGATAGTTGTTTGAATAACTGCTAAAATCTCATTCTGCGTAACAGATAAATGTGAATAATCGTACCATAAACTAATAATCGTAGTATATGTGTGTGATTTCACAACAACCTCGTTTTTAATGATTTAGAGAATAGCTGACTCAAAACGAGCTACACTCATTTGGCTACTATTAGGCTACAGCAGCCTGTTCCATGGATGCACTGGAGGAGAAAAGTGACCAGCAGCAGCAACATGAATTGCAATTACAGCAACAACCTGAAGCAACAACTTTAGCTGCATAATTTGTGTGGCTTAGTAGTTTTTTCGTTTTCATAATTGTATTATTTTAAAGAAACCTACTCGTAAGCTTTTCGGTATCCGCTCCTGTTTACACAGCCAGGACTGTTTCATATATTTCATTTACCTCAAATCCGCAACTAAGCCCTTGAAGGTTCTTATTGCGTTTACACGTCCTCTCATTACTGAATTTGCAGATAATTTGAACTTGAAGCACCCA
>NZ_AUFQ01000035.1 GCF_000426585.1 Segatella baroniae DSM 16972 = JCM 13447
GTAACTTTGTCGTTGGTAATCATCGCTATATATGTTTTGTAAGTTATTGATTCTCAATTATAAAATTACAAAAAACAGCGAGATTACCAACTTTTTAGGGTACTTTCTTATCCCGAACTGGCGTAGACATGGATAAATGCACCACCCGAAGAACTAGACTTATTTAATTAGGGAGCTGGGGGGGGTAAAAAACGATGAGGAATTGCCGAATCAAAGGCTATCACGCAAAGATTTTTATGTTATTTAAGGCTTACCGGACAGCAACAAGAGGAAATAGACTTTAAAAGAGGAGAAGTTTCTCCTCCTTTTCTGTTTGTTATACAAGAAAATCTACTATATTTGTAAATTATCATATAACATTTATGAGAAGTCCAACCAATAGAATTAAAGAGGTGCTTACCGAAAAAGGGATTAAGCAGACATGGCTTGCAGAGAAACTCGGCAAGAGTTTCACTATTGAACTCATACGTTTACAATCGTCGACAGCCAAGCCTTGAATTGCTGTTTCAGATAGCAGAGATCCTACAGCTGAATCCAAAGGATTTGATCAATACGACAGATGACACATAAAGTATCAACTCATAAAATAATATGATGACCGACTTTGAAGAATATATCCGACAGAGCGAACCGCATAAACGAGAAAAAGGTTATGCGTGGCAAACTGCTATTGGTTTGCAGGCTGTTGATGGCTTGAAAACTTCAGACTATCTGCGTCAAACAGCTTGTCAACATATTGAGGGCGATATTACGATTGAAGAGGTAAAGCAGCTTGTCAATAGCTATTATGAGTCGATGACAGCCCGTAAGGATGTAGAAGACAGGACAGAAGAAGCTGATAAAGTTTCGGCTCGTATTACCGAATTGCTATCCGAACAGAGCTTCACTTTCTCGCCATTAGAATATATTTCTATTCATCGCCGACTGTTTGAAGGTCTCCATGAACACGCTGGTAAAATAAGAGATTACAACATTACGAAAAAGGAATGGGTGCTGAATGGAGAAACGGTGCTGTATGCAGGTGCCGACAGTATTCGTGAGACGCTGGATTATGACTTTGCCCGTGAAAAGGGATACGATTATAAGCAGCATGATATAGCAGAAGCAATGAACCATATTGCTCAATTTGTCTCAGACCTTTGGCAAATTCATCCATTCGGTGAGGGTAACACTCGTACAACGGCGGTTTTCACTATTAAGTATCTTCGTACATTTGGCTTTCCCATCAGCAATGAAACCTTTGCAAACTATTCGTGGTACTTCCGCAATGCACTGGTTCGAGCCAATTATAATAATATACCTAAAGGTATTTTTGCGACGACACAATACCTTGAAGCATTTTTTCGCAATCTGATATTAAGTGAGCAGAATGAATTGAAGAATAGGTATCTGCATGTGTCGGCAGAAAGTCAAAGTGTAACAGAGAACAATTCAAAGTGCAATATTTGCACTTTGAATTGCACTTTAGAAGAATTAGCATTGCTCAACTTCATTAAGGAGAAGTCTAACGCAACGCAAAAAGAAATAGCTGTGCATATCGGAAAATCAGAACGAACGGTAAAGACGATGACCGTAAAATTATCTGAACAAGGTATCATTGAACGCAAAAATGGTCGGCGCAATGGCTATTGGGTTATAAAAAGTAGTAAAATAAACAACTAAATTCCCATTTATGGAAGAAAAGGAAGAGCAACATAAAATATCTATACGCTTCTTCAACGACCGTGAAGTACGTGCCGTATGGGATGAAGAGAACAGCAAGTGGTGGTTCTCTGTTCTTGATATTATAGCTGCTATCAATGAGCAGGATGATTACCAAAAGACTCGTAACTATTGGAAGTATCTTAAAACCAAACTGCGAAAGGAAGAACGCGAAGTGGTTAGTGCTACTAACCAGTTGAAGATCGTAGCCCCTGATGGTAAATATCGATTGACAGATACACTTGATGGAGAGGGTGTTACACTTTTGGCTAAAGCCATACCCAATGCGAAAGCAATGGATTTTCTTGATTGGTTTCTCTATAGCGACAATACTGTTGATGGACAAAGTAAGAAGAAGGCTTATCAGCTCTTTGAAAGTGGTATTTTAAAGACGGTTGAACCTGGTACAATTAAATGTTTACAGCAAATTCATTCCTATCTCTTTGGTGGACTTTACGACTTTGCAGGACAGATTCGTACCAAGAATATATCAAAGGGGGATTTACCTTTGCCAACTGTATGCACTTTCCTGACACACTGCAAACCATTGAACGTATGCCTGAAACAACTTTCGACGAGATTATGGACAAATATATAGAAATGAACGTGGCACATCCTTTTATGGAAGGTAATGGTCACAGCACCCGCATTTGGCTCGACCTCATGCTGAAGGGTTCTCTCAAACGGTGTGTGGATTGGAGCCAGATAAACAAGAACGAATATCTATCTGCTATGCGTGAAAGTGTGTCTGATAGCACACATATCAAGGCTTTAGTAGAGCCTGCACTCACTACAAAGATTGACGACAGAGAAATGTTTATGAAGGGTATCGATTATTCGTACTATTATGAACAAAGTGATTAAGCGATTGCTCAAGAAGTACCACAATCCACCAGAAGCAGCTGCCAACGCATTAGAAACCGTCATCAAACAATGTGAGCTGCAGGCGGATAATGAACTAGAGAACTATTCAACAAAATCAGCCAAAATGTATGAAATCCATGAGGATGAAATATAGATTGCTGCTGAACCATAGTGAAATTTGTCAAAGTTTTATAATCTTACAAATAATTAAACAATGGATAATCTTAGGAATAAATTTAAATCACACTTTAATGGATTACTTTTAAATAAATGGTTTTATATAACTATAGGGAGTGTGTTTATTTCCATTTCCTTTATCTTTTTCAAATGGAATCATCCTATTCAAATATTTGATAATAAATATACCATAGACAATGAGCTCTTTGGAACATATGGAGACTTTGTTGGTGGAGTATTAGGTTCAATCTTTACTTTAGTAAGTATTTTACTTGTAATTAGGACTTTTAAAGAGCAACAAAAAGTTTCGAACCAGAATGAAGAACAATTGAAAATTCAACGCTTTAATGATCTGTTTTTTGAGTTATTGCGATTATACCAATCTGAAGTAAGTGAACTTTGTGGACAAAAAGAATATCTTGACTATAATACTCGCAGACGGGAAGATGAAGATTTTATACAGAAGGAAATCAAATGCAATGTCGTAAATGTTGTCACCTATCCTGTCAGGGCCACCACCCACAAGTCTGTGGAAACGTCGTGAAAGTGGATCGAACATGGCAAGGCCGTTGCTGGTGCCAACCCATACATTACCATGCCTGTCGCTCACTATACGACGAACGTTGTCGCTCGGCAACGAAGAAGGGTCTCCGCTGCGATGGCGATAGTTCTCCACCCTATGGCGTTTCAAATCCACAACGCTCATTCCTGCACCATTATGTCCCACATACAACAGACCTGTCCCACTGTCAAGACAACAATGTGACGGCTTTCTCAGAGCATTGTTGACAACGGCTTCCTGTCGCACAAGACGTTTATGTCTCACATCATAATATTGTATGCCGTTGTGCATATATAAAATCCATATTCCCCCATCTGCTGCAGGCTTTATATCGGCAATCATGTTTTGGGCCAACCCGCTCTCGGTGTTCAGGTTTTTCATCAGCCCACTCTGACAATCAACGATCGTTATCCCCTTCAACGTTCCCACCCACATGGCATTCTGCTTTCGCTCATAGCACAAGCTGTTCACCATATTGTCGACCAGCTTGGAACTCTTTTCCGTATATTTCATGACACCATACCCCGTTATTCTGTTCAGCCCGTTCTTCGTACCGACCCAGACGAATCCATAACCATCCGTGGTCATGTTCAAGACAAAATCGTTGGAAAGTCCTTCTGAAACACTTAGATTGCGCACGCAGACCTTTTCTTCTACAATACACATACTGCTGAATGCCAACACCCAAAGAAGCAGACTATACTTCAACGGACTAATTTCTTTAATCAATATCATACGGGAAAGGAAAAGATAATTTGACGTTACGCTTACAAATATAGATAAAATATTACAGAATGACTTTCAGGACATATAAAAAGAAAGAATAGCGGCGGTCTTTGGAAGAATATCGGCGGTTGGGACAGAACGACTTCTCTCATACAGCAAAATGAAAGATGAGCGTCTATGAAAGACAAAAATGAGTCGTATGTGAAAGTGGGGAAAATGTAACTTTGCAGCCATCTACACGCTATCCTAAGATTTCATATCATAGTTCTTCTATGTTGCTATCCAAATAATTGGAAAATATTTGTTATTTATTAACTATTTATTTATCAATCACTTATCGTGAAGTTCCTAAGTACGATGA
>NZ_AUFQ01000036.1 GCF_000426585.1 Segatella baroniae DSM 16972 = JCM 13447
TATCAAACAGTATTACACATCAGGAGTCATGAAGTTCATAAAAGTAATGCCTTACAACATCATTACTCATATTATCAGTTTGGTATTCAGCCGGATGATTTACATCCTGTTTTCTTTTGTAATACTGTTTATATTAGGTAGAGCCATATTTGGCGTGACATTAAACGTGCCGCAATACCTTTCCATACTGTCAGGATCAATATTGGGATTAATAGAGTTTTCTTTCTTGGGCTTACTGCTCTCTTTCACCAACATGAAAGCTGAAAGCGAAAAAGGATTAATCAACATCATCTATTTTGGACTGATATTTTTAAGTGACACATTTTATCCGATGACAGAAATAAATCCCGTATTCGAAGGCATTGTGGAATTCTCCCCGATTACGCCCGTGTTGAAAGTTCTCAGAGGTGATTATACCTATACATTGTATTTGGCTTTGTGGGCCGCGGCTTTCATGATAGCTTTCTATTTTTGTTTCAAAAGATTTCAAGTAAAAAGGAGTAAACAATGATCACATTTATAATTACTTTCATTATCCTGATGATGCTCCACGAACTGGCTCATGTATTGACAGCAAAGGCCGTAAATATGAAAATAGACAAAATAGGGGGCACTTGGAAACCTCTGCCTCATATTTATGTTTCTGTCATCAACGCACAAGTGTCTAATAAAAAGAATTTTTTATTCCTGATAAGCGGCAATGCTATGACATGGTTCTTATTCGTTATGCTAATGATTTACGGAAGTATGTTCAAAGTCCCTTATCCGGTTTATATGGCATTCGCCACTCAACTGATTTTCGAAACGAATCCATTCTTCTCGGATTACACAAAATTATTTTGCTATTACAAATACATGAAATGGTTAAAATTACAACTCAAAGTAGGTAACAAATTAACTTACAAAGAAATAGAGGCTAACCGTTCATTTATTATTCAAAAATATATGTATAGCAATATATGGTATTTGCAGTTCGTAGGCTGGGTATTTGTGGTGATTGCTCTATTATCACCTCACCTTTTACCTTCTATCATCCTGTGAATTGACATATATCTTTAATTTATCAACTCGTTAAAAAGAAAAAATATGAAAAAGTTTATCGTTTTGTTTGTTACTTTCTTTGCCATTGCAACTATCACTACAAGTACGCATGCAACCGGTATGAACCGTAATTCTTCTGTCGGAACTCCAGAGAATATATTAAATGGCATCCAAGACAAAATCGAGACAGCCATGAACAACTGTTTCGCCCGGAATTCCGTTTCTCCTCTTGACAGTATTTCCCAAAAGCTAAATAAACTGAAAAGTCAAAATAACATCGTACTTTATTGGAAATCTTACGTCAATTATTATAAAAGCGTCTTTTATGCAAAGCTGGGAGATAAAGACAAAAGCAAAAAAGCTATCAAAGAGGCATATATAACTCTGGAAAAAATGAATAACAAGAACTCGGAAGATTATGCATTGCTGGCTCTGACCCAAAGTTTTTATATACAATTCACTTCAGGAATGGCCGCCGGAGTCCTTTCATCTAAAATCACAAGAAATGCAGAGAAAGCTTTGAAGCTTGATTCAACGAATCTGAGAGGATGGTACGTTCTGGGCAGCAATGATTTCTATACACCCGCGAGTTTCGGTGGTGGGAAAAAAGTGGAGTATTATTTGAAAAAAGCTATTTCAACAGTGCCTAAAAGCATAAAAAACCCATATCTGCCTACTTGGGGAAGAGAATATGCTTTCGAACTATTAATCCGATATTACATCCAGAACAAAAAAATGAACGAAGCCAGGAAATATGTACAAATGGCGGAAAAAGAATACCCGAACAGTTACTTTATTGGTGAGTACAAAAAAATAATCAATAAATAAACCCTCCACCTACATAGGTAAGATAAAATCAAACGATTTATAAATAGCTAAATATCCGATCGAACATGAGAATAGACTTCCATTTATTCAGTTTGTTTCTCCTGTTTTTAATCAGGTCATCATATATATATGCGCAGGATGCGAATATACAGGGAAAAATAACAGATAAGAAAGGTGAACCTATATTGGCGGCCAATGTCTATCTGAAAAAAGAACCTGATAAGGGAACCATTTCTGATATAAATGGATATTTTATTCTCCGGTGTCAAAGCCATAGTTTCAACAATGATACGTTGATCATCTCTTTTTTAGGTCTGAAAACCAAAATCATTCCAACAGTGCACTTAGATACAAGCAAAGAGATATCAATCGTTATGGAAGAAGATCAACAGATGCTTGTAGAAGTAGTGATTATGGCTAATCCATCTTTATCAAGAGAATTCTCAATAAAAGAAGTTTCTAAATTTGATATTTATAATACCCCTTCTTCTGCCGGTGACGCATTGAAAATGGTCACTGTCCTTCCTGCATCCACCAATGTATCAGAAAGTGCCAATGTCGAATTGAGAGGAAGTGCCGGCGATATGTCAAGAGTGATGTTAAATGAAGTACCGGTATATAAACCCGTACGCAATTCCCAGATAAATGGAATCGGAAATTTCAGTCTGTTCAATACAGAAATGATAGAAGAGCAAAACGTCTATGCCAGTAATCCCCCATTGGTCTACAGCAATGCAACTGCGGGCCTGGTAGAGATAGGCACAATAAAGAAGTTGTCAGCAAGCGAAACGGCTCTCTCTCTATCACTTGCAAATATCGGTTTCCTCCACTCTCAGCCCATTAATAAAAAAAGTTTTCTTCAGATATATGGAAATTATCAATTTTCTAAACCTTATTTATGGGTCAATGCAAATAATAAGGATATTAATAAATTTTCATCAGAAGATACCGGTTTGAATTTTCATACAGAATTAACCAAAAGGTTAAGCATCAATCTTTATTCCTATTTTATTAATGAAAAGTATCTGGCTAATGATTATTCTTATACTTTTTCAGGGACAGTGGATGCAGGTAAAAGACGAAATTTCAATATTCTGAATTTCAAATACAAATTGGGCAAAGGATTTATCTCAATAAACAATGGCACAGACTTTTCAAACGAGGACTTTAAATTTGGCAATATTTTATCCAAGCAAAAGAACTGCTATGTATACAGTAACTTCGATTTCAAATATTATTTCACTCCGTCATGGAATTTACAATCCGGTTTTTCACATGAATATACCAAGCAAAATTACCGGAGCCGGTTTCCAAAGTATTATTTTGCGGTAAAACCTGAAAACCCAAGTTATTATTTTGAAAACAGTATATCAAACAACAACCTCGAATTTTATCTGTATAACAGAGTGCAGATCTTTAACGAATTAACTTTAGGTGTAGGAATCAGAAAAAATATACCTGTCAAGGAACAATCCGGATATTGGTCTTATCAAACGAACATAAAATATTCATTCAATAATTATAATTCTATATTGGCCTCTTTAGGGAAGTATAACGGATATGCAACCCCATATTACAACACACAGGAGTTTTCCTCCATATCAACGAGGCAGTATTCATTGGAGTATTCATTTTCGAGAAATGATTTCAATCTCCGGTTGGCTACATATCATAAGAAAGAAAATCTGAAGGAAAACTTTTCTGAAACAGATACTTCCGAAAGATTATTAAGAAAAATATGGGGAGCGGAAATCAGTATGAGTAAGAAATACGAAAATTTGACAGGTTCACTTGCATACACTTATCTCTATTCCAAATTCAGAAATGGGGGCAAATGGTATAACTCGTACAACCGGATGGACTATTTAATAAAAGCGTTTATTTCTTACTATCATAAGAAAGCAGGCACTGTCTCACTGTCTTGCTTAACCCGGCCCGGGCTTTATTATAGCCCGATAATAAATGCCGAGATAAATGAAACAGGGGCATACAAACCTTTATATGGCGATTATAATGTGAAACAATATTCAGGATATTGCAGCGTTGACTTCTCTTACAACAAAGTGCTGACCTTAAAATCATCCAATTTAATATTCTTTCTGACTGTCAACAACATCTTTGACATCAAGAATGAAAGCGCCATAATGTTCAGCGAAGACTATTCTACGATAACAGGATACAGACACTATAACAGACGTTCCATCTACACGGGAATGCAACTTCGTTTTTAAAACCATTTAGTAATGATAAAAAAATAACTTGGTATTTTTTTCTCTCTCTCCATGAAACCATATAGTTCCATTTCTGGAGTTTTTCATCAATTGAATACAC
>NZ_AUFQ01000037.1 GCF_000426585.1 Segatella baroniae DSM 16972 = JCM 13447
TATGAGAACTGCTAATATCGAATTGAATACATTGTTCAATGCCGATGTCTTTGGCCTGAAAATGTACCAAGTTATTTTTTAATCATTACTTAATTGACAGTAACAAACATATTACACTAGGAATTTGTATGTTAACGTATTCAACAAGAAAACAAATAGGGAACGCCTTGGTTAAGTTATCTGGGGTTGACTATCATTTTGAATTGAGAAACGATAAATGGGTGCAAACCAATAATTCACATTTAACTAATATGGAAAAAGTTATTATTGGGCAAAGTGCAAATGGTAAAAGCATAGCGAACATCGCAGAGTATCTCTCTGTTTCGATAACTACAATCAAGACTCACAGAACAAACATATTCAAAAAACTTGGAGTTAGCAATATTACTGAGGCCATACAATATGTAGAGGATTATAATCTAATTTGAGTACTATCTCCAAAATATCGTATCAGGCAAAAGTTGATATCGAAAAGTGGTTTTGTTGGATTTTCTACTGAAGATATACGGATTGAAATGTCTAGTAATTACAAGTAACTATTTGATTATTAATATTGTTTTATGTCCTTTGTCGCTGAATAGCTACTTGCAATATACCTGTTACCGAGACCTCTGCAAAACTATTTTTAGAAGAAAAACTATGATTGATTATCAGTAAGTTATATTCACTTTATTCTTCTTTTTACGGACTTTTGCAGAGGTTTCGTTACCTCTTATAATTCTCCTCCAACATTTTTTCCAAATCCGACTCCTTATAAAGTATCTTCCCTGCAAACTGTGTGTAAGGAATAATCCTCCTGTCCCGATAGTCCTGCAAGGTGCGAGGGCTGATATACAGCCTCTCGCATACTTCCTTACCTGTAAGGAAGTGCTCATCGCCAAATAGCGGCTTGTGTGTCTGTGCCACTTCCTTAATTCTCTTGCTTACTCCGCTGATAGCTGACAGCACCACCTGCATATCGTCCGCCTCTATATTCAAATCTCTTACCTGTTCCATAATCTTCGTGTCTATTTGTTGATTTTAGTTTTTCCCGTTTCAGCTTTCTCCGTTTTTGTTTGGAGCAACTGTTCCACGTCCTCACGCTTGTAGTAGCACTTATGCCCGATTTGGGCAAAGGGCAACACACCCGTATCACGGTAGTGCTGCAAGGTGCGCTTGCTGATATTAAGCAGCCTGCACACATCACCGTTGTGCAGCCAATCGGTGTGCCTGCTTCGTTCCCCGAATGCCTTGTGGCAGGTCTCGGCAAGGCTGAGAATCTCGTTCCTCAGCTTTGCCCAGTTTGAATCCGTAATGATAAAATATCCCATAGTTTTATTATTGTTTTGTTTGTATTTCTGTCTTATTGGTTTAATAAAACCTTTGTCCGTCTTGCGTTTCACCGCATATTTCTGCCTGCAAAAGTAGAGAGTGTTTGCCATACTTCAAAGCACGAGGGAACAGTAGGGAAATAGAGGGAAAAACATGGAAATGGCAAAAGGATTGTCGCTCTCTTTCTTTGTCTCTTTACTCCATTTTATCATATCCTTTTAGCCGACGCAATACGATGCGTATTGTAGCAAATTAGCACCTGCCTTTCTTGCATCCTTTACACACTTGTCCTCTTGTTTTGGGCTTAAATCCATACTTTCCAACAGTTTCTTGTCAAAAATCTGTGAGAAATTCATAGCCAATGTACGCAACATTATGCAAGCACTCTCCGAATGCTTGGCACTTTCTTGTTCTCTTCATAACTTCACTCTTGGAAACCAAACCAAGCATATAATGAAGAAGAATGCAGATAAAGGTAAATCGGAGGGAGGAAACAATATGTCCAAGCAAAAGAAGACTTCCTCAAAAAACGGTGAGATAGAAACCTATCTGTCCTCTCGCTATGAGTTCAGATACAACACTGTATTGGGAAGAACCGAATACCGAAGCAAGAACGATGCTCATTTCTCAAAAGTGGGTCGCTATGAAATCAACACGCTCCGCAGGGAGATAGACAACGACATCGGGATTATCACATCTTCTGATAATCTCTATTCCATCATCGAGAGCAGTTTCTCTCCACGCATCAACCCCATACAGGAGTATTTCAAAAAGTTGTCTGCAACGGATATAGGCAGCAGTAACCCTGATTGTGGAAATAAAGTTTCCCTTTCACTGAAAGCCATTCCCGACTTGGCAAGTTGCGTTGTCGTGCGCAACTCCGACAAATGGCTGCCGTACCTCACCAAGTGGCTCGTGGCAGTGGTTGCCAACGCAATGGACGACCGTGAGTGCCGTAACCATACCTGCCTCGTACTCACAGGCGAGCAGGGCAAGTTCAAGACCACGTTCCTTGACCTGCTCTGTCCCCCAGCACTGCACGGTTACAGTTACACAGGAAAAATATATCCGCAGGAAAAGGACACACTCACTTATATCGGTCAGAACCTTATCGTAAACATAGACGACCAGCTAAAAGCCCTCAATAAGCGGGATGAGAACGAGCTGAAAAACCTCATCACCTGTCCGATGGTCAAGTACCGTATGCCGTATGACAAGTACGTGGAGGAGCATCCCCACTTGGCAAGCTTTGTGGCATCAGTGAACGGCAATGACTTTCTTACAGACCCGACAGGCAGCAGAAGGTTCCTGCCCTTTGAAGTACTTTCCATAGACATAGAGAAAGCCAAGCGTATTTCAATGGACAATGTCTATGCTGAAGCCAAAGCCCTGCTAAAGTCAGGTTTCCGCTATTGGTTTGATGATGAAGAGATTGCCGAACTATACAGGGAGAGTGAGGACTTTCAGGTACAGACCGCTGAGATGGAACTCTTGCTGCGTTGCTTCGAGAAACCAGCGGAGGACGAAAACTATTCGTTAATGACCACTACGGAGATACTCACCTATTTGGGTATTTATACCCACCAGCCACTTGTTGCCAAACGTATGGGCGAAGCCTTGAAGAAAGCAGAATATATAAAGGTGAGCAAACGAAGAAACGGTGGTAGCCCCATCTATGTCTACAAGATTAGGAAAATCTTGCCCTGCCCGCTCCTTCAAACTTGTAGTAGTCAAATGTAGTAGAATGTGTAGTATTGTCTTATACTACAAAGTAATACTGATTATCAATCACTTATCACAAAATAATATGTAGTAAGAAGAAAGATGAAAAAGTTTGGAGGGGAAAAACTTTGGAAACGGTAAAACCATAAAACAGACAAGCATAAATAATTATCATTCAACCCATTAAAGTATCAAAACAATGAAAAAAGAAGATTTATCACTAATCAAACGATATTCCATCGTGGAATATCTCGAAAGGAAAGGCATTAGGCCTGTCCGTAAAACATCTACCTATGTCATGTATCGCTCACCACTCAGGGAGGAAACTCATCCGAGTTTCAAGGTGGACACGGAAAAGAACCTTTGGATAGACTATGCCGAAGGCAGGGGCGGAAGTATCATCGACCTTTGTATACGCTTGGAAGGCTGCACGCTCTCGGAAGCCATCTGCCGTTTGGGGCAGAACGCTTTAGAGCATACAGCGTACTGCTCCTGTTCTTCAAAGAGAGAAACATCTATCAGTCCAAATCAAAGAAAGGATATAACAGCAAGCGGAACAAGGAGACTGACAAGCATCTCAGACACCTTGCCGCCGCACCTGCAGGAGTATCTCAAAAAGGAACGCTGTATTGATTTAGAAAAGGCAACACCCTTTCTCAAATGTATCAGCTACGAGGTAAGGGAAAGAAGATATGAAGCCATCGGCTTTGCCAATTCTTCAGGTGGTTATGAACTACGGGACAATCATTTGTTTAAGGGAACGATTGCCCCGAAAGACATCACCCCTATATTTGAGGACAAGGCACAACCTGTCTGTCTGTTCGAGGGCTTTATGGATTTTCTTTCTTTCCTTTCAATGAAAGAGGAAGTAACCAACCAATGCCTTGTGATGAATTCCGTGAGTAATGTTGTAAGAAGTATTCACTACCTGAATAAAAGAAATATAACCTCTGTTCGTGCTTTTCTTGATAATGACGATGCAGGTCGAAAAGCTGTGCAGGAATTTGTAAACACAGGTTTTAAGGTAGA
>NZ_AUFQ01000038.1 GCF_000426585.1 Segatella baroniae DSM 16972 = JCM 13447
GCGTAAAAAGGTAGGGCTTAGGACAAACAAGGTTTTACGGCGAGAATACTACCTGCAATGAAATGGAAGTGTGGAGATTGTCGTCTAAACGGCTTTCCGCACCGACCTTTTTTGTTCGTAGAAGCCCGGAACTACCTTGGTCACTGACAACGAACAACCGTTCCCGACATGATACACGGGCATAAGTGGAGGATGTACAGGCAGAGAAGTGCGGTGAAAACAAAAAACGCAGTCTCAGGGGACTGCATCTTATCATAAAATGGAATACACGGAAAACAAAAAGCCGCCCCAACGGACACTCTACGAAAATAATTCGGGAGAAATTCTTTTTTCTCACAATATACCATTATCTCTGCAACAGGTTATTCGAGTTATGCAAAGCTTTGCATATGACCGCAGGAAATAGGTCATTACCTACTGCATTTCAGAACTCATTAGGCTGTTGAAAACCAATCATTTGAACCTAAATGATAGATTTTTACGAAAATACAATAGAAATGTGCTAAAAAAGAGGTATTTTTGTACTTGCAATGAAAAAATATGGACTACAATCAGCAGAATATATAAAATGCCTATTTATTGATTATTTATTATCAAGATGTAAAGAATTGATTATAGGTAACGAATTAATGTATGGCATAAAACGAAAAGTAGTAGATTTAGTTGTTCTTCAAAAGAATAAAATAATAGCGGTTGAAATTAAATCAGATAGTGATAATTTAAATCGTTTAGAAGAACAAATTTCAGAATACAAGAAAATTTTTGACTACATATTGATTGTAACAACAGAAAAACATGCAAGCAGGATCAGCGAAGTTGTACCTTCAGAGATAGGAATCTACATTTTTAAAGAAAATCTTTTAATGAAGAAAATTCGTAATCCTCGCATTCAAAGGAACAAAGATAAAGTTGAAATGTTGTATTCGATTAATGCTAAGTATTTATGCAAGCTAGAAGGCTTTACCTTATCTAAATACGATACAGATGAGATACGGCAAAAATATGCGAAAAGGAGAATTTCTAATATCCAAGAAATTCTCTTTATGTATTTTACTCAAAAATATAAAGAGCGATTTACTCTTTTTATGAACGAACGAGGGATGCTTACTCATATAGAAGATTTGAATCTCCTTTCTTCATCTTTTCAAATAGAATAAATTCTATTTACTTGTTGTGCTATATGAATATTCATTCTTACAGAAATCCAAAAAGAAGGAGATGCAGATGGAGTTCCTCCTTCAGCACAAAAATGTATCTGATTGATACCCCAAATATTTAAGTTATGTGGAAACCTTAAATCTGCACATACCGATTGTGCTACTTGGATATATGTAGAAGCATAAGCTGATACTCCCTTAGGTCTTCTTTTTTTATAATAAAAAATGGTTTTATCTAAAGGAACATCTATCCTTGGAATCCAGCCACGGGCCATTGTTATAGTATCATTTCTAACTGGATTGATTGATGCATAATCAGCATATACAATATCTTTATGTGTTTGCAATATAATGTTATATATATCAATTTCTGAAATACTAAATGTATCACTTTCTAAATCTCCCAAGTCTCTCACATTATTAGGAAAAGAGGTTGAGGCAACAATATATTCACAAGGGGAAGTTATAATTGATTTTAGATTATCAATTCTAGCAATACATTTATTTGCAACATTTTGATATGATGCTTGTGGAACATAACCGCAATCAATGACCATTTTAAGATTCTTATTAGTTATATTATTAATAAGCTCTATATCATCATAGCAGTTTTCGTCAGAAATATCGCTTCTGTATAAAATAGTTTTAAAATTAGATTCTAATTCTTGTATTTGCTTTGTTATATTCTCTTCAAAATTATCATCTTCAAAATTGAATAACACGGTTGGAATAATTTTTTCAAATACACTCTCGTTTTTTAATTGTATCAGGAAATTTACCCAATTCTTGTAACCTGAATCAGGAGTGTATAAATAATCCACTTCCGGGGAAGATAAAGATTCTTCAGAAGTGACATCAATGGCGATTGTTTGCCCTTTATAGATGTCTTTCAACTTAGATAGACGTTTCTCAAATGGATATGTTTCTATCTTGTTTTTTGTCACCTTACGACCTCTTGTTATTTCAATCAATGGTAACGTGTTAAACAATATAGCTTTAGGGATATTCTCTAATGCCCTTATCTCAGCTTCCCCTGTTTTTATTATAATCCAGTATTTGTTATCCATTGTCTTTAATTTTATATCCAAGTGATATTACTCTATATTTCATTGCTGCAGATGAAACATTAAAAGCAGATGCAAGTTCTCCAATGTTTTTTATTTTATCCTCATCTATTAATTTGCGAAGTGTATTTTCAGGCATGAGTAATCGAGATGCAAATTCATTAGCATGATACTCAATGGAATCCATATTATCACTTCTGAAAAATGTAGTGTCGGTAAATTCTGTATTCTTGCCTTTATGAAGCATATAGTGACCCAATTCATGGGCTATTGTAAATCTCTGTCTTTTGACATTATGATTACTATTTATACTCATAATCCATTTACCATTAATATAACTTAAAGTTCCTGATTTACTAGTATCCATTACTTCATATCTGATTTCGATATCATTAAATGTAGATATTAAATCTTCAATTTTAAGAGCATTATTAATATACAGTCCTGACTCTTGAGCCTTTTTCAAAATATCATTTACACTAACCAATAAATCAGGTTCCTGATACTTATCCGACTTTTTAAGCCCTTTTCTACTTCCTTTTATTCCCATATCTACTCTATTTCTTGGTTAGATGATTTATCTTCTTCTAATTCATTGTACGCTTCAAATAGTAATTTTACGTCTTCTTCTAATTTTAGCATTCGATTATCAATAACTTCTTTATCTTCATGCCTTAAAACTTCATCTTCAATTCTTCCATATAATGCATTAATACAAGTATCTTTAAAAGATATAGAATCCTTCATAAGTTCACTTAACGATTCTACGATGCTCTTTTTTAATTCTGTATTAATTTTTTCTTTGTGATTATTTATATCAGTTTTAATTTCGTCAATTTCTTTTTTTGATGCAGTCTTTATCGAGTATATTGTACCAAAAGTAAAAATGGCAAACAACCCCAAGAGGAATGATATTAGAGTGTTGTAATATTCTGCTATGTGAGAAGTATATTCACCTGGATTTAATAATACACCTTTGGATTCCAAATCATTTAGAACCTCAATATGCGCACATTTAATGCTATCTACTATAAAAGTGTTGTTATAAGACAAAGCTTTTTCTGGATTCAGTAAATATACTGGTGCATAATCTATGGGTGCTATAAATGCCATAACAATAACAATAATCAATATCATTATTGATGCGCCAATTATTCCAGAAACAATACCATCTTTCATATCTGATTTTCTGCAAAGGTACAAAAAATATGCCCCAATCAAGAAGAGAAAGATAATTTGTTTAAAATTGGATACTCTAAATTAATTATTTGATGAGATTGTTTTTGTTAGAAGTAATTAATTTACTATCTTTGCAATCATAGAGGCGTTCTTTTGACTTAATGCAAAATAAGGAAGAATATAGAACATCGCTGGTTTCCTTATCGTTACCGACTCTTCTTTTTCATTATTTCAATTCATTGAAATATAGTCACTTGTAAATTAAGCTATGTTTAGCCATGTGGTAGGACAACCGTTCTCTGATACCGCAAGCCTTACCCACGATGCCCAGCTTTGCAATCATCACGCTACGGCTACAAGCACAGTGAAAAATAAAGTCGTCGCCTTTTCCTTTCACTGTCTGCATTTCTTTCATGCTCAGTTGTTCTTTCTTGCATTGATTGATGATGGTCTCTGCTATCGGGTGCAGGGGCACAATAAACTCCACCTTTGTTTTCTGCCGTTCTTTTCGGATATATTTCTGTCCGTCCGCTGCCATTTGGACATGTCCAAATGGCAAATGTTCCATATCAGCAATAGCCAAACCTGTAAAACAGGCAAAGACAAACAGCCGTCTTGCTTGTTCTGCCTCCTTATCAGGTACTCTCAGT
>NZ_AUFQ01000039.1 GCF_000426585.1 Segatella baroniae DSM 16972 = JCM 13447
TCCCTTCAAGAGATCTTTGACATGTTGACACAGGCAAGACTGTAGAGAGAACGAAGTCGATGACTTCGAGCCCTCCGCCTGATGGCGGAGGCTGCATGCGACAGCCGAAAGTATGTTCGGCATGGAAAGTAGTTGAGGGCGGATGGCGGATGCCTAGGCTCACAGAGGCGATGAAGGACGTGACAAGCTGCGACAAGCCGCGGGTAGGTGCAGATGACCTTTGATCCGCGGATATCCGAATGGGACAACCCGGCCGTCTGAAGGACGGCCACTCCCCTGCTTTTTGGGGAGGGCCAACCCGGGGAACTGAAACATCTTAGTACCCGGAGGAAAGGAAAATAAGAATGATTCCCCCAGTAGCGGCGAGCGACCGGGGAGTAGCCCAAACCCGCCGCGTGGCGACGCGCGGCGGGGGTTGTAGGACCGCATGGATTGCACTCAGAGCGCGAACGGAACCGTCTGGAAAGCCGGGCCGCAGCGGGTGAGAGCCCCTTACGTGAAGCGCGACGAGGCAGAGCGGACTCCTGAGTAGGGCGGGACACGTGTAATCCTGCCTGAATCCGCCGGGCCCATCCGGCAAGGCTAAATACTCCTGTGAGACCGATAGCGAACCAGTACCGTGAGGGAAAGGTGAAAAGCACTTCGATGAGAAGAGTGAAATAGTTCCTGAAACCATCCGCCTACAAGCGGTCGGAGCTGCTTCTTGCAGTGACGGCGTGCCTTTTGCATAATGAACCTACGAGTTTCCGTCTCCGGCGAGGCTGCGGGTCTCGAGACCCTTCGCCGCAGTGAAAGCGAGCCTGAACAGGGCGCGTCCCCCTTTTTTGGGGGGCACAGTCGGAGGCGGCAGACGCGAAACCAAGTGATCTACACATGTCCAGGATGAAGTTCCGGTAACACGGAATGGAGGTCCGAACGGATAAGCGTTGAAAAGCTTCCCGATGAGGTGTGTGTAGGAGTGAAAGGCCAATCAAACTTGGAGATAGCTCGTACTCCCCGAAAGGCATTTAGGTGCCGCGTGCATGGTTTCCCGTTGGGAGGTAGAGCGACCGATAGGATGCGAGGGCTTCACCGCCTGTCAAGTCCTGACGAACTCCGAATGCCCACGGGCTGCACATGTGCAGTAAGGGGGCGGGTGCTAAGGTCCGTCCCCGAGAGGAGAAGAATCCAGACCGCCGTCTAAGGCCCCGGAATTCTGCCTGAGTTAGTCTAACGAAGTCCGGTCCCGGTGACAGCCAGGATGTTGGCTTGGAAGCAGCCATTCATTCAAAGAGTGCGTAACAGCTCACTGGTCGAGGGTCCGGGCGTGGATAATAATCGGGTATAAGGCAGATGCCGAAGACGCGGGATAGCATATTTGAAAAGTATCGGTAGGGGAGCATTCCACGTGCGTCGAATGGTGAGGGCGACCGATCCTGGAGCGCGTGGAAACGCAAATGTAGGTATAAGTAACGAGAAGAGGGGTAGGATCCCCCTCCGCCGCAAGACCAAGGTTTCCCGGGCGATGCCAGTCATCCCGGGGTCAGTCGGGCCCTAAGCCCCAGCCGAATGGCGAAGGCGATGGCAGACACGGTCAACATTCCGTGACTACCTTCAGGAGCGATGTGGAGACGGAGCAGTGACACGGCCGCGGACTGACGGAATAGTCCGTTGAAGGGCGTAGGCGTCGACATTCCCAGGCAAATCCGGGAATGGAGCCGACCCTGACAGTATGGACTCCCCTCCGGGGGCGTCCAATAGCGCCGGTAATCATACTTCCAAGAAAATCCGCTAAGCACATCCTGAGGGTACCCGTACCGCAGACGGACACACGTAGTCGGGTAGAACATACTGAGGCGTTGAGAGACTCATGGTCAAGGAACTAGGCAAACTGACCCCGTAACTTCGGGAGAAGGGGTCCTCGTGGCGACACGAGGCGCAGAGAATAGGTCCAGGCAACTGTTTAACAAAAACACAGGGCTGTGCCAACACGAAAGTCGATGTATACAGCCTGACACCTGCCCGGTGCCGGAAGGTTAAGAGGAGAGCTCAGGGCTTCCGCCCGAAGGTTTGAATTGAAGCCCCGGTAAACGGCGGCCGTAACTATAACGGTCCTAAGGTAGCGAAATTCCTTGTCGGGTAAGTTCCGACCTGCACGAATGGTGTAATGATCCGGACGCTGTCTCGACCATGATCTCAGTGAAATTGTAGTATCGGTGAAGATGCCGATTACCCGCGATGGGACGAAAAGACCCCGTGAACCTTTACTACAGCTTAGCGTTGACCCCGGCCATCCGCTGTGTAGGATAGGCCGGAGGCTTTGAAGCGTCGGCGCCAGCCGTCGTGGAGCCCCCCTTGAAATACGGCCCTTCGGCTGTCTGGGGTCTAACGCGCTGATTTGCGCGGACACCGCTTGGCGGGTAGTTTGACTGGGGTGGTCGCCTCCAAAAGCGTAACGGAGGCTTCCAAAGGTGCCCTCGGGTCGATTGGCAACCGACCTCAACGAGTGCAATGGCATAAGGGCGCTCGACTGGGAGGCAGACATGCCGAGCAGGCAGGAAACTGGGGCATAGTGATCCGGTGCAAGTGTATGGAAACTGCATCGCTCAAAGGATAAAAGGTACTCCGGGGATAACAGGCTGATCCCCCCCGAGAGCTCATATCGACGGGGTGGTTTGGCACCTCGATGTCGGCTCGTCACATCCTGGGGCTGGAGAAGGTCCCAAGGGTTGGGCTGTTCGCCCATTAAAGTGGCACGCGAGCTGGGTTCAGAACGTCGTGAGACAGTTCGGTCTCTATCTATCGTGGGCGCTGGAGTTTTGCGTGGCTCCGACACTAGTACGAGAGGACCGTGTCGGACAGACCTCCGGTTTGCCGGTTGTGCCGCCAGGTGCACCGCCGGGTATCCGCGTCTGGATCGGATAAGCGCTGAAAGCATCTAAGTGCGAAGCCGGCCGCAAGATTAGAACTCCTTCGAGGGTCGTCCGAGACTAGGACGTCGATAGGGCGCAGGTGTATAGACGGCGACGTCACAGCCGAGCGCTACTAATTGCCCGAAACTTTCCTTGCGCTCCATCCTTTTGGCTGTCGTGCGGT
>NZ_AUFQ01000040.1 GCF_000426585.1 Segatella baroniae DSM 16972 = JCM 13447
GAATGGTTCCGAAGTGGCTGACTTCGATTGGCAGTTGGAAACAACCGGTATGAGAGCGATTATTTTGGAGGGGCTTCCACGTGTGTTAGGTTAGTATTGAGTTGTACAAGTTTTGTAAACAATTAAAGCTGACCTATCGGCATGACGGGGAATATGATCAACTAACATTCCAACAAGAAAAAATGAACGAAAGACAACAAATACTTTATCTGACTGGTGGTGGACTGGATGTGTTTACACATTACTTAGGCGATGTATGCCTGAAGAGAATCTTTAAAAATCCCTTCAGGGAAGACAGCCGCCCATCATGCCATCTGTATGCGAATAAAAACACATATGGACAAGTGGAGTATTATTTACAGGATTTTGGCGATAGCAGCTTCTGTGGCAACTGCTTTGCCATTGTGGCCAGACTGTGCAATATGAATGTAAAGACTGCATTTAAGGATATCCTGAAGGTGATAGACAAAGAGCTTTGCCTGGGATTGTTCAATAATCCATTTCCACAAACAGAAATCATCTATAAACGACTTGTAAAGAGACAGAAGCCGGAGACTTCCTCCACACTTTCATTCCAATACAAGGAAAAGCCTTTTACCATGGAGGAACTGTGTTTTTGGCAGCGTTATGGAATTGATCAGGATACGCTGGAACACTATCATGTTGCAAGCCTTTCGGCATGCAGAATGTCAAAAGAGAATGGAAAGGAATTTACTGTTTATGGAACAGCAAAGTATCCGACTTTTGGATACCTCTTTAATAACAATGATGGCATCAAAATCTATTCTCCCTGCTCCAAAAACAGATTTCTCTATGCTGGTGTCCTTCCTAAACCATATATTTTCGGCTGGAAACAGCTGCCGGCACAAGGAGAATATGTCTTTATCACAGGTGGCGAGAAAGATGTCATGTCGCTGGCAGCACATGGGTTCCATGCGATATGCCTGAATAGCGAGACTGCCAAGCTCCCTGACAGTCTTATGCAACAACTTGCCGGAAGGTTCCGGACAATTGTTATCCTTTATGATATGGATGCAACAGGACAAAGTGAGTCGAAAAAGCGAGTACAGGAATATACTGGAAAATATAATGTAAGAAGAGTCCTGCTTCCTCTTTCTGGTGAAAAATCGGAAAAGGACATCAGTGATTTCTTCCGTCTGGGGCACACCGCAGAACAATTAGCTACTATCCTGAATAGTGAAAGACTATAAATTCCATATTATGTATTCCGGTATTTCTGCTTGCATAAACATACAAGGACGAGTGACCATTACTGATTGCTCGTCCTTCTTATGTGTACTAAAGATGGTAGTATGGACTTCCTGCCTTAACGAAAGATATTGTCTATATTGCCTTTGTTAATCTTTTTAGGTCGCACCGCCCCATGCGTCTCTTCATATTTAGATATAACCATGTCAAGACCTAAGGTAATAAGTTCATTGATTTGAATACCCTCTGTTTCTGATATGGTACGTATCTTATTCATGACGTTCTTATCGACGGAGGTACATATTCTTTCCTTTGAACCACCTTTAGATATCGGTTTATCCCCTGGGATGGATGTTACTTTCTCCTTTGAATTGGAGCTTGGATTTGGCTGGTGATTATCTTCCGGAGTTGTACTCCTGACAGAAGTAAGTCCTTCCAAAAGACTGCTCATGGAGTTTTTGTTAATACCTTTGCTCATAAATGTAAATTTATAGGTTCTTTGTCCTGTCTAAAAGTTCTCCTACGAAAGCCTTGTAATCAGCAGCTCCGTTGCTCTTCGGATCATAGTCAACAATATTGACGGCTTCCAGAGGAGCTTCGGCAATCTTGATGTTCTTTCGGATCTTGGTTTGGAACACTTTATCGCCAAGCTTGGCCCTAAGACCATCCTCGATCTGTCTGCTCAAATTGGATTTTTCCCAACGAGTGAGGAGAATACCGGTAATCTCAATCTTTGGATTTAGCTTCTGCTTTACCATTCTGACAAAATCGCTGATCATAGTAAGACCCTGGAAAGGAAGTACTTCTGCAAGCAGAGGTATGACAACCAAATCTGATGCTGTAACTGCGTTAAGAGTAAGAAGCCCCAAAGATGGGGGACAATCTATTAAGATGTAGTCATAATCAGCCTTCTTTTCCTGTAATATGTCTGTAAGGATGTGTTCTCTCGCCATGACAGAAGAGAGTTCAAGGTCGGCAGATGCAAGACGCAATGAAGATGGAACGATGTCAAGATTTTCTGCTATCGGATAGATTGCCAGGCTGTAAGCCGTACCCCTGCAAGAAGCGGAAAGAGCATCATAGATGGTCTGATCAACTTGATTATCTTTTAACAGGGAGGTTGTAAGATTGCTTTGGGCATCCATGTCTACCAACAACACCTTGTTTCCCATAGAGGCAAGGATAGAACCTACACTGGCAGTAGTGGTAGTCTTGCCAACCCCTCCTTTGTGGTTGGCAAATGAGATGATTTTTGCTTGCTTTGTCATATTATTTGATTTATATTCTTTATATATGTATATACGTATTGTCGTATTCCTTTATTGACTTATATACGTATAGCCGTATATACAGCTATACACCTGCAAAGATACATAAT
>NZ_AUFQ01000041.1 GCF_000426585.1 Segatella baroniae DSM 16972 = JCM 13447
AGAAACGGTATTCTTCAAACAAGTCTTCCGTTATTGTGGCTATGGTTATATCCATCACTCCCTTATTCTTTACAAACTCCGTAAGCAACTTATCTGAATAGAATAGGTTCTGATAAGTCCCCTCTGCCCTTGATTTGCCCACGCACTCTTTAACGGATTGCAGTTCTGCTTTGCTCATGGCAAGAAGTGTTGTCGGTATGGTGGCTACTCCCTGCAAACGGTTCTTGAGCAGTTCCACGCTTACCACTCCGTCATTTATCAGAATATCTTGATAGGTCTTTTCTACAAGTTCCTTGAACTCGCCGATTCTTTGATTGGTTTTCTTGTCGGTTGTCAGTCCTTGTTTGCTGTTCCACTCGGAGGATTTGCACTGCTCGCCTGTGGTAATGGCGGTACTCTTTCCGTCTATGGTGATACGGCAGAGAATGGCGGTCTTGCCGTCTGCCTTTATTTTCTGTCTGTTGATATAGAATAATATCTTGAATGTACTTCTCATTGTCTTGTTATTTTAATGTCTGGAATGAATGTATAAGCATATACAAAGTATAGAGATCAGATAGCCAACTGCATATCTTCGGTGAAAGAGAGGAAACGGTCGAATTCCTCAAACAGTTTCTGGGGCGTTACCTTTGCATAACGTTCGGTCATACTTACATTCGTATGTCCCAGCATCTTGCTGACGGTTTCAATAGGAATGCCCTGTTCCAAGGTGATAAGTGTGGCAAAGGTATGCCTTGCCGTGTGCGAGGTAAAGGGAAAAGAAATACCTGCCCGTAGTCGCAAGGCTTTAAGACAGGACTGATAAGTGGGATATTTGATGAAAGGCAGCAGTGTTTCCCTTTCATCGCTGTGCATTTTCTCAATTAACCGAACAGCTTTCGGTAATAGCTTGATACGACAAAGCACACCCGTCTTCTGTCGGTTGAACTTCAACCACAAACTACCTGCATCATCACGAACAAGATGCTTCTTGCTTAGTTCCATCAAATCACAATAGGCTGCACCGGTATAACAGGCGAAGAGAAACACATCACGAGCAGTTTCCATTTCCTCTTCCAATTCATCAAAGCGGAGTGCTTTGAGCTTGTCCAATGCTTCTTTGTCGAGAGCCTTCGGTGCTTTCTTCTCCCCGCGTTCTATATGGACTTTGTCAAACAGAAGCGTATCAGCCAGTCTCTCACGATAAGCCAGCCTGCAGACGGTCTTCAAATCTGCTGCAACTCTGAAGAATGTGCTTTGCTGATGACCGAGTTCGCCAAGACAAAATGCTTGTAATTCGTAGATAAAGCTTTCTGTCAACTGCGAGAAAGCCAAATCCGAAACATGATACTTCCTCTGAATAAACTCCTGCAACCGTTTCCGGGTGGAATGATAGGCGGACATAGACTTTTCCTTGAGGTCTATACCGATATGGCTTTCTTTCTCCTTGATGAGCATATCCAACCTTTCGATAAGCATACATCTTGCCTGCACGCTGCCTTGAAACAGTTCCTTTACATCGGTTGCATCAAATGGCTGTCCTTTGGCAATCAAAGACTGATAGGCAGATTGAATGGAAAGTAACAGGTTATCCAACCTTCCGTTAATCTCCACCGCCTCACGGCTCTTGCCATCCATTCTGCTCTCACGTGGATTCCATAAATCGGGATTGCAGGAGAGCTTACAACTGAACTGCGCAATACTCCTTCCAAGTGTTATCCGCCCCATAATCGGAGCTTTCCCCAACTTGTCCAAACTGCTCTTTTTAAGGTAGAGCAACACTTTCATTTTCTCTGTTTTCATACGCTTTAATATTTGTGGGCAAAGACAGTGCAAGCGAGTTCCATGAGAGCTTGCTCTCAAATGGACGAGTGCAGCCTGTCTTATGCAAAGTTACCCGAATTAAAGCGTTCCTCACTTACGCAGAAAACTGCCGACCAAAGCAACAGCCACACGAGC
>NZ_AUFQ01000042.1 GCF_000426585.1 Segatella baroniae DSM 16972 = JCM 13447
TTATCGCAACGTTGATACGCTGCTGCCTTTCTGTAATTTCATGTCCTCTTGTTCCTTTATGCATGATACGACTTTTAAGTTTCATACGTTTGAGGTTTTTTTGTTCTCCATCGAGTCATATCCTTTATCGGTATAGACAAGTGCTTTCCGTGGCAATTTAGCTTTCGTTAGGGGTGTTTCTATTTGTGAAAAGAATGTCTGCTTGACCTTTCTTTGACCAAGGAATAGGTCAGCAAAACTGGGAGAGGATAACTTCTGTTTCATACCATAAAGGTACAAAGAAAATTGAGATAGGCAAATCTCTTAATGGGTGATAGCAAGAGTTGACCTCCGTGTAGGAAGCGGACGTTCTTAGTGGAACTTATTATAGGGTTTGTTGTTACCATTTTATCTTAAAATATTTGTAAATTAGAAATTTATTATATACATTTGTACTTTGGTGCTGGTTTTGTTCGTCACCTGATATTGTAATAAACCATTTAATAAGTTTCCAGATATATGAATTATAGCCTTCCACTCTTTCGTTTGTCCGCAGTTCTTACATTTATTTTTAATGCATTCATAATGAAAGCAGAAGCCCCTGATACGGTATTGCTTCCCCATGTTATTCAATATTGCATTTCTCATGAAGACCTTATAAACAATCGTTGGTCTGAGCTTCAGGTGGACGAACCTGCCTTTGTAAAAGATGCGAATGGTGAAAAAAAAGCGATCACAGAGCTGTATTTTTTATTACAAAAGAAGTCTGTAAGAAAGGAAATTGGGAAAAAGGCACTTGCTGTTAAATGCGATAGTACGTTTATGCTTAATTTACGGTCTCTTCGTATTGGTTTGGCAGGAGCTATGGGGCGTGATTTTGCACGGGCATATCCTTTAAAAGACGGGCGATACGTCATAACTTACTATGACGTGTCAAAAATGGGAGGGGCTTCCAGCATGGGTGTTATGGGAGGACTCATGGGGGCGACAATGATGTTGACGGCTACTGAGAACATTCGCAGTAATTACGTTTGTTATCTTTTCACACCGGGGGTAAACAAAGTCGTGAGGATAAAGAATGATGTGTTGAAAGAGCTTCTTGTGGGGCATGATGATTTATTTGATGAATACAGTAAAATCGACAGATATGAACGCAACTTTGAGGGCATAATCTTGCCATTACTAAAACGAGCTAATCTTTTTCGGTAAAATCCCAAACAGATATAGAGCTAATGACTATTTATTGTTACCAACAGCCTCTGATGAGTTATGCTGTTAGTGTTTGATAATTGAACCGGTTTTTATGTTTTTATAACAGGTTAAAATCCCTTAATTGTTTGACGAAAAATGAAAAGTCAAACAGAAGTTTAAATAAATTAACAAATGAGAACCTTGATAATCAGTCGGAGACCTCTGCAAAACCTGCCACATTTTCAATTTTCATCTCTATAACCTTAAATGAGTGCATATTTATAAGCAACTGATGCTATAGAAGACTACTTTAGTGCAAAATAGACCCTTTCTTTAGCGTATTTTCCCCTTATCTGATAGAATTTGACACAATAATCCCTGGTGTTCGGTACAAGTTGTAGGCAATGGATTCCATAATATGCTGCGCATGTGCTTTTGAAAGTCCAACGTATCTTGCTATTCCAGCACCAAACCA
>NZ_AUFQ01000043.1 GCF_000426585.1 Segatella baroniae DSM 16972 = JCM 13447
AGACATTCGGACAACTTCATAAAACGACTCCTTGACATAGTTGATGGACCTTCGGGTGTCATCTCCGATAAGACTGTTGCGTTTTACCTATAATTCTGAAGAAGTAAATTGTTGGGCGGATACGTCCGTGTCAACTCATAGAAGTTTGTCTGATAGGTATGTTGTTCGTGGTCATTCCGTACCCGGCGTTTCCATGTCGGGCTGGTGGCTGGTGCTTCTTCTAAAGTCATCGTACTTAGGAACTTCACGATAAGTGATTGATAAATAAATAGTTAATAAATAACAAATATTTTCCAATTATTTGGATAGCAACATAGAAGACATGTCAGACGAATTTGATATAAGGGAAGAACGGCTCTCTTCCGCCGAAAAAGACTTCGAGAACGCGCTGCGACCCCTGCGCTTCGCCGACTTCAACGGCCAGCCCAAGGTGGTGGAAAACCTGGAGGTGTTCGTGGAAGCGGCCAAGTATCGCCGCGAACCGCTCGACCACACCCTGCTCTACGGGCCGCCGGGACTGGGCAAGACGACGCTGAGCAACATCATCGCCAACGAACTGGGCGTGGGATTCAAGATCACCAGCGGGCCCGTCCTCGACAAACCGGGCGACCTGGCGGGCATTCTGACGTCGCTGGAACCCAACGACGTGCTCTTCATCGACGAGATACACCGCCTCTCCCCCGTGGTGGAGGAATACCTCTACTCGGCCATGGAGGACTACCGCATCGACATCATGATCGACAAGGGGCCGTCGGCACGCTCCATACAGATAGACCTCAACCCCTTCACGCTCGTGGGAGCCACCACCCGCAGCGGCATGCTCACCGCTCCGTTGCGGGCCCGCTTCGGTATCAACATGCACCTGGAATACTACGACCCCGCGACGCTGAAGCGCATCATACGCCGCTCGGCCACGCTGCTGAGGGTGCCCATCGAGGACGACGCGGCCGACGAGATAGGACGACGGAGCCGCGGCACGCCCCGCATCGCCAACTCGCTGCTGCGACGTGTGCGCGACTTCGCACAGGTGAAGGGCAACGGCACCATCACCACTTCCATCACCCAGCTGGCCCTCAAGGCCCTCAACATCGACCAATACGGCCTCGACGAAATCGACAACAAGATTCTGCTGACCATCATCGACAAGTTCCGAGGCGGTCCGGTGGGCGTCGGCACCATCGCCACGGCCATCGGCGAAGACGCCGGAACGGTGGAAGAGGTCTACGAACCCTTCCTCATCATGGAGGGATTCATCAAGCGCACGCCACGCGGACGCATGGCCACGCCCCTGGCCTACAGCCACCTGGGACGCAACAATATGATGATACATGGCGAGGGGGAACTCTTTGCCTCCCCCGGCCCCTCCCAAGGAGGGGAGGGCCTGACGGATTGACGACCCACCCTGGAATACACAAATACCCACCCCGGCCCTCCCAAAGGGAGGGTGAACTAATGAACGGAAACTGCTCATTTCACACTTCCCATTTCACGATTCACAACACCTGTTTTGCCTTGACGTTTGCTCAAGTTGAGCATTTAATATCTGTTTTGCTTTGGCGTTTGCTCAAATTGAGCATTTAACATC
>NZ_AUFQ01000044.1 GCF_000426585.1 Segatella baroniae DSM 16972 = JCM 13447
TCGACGACGAGGACGACGACGAATAGGACGAATAGGACGACCCCGATCCATTCCTCTCCCCCTTGTGGAATGATCGGACCGTAGTCGTCCGCCGGACGCAGGGGGCGTGATTCGTCACGTTCCCTGCGGCTTGCGCCGGATGGCGGCCTCGCGAACCCGTGAACGGCGGAAAACTTGAAATCCAGAAATCAAGCAAGTCATCAAGAACAATAAATAAAAATGAAAACAAAGACAACAAACATCATCCAGAGGCTCTGCCTCTTCCTCTTCGCCCTGGTGCTGACGGCGTCGGCGTGGGCGACAGATTACCATTGTGTGGGCTATTCGGTTTTCCGCTCGCGCAATACCGTGGAGTCGATGGGTAAGAACAAGCGCATAGACATACCACTCACAGAAGGGAAGGTGGAAATCATATTCACCAATTGCAAGACCACCAGCGGAACGGGCAACAGCGCCATCTACGAGCTGGCAAAGGGTTCCCGCATCATTATAAGAGCCGACGACGGCTATGCCATCCGCTGGATCATCCTGCGCGATACGGAGGGTGGAGAGAGGTATAGCACCCCCAATGGAATCAAGCGCATCAGCAGTGCATCGGGCTATGACTATTACTTCGAGAAGGAAGCCATCTCGAACTCGGGGATAAGCGGAGCCAATCAGAACGATCTCAACGACGACGACAACAACATCGTTGTCTACAATTATGATGCCCCGGCAAAAAAAGTCAGCATCTGGAGCCATTACTATGACAAGTGGGAAAAGTTCAAGGTGCGCGACATCATTGTGGGGTATGTCAGGGTACCCAACGTGAGGTTCGGTAAGGAAAGGTACGATGTGTACTACAAAAGATTGCCAAATTTTAAGCCCGACTGCAACTTCGATGGTCACGACGGCGAAGTCTGGTACAAGGTGGATAATAATGACATTGCGACTGCCGACAATGGCGGGGAACTAACGTTCAAGCGCCCCGGAACGGTAGTCCTCACCGCCACTTGCGACGCCAGTAAGAATTGTGCCAAAGCGCAGTGCAGCACGACGGTCAATATGATGCGCGACCGAGTAACCTTCACCGCTGAAGGTCTGCCCGATGTGCTTTTCAGTAACACCCCTCACAACTTACGCGACTATCTCTATAAGAGCAAAACACAAAGCGGCGAAGATTTCTATCGGTACAATCCAGGATTCAGCGTCACCAGCAGCAACTCCTCCGTCCTCCGCTGCGATGACCACAAGCTCCTGTTCGGCGGCACGTCAGGCGAGGCCACCATCACCCTCAAGCAGGAGCAGAACAATTACTACGAGGCGGCCTCCATCTCTCACACCCTCACCGTGGCGCGCTGTGACCAAAACGGCACGATACTCATCAAGGACGCCAACGAGTGGAAGGTGTTCTGCAAACTCGTCAACGAAAAGGGTATGACTAAACTCAACGCCCGTCTCGAAGCCGAGGTCGACCTCCGTAATAACTCTATGATGGTGGGTACTAACAATCATAAGTATGCCGGTACCTTCGACGGCGCCGGCTATACGCTCACCGTCCATGTCGTGGGTTCC
>NZ_AUFQ01000045.1 GCF_000426585.1 Segatella baroniae DSM 16972 = JCM 13447
TTCCATTTCTGGAGTTTTTCATCAATTGAATACACTGCTCAAGACCGATGCCTCGGCTCCGAAAATGTACCAAGTTATTTTTTAATCATTACTTAGTAACGTTTAAAAAATAACTTGGTATTTTTTGTCTCTCCATGAAACCTTGTAGTTCCATTTCGGTAGCTCTTCATCAAAGGTAATATGCCGTTGACAGACATCATCATAATTGCTATCCACACAACGAGAAGTGTCGTACTTCTTTCTGTTGATGTTGGTGAAGACACAAAGGCCGGATTTCGTTCTGGCCTCTGCGGCAAGTTCGCATGCCTGCTCAACGCTCTCGAAGGAAATACCACTCCATACTCTGGTGATTTGAGAGAAAAGCCTGTGTTCAATGGGGTTCCACTTCGACGTGTACGGGGGATAGTGCGCCACTATTATGTCAATATGGAGGTCTTCGGAAAGTTTGATCAGCTCTTGCTTGAAAAGCCTGCTGGAACTGCTGTTGGAACCTCCACCGTCACAGAGCAACATGATGGCAGTTGCATGTGGATAGATGTCTTGGAGCACACGATACCAGTAGTACTTGAAGTTGTCGCAGAAGAACCCGGCTGTGTCATGGCTTATTCCGAAGCTCATGTATCCAGTATTCTTTTGAACATCGTAGATGCCATAGGGAATGATTTTGCCGCTTGCAAAGGAGGGGAAGTCATGGTCCCTGCATCGCGGCGACCTGTCGCAGTATACCTGTCCGCCTCTTCTGAATGGGCCGACCAACTCTTTCTTCTTCGTGTCTATACTGAAGACGGGTATGTGATTTTCTTCACACATGCTTCTCATTGCGGAGATTTTCTCGAACTGTTCGTTTCTTTTATTGCACTCTGCCATCGAGGTACACTTCTTCGGAGTGCGTTTCTTGAATCCCTCTTTGGATATGATTTGTTTGAGGGTGTGATAGCTTATGCTTATTCCGTAATCCACCTCCATCTTGTCTCTTATGATGCCAGGCGAATAGAAAAGCATGCGTACGCTCTCATCTTGCGGCAAGCCGCCTATGGCATCTTCCGTAATCTCCCGGAAGATGTCGATATACTCGGGATGAACACTGAGAATACTCTTTCTGCCTCCACCTTTCTTCCTTATGTGTCCGGCAGCAATTGTGTCCCCGCTCTCAAGCTCGTGAATACCTCTATACACTGTATTTCTGGTGACATGATATGTTTTGCAGACCAGACTCACGCCGTGCGTTCCAAGTTCCATCGCCTTGTGGGCACAGAACAACCTGCGTTGGCGTTCGTCCAGATTGGCGACTTCTGGGAAACTCCCTGATTTGTCGCACTCGCTATGTCTTCTCTTGTATGCTTCCACCTGCGCCCTGCGCAAGGGCAAAGATACAAAAAATAAACGACAACAAAGAATTAAACAACAACGTATATCATTACGTATCAGTTAATTAAACCTTAATTCCGCAACACTATTATAAATTAAACTTTTTAAGTACCTGAGCAACAAAAAGTTGCTCAGGATTTTGCCATGTCAGAATTTTCAC
>NZ_AUFQ01000046.1 GCF_000426585.1 Segatella baroniae DSM 16972 = JCM 13447
GGAAGGAGGCGTCTCCAGAAAGGAGGTGTTCCAGCCGCACCTTCCGGTACGGCTACCTTGTTACGACTTAGCCCCAATCACCGGTTTCGCCCTAGGCCGACCCTCGCGGTCACGGACTTCAGGCGCCCCCGGCTTTCATGGCTTGACGGGCGGTGTGTACAAGGCCCGGGAACGTATTCACCGCGCCATGGCTGATGCGCGATTACTAGCGAATCCAGCTTCGTGGGGTCGGGTTGCAGACCCCAGTCCGAACTGGGACCGGCTTTGAGGATTGGACCGCACTTGCGCGCGGCCGACGCTCTGTACCGGCCATTGTAACACGTGTGTAGCCCCGGACGTAAGGGCCGTGCTGATTTGACGTCGTCCCCACCTTCCTCGCACCTTGCGGCGGCAGTGTCCCCGGAGTGCCCGGCATCACCCGATGGCAACTGGGGAGGGGGGTTGCGCTCGTTATGGCACTTGAGCCGACACCTCACGGCACGAGCTGACGACAACCATGCAGCACCTTCGCAGACGCCCCGAAGGGCCTCATCATCTCTGAATCGTACGTCTGCAATTCAAGCCCGGGTAAGGTTCCTCGCGTATCATCGAATTAAACCACATGTTCCTCCGCTTGTGCGGGCCCCCGTCAATTCCTTTGAGTTTCACCGTTGCCGGCGTACTCCCCAGGTGGGATGCTCAATGCTTTCGCTCGGTCCCCCGACCAAAAAAGCCGGAGAACGGGCATCCATCGTTTACCGTGCGGACTACCAGGGTATCTAATCCTGTTCGATACCCGCACCTTCGAGCCTCAGCGTCAGTGGTGCTCCCGCAAGCTGCCTTCGCAATCGGGGTTCCTCGTGATATCTAAGCATTTCACCGCTACACCACGAATTCCGCCTGCGTCGCGCACACTCAAGTGGACCAGTTCGCGCTGCAAGTCAGACGTTGAGCGCCTACATTTCACAACACGCTTAATCCACGGCCTACGCTCCCTTTAAACCCAATGAATCCGGATAACGCCCGGACCTTCCGTATTACCGCGGCTGCTGGCACGGAATTAGCCGGTCCTTATTCATGCGGTACCTGCAGGGGGCCACGCGTGGCCCCGGTTATCCCCGCATAAAAGCAGTTTACAACCCATAGGGCCGTCGTCCTGCACGCTACTTGGCTGGTTCAGGCTTCCGCCCATTGACCAATATTCCTCACTGCTGCCTCCCGTAGGAGTTTGGACCGTGTCTCAGTTCCAATGTGGGGGGCCTTCCTCTCAGAACCCCTACCGATCGAAGCCTTGGTGGGCC
>NZ_AUFQ01000047.1 GCF_000426585.1 Segatella baroniae DSM 16972 = JCM 13447
TGGACGAGTGCAGCCTGTCTTATGCAAAGTTACCCGAATTAAAGCGTTCCTCACTTACGCAGAAAACTGCCGACCAAAGCAACAGCCACACGAGCTAAAATAATTCAGTTACCGAATACTGCACCATCGTTACCTACATCAAAATAGGGTAACACTCTGGTAACTGAACTTCTGCCTAAATCTGCATATTTCTGCCCTTTACAAATAGAGCAGTATTATGCCAATTCGTGTATTTCCTCCTCATTATCAGTTAGTTTACACCAACTCCTATACTTCTTCATTTTCATTGATTAGTTACCTTGCAAAAGAGCAGCGATCACATTACAAAAGGGCAGCGGTCACATTGCAAAAGGACTGCGGTTGCCGTGCAAAAAGCCAGCAGCCACATAGCCCAAGCGTGTAAAGCAAACTGTGTCAGGTTGGTTCATGGGAGCATAGCCATGGTGCACTGCGCACTACCGCCTTGGCGGTTGGTCTTTTTAGAGGGCAGCGTTGCGAGCGAAGCGAGCTACCCTGCCTAAACTTTGGTGGCGGGGAACTAGGCCGAAGGTCTTGGTCTTTTTACATTTGAACCATCGTTTTTTTGCGGGAAAGTCCGTTTTCAATCAATACACATGCCATCATATCGCCCTTGTCGCATGTGTCCCGCATGCTTCAAAACAATTGCCAATTCCGGCGGCTCACCCTTTACACCCGGCAACATCCACCATAAACTTAAAAAGACCAAGACCTTCGGCCTAGCTTTCTCTGTCATTGGCCAGGCAGGGTAGCTCGCTGCGCTCGCAACGCTGCCCTCTAAAAGAGCCAACCGCTATGCGGTAGCCACGTACCCCCCATTCAGACGACAACCAAAACCTTGCATACACGAATGACCGCCTGGCGGTTGTTTGCGCAATGCACCATGAGCATGTCCCTATTCACCGATTGGATATAAAGAATACATCATGGCTATGTCCCCATGCGCGATTGGGTATCAAGAAATGCCTGTCGCAGGCTGCGCAGGAAGTGAAGCCGGAGGCTTCATCGCTCAGTAACCCCTGGTCATCTCTGCGAAGCGGAGTGACCAGGGGATAGAAGACCAGGCGGAAATCGACCCTGGAAGGGTCGCCCAAAGACAGCCGTGATG
>NZ_AUFQ01000048.1 GCF_000426585.1 Segatella baroniae DSM 16972 = JCM 13447
AGCGCAATCAGATGGAACGCCTCGCCACCCTTGACTTTGTACATAAGGGGCAGAACCTCTTCATTACCGGCTCTTCAGGTACGGGGAAAAGCTATATAGCATGTGCCCTTGGCCACGAGGCATGTAAATCCTTGCGTCCTGAGGAAAGGGACGCAGGGGAGGTGGAAGTATTCATGAACGGGCGGCGGCGAGGATATGCTCCGCTTTATCCGCTTTCAATCATTATCGCTTTGTCTTATCAATTGGACAGCACAGAAGTTCGCTTGTTCAGAAAACACATCTGCCAAGAGCTACAACGCCCTGCACCAGTGATGGAGCAGACATATCTACACTGCAATGGCAGTATCAATTGATATACTTTTCTCTTTCACCGATATTATCTTACTACATTACTACAAGGAAGGATAATATGGTGAAAGAAAAAGGGTTGCGCGTAGTCAGAAGCTGAAGTATCTATTACTACGGACTGACTACATTCTTTTTAATGTGTCTTCTTGTCGCATCGGTCGTTTTCGTTTCAGATGCCTCACAAAGGTAGGGAAGAACTAATGCAAGGTCTTTGAGGAAAAACGCAATTGGAATGAACACAGCGGAGCGCAAGGGTGCCAATTTTCTCCAAAACCAGAGGTTATGGCATTGTAGCAGAATCAATTTTCTGAATTACCTTTGCGCCTGAATGGGAACGGTTAATGGATGTGATGCGGTAAAGAGTCTGATTCGGATAAGAAGTAAAAATCTGATTGTATACAACATTATCAGATAGATGTGGAAAGTCGTAATAAAGCGGGCGTGTAAAAGCCGCCCGCGACAAGCGATGTGACTTTTAAACTGCTTCCAAGAAAAGAAAATATAGAAAAAGAAATATTCTAAAAAAAAATGTCTTGTAGAAATCCATCCCCAAGAACTATGAATAGACACCATAGCAATGTGGTAGAAAGCAGGTTTGCTGATTTTTTATAGACTGACCCCAATATCTTTTCGCTGTCGATCATGCTAAAAGTAACCGATGTTCAAGTTAGAAGTACAATTTGTTAAAAGTGTTAATTGCACGTTTAAATAATAGACTTTAAAACATTGATAATCAGTAGGTATTGAA